>NZ_JBMMMZ010000007.1:80547-327083 GCF_049725035.1 Streptomyces sp. XH2 | reverse complement strand
GGGGGGCCGCGGGGGGGGGGGGGGGGCCCCCCCCCCCCCCCCCCCCTCCCGCGGCGTCACCCGCACGACCACCCGCTGCGCGTCGTCCTTCGCCGCCGGGTTGAAGTCGGCGTAGTCCTTGCCCGTGTACTTCCGTGAGAGCTCGTCGATCAGCTCCTGGCCGCCCTCGGTGGTGATCGTGGCCGTGCCGCGCACCTCGGCGTAGGTGTACGGAGCGTTCGGCGGGTTGATCATCACCGTGACGCGCGGGTCGCGGCGCATGTTCTGCTCCTTGCGCCGCCCGACGGTCGTGGAGATCAGCAGGTCGTCGCCGTCGCGCGTGAGCCAGGTGACCGTGAGCTGGGGGCTGCCGTCCGGCTGGACCGTGGCGACCGTCGCGAAGACGGGGGCGTCGTCGAGGAGCTTCTTCAGGTCGTCGGAGAGCGTGGCAACCACGGCGGTTCCTTCCCTGGGGAGCGTGCGCGTACGCGATCGCGCTCACCGTATGCCGCCGGCGCGGGAAAGGGGCGCGTACAAGCCGGGACAAGCCGGAACGCGCCCGTACGGGTCAGGGCCGGACCCGTGAGAGGTCCGGCCCTGACCCGTACGTCAGCGGTGGGGGCTCAGGTCCCGTCCGGCCGGCCCACGGCCACCCGGTCGCCCGGCTGCTGCTCGTACGTGCCCGTCTCGTACGCCCGCAGCCGCTGCGCCACCGCGCCCTCGCGGACCTCACCGCGCCCCGCGTGCTGCTCGGGCACCGGCGAAGCGCCCTGCGGAGCGCCCTGCGCGGCCCCCGGTGAAGCCGGCGCCGCACCGCGCCGCGGGGAGTGCTGCCGCACCTCCTCCATGCTGGAGCGCAGCACCTTGCGCAGCCTCGTGCCCAGCGGCCGTTCCACGAGCTTGTGCATCAGCCACGCCGCGCCGAGCATCACCACGACCAGGCTGATGACCAGCACGTGCCGGGGGATGCGGTCGCGCAGGCCGTAGATGACCGTCATGCCGATGTACTGGTGGAGCAGGTACAGCGGGTAGGTGAGCGCGCCCGCCGTGGACAGCCAGCGCCACTGGATCCGGTTGAACACGCCGCACGCGATCAGCGCCATCAGCACGAACGCGACGAAGACGATCACCCGGGCGGGCCAGGCGGGGATGTTGTGCGTGGTGTTGTCCGCGACGCGCCGCGTGATGTGGTGCTCGGCGAGGAGCAGCGACATGGCGGCGATGCCCCAGAGGAGCGCGTTGGGGCGGTAGCGGTACATCAGGTAGAAGGCGATGCCCGCGACGAAGTACGGCTGGTAGAGCGGCATCGCCCACTGGTCGAGGAGCTTGATGTCCGCCTGGACCGAGGCCAGTGCGACGACCGTCCACAGGACGCAGAAGAGCACGCACTTGCGGTACGTCACGCCCGTAGCCACGACGACCGCGAACATTACGTAGAACTTCAGCTCGATGAAGAGCGTCCAGTAGACGCCGTCGACGTCCCAGACCCCGAGCCCCGACTGGAGCATGGTCAGGTTGGTGAGGACGCCGTCGAAGCCACCGTTGATCTGGCGCACCTGCGGCCACAGCGTGACGACCGCGGCCGTCAGGAGGATCGCGACCCAGTAGGCGGGGTAGACCCGCGACACCCGGGAGATGAAGAAGTCCCCGAGCGAGCGGCCCCACGTGCTCATACAGATCACGAAACCGCTGATGAGGAAGAAGATCTCGACGCCCGTCCAGCCGTACTGGGCGAACTTCCACAGGTTGGGGAAGATGTGCTCGGGGTCCTGGCCCCAGCCTCCCCGCAGCGCCACGTAGTGGAAGAAGACGACCATGAGGGCGGCGACGATCCGGAGCCCGTCCAGGACGTAGAGCCTGGGAGCCGCAGGTTTCTGTCCGGCTACCAGGCCGCCATCGAGATCTCCTCGGCTGGCGAAACGCATGTGGTCCTCTCCATCGGGCTCAGGACGGCTCATCCTACGAGGGCCGTCCGCGGGCATGCTGACACAAGGACCCCCCGGCCCGCCGTGACAGTTATCTCCTGTCTCTGCCGTAATTCCAACCCCCGGCCTGGAACGTCTCCGAGGTGATCTTGTGACGATCTTGTGGGGGGCCGGACAGACCGGTACGGATCTCCGCCGCCGAGCGCTGCAGACCGCGCCGCAGCAACCCGGCCAGCGGCCGCTCCACCAGGCGGTGCACCAGCCACGCGGTCACCAGCATCCCCGCCACCAGCGCGGGCAGCAGGACGGCCGGGGGCACGTCACGGGCCGTCCGCCGGATCACCAGCCAGCCCACGCGCTCGTGGATCAGATAGAGGGGATAGGTCAGCGCGCCGGCCGTGGTCAGCCACCGGTGCGTGAGCCGGCGCGTCCAGCCGAGCGCGACCGCCGCCATGACGGCGAAGAACACGGCCAGCAGCACCGCCGTCGGCCAGTGCGGCACCCGGTGGCCCATGTGACCCTCCGCACGCGCCTGGGCCGCCACCAGGCAGTGCTGGGCGACGAGGAAGCACCCGGCGACCAGCAGCCACAGCGCGAGGTTCGGGCGGTGGCGGTGCATGAGGTAGAAGGCGATGCCCGCGATGAAGTACCAGCAGTCCTCCGGCAGCAGCACCTGGTCGAGCAGCGGCTCGTCCACCGCGGCCGCGACGGCCGCCGCGAAGCCCCAGACCACGCAGAAGCCGACCGCCCGCGCGTACGTGAGCCCCTTCCCGGCGACGACGAGGGCGAAGAGCAGGTAGAAGCGCAGCTCCACCCAGAGCGTCCAGTACACGCCGTCGACGGCGTCCACCCCGAGGGGGGACTGGAGCATGGTCAGGTTGACCGCGACGTCACGCGAGCGGAGGGTTTCGTCCGCCACCGGCCACAGACAGACGACGAGGGCGACGGCCAGGACGGAGAACCAGTACGCGGGGAAGAGCCGGGTGACGCGCGACACGGCGAACTCGCCGGGCCCCCGGCCCCAGCAGCTCATGCAGATCACGAAGCCGCTGATCATGAAGAACAGCTGCACCCCCAGCCAGCCGTACGACGCCGGCACGTGAGCGGCGGGGAAGACCTCCGGCGGCGTCCCCGGCCACGCCCCGCTGCCGAACGCCACGTAGTGGTACGCCACCACCATCAGCGCCGCGCACAGCCGCAGCCCGTCCAGTGCGGCCAGCCGGGCGCGCCCGCGGCTTCCGTCGTGCTGTACGGGCAGCAGAGTGGGGTGCAACGCCCCTCCAGGGGAGAAGGTGAGGCAGTGCCCGGGAAGCTATCACGCAGATCTGTACTTTTGCCGTATTAGGCCGTATTAGGAAGATAGGGGACAAGGGGTGTGGTTCCCCCTCGGAACCTCTCGTTCCATCCCTTCCGCGCCCCGATTGCCGGGGGCACTGCCGAACGCCCACTACTCTGGTTGCGTGACCATTCGCCTGTACGACACCAGCGCCCGGCAGATCCGCGACTTCTCCCCGCTCACTCCGGGCTGCGTCTCGATCTACCTGTGTGGCGCGACCGTGCAGGCCGCCCCGCACATCGGCCACATCCGCTCCGGCCTGAACTTCGACATCCTCCGCCGCTGGTTCACCTACCGCGGCTACGACGTCACCTTCGTCCGCAACGTCACGGACATCGACGACAAGATCATCAACAAGGCCGCCGACCAGAACCGCCCCTGGTGGTCCATCGGCTACGAGAACGAGCGCGCCTTCAACAACGGCTACGACGTCCTCGGCTGCCTGCCGCCCACCGTCGAGCCCCGCGCCACCGGCCACGTCACCGAGATGGTCGAGATGATGCGCGGCCTCATCGAGCGCAGCTACGCCTACGAGGCCGACGGCAACGTCTACTTCGACGTGCGCTCCTTCCCCGGCTACCTGCAGCTCTCCAACCAGGAGCTGGACAACCTCCTCCAGCCCTCCGGCGAGGGCGAGACCGGCAAGCGCGACCCCCGCGACTTCGCCATGTGGAAGGCCGCCAAGCCCGGCGAGCCCTCCTGGGAGACCCCGTGGGGCCGCGGCCGCCCCGGCTGGCACCTGGAGTGCTCCGCCATGGCCCACAAGTACCTGGGCACCGCCTTCGACATCCACGGCGGCGGCCTCGACCTGATCTTCCCCCACCACGAGAACGAGATCGCCCAGGCCAAGGCCTTCGGCGACGACTTCGCCTCGTACTGGGTGCACAACGCCTGGGTCACCATGAGCGGCGAGAAGATGTCGAAGTCCCTCGGCAACTCCGTCCTCGTCTCCGAGATGGTCAAGCACTGGCGCCCCATCGTCCTGCGCTACTACCTCGGCACCCCGCACTACCGCTCGATGATCGAGTACAGCGAGGAGGCCCTGCGCGAGGCCGAGGCCGCGTTCGCGCGGATCGAGGGCTTCATGCAGCGCGCCACCGAGCTGGCCGGCAAGACCGTCGAGCCCGCCGCCGAGGTCCCGCCCGCCTTCGCCGAGGCCATGGACGACGACCTGGGCGTCCCCCAGGCCCTCGCGATCGTGCACACCACCGTCCGCCAGGGCAACTCCGCCCTGACCGCGGACGACAAGGAGGCCGCCGTCGCCCGCCTGGCCGAGGTCCGCGCCATGCTCGGCGTCCTCGGCCTCGACCCCCTCGACGAGCAGTGGGCCGGCGCCTCCGCCGGCCGCGGCGACGACCTCCACGGCGTCGTGGACTCCCTGGTCCGCCTCGTCCTCGACCAGCGCCAGGCCGCCCGCACCCGCAAGGACTGGGCCGCCGCCGACGCCATCCGCGACCAGCTCCAGCAGGCCGGCCTCGCCATCGAGGACACCCCGTCGGGACCGCGCTGGTCGCTGTCCTGAGGGACACTTTTCGTACGTACGTAGTAGGCAACCGCCGGACCGAGTCCGGCGCAGCCGTCCAAAGCCCGCAGGGCTCCGCCGGGACCGGTCGGTGCGAAGGCGGCAGAGTAGAAGAAGTCAGGTGACCCCATGGCCGGCAACAGCCAGCGCAGGAACCGCCGCACGTCCAACAAGAAGGGCGCGACGGTCGGCAGCGGCGGCCAGCGGCGCCGGGGCCTGGAGGGCAAGGGCCCGACCCCGCCCGCCTCCATGCGCAAGGGACACAAGAAGAACCGTCTCGCCAACGCCCAGGCCAAGCAGGCGGCGGCCCGCCGCCCCGCCCCGCGCCGCGGCGGCCCCAAGGGCCCCAACGAGCTCGTCGTCGGCCGCAACTCCGTCGTCGAGGCGCTGCGCGAGGGCGTGCCCGCCAAGACCCTCTACGTCCAGCAGTACCTGGACAACGACGAGCGGGTCCGCGAAGCCCTCCAGCTCGCCACGGAAAAGGGCCTCAACCTCATGGAGGCCCCCCGTCCCGAGCTCGACCGCATGACGAACGGCCTCAACCACCAGGGCCTCGTCCTGTCGGTCCCGCCCTACGAGTACGCCCACCCCGAGGACCTCACCGCCGCCGCCTTCGACGACGGCGAGGACCCGCTGATCGTCGCCCTCGACGGCATCACCGACCCGCGCAACCTCGGCGCCGTCGTCCGCTCCGTCTCCGCCTTCGGCGGCCACGGCGTGGTCGTCCCCGAGCGCCGCGCGGCCGGCATGACCGCCAGCGCCTGGAAGACCTCCGCCGGCACCGCCGCCCGGACGCCCGTCGCCCGCGCCACCAACATGACGCGGATGCTCGAGTCGTACCAGAAGGAGGGCCTGATGGTCGTCGGCCTCGCCGCCGACGGCGACGTCGAGCTCCACGAGCTGGAGGCCCTCGAAGGCCCGGTCGTCATCGTCGTCGGCAGCGAGGGCAAGGGCCTCTCCCGCCTCGTCGGCGAGACCTGCGACTTCCGCGTGCGCATCCCGATGCCGGGCGGCGCGGAGTCGCTCAACGCCGGTGTCGCGGCGGGCGTCGTGCTCTACGAGGCCGCGCGCCGCCGGGCCTGACAAAACTCTCCTCAAGCGCAGGACGGGCCGGTTCACCGGCCCGTCCTGCGCTTGAGCGCGTAATTGACGAGTCCCGTTGACGCGACCCGGACAGTTCGACTCGGTCAAGGCAGTGTCCTAATCAGAAGTCACTCGGTTAGATGAGTGTGGACACCAGAACACCCCGCACACCCACGGGGGGAAGCTCTTCCGGGTACGACGACCAGCCCGCGCTGAGTACGGTGAAGGTTCCGTCCGACCCGGCGCAGATCGCCGTCAACCACGTGAGTTTCCGCGTGCAGCTCGCCCGGCCCCCGCGCGTCGCCCGCCAGTACGCAGGCATCGCCGACACGGCGCAGCTGCCCACCGTCAAGAGCACGCCCAAACGGCGCGCTCCCGTGGTGTGGAGCGGGCGGGCCGCACCCGGCGACGCGGCGCCCACCGAACTCCTGCAGGCCGTACGGGACTCCGCCGTCACCGACGCGGGCTCCACCCAGGTGCTGCCCCGCATCCGCGTCGGCGACCAGCCCCCCTCCGTCGTCGGCCCCCGCAGCCACGGCGAGCGCACCGGCCCCGGCGAGCTCGTCGACGCCGCCGGCCCCGCCGCCCCCGAGACGCAGCTCCTGCACGGCGTCCGCCCCACCGGCAGCGCGTACGACGAAGACCGCTACCGCTATCCGCAGTTCGGCGGCCCGGACGACCCCGACGGCTACGACGCGGAATACGACGACGAGGGCGCCGAGGGCGCGGACGGCGAGGAGGGCGCCACCAAGCGCCACCACGACTCCGTCCGGCACGCCTACTACCCCGGCCGCCGGATGAACCTCGGCGTCGTCCTGCTGCCCCTGCGGATCTTCCTCGGCCTGATCTCCATCTACGCCGGCATGGGCAAGCTCTGCGACCCCGTCTACTTCGACGGCGGCAAGCGCGGCTCCATGGTCGCCTGGCTCACGGCCCTCCACCCCTGGCCCGCCGCCGAGCCCCTGCGCGACCTCGCCCTCGCCCACCCCGTGGGCGCCGGCCTCACCGTCGCCTTCCTCCAGGTCGTCGTCGGCGTGCTGACCATCTTCGGCCTCTGGCAGCGCCTCGCCGCCTCCGTCGGCGTGCTGCTGTCCGCCGTCCTGATCGTCACCGTCAGCTGGCGCAGCACCCCCGTCTACGACGCCCCCGACATCATCTACCTGGCCGCCTGGAGCCCCCTCGTGATCGCCGGGGCGCCCTTCTACTCCATCGACGGACGCCTCGCGGGCGAGGCCTGGCGCCGGCTCGGCCCGCGCGCCGAGCTGTGGGACCTGCGGCGGCGCGTCCTGCGCCGCGGCACGATCATGGCCACGGTCGTCATCGGCCTCACCCTGCTGGTCGGCTCCACCCTCGGCGGCGCCGTCCGCTCCTCCCAGACCGTCAAGGTCCCCGGCCCCAGCGACCCCCCGATCAACAACCTCCCCGGCTCGCCGTACCCGCAGAGCCCCACCGCCGCCACGCCGCGCGGCGGCACCCACGGCCCGTCGGCCGCCGGCACCCCCACGCCCACGGCCCCCGGCACCCACTCGGCGACCCCGTCCGCGACCGCCCCGGCCGCGCCCGGCGCCGCCCGTACCCCCACCGGCGCCGCAGCGGGCGGCGCGGGCCGGCCCGGCGCCAGCCAGGGCGTCCGCCCCGCCCCGCAGACTCCGCGGCACCAGGCCCCGCCGGCCGCGCCGCGCAGCCCCTCGGGCGGCTCGTCGGCCTCCAGCGGCGCGGGCAGCACGTCGAGCAGCACCGGCGGCGGCTCGTCCTCCGGCGGCTCGTCCGGCGGCGGCACGGGGGCGCTCGGCGGCCTCCTGGGCTGAGCGGCCTTCCGCCGAAGCGACGGCCCCCGCACCCTTCCGGGTGCGGGGGCCGTCGCTGTGGAACTGCACCACCGGCGGGAAGCACCTGCGCGATGGCGGCGCGCCACGACGGCGAGGGTCCGGCGGAATCGGCGCTCACCGGCGCACCTGGACGAGTCATTCCGAAGTGATCGTGTTCAGCTTGCCGATGGGCCAAGGGGCCATTCGATGGCCTGCTGCCGGCCCGTGGGCATGCACGCCTCCTGCGCCAAGGCGGGCTTTGCGTCCCTCGAGAAGCCGGCGAAGTGGATGACGCTCGCCGCACAATGGAGGCCGGAGCCGGTGCTGCTTGTCCCGGGCCGCTCACGGCAGCTGCCGAATCCCTCCACGGGGTTTCAACTCAGCTGGTCGCGCACGAGATCAAGGAATGCCTGTCGGCTCGGACGTATGTGTGCCCAGACCTTCTCATCCTGTGGCTCTCCCGGGTCTTCGGGGCCCTTCCTGATCACCTCCTGTACTGCCCACGCGAGGCTGCGTGCCGCTTCGCTGACCTCAGGCGTGCACAGCACGTGGATCGTCTTCTGCATCACCCACACCCTGTCAAGGACCTGCCTTGCCCGGGCCTGCCACTGCTCGTCAGCCAGGTTGTGGTGATACCGATCCACCGCGACTCGTTCAGCTTCCTGCACCGCAGACAGAAATTCGATGAGGTGAGTGAGACGCTCGTTGCGGCGCGCCTCGGCAAGTTCACGAACACTGCGGCGCGCCTCGCTGCGTTCCAAGGCGCGTCCTGCCGAGCGCTGGGCCAGCATCGACATGAGCCCGCCGAGCAGGACGCCGATGAGCGGCGCAAGCGTTGTCCACACAACGTCCAACTATGACATCGATGGCATGGGCATGGCACGGGGGTTCGGGCAATCCCGGGCCGGGACCGGGACGGACGCGCAGACGGAGACCGATCTGGCACAACCACAAGACCGGACAGCCGGTCACACGGTCCCTGATCGCCTACGACCACTGATCACTTCGGAATGACTCATCTAGGCGCCGGCCAGCTCCTTCGCCGCCTCCGTCAGGTCCTTGGCGGTGTCGATGGCCCGCCAGTACGCGCCGTGCGGCAGCGGATAGCCCGCGAGGCGCCGCTCGCGCGCCAGCCGGGGGAACGTCGTGCGCTCGTGGTCTCCGCGCTCCGGCAGCATGCCGGTGAAGGCGGCGGAGAAGACGTAGACGCCCGCGTTGATCAGATACGGGGAGGGCGGGGACTCGATGAAGTCCAGCACGTGCCCGAACTCGTCGGTCTCGACGGCCCCCCAGGGGATCCGGGGCCGGGCCAGGGCCAGGGTGGCCGCCGCGTCACGCTCGTGGTGGAAGGCGGCCATCTCGCGCAGCGAGAAGCGGGTCCAGATGTCGCCGTTGGTGGCGTACCAGGGCCGGTCGGGGTGGGGCAGCGAGGCCGCCGCGAACTTCAGGCCGCCGCCCCGGCCGAGCGGCTCCTTCTCGACGACGGTGGTCACCCGCAGCGGCAGTTCGGCCGACACGAGCCAGTCCTGCAGGACCTCTGCCAGATGGCCGCACGAGACCACGGCGTCGGTGACGCCCTCGGCGGCCAGCCAGGCCAGCTGATGGCCGATGATCGGGGTCCCGGTGCCGGGGATCTCGACCATCGGCTTGGGTCGGTCGTCGGTGTACGGGCGCAGCCGCGACCCCTGGCCGCCGGCCAGGATCACGGCTTGGGTGGGGTACGGATACGCGTGCGTGCCGGTCATGCCCCGCACGATATGCGGTGCCGTCCGCGGGCGGACCGGTGGTGGCGCGGCAGCCGTGCCCCGTGGCGGTGGTCAGCGGGCCTGGACGCCGGAGGCGTACGAGGTGTCGCAGACGGGCCGGGCGTAGCTCTGGGCCTGCTTGGGGCCGTACTTCGCGACCGCCGCGCGGCCGAGGCTGCGTGCGATCTCGACGCAGTGCCGGGCCAGCGAGGGGCGGCCGTTGGTGGCCTGCTGGAGGTGGGTGAGGGCGACGCCCGGGTTCTTCTCCTGCATCTCGGTCAGCAGCTTGTCGCGCAGCACCTCGTGCGGGGCGAGGCCGCGGGCCTGGGTGGAGGCGGTGTTGGAGGACGCGGTGAGCACCTGCGAATCGGCAGGCGCGGCCCACGGGACGCGGGTCACCGCGAGGGTTCCCGAGAGGACGAGAACGACGGGGAGTACGAAGGCAAGGGTTCTGCCGATGTGGCGGGCGGCCTGGTTCATGCCGCAGATGGTAGCGAGGGGTAATGACGCCGCGACATCTAGTCACCCGGTCGAGGGATATGTCAGGGGGTGCGACGTGTCGCCGAGTTGACGCACGGCGCTCGAAAAGGGCGATCTGCCGGGGAAAACGGCAACCGGTGCGACTTCGACCCGAAAAACACCCCGCCCCCGGCCTTTTGGCGGCACGGGGGCGGAGGTTTCGTCCGGGCGGCGGGCCCGGCGCCGGCGTCAGTCGCTCAGGCGCTCGCCGGAAGAGGTCGAGAAGACGTGCAGCTCACCCGGGCGCGGGACGACGTGCAGGATCGAGCCCTTCTCGGGCACGTTGCGGCCGTTCACGCGGACGACGAGGTCCTTCCGCTCGCCGCCGACCTCGGCCGTGCCGTACACGTATCCGTCGGCGCCGAGCTCCTCCACGACATTGACGGTGACGGCGAGGCCCGCCGGGGCGTCCTTCGACTCCTTGCCGAGCGACCTGGCCGCCTCGCCGTTCTGTTCGATCACGTCGAAGTGCTCGGGGCGGACACCCACCGTGACCGTGCGGTCACCCTTGCCGGTGCCCGCGAGCGCCTCGCGCGACACCGGGACGACGCTGTTGCCGAACTTCACGCCGCCGTCGGTCACCGGCACCTCGACCAGGTTCATGGCCGGCGAGCCGATGAACCCGGCGACGAACAGGTTCGCCGGCCGGTCGTACATGTTCCGCGGCGTGTCGACCTGCTGCAGCAGCCCGTCCTTGAGGACGGCCACGCGGTCGCCCATCGTCATGGCCTCGACCTGGTCGTGGGTGACGTAGACCGTGGTGATGCCGAGCCGGCGCTGCAGCCCGGCGATCTGCGTGCGCGTCTGCACGCGCAGCTTCGCGTCGAGGTTCGACAGCGGCTCGTCCATCAGGAACACCTGCGGCTCGCGCACGATCGCCCGCCCCATCGCCACGCGCTGGCGCTGACCGCCCGAGAGCGCCTTCGGCTTGCGCCCCAGGTACTCGGTGAGGTCCAGGATCTTCGCCGCGTCCTCCACCTTCTGGCGGATCTCCGACTTGGGCACGCCCGCGATCTTCAGCGCGAAGCCCATGTTGTCGGCGACGGTCATGTGCGGGTAGAGCGCGTAGTTCTGGAACACCATGGCGATGTCCCGGTCCTTCGGCGGCAGATGGGTGACGTCGCGGTCCCCGATCCTGATCGACCCTCCGTTGACGTCCTCCAGCCCCGCGAGCATCCGCAGCGAGGTGGACTTCCCGCACCCGGACGGGCCGACCAGGACGAGGAACTCACCGTCCTCGATGGCGATGTCGAGCTGGTCGACGGCGGGCTTGTCGGCCCCGGGGTAGATCCGGGTGGCTTTGTCGTACGTGACCGTGGCCATGGTGATGCGGTCCCTTCACCGGCAGGAACGTGCCGGACGATCCGAGTAGAGGGAGTGGTCCAGTCCATTTGGACCGGGTTGGGGGTGACGGTACCCGGGGGAGGGCCTTGTGTCACTGGCGGAGGCGCGGCTCAAGGCCCTGGTTTCACCGGCAACAAGCCTGTGGCTGGTGGAACGGGGCGCTGTGTAGAGTGGTGCCGCGTCCGCGGGCAGTGTTCGCGCACGTCAGGCCGCCTTAGCTCAGTTGGCCAGAGCGTCGCTCTTGTAAAGCGAGGGTCGTCGGTTCGAATCCGACAGGCGGCTCAGGAAAGCGCAGCTCAGCGCAGCGAGGGCCCTCCGCGAAGGATCGCGGAGGGCCCTCGGTCTTTGCGATCGCCTACGGACCGCTGACTCTTCAGCTGTGGATCTCCTCCTCCACCCCCCGGTGGCGGCCCCGGCCCTGGGCGGGGACCGTCTCGGCCGCGGAGCCGGCCCGCGGGGCGTCCTGGTGGCCCGGCCACCAGGCCTTGTGGCCCAGGAGGGACGTGACCGTCGGGACGAGCAGCATGGCCATCACGAAGGCCGTGAGCAGTATGCCGAAGGCGACGGCGAAGCCCATCTGCTGGAGCATCGAGTTGTCGGCCAGCAGGAGGACGCCGAAGGTGCCGGCGAGGATGACCGCGGCGGAGGCGATGGTGGGGGCCGAGCGGGCGACGGCGGTGCGGACGGCCTCGCGGGCCGGGACGCCGCGCCGGACCTCCTCGCGCAGGCGGGCGACCATGAGGATGTTGTAGTCGGTGCCGATGGCGACGACGAAGAGGTAGACGATGACCGGCAGCATGAACAGCAGGCCGTTCTTGTGCTGGAGGTCCTGGAAGAGCCAGACCGTGGAGCCGAGGGTGGCGCCGAAGCCGAGGGCGACGGCGATCATCAGGTAGAGCGGGGCGACGAGGCTGCGGAGCAGCAGGCCCAGGATGATCATGATCGCGAGGCCGGCGATGGGGAAGACGAGCTTGTAGTCGTGGTTGACGGCCTTCTCGACGTCGGCGAGGACGGCGGAGGTGCCGCCGACGTAGGCCTTGGCGCCGTCGGGTGCGGCCTTGTGGGCGCTGTCGCGCAGCGTGCCGCCCGCGAGTTCGATGGCCTTGTCCTCGGTGGGGCGGTACTTGAGGACGACGCTGTACTGGGCGACGGTGCCGTCGGGGCTGACGACCGGGTCGGAGACGCCGCCGACGCCGTCGATCCCGGCGAGCTCCTTCTTGTACGTGCCGAGGGCGCCCTTGTCGAGGGTGCCGCCGCGGGATTCGACGTAGACCATGGCGGGGTCGGACTGGCCGGCGGAGAAGCCGCGCTGGAGGTCCTTCATGGCCTGGACCGACTCCAGCTTCTGCGGCAGCTGGCTGTCGGTGTCGAACTCGGCCTTGAAGCTGAGGGCGCCGAGGGCGAGGACGGCCAGGACGGCGGCGGAGAGCGTGGCGATGACGGCGGGGCGGCGGGCGACGAGCGCGCCGAGGCCGCCTGCGACGCGGTTGCGCGGGCGCTTCTTCCAGGCCTTGGAGGGCCAGAAGGCCTTGGTGCCGAGCAGGGAGAAGACGGCCGGCACGAGGGTGAGGGCGGCGACGAGGGTCACGCCGACGGCGATGGCGAGCGAGGGGCCCATCGCTCGCATCATGCCCATGGTGGAGAGCAGGAGGGCGAGGAAGGCGACGATGACGGCGCCGGCGGCGGAGGCGATGGTCTCGCCGACGCGGGCGACGGCGTTGGTGAGGGCCTCCTTGGGCTGCTGTCCGGCGCGCAGTTCCTCGCGGTAGCGGAAGAGCAGGAAGAGGATGTAGTCGGTGCCGACGCCGAAGAGGACGACGATGAGGATGGCGGAGATGGAGGTGTCGGCCTTGAGTCCGCCGAGGTGGGCGGCGGTGCCGATGAGTCCGAGGGCGACGGCGAAGACGAGGGCGATGATGAGGACGGGCATCAGCGCTATCAGCGGGCTGCGGAAGATGACCAGCAGCAGGACGACGATCAGGAGGAGCGTGGCCGACATGATCATCGAGTCGGTGTCGCCGGAGGACTCCTGGGCGTCCAGGTTGGTGGCCGCCTGACCGGTGAAGCCGGCCTTGAGGTGGGTGCCGTCCAGCAGGCCCTTGGCGTCCTCGCGGAGGTCCTTGACGGCGTTGGGCAGGGTGCCGTCCTGGGAGTTCCTGTCGGTCGCGACGATGTTGGCGAGGGCGATCTCGCCGTTGGGGGAGACGGCCTGCGGGCTCGTCGCGATGCGGGCGACGCCCTTGCGGTGCTTGTCGTCCAGGCCGCGGGTGACCTTGGCGACGTCGGCGCGGTCGGCGTCGGTGAGCTTTCCGCCGTCGGAGCGCTGGAAGACGACGATGGCGGAGGGCTGTTCGGTCTTGGGGAAGGCCTTTTCCTGGAGTTTGCCCGCCTGCACGGATTCATAATGCGAAGGAAGGAATTCCGTTTCATCGGTCGTGGACTTCAGCCCCGGTGCCAGCAGGACGAGGGCCACTGCGGCGACGATCCAGCCGGCGATGGTCAGCCATGGTCGGTGGACGGCGAACCGCCCGACTCGTCGGAACATGCTTGGTGCTCCTAGCTAGGTGATTCCCGCGGTCGCTTCAGGTGGGCGGACGGCAGGCAAGGCATGAACACGCTAGACAGCCCCGAATTGCCTCCACAACAAAATCGCCGGGAAATCGGTCCTGGGTCGGGGTCGCTCTCATCCGGCCGGATGAGGGAGTGTCACCCGTGGGGTAGAGAAACGCGGCGCCGGGCGCCTTCGTCAGGATTACTCTGCCCCCATGAGCGATGCCGCCGCCCCCGCCCCGACCCCGCCCGGTGGATCCTCGGGCGGGCCGGCCTATGCCGACCGCCTGGAGCGCGCCGCCGTCGAGGCCGCCGACTCCGGCCTGGCCGGTCTGATCGTCACACCGGGCCCCGACTTGGACTGGCTCACGGGCTACCGCCCGCCTCCCACCGAGCGGTTGACCGCCCTGCTGATCGCGCCGGGCGAGCGGCCGCGGCTGCTCGTCCCCGCCCTGGAGCGGCCCGACGCCGAACGTGCCCCGGCGGCACCGTCGTTGTCGGTCACCGGCTGGAGCGACGGCCAGGATCCGTACGCGGCGCTGGCCCCGCTGCTCCGGCCGAGGAGCCGCTACGGCGTCTCGGACAATGCCTGGGCGCTGCACCTGCTGGGTCTGCAACGGGCCTGCCCGGAGGTGTCGTACGGGGCGTTCACCGAGGTCATGCCGATGCTGCGGGCGGTGAAGGACGCCTACGAGGTGGAGCGGCTCGCGGCCGCGGGCGCGGCGGCGGACGCCGCGTACGAGGACGTGTCGGGGCTGCAGTTCGAGGGCCGGACGGAGCGGGAGGTGGCGGCCGACCTGGCGCGCCTGCTGCTCGAACACGGCCACAGTCAGGTGGACTTCACGATTGTCGGATCCGGTCCGAACGGTGCCGATCCGCATCATGAAGCGGGCGACCGGGTCATCGAGCTGGGTGACATGGTCGTCATGGACTTCGGCGGCCTGAAGGATGGCTACGGCTCGGACACGACGCGTACGGTGCACGTGGGGCTGGCGACGGCCGAGGAGCGCAAGGTGCACGACGTGGTGCGCGAGGCGCAGCAGGCGGCGTTCGAGGCGGTGCGGCCGGGCGTGGCGTGCCAGGAGGTCGACCGGGTGGCGCGGCAGGTCATCCGGGCGGCGGGGTTCGGGGAATACTTCATTCACCGTACGGGGCACGGCATCGGTGTGACGACGCACGAGCCGCCGTATCTGGTGGAGGGCGAACACCTGCCGCTGGTGCCGGGGATGTGTTTCTCCATCGAACCGGGGATTTATCTTCCGGGGCGTTTCGGTGTGCGGATCGAGGACATCGTCGTGTGCACGGAGTCGGGTGGGCGGCGGTTGAACAATACGGCGCACGGGATGCGGGTGGTGGCGTAGCGGCCACCGGTTCCGCCCCGGGGTCCCGGGTGGTTTACCGGGTCATTTGCGGAGGGCGGCGGCGCACGGGGCCGGCGGTTTTCGCGGGGGCGTTCGCCGGGGTGGTCATGTGGGGCCGTCCCCCGGCTCGTGGGCGCGCATGTGGTGCCGTTCCTCGGCCTCGGCGGTCTCCGTGCCGGGCGGGCTCGCCTCGACGTCCCCGAGGGGGCTCGCGTGCTCGGGCGGTCCGGCCGTGACCAGGATGCCGGCGACGAGGCCGGCGAGGAGCATGATCCCCGAGCCCCAGGCGATCGCGACGTGGAAGCCGTGGACGACGCCGGTCTTGACGACGGTGTCGCGGGCGGCGGGGGTCAGGGCGCCGCCGGTCGCCGCGGCGGTGGCTGCGGCGGTCTTGAGGTGGGCGGTGATGTAGGCGGCGCTGGTGGACGTGGCGATGGTGTTGAGGAGGGCGGTGCCGATGGAGCCGCCCACCTGCTGCGCGGTGTTGACCGTGGCGGAGGTGACGCCGGCGTCCTGCGGGGCGACGCCTGCGGTGGCGGTGGCCATGACGGGCATGAAGATCAGGCCCATGCCGAGGCCGACGAGGAGCTCGGCGGGCAGGACGTGGCTGGCGTAGGCGGGCTCGACGGGCAGGAACGTGAGCAGGAACAGCCCGCCGGCGGCGAGGACGGCACCGGGCACCATGAGCGCCCGCGGGGGCACGTGGTTCAGCAGGCGGGCGGAGATCTGGGTGGACCCGGCGACGATGGCCGCGGTCATGGGGAGGAACGCGAGGCCGGTCTTCACGGGGGAGTAGCCGAGGACGACCTGCAGGTAGTAGGTCATGAACAGGAACATGCCGAACATGGCGATGACGGCCAGGCCCATCGTCAGGAACGCCCCGCCGCGGTTGCGGTCGCGGACGATCTGCAGGGGGAGCAGCGGGCTCGGCGCGCGGCTCTGCCACCACGCGAAGGCGCACAGGAGCGCCACGCCGCCGCACAGCAGGCCGAGGACGAGCGGGTCGCCCCAGCCGCGCGGCTCGGCCTCGCTGCAGGCGTAGACGATGCAGACGAGGCCGCCGCAGCCCAGGAGGACGCCGCGGATGTCCAGGCGGGGGCGTTCGCCGCGGCGCCGGTCGTCGTGGAGGAAGGCTCCGGCGCCGAGCAGGGCGGCCAGGGCGATCGGCACGTTCACGTAGAGGCACCAGCGCCAGTCGAGGTATTCGGTGAGCAGGCCGCCGGCGATCAGTCCGATCGCGGCGCCGCCGCCCGCGATGGCGCCGTAGATGCCGAAGGCCTTCGCGCGTTCCTTGCCGACGGTGAAGGTGGTGGTCAGCAGGGAGAGCGCGGAGGGGGCCAGGAGCGCGGCGAAGGCGCCCTGCAGGGCGCGGGCCATGAACAGCAGGCCGGAGGTGTGCGCGGCGCCGCCGAGGGCGGAGGCGGCGGCGAAGCCGACGAGGCCGGTCATGAAGGTGCGCTTGCGGCCGGCCAGGTCGGCGATCCTGCCGCCGAGGAGCAGCAGGCCGCCGAAGGCCAGGGTGTAGGCGGTGATGACCCACTGCCGGTTGCCGTCCGACATGTGCAGGGCGCGCTGTGCGGACGGCAGGGCGATGTTCACGATGGTGGCGTCCAGGACGACCATCAGCTGGGCGATCGCGATGACGACCAGGGCCCACCAGCGGCGGGGGTCGGGTGCGGAGGGGGATATCGGTATGGGGCCTGTGTCCGAGGAACTCATGGGACCCGCTCTCACGGCCGTACGTGCAGAGATCCGCACTCCAGCGTAGGCCGGACGGGTGAGGGACGCCTGTCGAAGGCGGGACTCCGTTTATGGGACGGGTTCTGTGAGCTCTACGGGGCGGCGGTGCTACGGGACGAGCACCACCTTGCCGACCGTGCGCCGGGTTTCGAGGGCCCGGTGGGCTTCGGCGGCCTCGGTGAGGGGGAAGCGGGTGACCAGCGGGGTGACGCGGCCCTCGGCGGCGTCGGCGAGGGCCGTGGCCTCCAGGCGGCGCAGTCCTTCGGGGCCGCCGACGCGCTCCAGCATGGCGGGGCCGAGGACGTTGCGGGAGGTGATGCCCCGCTCGGCGAGCTCCTCCTCGCCGAGGGTGAACGACGGTCCGCTGCTGGTCAGGCCGTCGGCGGACCAGCCGAAGACCAGGTGGCTGCCGCCGGGGCCGAGCAGGCCGACGGCGGCGCGGGCGGCCTCGCCGCCGACCCCGTCGAAGACGACGGTGGCGGCCCGTCCGCCGAGGGCCGCGCGGGCGGCGTCCGGCCAGGCGGGGTCGGTGTAGTCGAGGGCGGTGTCGGCGCCCAGGGCGCGCACGCGCTCCGCCTTGACGGGGCCGCCGGCGAGGCCGATGACGGTGGCGCCGGCGTTCTTGGCGTACTGCACGAGGAGGGCGCCGATGCCGCCGGCGGCGGAGGTCACCACGGCGACGTCCTTGCTGCTCAGCTCGGCGAAGCCGAGGACGGCGAGCGTGGTGCGGCCGGTGCCGATCATGGCGATGGCCTCGGCCTCGCCGAGCCCGTCGGGCAGTTCGTGCACCTTCTCGGCGGCGGTGACGGCGAGCTCGGCGTAGCCGCCGGGGACCATGCCGAGGTGGGCGACGACGCGCCGGCCGAGCCAGCTCGGGTCGACCCCTTCGCCGAGGGCGTCGACCGTGCCGGCGACCTCGCGGCCGGGGATGGTCGGCAGTTCGGGTGCGGTGTGGACGGCACTGGTGTAGCCGGAGCGCAGGGCGGTGTCGAGCAGGTGCACGCCGGCGGCGGCGACGGAGATCCGGAGCTGCCCGGGGCCGGGCACAGGGTCCTCGACGTGCTCGTGGACGAGGTTCTCGGCGGGGCCGAAGGCGTGCAGTCGTACGGCGTGCATGGCGGTCTCCAGGGCGTTCTGCGGGGCGTTCTGCGTGACGCGTGTCGCGCTGTTGATGCCCTTGAGTCTTCAACCTCAGCCAAGGTTGAGGTCAAGTGCCGTTGTCAGTGCCCTGTGTCACCGTGGACGGCATGACGACTCACGGCGGGAAGCGGACGGCGGCGGCGTTCCCGGAGGTGAAGCTTCCGGAGGTGCGGCTGCCCCCGCTGCGGCCGCACGACGGCACGGAGCTGGAGCCCGAGGGCGACTACGACGGCCTCGCGTTCACGGACGCCTCCTTCGCGGGGCAGTCGGGCATAGGCGCCCGCTTCCTGGACTGCGGGCTCTACCGCTGCGCCCTGGACGAAACGGAGCTGGTGGCGGCCCGGTTCACGGACTGCGTGCTGGACGGGGTCCGCGGCGTGGGCACCGACCTGTCGAAGGCCGGCCTGCGGGACGTGGAGATCCTGGACGCCCGGCTCGGCGGCACCCAGCTGCACGGGGCGGCGCTGGAGCGGGTCGTCGTCCGCGGCGGCAAGATCGACTATCTGAACCTGCGCGGGGCGGCCCTGAAGGACGTCACCTTCGAGGGCGTCGTCCTCTCCGAGGCCGACTTCGGCGGCGCCCGGCTGGAGCGCGTCGTCTTCCGCGACTGCACGCTGCGCCGCGCCGACTTCACGGGGGCCCGGATGACGGACGTGGACCTGCGGGCGGTGACGCAGCTCGACATCGCCCGCGGCATCGAGCACCTGTCGGGCGCGGTGATCAGCCCGTCCCAACTCCTGGATTTGGCTCCGGCGTTCGCGGCGCAGATAGGCGTACGGGTGGAGCCGGCGGCCGGGTGACGGCCGCGGAGGGGTGAGGGGCGTGGAGGGGTGAGGGCCGCGGAGAGCTGAGAGTCGCGGGAGGGCCGGGGTCCGCGGTGCTAGACGCGCGGGAAGCGGGCCTGCAGGTCCCAGATGACGGGGTTGTCGGCGAGGCCCTCGTGCATGTCGCACAGGTCGGCGATCAGGTCGTGCAGGAAGTCGCGGGCCTCGCGGCGCAGCGCGCGGTGGTCGAAGGTGAGCGCGGGCTCGTCGGCCGGCATCCAGTCGGCGGAGACCTCCACCCAGCCGAAGCGCCGCTCGAAGAGCATGCAGTCCGTGGACTCGGTGAAGTCGAGCTCGGCGAACTGCGTGGTCGCCGAGCGGTTGCCCCGCGGGTCGCGGTCGATCTGCTCGATGACGTCGCACAGCGCCCAGGCGAAGTCGAGCACCGGCACCCATCCCCAGGCTGTGGACAGCTCGCGGTCCGTCTTCACGTCGGCGATGTAGACGTCCCCGCAGAACAGGTCGTGCCGCAGGGCCCGCACGTCGGCGGTGCGGTAGTCCGTCTGCGGCGGGTCGGGGAAGCGTCGCGAGAGCGAGTAGCCGAGGTCGATCACGCCTCGATGGTGTCACGGCGGCGGGCCGGACGCGTAAACGTGTACGAGCGGGCCGGTGGCCCCGGGCGGACGCGGACGAGTCCGGGGTGCCCCGCGTCGGCGGCGGGGCACCCCGGACTCATGTGCGGTTGATCGTTACTGCTTGATCGTTACTTGACGTTGATCCCGGTCCAGGCGGCGGCGACCGCCTTGTACTCCGCGCTGGTGGAGCCGTAGAGGTCCGCGGTGGCCTTCAGGGTGCCGGTGCGGGCCGCCTTGTAGTTGGTGGTGGAGGTGAAGTACGTGGTCAGGGCCTTGTACCAGATCTTGGTGGCCTTGTCCCGGCCGATGCCGGTGACCTTGACGTTGTTGTAGGTCGGGCTGTCGTACGACACGCCGTTGACCGTCTTCGCGCCGCTGCCCTCGGACAGCAGGTAGAAGAAGTGGTTGGCCGGGCCCGAGGAGTAGTGGACGTCCAGGCGGCCGAGCGAGGAGGACCAGTAGTCCTTGGACCCGCCGTCCTTGCTGGGCTTGTCCATGTAGCGCAGCGGGGTGCCGTCGCCGTTGATGTTGATCTGCTCACCGATGAGGTAGTCGCCCTTGTCGGTGGAGTTGTTGGCGTAGAACTCGGCGGCGGTGCCGAAGATGTCCGAGGTGGCCTCGTTGAGGCCGCCGGACTCGCCGCTGTAGACCAGGCCGGCCGTGGCGGAGGTGACGCCGTGGCTCATCTCGTGCGCGGCCACGTCGAGCGAGGTCAGCGGGTTCTTGTTGCCCTCGCCGTCGCCGTAGGTCATGCAGAAGCACTCGTCGTCCCAGAAGGCGTTGACGTAGCTGTCGCCGTAGTGGACGCGGGAGTACGCGGCGACGCCGTCGTTCTTGATGCCGGTGCGGCCGAGCACGTTCTTGTAGAAGTCCCAGGTCACGGCCGCGCCGTAGTGGGCGTCGACGGCGGCCTTCTGGTCGCCGTCGCCCCAGGTGTCGGTGGGGTTGGTGAAGAGGGTGCCGGTGCCGTCGGTGCCCTGGGAGAGGTTGTAGGTCTTGTGGCCGCCGCGCTCGCCGTCCTGGAGCTGGTAGCCGTCGCCGCCCTTGGTGGTGGAGAGCGGGACGGTGCCGCTGTAGGTGCTGGTGCCCGTGCCGGTCTCGATGGCCTCGCGCTGGAACAGCTTCTTGCCGGTGTTGGCGTCGGTGATCACGTGCAGCTTGCTGGGCGTGCCGTCCTTCTGGACGCCCGTGACCACGGTCTCGTAGGCGAGGACGGGCTTGCCCTCGGCGGCCCAGACGACCTTGCGCGGCGCCCGCTCGGCGCCGGCCTTGGCGGTCTTCTCGTCCGCGGCGGCGCTGAGCGCGCTCTTCTTCGCGGCGGCGGGGGCCTGGGCCGGGGTGGTGCTGGGCACGGATATCTCGGCGTCGGTCGCCTTGTCGACGCTGCGCGAGCCGCTCTTCGCCTCGTGCACGACGAGGTCGCCGCCGAGCACCGGCAGGCCGTCGAAGGTGCGCTCGTAGCGGGTGTGGACCGTGCCGTTCGCGTCCTTGATCACGTCACGGACGACGAGCTTCTCCTTGCCGCCCAGGCCGAGCTTCGCGGCGGTGGAAGGAGCCGCGGACTGCGCGTCCTTGATCGCGGCGACCCGCTGCCCTGCGGAGACGGCGAGGGGCGAAGCCTCGCTCGCCTTGTCGGGGGTGGCGCTCGCGGAGCCGGTCTGCACGGCCACGACGACCATGGCGGCGGAGGCGACGAGCGCGGCGGCGCGCAGGGTGTTCTTGCGGGAGGTGGAGGTGACGCTTCTCAACTCTGTCTCCTATGTGCGGGCCGTGAACTCACGTCCCTTTGAGGGGGGTTAGGGCAGCACGGGTTACGGCTGCCCGGTGGTGCAGGAGTGGTGCAGGAGTGGATTGAGGAGAGAGTGCCATCCCCCGACCGACATTGACAGGGGCGCAACAAGGATTTGATCTGTCGTTCTCCGAAACGCGGTTGATTGGTTCCGCTATGCGGTGAACTGGCCGGGGCTGGTCTGGACTTGAAATCCGCCGTATCTCAGTTCGAGGGCAGTAGTTGTATGCGATCTGATGAGATTGCATACAAGCGGAGTGCCGCGGACCGCTACAGGCCGCCGGCCAGGCTAGGGCCGGCGGCATCAAGACCGCGTGAAGTCAGGGCGAAAATCGGACGAACGCCGGGGTGTCCGGACCAACGCCGGGCCGCCGGGCGAACATCGGGGCGCGCGGGCGGGCATCAGGGCAGCAGGCGCTGCTCCTTCGCCACGGCGACCGCGCCCGACCGCGTGTCGACGCCCAACTTGTCGTAGATCCGCCCCAGATGGGTCTTCACCGTCGCCTCGCTGATGAACAGAGCGCGAGCGATCTCCCGATTGCCCAGCCCGCGGGCGAGTTGACCGAGGATGTCCCGCTCGCGGTCGGTGAGCGCGGGCCGCCCCGCGCCGCGCACCCGTGCCATGACGCGGCTCGCGACGGGCGGCGACAGCGTCGTACGCCCCTCGGCCGCCGCACGGATGGCCGAGAACAGCTCCTCCGGGCGCTCGGCCTTCAGCAAGTACCCCGTTGCTCCCGCGTCGATGGCGCGGGTGATGTCGGCGTCCGTGTCGTAAGTGGTGAGGACGAGGACGTGCGGACTGCCGCGTTCCGTTCCTGCGGCGGCTTCCGCGACGATGCGGCGCGTCGCCTCGATCCCGTCCATGCCCGGACCCAGTTGAAGGTCCATCAGGACGACGTCGGGACTCAGCCGGGCGGCCAGCACGACCGCTTCCTCGCCGCCGCCCGCCTCGCCCACGACCTCGATGCCCGGCGCGCTGGACAGCAGCGCCAGCAACCCGGCCCGGACGACGGCGTGGTCGTCGCACAGCAGAATGCGGATGGGACGAGGGGGTTCGGGGCTGGTCACGGGGACTGCGGTCACGGGGACTCCAGGGGAACGCACACGGAGACGACGGTGCCCTCGCCGGGCGCCGACTCGATGGTCAGGGTGCCGCCGAGCTGCCGCACGCGCGCCCGCATCGCCGGCAGGCCGTGCCCGCGCCCGCCGGCGGGGGAAGGGGGCGCGCCCGGCGCGAACCCGCGCCCGTCGTCGGCGACGTCGAGGACGACCTGGTCACCGAGGTAGCTCAGGGTGAGGGCGGCCGTCGCCGCGCCCGCGTGCTCGCGGACGTTCGCCAGGGCGCCCTGGGCGATCCGCAGCAGCGCGGCCCGCACCCCGTCCGGCAGCGCGACCGGGGTCCCGTCGAGGTGGAAGAGCACGGGCGTCCCGGTTCCCTCGGCCGTCTCCGAGGCGGCCAGCGCCCGCAGCGCGTCCTCCAGCCGTGCGCCGCCGTCGAACTGCGGAGCGGCCAGGTCGTTGACGAACCGGCGGGTCTCGGCCAGGCCGCGGGCGGCGATGTCGGCGGCGGTACGGGTGTGGCGCCGGGCGGCCTCCGGGTCCGCGTCCCAGGTCCGGTCCGCGGCCTGCAGCAGCATGCGCTGGCTGGACAGGCCCTGGGCCAGGGTGTCGTGGATCTCCATCGACAGCCGCTGCCGCTCGGCCAGCGCCCCCTCGCGGCGCTCGGTCGCGGCCAGTTCGCGGCGCGTGCGGACCAGGTCGTCGATCAGGGCGCGCTGCCGCTCCGTCTGGCGCTGGGTGTGCAGGAAGGCGGCGGTGGCGATCGCGGCCACGGCGGGCGGGGCGAGCACGAGGGTGGGGTCGAAGCCGTGCGACAGCCGGAGCTGGGCCACCACGACCAGGCCGGTGAGGAAGGCGACCAGGAGGACGGCGGCGCGGGCGGGCAGCGTGCGCAGCCCCGTGTAGAGCAGCGGCACCGAGCACCACGCGAAGCTCGGCGCGAGCACGACGAGGACGGCCCACGTCGCGACGACGGCGGCCAGCCACAGCAGCTGCGGCCGGGGGCGGACGAAGGCCGGGCTCAGCACGTAGAGCAGGGCGAGCAGCACGCTGAGGACGGTGATCCACGGGGTGCGGGGCTCGCCCGGATGCCGGATGAGGAAGCGGGCGAAGGAGGCGGAGAGGAGCAGGAAGAAGGCGGCGTGCATGACGAGGGCGAGGCGGCGGGCGCCGGGGTCGTCATCGTCGGGAATGGTCACCTCCTGTTCCTAACCCGCGCAGCGGGCTCTCGCATCAGCCGATCGGTTGACCCCGGGGGCAGCCGGGACGTCGATGCCGGGGCGCCCGCGGCCGCGAACGATGGAGGGACAAGCGACCACTGGCCTGTTGAGGAGCCGAAATGAACGCTGTGAAGTCCGTCCTGGGCAAGCTCTCCGTCCGGAGCCGGGTGCTCGTGGGCGCGGCCGGTGCGGCCGTCGTCGCCGCCGGTACGTTCGGGGCGGTCTCCGCGACCGCCTCGCCCGCGGCGGAGCGCCAGGCTCCGGTGTCCGTGGCCGGCAGCGGCGTGACCGAGTCCGCGCACCTGTCGGTGGACGCGGCGGCGCGCGCCGCCCAGGCCGCCCTGGCCGCGGCGAAGAAGGAGGGCCAGAAGGTGTCCGTCGCGGTGGTCGACCGCAACGGCAACACGCTGGTGACCCTGCGCGGCGACGGCGCGGGCCCGCAGTCCTACGAGTCGGCCGTGCGGAAGGGCTTCACGGCCGTCTCCTGGAACGCTCCCACCTCGGAGCTCGTCAAGCGCCTCCAGAGCGTCCCGAACCTCAAGGACATCCCCGGCACGCTGTTCCTGCCGGGTGGTACGCCGGTCCAGGTCAAGGGCGCGCCGGTGGCCGGGATCGGTGTGGCCGGGGCCCCGAGCGGCGACCTGGACGAGAAGTTCGCGCAGGCGGGCGCGGCGGCGCTGCGTTAACCTGCGGGGCCAGGGCGTACGGCAGTACGAAGGGGCGGGGAGCCATGCGGATCGTCACGGTGCCGGAGGCGGAGACCCCGCCGGAGCTGCGGGCCGGCGCCGAGGCCCTGCGCGAGCAGGCGTGGCCGGGCGGCGGGCCCCACGACCCGGCTCTGCGGCCCGTCGCGATGCTGCTCGTCGCACCGGACGGCGGCGTACGGGCGGCGCTGGACATCCTCTCCAAGGAGATCACCCACGGCGGCCGGACGTACCGGGCGTCCGGCCTCAGCGCGGTCGTCACGGACACGGCGCACCGCGGCAAGGGACACGGGCGGCAGCTGGTGGCCGCCGCCCGTGAGGTGATCGCCGCGAGCGGTGCGGACGTGGGGCTCTTCACCTGCGACCGCCCGCTGCAGCCCTTCTACGAGAGTGCGGGCTGGCGGACCCTCCCCGGAGCGGTGCTGATCGGCGGCACGCCGCGCGACCCCTTCCCCAGCGACCAGCCCGGCTTCGACAAGGTCACCATGGGCGCCTTCTTCACGGCGCGGGCGCGGCGCGATGCGGCCGCGTTCGAGCAGAGCCGCATCGGGCTCTACCCGGGGGAGACCGACCGCCTGTGGTGACGGCCGTGGCGAACCCGGGGCCGGACCCCGGGGTCAGGTCGGCGGCCGGTCCTCGGGCCGCTCCTGGGTGCCCAACTGCTCGTTGATCTTCTGCTGGGCGGTGTCGACCTGGCTCTGGTACTTGTTCTCGGTCTTGGCGTCGAACGCGTCGCCCGCCTTCTCGACACCCTGCCGGGCTGTGTCCTCATGGCCCTTGAGCATGGACTTGAGCTTGTCGAGCATGGACATGGCCGTCCTCCTCACGGAACGCTGGCCCAACCAGCATCGCCGCATTCGGTGCGGCCCGCATCCGCGGCCGTAGCCCTGGGCTTCACTCAGCGATGACCCGCCGAAGCCGTGGTGACGGCCCCGTGCGTCACCCCGTACTGGTGTAACCGCAGCTCCAGCACTTGTACACGCCGTTGCCCATCTGCTGCATCATGTTCTGGCAGTTCGGACAGGCCAGGGCCAGGTGCTTCAGGGGGCCGCGGCGCCCAGCCCCTTGGGGCACGCGGGGCAGACGCCGCGCACGATCACCGGGGACGTTGCGTCGCCGGGATTCTCCGCCACGACGACGACCCGAAGGGGCTGCCGGCACCCCGGGCAGAGCTCGGGCTCGCGGTCCCGGTCCCTGATCGCCGCGGCAAGAATGCGTTCGAGCGAGTCGCCGTCGTCCATGGTGCGTGAGTCCTGTCTCCACGGGTCCCCTCCTTGGGTACACCTACCCGCCCCGAAGAAGCCCAACTCCGCTGCTCAGCAGGTGGTTACGGAGTGTGCGCAACCGGACGGTGGTGTGGTATGGGCGGGCAAGCTCCTCTTGGTTCTACCCAGCTTCGCGGGGCTCCCAGCCCGGCGTCGGGTTCGTGGCGCACCAGGGGCGCCGGAGCGGCCGGAGCGACCGGAGCTCAGCCGGAGCGGCTTCAGCGAGCCGGAGCCCTGGCCATCCGGTCCCGTACGCGCCATCCTCGGCAGGCACCGTGGCTCTTCACCCAGGAGGTTCGTTCATGGAAACGAGTCCGTTCCGAAGACTCGGCGCTCTGGTGGCGGCGGGGCTGACCGCGCTGGCCCTCGCCGTCGCCACCACGAGCACGCCTGCCGGCGCGGTAGGGAACACCACCGATGTGTTGTGGCACAACACGACCAGCGGTGAAGTGGGGACCTGGCTCCTCGACAGCAACCGCAATGTCATCGCCAATCCGTCCCTGTCCTGGCGGTGCGGACCGGAGTGCAACCGGGATTGGAAGCTTTCCGGGACCGGGGACTTCAACGGCGACGGCAAGACCGACCTGCTGTGGCACAACACCACTACTGGTGAGGTTGGTACGTGGTTGCTGGACGGCAACCGTAATGTCATCGCGAATCCGCCGTTGTCGTGGCGGTGTGGTCCCGAGTGCAACCGGGATTGGAAGCTTTCCGGGACCGGGGACTTCAATGGCGATGGCAAGACCGACCTGCTGTGGCACAACACCACTACTGGTGAGGTTGGTACGTGGTTGCTGGACGGCAACCGTAATGTCATCGCGAATCCGCCCCTGTCCTGGCGGTGTGGCCCGGAGTGCAACCGGGATTGGAAGCTTTCCGGGACCGGGGATTTCAACGGTGACGGTAAGACGGATCTGCTGTGGCACAACACGACCACTGGTGAAGTCGGTACGTGGCTGCTCGACGGCCGGTTGAACGTGACCGCGAATCCGCCGCTGTCGTGGCGGTGTGGCCCGGAGTGCAACCGGGATTGGAAGCTTTCCGGGACCGGGGATTTCAACGGTGACGGTAAGACGGATCTGCTGTGGCACAACACGACCACTGGTGAAGTCGGTACGTGGCTGCTCGACGGCCGGTTGAACGTGACCGCGAATCCGCCGTTGTCCTGGCGCTGTGGTCCCGAGTGCAACCGTGACTGGAAGCTCTCCGGCACCGGCCGCTTCGGCTGAGCCGAGCCGGCAGGGGCCGCCCCGCACCGCGGGGCGGCCCCTCGTCCTGCTACTGCCGTCAGACGTTGACGCCGAAGTCCTGGGCGATGCCCTGCAGGCCCGAGGCATAGCCCTGGCCGACCGCGCGGAACTTCCAGTCCGCGCCGTTGCGGTAGAGCTCGCCGAAGACCATGGCGGTCTCGGTGGCGGCGTCCTCGCTCAGGTCGTAGCGGGCGAGCTCGGCGCCGCCGGCCTGGTTGACGATGCGGATGTAGGCGTTGCGGACCTGGCCGAAGTTCTGGCTGCGGGCCACCGCGTCGTAGATGGAGACCGGGAAGACGATCTTGTCGACGTCGGCCGGGAGGGCGGCGAGGTTGACGTTGATCGACTCGTCGTCGCCCTCGCCCTGGCCGGTGGTGTTGTCGCCGGTGTGGACGATGGACTGGTCCGGCGTCGACTTGTTGTTGAAGAAGACGAAGTGGGCGTCGGAGTAGACCCGGCCGCCGGCGTTCACGGCGATCGCGCTCGCGTCGAGGTCGAAGTCCGTGCCGGTGGTGGTGCGGACGTCCCAGCCGAGGCCGACCGTGACGGCCGTCAGGCCCGGGGCCTCCTTGGTGAGGGAGACGTTGCCGCCCTTGGACAGGCTTACAGCCATGGGAATTGTCCCTTTCTGGTCAGGTCTGCATCGGTTCTGCAGCGGCACCCCGGCACGCGGGTCACCGTCACCCTTGATAACGCCGTCCGAGGGCCCCTGGGTTCCATCCGGCTTTACCTTCTTTGCACGACCCTGACGCACGGCTCCGGCAGACGGCTCCGGCAGACGGCCTCCGGCGGACGGCCCCGACGCGCGTCCCCAACGCCTGCCCCGGCCCGTGGCGCAAAACGGCGTGACGTGTCCCCGTCGACGCGGGATCATGGGGGCATGTCCGGCCCCTACGTCATCCGCGGTTCGGTCTCCCTGCCGGAGGCCGAGCTCCAGTGGCGTTTCTCGCGTTCCTCCGGCCCCGGCGGCCAGCACGTCAACACCAGCGACAGCCAGGTCGAGCTGCGGTTCGACCTCGCGCGCACGGAAGCGCTGCCGGAAGTGTGGAAGGAGCGCGCCCTGGCGAAGCTCGCGGGCCGGCTCGTCGGCGGCGTCGTGACCGTACGGGCCTCCGAGCACCGCTCGCAGTGGCGCAATCGCGAGACCGCCGCCGTGCGCCTCGCGTCGCTGCTCGCCGAGGCGACGGCGCCGCCGCCGAAGCCGCGCCGCGCCACGAAGATCCCGCGCGGCATCAACGAGCGGCGGCTGCGGCAGAAGAAGCAGCGCGCCGAGACCAAGCGCGGGCGCACCGGCAAGGATTGGGCGTAGGGCGCCCGCCCGGCGCCGCTCGCCAGGGGCCGCCCGCTCTCACCCGCTCCTCGCGCCGGATCACCCCAGCTGCCGGTACTTCCCCTTGAAGTACATCAGCGGCCCGCTCTCCGTGCTCGGCGCCGTTGCCGTCAGCACCCTCCCGATCACCAGCGTGTGATCGCCGGCCGGCACCCGCTGCTCCGTCCGGCACTCCAGCGCCGACAGCGCGCCCCGCACGACGGGCGCCCCGGTGGCCGTCCCCGGCGCGTGGGGGATGTCCTCGAAGAGGAGCCGGTCGCTGATCCTTCCCTTCATCGCGAAGCGCCCGGCGACGTGCCGCTGGCTTTCGGAGAGGACGGACACCGCCCACAGCGGCTGCCGCTCCAGAAGGTCGTCCATACGGGAATCGTTGCGAACGCTCACCATGACGAGCGGGGGGTCGAGCGATACCGAGAGGAAAGCGGTCGCCGTCATTCCGACGTCCTCGCCGCGCGGACCGTGCTCCGGGTCGTGCGCGGTCACCAGCACCACGCCGGCGGCGAGGCGGGCGAGGGCGGCACGGAACTCATCGGCGCTCACCCCTTCAGGATGGGGTATGGCGGTCTCGTAGGGCTGAGTCGTCTGCAACACGCTGTGCACGCTAGCCCGCCCACGGCACCCCCGCATCGGGCTGCAGGACCAGTCGGGTCCTAGGTCGAAAGGGTGCCGGAACCCTTCCGGAAGTTGTTCGTATGGGTTCGGGAAGGCGTCCGGATGAGTGTCCGTACGGTTCCGGATTTGCGTTCACGAAGCATAAGAGCTTCTTGTGCCGCCAGTAGCGGGACCTCATCACGCATTGTGACATGAGTCACAGAGGGCCGTAATTGTTGACCCTGTGTACCGAGTGGTCAGCTCGCTGTGATTCAGTGGCCGTGGTAAACGGACGACAAGAAGCCTGGAGTTGCTGTCGAGGTCTCGGGGGAGAGCGAAGATGGAGACCGAGTCGGAGCCGTATGTCCGCCTGGCCACGTTGCGCGGGCTGCATCAGGTGGTGGCCGATCTGAACACGGCGCGAAGTCTCGCGGACACCTTGCAGACCGTCGCGGACGGCATCGTCACCGGGCTCGGGTACGAGCTCTCGGCCGTCAATCTCGTACGGCCCGACGGTGACCTCGTCGTGGCCGCCGTCGCCGGCAGCGCCGGCGCCGAAGCGCTGATGGCCGGGCGGGTCGGCTCGCGCGTCTCGTGGGAGCGCCGGCTCGCCATGGCCGACCAGTGGGGCTCGCTGCGCTTCATCCCGTACACGGAGGGCTGGGTCCTCGACAACGACGACGTGCCCCAGTGGCACACCGCCGGCCCCGCCCCCCGCTTCCCGGACGAATGGCACCCCATGGACCGCCTCTTCGCGCCCATGTACACCGCGGGGGCGGCGGGCGGCGAGCTCCTCGGCGTCATATCCGTCGACAAGCCGCGCAACGGCCGCCGGCCCGGTGCCTGGGGCCGCGAGGCCCTGCAGATGTACGCCTTCCAGGCCGCCATCGCGATCAGCAACGCCCGCCTGCGGGCCAACATGCAGCGCGCCCTCGTCCGCCTGGAACGCGAGCAGCAGGCCCTGCGCGCCAGTGAGGAAAGCTTCCGCCAGGCCTTCGAGTACGCGCCCAGCGGCATGGCCATCGCCGAGATGGGCGGCGATCAGCACGGCCGCCTGCACCGCACCAACGACGCCCTGTGCCGCCTCCTCGGCCGCTCCGCGTCCCAGATGCGCCGCTATTCGTTCTCCGACCTCGTCCACCCCGAGGACATCGGCACCCTCCTGCGCACCTCCGCCGAGGGCGGCCGGGCCGAGCTGCGGCTCGCGCGCCGCGACGGCACGTACGTGTGGGTCTCGCTGCGCAATTCGGTGGTGGCCGACGCGGCCGACGGACCGCGCTTCCTGCTCACCCACGTCGAGGACATCGAGGAGCGCAAGCGGCACGAGCTGCAGCTGGCCCACCGCGCCAGCCACGACTCGCTCACCGGCCTGCCCAACAGCGCCGAGCTCCGCGCCCGGCTCAGCAGCCGGCTGTGCGGCCGGGCCCCGGGCAGCGAGCCGCACGCGGCCGCCGTGGCGGCCCCCTACGGCTGTCTCGACGGCTTCGCGGAGGTCGAGGGCGTCGAGGGCCCGGCGGGCCCCGCCGCGTACGGGCAGGAGGGCTCCTACGTCCACGGCTTCGGCTCCGAGGGCGGCCCGGACCACGCGCCGGACTGCGGGCCCGACTACGCCCCGGACGAGTTCGGCTGCGGCACGCACGACGGCGCCTACCCCGGGCATGTGCACGCCATAGCGCCGGCCGAGGACGAGCCCGACGACGGGACCAAAGGCCTGGCCGTCCTCTTCTGCGACCTCGACGGCTTCAAGGCCATCAACGACCGCTTCGGCCACCACACCGGCGACGCCGTCCTCATAGAGGTCGCCCGCCGCCTCAGCAACGGCGTCCGCGAGGGCGACACCGTCGCCCGCCTCGGCGGCGACGAGTTCGTGGTCCTGGCCGACGGCCTCGCCCAGGCGGACGCGGAGGACCTCGCCGTCCGGCTGCGCAGCGCGATCCTTCCGCCGATCAGGGTTGACGGGCGGGCGGTCCGGGTAGGCGCGAGTTTCGGCATCGGCTGGGCGGGCTGCGGAATGTCCGCCGACGAGGTGCTGCACTCCGCCGACCAGCGGATGTACGTCGAAAAGCGGTCGCGCGCCAAGGCAGGACGGCGGGCGGGCTGAGGTCAGGCCGGGGCAGCCCACCGCGAGGTGTCGCCGCGTCGCGGTAGTCTTCGCCGAAACGCGGCACCGCCGCCTACCGTGAAATCGAACGCAAAGATTTGGCCAGTGGGCGATGGGCCCATGGGTTGGGAGTGACAGGGGATGACGGCCGGTAATAACGGCACGGGTACGCCGGAGAGCGAAGACCCGTTCGCGCACCTGTACCGCTCGGAGGGCGGCGGGTCCAACGACAGCGCACCGGCCGCGCCGCAGCCGGGTGTTCCCCGCACTTCGTACAACCAGGTACGGACGGTCGGTTCGCGCCAGTACGGCCCGCGCCAGCCGCAGCCCCCGCACGCCCAGCAGCCCGCGCCGCACTACGCCGCCCCGGAGACCCTGCCCGGCGGCGTCCCCCGCCAGCCGGCGGCCCCGGGCCACGGCGGCGGCCACGGCGGCTCCCGCCCGAAGCGGACCGGCCTGCTGGTCGCGGCGATAGCCGTGGTCGCGGTGGTGGCGGGCGGCATCACCGTGGCGATGCTGACCAACAGCGGCACGTCGGACGACGGCGGCACCAACCAGGCGGCCGGCGGGGGCGAGCAGAAGGACCCGCAGGGCGGCGAGGACAAGAAGCCGTCCAAGGACCCCGAGAAGAAGAAGGAACCCAGCAATCCGTCTGCAGCCGGGAAGCTCAAGCGGGACGCGTCGAGCCTGCGGCTGGTCGGCAGCGCCACCACGTCGCACGACGTGCAGGGCGCCAAGGCCGAGAACGGCGCGTACGTAGGCATCAACCAGGTGGGTTCCGGCATCGAGTGGGAGGTGGAGGTCCCCTCCGGCGGCGACTACCGGCTGTACGCCACCTATGGAGTTCCGGGTACGGACAACGATCTCTCGGTCACCACCAACGGCGACAAGTCCGGCTTCCCGATAAAGATGAAGAACTACGGGAACGCCAAGCCGGGTGAGTGGGTGAACTTCTGGGTGAACTCCTGGACGCAGGTCACCCTCAAGCCCGGCAAGAACACCATCAAGATGTCCTGCGAACCCGGCAACAAGTGCGACGTGCACATCGACCAGGTCTGGCTGCAGGCCGGCGGCGCCTGATCGTCATCCGGAATCTCCTCCGGACACCGTCCGGAGAAAACCCGCCACCGTTTCCGTCATGGCGGCCCGCGCAGGGTTCAGGTACTTGCGCGGGTCCGTGGTGGAGGGATGGGCCTCCAGAAAGGCCCGCACCGCGCCCGTGAACGCCTTGTTCAGGGCCGTGCCCACGTTGATTTTCGTCATTCCCGCCGCGACCGCGCGGCGGAGTTCCGCGTCCGGGACGCCTGACGAGCCGTGGAGGACCAGGGGGACGGGGACCGCCTCGTGGAGTTCCCTGATCAGGGCGTGGTCCAGGGTCGCCGTACGGTCCGTCATCGCATGCGTGCTGCCCACGGCCACCGCCAGGGCGTCGACGCGCGTGTCCGCCACGTAGGCCGCGGCCTCGGCCGGGTCCGTCCGTACGCCCGGCGTGTGCGCGTCGCCCGCTTTGCCGCCGACGCGGCCCAGTTCCGCCTCCACCCACACATCGCGTTCGTGACCCCAACGGACCGCTTCCGCCGTCGCTTTGACGTTGTCTCCGTAAGGGAGTTTCGAGGCGTCGAACATGACGGAGGTGAAGCCGTGGGTGTGGGCCCGGCGCAGGAGCGCCTCGTCCTCCACGTGGTCCAGGTGGAGGGAAAGGCGCGCCGAAGAGGCGGTCGCGACGGCCGCTGCCGCCGCCGCGATGGGGCCCAGGCGTCCGCCGTGGAATTTCACCGCGTTTTCCGAGATCTGCAGGACGGCGGGGAGGTTCGCCGATTCCGCGCCCGCGGCGATGGCTTCCGCGTGTTCGACCGTGATGACGTTGAAGGCGCAGACGGCCGCGCCTTCGGCCCGGGCTTCCGTGATGAGGTCGGCGGTGCGTACGAGGGGCATGTGCCTTGCCTTTCCGCTCGGTGGTCCCACGGCTTACGGGCGGTCAGGAACCGCCGGGCCGCGCGTAGGCCATGGGGGCTTGTCGCCGCTGCGGCGGGCACGAGGGCGCGCGGCGCCCTCCGCCGGGGGCGTCCTCACGCCGCTGTCACCTTCACCCGCGGCAGCACGTCCTCGTACGTCTCGGCGTCGAACTCGCCTGCCGTGGGGGCCCTCACCGTGGCGGCGGCCAGGGCCACCGCCCGGGTCAGGCGGTCCGGCCAGGGCAGGCCGTCCAGCCAGGCCGACAGGAGGCCGGCCGCGGCCGAGTCGCCCGCGCCCGTGGGGTTGCCGGTGAGGCGGCGGGGCGGGGTCGCGCGCCAGGTGCCGTCGGGGGTGACGGCGAGGACGCCTTCCGGGCCGAGGGTCGCGGCGATGGCGTGGGCGCCGCGGCGCCGGGCGTCGAGGGCCGCGCGGAGGGGCTCCGTGGAGCCGGTGAGCGCGGCGAGTTCGGCGGTGTTGGGGGTGACCAGGTCGGGGCGGGCGGCGATGCCGCGGCGCAGCGGTTCGCCGCTGGTGTCGAGCAGGACGGGGACGCGGGCGGCGCGCGCCTGCCGTACGAGATGGGCGTACGCCCCCACCGGCACGCCCGGTGGGAGGCTGCCGCACAGGGCGACGGCGCGGGCCTCGCGCAGGAGGCGCGCGTAGGTGTCCGTGAAGGCGGCCCACTCCTCGGCGGTGACGTCGGGGCCGGCCTCGTTGAGCTGGGTGGTCTCGCCGGTGGAGGCGTCCACGACGGCGACGGTGCGGCGGGTGGTGCCGATGATGGGGACGAGGCGGTCGGTGATGCGCCCGCCGTCGCGGGGGGCGGTCTCCGCTAGGAGCCGGCGCAGGGTCTCGCCCGTCGTGCCGCCGGCGAAGCCCGTGACCACGGTGGTGTGGCCGAGGGCGGCCAGGACGCGGGCCACGTTGACGCCCTTGCCGCCGGCCCGTTCGGCGGCGGTCGTGACGTGGTGCGACGCGTGCGGCTGCAGCCGCGGAACGCGATAGGTCAGATCGAGCGCTGCGTTGAGCGTGACCGTGAGGATCACCGGCGTTTCCCTCCCTTGACCGAAGAACCGTGACCGTCGACCGCGAGCGATCATGCCAAAACAGCGGCGGCAGGCCCAGACCTCGGGACTGCCGCCGCTGTTCCGGCCGGCGTGCGACCGTGCGTCAAGAGCGGGAGGAATCAGCTCACTTCGGGCCGGACCACCCAGTCGCCCTTGCGCATGACGCCCACCAGGTCGTACGAGGCGTCGAGAACGACCAGATCCGCGTCCTTGCCGGGCTCCAGGGAGCCGGCCCGGTCGGCCACGCCCAGCAGCCGCGCGGGGGTGGCGGAGAGGGCGCGTACGGCGTCGCCCACCGGCAGTCCGTCGATCGTCACCGCGCGCTTGAAGGCCGTGTCCAGCGTGAGCGTCGAGCCCGCGATCGAACCCGCCGTCGGGCCGTCGGCGATGCGGGCCACGCCGTCCTTGACCTCGACGCTCATCGGGCCGAGCGGGTACATGCCGTCGCTCATGCCGGCGGCGCCCATGGCGTCGGTGATGAACGCGACGCGGTCCGCGCCGGCCCGGGCGAAGGCCAGCTCCAGGACGGCGGGGTGCAGGTGCGTGCCGTCGTTGATCAGCTCGACGGTGACCCGCTCGTCCTCCAGGAGGGCCGCGATCGGGCCGGGCGCGCGGTGCATCAGCGACGGCATCGCGTTGAAGAGGTGCGTGGCGACCGTCGCGCCCGCCTCGATCGCGTCCAGGGTCGCCTCGTACGAGGAGTCCGTGTGGCCCACGGCCGCGACCACGCCGTGGTCGGCGAGCAGGCGGACCGACTCCAGGCCGCCCGCCAGCTCCGGGGCCAGCGTCATCATGCGGGCCGCGCCGCGGGCCGCGTCGACCAGCTTGCGGACGTCCGCCGGGTGCGGGTCGCGCAGCAGCTCCGGCTGGTGGGCGCCGCAGCGGTGCGGGGAGATGAACGGGCCCTCGAAGTGGATGCCCGCCAGGTCGCCCTGCTCGGTCAGCTCGGAGAGGACGGCCGCCTGCCGGGCGAGGTCGTCCAGGTCGCCGGTGACGGTGGAGGCGACCATGGTCGTGGTGCCGTGCGCGCGGTGCGTGCGGATGGCGGTGAGGGCCTCTTCGGGGTCGCCCGCCGAGAAGGACGCGCCACCGCCGCCGTGGACGTGCATGTCCACGAAGCCGGGGATGATCCAGTAGCCCTTGCCGGAGAAGTCGACGGTGGCAGCCCGCTCGCCGCTCCCGTTCGTGTGCGTGTCTGCGCGCGTGCTCGCGTTCGCGGCGATCCGCCGGCCCTCGACCGTCACCCGCCCGTCCTCGACCACGCCGGTCGGCAGCACCACGCGGGCGCCGGCGAGAACCGTTCGTTCGACCATCAGGCGGAAACCTCCGTGAGGTGGGTGGTGAGCAGGTCCCAGGCGAGCAGGCCCGCGCCCAGGCAGCCGGCGGCGTCCCCGAGGGCGGCCGGGATGATGCGGGGGAGCTGCTGGAACGTCATGCGGTCCGCGACGGCCGCGCGCAGCGGCGCGAAGAGGGTCTCGCCGGCCTCGGCGAGGCCCCCGCCGACGATCAGCGTGCGGGGGTCGAGGAGGGTGTGGGCGATGACGAGGCCGTCGGCGAGGGCGTCGACGGCCTCCTGCCAGACGGCGCGGGCGCGGGGGTCTCCCGCTTCGACGGCGCGGGCGCAGTCGGCGGCGTCGGCGTCCGGGGTGCCGGACGCCTCCGCCCAGGCGCGGCTGACCGCGGCGGCCGAGGCGACCGTCTCCAGGCAGCCGCGGCCTCCGCAGCCGCACGGCTCGCCCGCCGGGCCGGGGCGTACGGCGATGTGGCCGATCTCGCCCGCGCAGCCGTGGGCGCCGGCCTCGATGCGGCCGTCGATGCCGATGGCCCCGGCGATGCCGGTGCCGAGGGCGACGAACAGGAAGCGGTCCGCGCCCTCGCCGGCGCCGAGGCGGCCCTCGGCGAGGCCGCCCGTGCGGACGTCGTGGCCGAGGGCCACGGGGGTGCCTCCGAGGCGGCGGCCGAGCAGGTCGCGCAGCGGGACGTCGCGCCAGCCGAGGTTGGCGGCGTAGACGGCGGTGCCGGCGGCGGCGTCCACGATGCCGGGCACGGCGAGGCCCGCGGCCGCCGCGGGCTCGCCGTAGGCGGCCTCGCCGGTGGCCGCGAGCTCGGCGGCGAACTCCAGGATCCCGGCCACCACGGCCTCCGGGCCCTGCTCGCGGCCCGTGGGGCGGCGGGCTTCGTGCAGCAGCTCGTGGTCCGGGCCGATCAGGGCGGCCTTGATGGCGGTGCCGCCGACGTCGAGCGCGATGACGTGTCTCACGGGGACAGTGTCGCGTGTCGGCGGTCGAAAGGTCTAGTCCACTCACCCGTGGGTGGGTGTTTCCCGGCGGTTGCCGCGGGGCGGCGGCCTGCCGGGGTCACGGGAGGCTTGGCCCGCGGCGGCGGCCCTCGGCCCTCACGGGCGTGGTCGGCGGTGCCGTGCCTCGGGTCGGGTCGGCACCGCCGGATGTCGTGTGGGGTGGTTGCGCGCCGTCGCGGCGGAGGGAAGGGGCGGGTCTCCGGAGGGGGCGGGGGTGGGCGCTCGCGCCATGGTTCCGCCGCGGCGGTGATCAACCCCCACGGGCATGGCCGGCGGTGCCGAACGGGCCTCACGTCGGTTCGGCACCGCCGGGTGCGTCCGTGGGTGGTTGCGCGCCGCCGCGGCGGAGAGGAGCGGGCCGGCCCCGGCGAGAGAGCCGGCGGGTGCGCGTGCCCGCCGTCGCGGAGACGGGCGCCGGGCGGATGGGTGCCCGCCCCATGCGTCCACCGCGGCGGAGGAGAAGGCCCGCCCGGCGGAAACGCCTAACCGTTCAAGATCACGCTCCGCGTCAGCCCCTTCGGCGTGTCCGGGTTCAGGCCCCGGGACTCCGCCACCGCCACCGCCAGGCGCTGGGCGCGGATCAGGTCCGCCATCGGGTCCAGGCGCCGGCCGTCCGACACCAGAACGCCGCCCGTGCGGGAGACGTCCGCCTCCAGGCCCGCCGGCGCGGCGCCCAGGATCCAGGCCGCGCGGCCCGGGCCCGTGATCGACACCGGGCCGTGGCGGTACTCCATGGCCGGGTACGACTCCGTCCACGCCCCCGCCGCCTCGCGCATCTTCAGCGCCGCCTCCTGCGCGAGCCCGTACGCCCAGCCGCCGCCCAGGAACGTCCACTGCTCCGCGGACAGCACCGCCCGCGGCAGCGGCTCGATCACCGCCGTCTCCGCGTCCGACGCCGCCTCCGCGACCCGCTTCACGCCCTCCGGCAGCCCGCCGGTGCGCTCCAGGCCCGCCCGCAGGAACGCCAGCGCCGTCGTCGCGAACCGCGTCTGGACGACCGACTCCTCGTCCGCCCAGGCCAGCACCGCCGCCTCGTCGGCCGCCCGCACCACCGGCGACGTCGCGTCCGCGGTCAGCGCGAGCACCTCCCAGCGCTCGCGCACCTCCTCGATCAGGCCGAGGACCTCCGTCGTCGTCCCCGACCGCGTGATCACCACCAGCCGGTCGTACGTCCGCGACACCGGGAACTCCGACGCCGGGAACGCGTCCGTCTCCCCCTGCCCCGACGCCTCCCGCAGCGCTGCGTACGCCTGCGCCATGAACCACGACGTGCCGCAGCCGGTCACGGCCACCCGTTCCCCCGGCGCCGGCAGGCCGGGCGCGCTCGCCGCGGCCTCCGCGGCCCGTCGCCAGCAGCCGGGCTGCGCAGTGATCTCCAGGGATGTGAGAGAGGGCTCGGACATGCGCTTTCTTCTCCTTACACCGGTGATCTCCGTGTGATCCCCGTGCTTAGCAGCCCTCGCCCGCCGCGGGAAGAGCGATACCGAAGCGAAACCGGAACCGGCTGGAACGTATGGTGGCCCGCGGGGGAAACTCACGGTCTCCAACACAAACCCCGAAGGTGGGAAGCAGTAGTGCAGCGGCGGCGGTTCTTGGGTCTGACGGCGGCAGGTGCCGCCACGGCGGCGTTGGCGCCCGCACTGACGGCGTGCGGCAGCGACGGCGGTTCGGGCAGCAAGACGCTGCGCGTGGTCGCGGCCGACTACGGTGACAAGGCGGCGAACAACTCCCAGAAGTACTGGGACGCCCTCGCCCGCGCCTTCGAGGCCCAGCACAAGGGCATCAAGGTCGAGGCCACCGTCCTCAGCTGGACCGAGGTCGACAAGAAGGTCGCCGACATGGTCGCGGCCGGCAAGGCCCCGGACATCGCGCAGATCGGCGCGTACGCCGACTTCGCCGCCTCCGGCAAGCTCTACAGCGCCGACCAGCTGCTGACCATCCCCACCCAGGCCGACATCATCGCCTCGATCGCCCGCGCGGGCGAGGTGGGCCGCGTGCAGTACGGCCTGCCCTTCGTCTCCAGCACCCGCATGCTCTTCTACAACAAGTCCCTCTTCCTCAAGGCCGGCATAGCCAAGGCCCCCGAGAGCTGGGACGAGCTGCAGGCCGCGGCCAAGAAGCTCCAGACCGCGGGGGTCAAGATCCCGTACGGGCTGCCGCTCGGCCCCGAGGAGGCGCCCGCCGAGACCCTGCTGTGGATGCTCAGCGGCGGCAGCGGCTACACCGACCACGACGGCACGTACACGATCAACTCCGACGACAACGTCGCCACCTTCACCTGGCTGCGCGACGAGCTCGTCGGCAAGGGCCTCACCGGCTCCGCCGACCCCTCGCGCACCAACCGCCAGGAGATCTTCGACGCCTTCTGCAAGGGCCAGGTCGGCATGCTCAACGGCCACCCGACGCTGATGAAGCAGGCCGACGCCGCGGGCATCAAGTACGGGCTGGCCCCGCTCCCGGGCAAGTCCGCCAAGGCCAAGGCGACCATGGGCGTCGCCGACTGGATCATGGCGTTCAAGGCGGGCGGCAACCGCGAGCAGGCCGGCCTCTTCCTCGACTTCGTCTACAGCACCAAGAACGTCCTGAACTTCACCAACCAGTACGACCTGCTGCCGGTGACCAGCAGCGCCTCCGACAAGATGCGCGCCGACAGCGGCAAGGCGCACCTGAAGCCGTTCCTGGAGCAGCTCGACAACGCCGTCTTCTACCCGGTCGACAAGACCTCCTGGGCGAAGGTCAGCAAGGCCCTCAAGGAGAAGATCGGCTCGGTGGTCGTCAAGGGCGGCGACCCCGCGAGCGTCCTCGGCGAGATCCAGCGCGAGGCCGACGCCACGGAGCTGGCCGGCGCCGGAAAGTAGGCTGGGCGGCGTGAGCGACGAACAGCACGGCGGGCCCTGCGGGGAAGACTCCCCGCAGGGGGATTCCGCGCCGGGGGACTCCGCCGAGCGGGGTCTCTCCGAGCTCGACCTCGCCGTGCTCGCCCTGGAACGCCGGGCCTTCTCCGGGCCCGGTGCCAAGGAGCGCGCCGTGCGCGAACGCCTGGGGATGACCCCGACCCGCTACTACCAGCTGCTGGGTGCCCTCCTGGACGACCCGCGCGCCCTCGCCCACGACCCCGTCACCGTGAACCGGCTGCGACGCATCCGCGACGCCCGGCGCGAACGCCGGTAGCGCTTACTTTCTGAGCATCGGTGCTTGGATTCCAAGCGCGGGTGCTTAGTTTCTGAGCCCGCGGCTCAGTAGGGTCGGCCCCATGGGCAGCCACTCCCTCCCCGTCCCCTCCACCCCCGCCGGCCGCGACGGGCTCGCCGCCCTCCTGGCCGGCCCGCAACGCGCGGTCGTCGCGCTCGACTTCGACGGGACGCTCGCCGAGATCGTCCCCGACCCCGAGCAGGCCCGGGCCCACCCCGGCGCCGTGCCCGCGCTGGCCCGGCTCGCCCCGCGGCTCGGGTCCGTCGCCGTGATCACCGGCCGCCCGGCCGCCGTCGCCGTCCGCCACGGCGGCTTCGCCGGGGTCGCCGGCCTGGAGCGGCTCGTGGTCCTCGGGCACTACGGCGCCGAGCGCTGGGACGCCGCGACAAACGCCGTGACCGCCGACGCCCCGCCCCCCGGCGTCGCGGCCGCCCGGACGGAGCTGCCGGGGATCCTGGCCGGCTCGGGCGCCGGCCGGGGCACCTGGATCGAGGACAAGGGCCGCGCCGTCGCCGTGCACACCCGGCGGGCCCCCCATCCGCAGGACGCCTTCGACGCCCTGCGCGAGCCGCTGCACGCGCTCGCCGACCGGCACGGGCTGATCGTCGAGCCCGGCCGGCTGGTGCTGGAGCTGCGCCCGCCGGGCGTCGACAAGGGCGCCGCCCTCACCTCGTACGTGCGCGAGAGCGGCGCGCGCTCGATCCTCTACGCGGGCGACGACCTCGGCGACCTCGCCGCCTTCGCCGCCGTGGAGAAGCTGCGCTCCGAGGGGCTGCCGGGGCTGCTGGTGTGCAGCGGCAGTTCCGAGGTCGCCGAGCTCGCCGACCGCGCCGATGTCGTGGTGGACGGGCCGGAAGGCGTCGTGGATCTCCTGACCGCCCTCGCCGACCGCCTCGCCGGCGCCTGAACCCCGGGCCCGCCCGGCCGCTGGTCCCGGCCCCGCTCAGCAGCTGCTCCCGGACCCGTTCAGCCGTTGGTCCCGGACCCGCTCAGCCGTTGTCGTCCGGGTCGGCCGCCGTCTCGCCCTTCGCCCCCTTGTCCGTGACGCCGACGGCGTCCAGCGCCGTCGTCCAGTCGCGCGCGATGGCCCGCTGGGCCTTGACCAGGTCCGTCTTGCCGCTGCAGATGGCGTTCTTGAGCTTGGTCTCGACCACGTCCTTGGGGTTGTTGGGTCCCTTGCCGTCCTGGTGGCCGGGCGAGGGCGGCTCCACCCACAGGTTGCGCGGGTCGTTGGGGTCGCCCCCGAGCTGCAGGCTGATCAGGTGGTCGTACTCGGCCTCGCGCAGCGACCCCTTGTAGCCGTACGAGGCGGCGTTGGCGGTCTTCTCGCGGCTGGTGATGTTCGTGGGCGGCCGGATGCCGGCGGTGTAGCCGCTGCGGCAGATCGTCGTCTGGAGCGTGGCCTGGGTGACCTTCGGGTTGGTGGCGCCCGGGGTGCACGCGGGATCGGGGAGGGGTTCCTTGGCCGGGCTGAAGCGGTAGTGGCAGCTGCCGGCGGCGGGCTGCTTCTGGACGGTGTAGGACGGCTGCGGCCCGGGACCGGCGGGTATCGAACCGTCGGCGGGAGCGGGGGAACCGGAGGGCGGCTTACCGGACGGCGTACCGGATGACGCGCCGGACGGGACGCCTCCGGACGGGACGCCTCCGGACGGGGTGGCTGCGGACGAGGCGCCTCCCGACGGTTTGGCGGACGCCTGCTTCTTGGCGTCGTCGCTCTTGGAGGAGTCCGAGGAGCAGCCGCCGACCGCGGCCACGACAGCGGCGCACGCCGCGGCAAGTACGGCCCAACGCGGGACATTTGACATGGATCCTGGCTACCCGGGCCCGGATGCGGGCAGCCGGGGGCGCCGAAGCACCGGCCGCTCGGACCGCGGCCGGGGGCGCACGGTCCGTGCCCCGGCGCGGAAACCGGGAGGCCGGTGCGAAAGCGGGGAGGCCGGTGGGGCCGGAAGGGCTACAGCGCCCGCAGCTGGTCCGTGAACCACCGCGCCGGCGGCAGCGCCGTCGCCGCCGAGGCCAGCCGCTTCGTGCGCTCCGCCCGCTCCCCGGGGTCCATCAGCAGCGCCAGGTGCAGCGCGCGGGCCGTGGCCTCCACGTCGTACGGATTCACCAGGATCGCCTCGTCGCCCAGCTCGGCCGCCGCGCCCGCCTCCCGCGACAGCACCAGCGCGCACCCGTGGTCGGAGACCACCGGCACCTCCTTGGCCACCAGGTTCATCCCGTCCCGGATGGGGTTCACCAGGGCCACGTCCGCGAGCCGGTACGCGGCCAGCGAGCGCGCGAAGTCATCCTTGACGTGCAGGGCGACCGGCTCCCAGCCCTCCGTGCCGAACGCGGAGTTGATCTCGCGGGCGACCCGCTCCACCTCGGCGGTGTAGTCGCGGTAGACCGGGAGGTCCTGCCGCGACGGGTAGGCGAACGCGATGTGCACGACCCTGCCGCGCCACTGCGGGTGCTCCTCCAGCAGCCGCCGGTACGCGTGGAGCCCCCGCACGATGTTCTTCGACAGCTCCGTGCGGTCCACCCGCACGATCGCCCTGCGGTCCGGGCCGATCTGCGCCCTCAGCGCCGCCATGCGCTCCTCGACGTCCGCCCGGTGCGCCCGCTCGCGCAGGAAGTCCCCGTCGGCGCCGAGGCCGTGCACGCCCAGCCGCGTCACCCGGCCCTCGAACCGCACCTCGGCCGCCCGCCCCTCGCCGTCGCGGACGACCTCCGCGCCCAGCACGTCCGCGCAGCACGCGGCGAAGGCCTCCGCCCAGCGCAGGGTCAGGAAGCCGGCCCGGTCACCGCCGAGCACGCCGCGCAGCAGCTGCCCGGACACGTCGTCCGGCAGCATCCGGAAGTAGTCCGGCGGGGCCCACGGGGTGTGCGAGAAGTGGCCGACGCGCAGGTCGGGGCGGCGCGCCCGGAGCAGGCCCGGCACGAGCGCCAGGTGGTAGTCCTGCACGAGCACCGCGGCGCCTTCCGCGGCCTCCTCGGCGACGGCGTCGGCGAAGGCCGCGTTGTACGCCTCGTAGGCCGCCCACTGCTCCCGGAACGCCTTGTCGAAGACGGGCTCCAGGGGCGTCTGGTAGAGCATGTGGTGCACGAACCACAGCACCGAATTGGCGATGTCGTTGTACGCGGCGGCGAACGTCCCGGGCGGGATGTCCAGCATCCGTACGCGGTGCCCGCCGGTGTCGCCCGGATCGAGTCTTCGGCCGGCCGTGCGGGCCGCCTCGCGATCCTCCGCGCCGAGCGCCGCGCACACCCACACCGCTGCTGCTTCTTTTGGGTCACGTCCTATCGAGCTGAGCCCGGAGACCAGCCCGCCGCCGCCCCGCCCGGCCACGAGGCTGCCGTCCGCGCCGCGCCGGTACGAGACCGGGCCGCGGTTGGAGGCGACGACGATCGGTGCGGCGGCGATCGATGCGGTGGGCACGTGCTCAGCGACCATGTGCCCAGCCTTGCCCCGGGGAGAACCGCTCAAACGTACGCTTACGCGGCGTGCCGCTTCGCGTACTCGGGTATTCCGGCCATCGGCGGCCGCTCCTCCGTGTCCACCGCGTACGTCCTCGGAACGAACCCTTCCGGGCCCCGCTCGAACTGCGTGATCGCAGGTCGCACCAGGTGCCCGCGGGCCAGCCGGAGCTGCGCGGTGCGGTAGATCGCGGCGGCCATCCGGCCGAGCGCCTGCCCGTCCTGGTGGCGGTGCTTGCGCACGCCCACGTCCACCTGGGCCAGCGCGTCCAGCCCCACCGTGTGCAGCGCATCCACCAGAAGGCCCAGTTCCACGCCGTAGCCGACGGGGAACGGCAGCCGTTCGAGCAGGGACCGGCGGGCCGCGTACTCGCCGCCCAGCGGCTGCACGAAACCGGCCAGCTGCGGCCAGTGCAGGTTCAGCAGGGGGCGGGCCACCAGCTCGGTCACCCGGCCGCCCTGGCCGGCGGTCCCGGCGGAGCCGGGCACGCCGAACTCCGCCCCCAGCGGCCGGTCGTACATCGCCTTGACGAACTGCACGCCCGGATCGGTCAGCAGCGGGCCCACGATCCCCGACACGAAGTCCGCCGAGAACTCGCGCAGGTCGGCGTCCACGAAGCAGACGACGTCGCCGGTCGTCGCCAGCAGGGAGCGCCACAGCACCTCGCCCTTGCCCGGCAGCGCGGGCAGGCCCGGCAGGATCTCGTCCCGGTGCACCACGCGCGCCCCGGCCGCCGCCGCGGCCTCGGCCGTGCGGTCCGTGGAGCCCGAGTCCACGACCACCAGCTCGTCCACCAGCGGCACCGCGTCCGACATCAGCTCGCGGCGGATCACCGCCACGATGGCGCCGACCGTCGGCTCCTCGTTCAGCGCGGGCAGAACCACGCTCACCGTGGTGCCGGAGTCCCTCTTGGCAGCCAGAAGCACGTCGAGCGGACGATCAGCAGCGGACCAGGACCGCTCGGCCAGCCAGCGCTCCACCTCTTCCAGCACGTGTACGACTCCTCGTTGTGGTGCGTTGTGACGCATCTCGCGGTGCGGACGGCCCTCTCAACGGGCCATCGCTTCCGTTACAGTCTTGAACAACGCGGACCGCCGTCCTATGTCGGGGTCGCGCGTGCCACAAACGCCTGGGCCCCGCCCAGCGCCATACCGCTCATCCAGAGGGGCAGAGGGACACGGCCCGTTGAAGCCCCGGCAACCCTCCAGCCGGTCTCCCGTCGACATCGTTCGCACGGCGAGGCTCCCGGCGGGGAAGGTGCCAAATCCGTCTCGTGGCGACGTACGCCGCGAGGAAGATGAGGAGAAAGGGCCTCGCCTCCATGGCTGTGCAGTCTGTTGAACCCTCTACCACTTCTGTGGACCTCGGACCCGCCGTGGCACTCTCCTGCCGCGAGTGCGGAGAGCGCTTCGGCCTCGGTCCCCTCTTCGCCTGCGCCCTGTGCTTCGGCCCCCTCGAAGTCGCCTACGAACTGCCCGCCGGTGGGCCCCGTCAAGCCGCTGAGTTGCGGAAGCGGATCGAGGACGGCCCCGCGAACATCTGGCGCTACGCCCCCCTGCTCCCCGTCCCCGCCGACGTCGCGGCCAAGCCGAACCTCAACCCCGGCCTCACCAAGCTCGTCAAGGCCGACAACCTCGCCCGCGAACTGGGCGTGACCGGCGGCCTGTACGTCAAGGACGACTCCGGCAACCCCACGCACTCCTTCAAGGACCGCGTGGTCGCCATCGCCGTCGAGGCCGCCCGCGCCTTCGGGTTCACGACGCTGTCGTGCTCGTCCACGGGGAACCTGGCGGGTGCGGTCGGGGCCGCGGCCGCCCGGGCCGGGTTCCAGTCGTGCGTCTTCATCCCGCACGACCTGGAGGCCGGGAAGGTCGTCATGGCCGCGGTGTACGGCGGCGACCTCGTCGGCATCGAAGGCACGTACGACGACGTCAACCGCTTCTGCAGCGAGCTGATCGGCGACCCGCTGGGGGAGGGCTGGGGCTTCGTCAACGTCAACCTCCGTCCGTACTACGGCGAGGGCTCGAAGACCCTCGCCTACGAGATCTGCGAGCAGCTGGGCTGGCGGCTGCCCGACCAGATCGTCGTGCCGATCGCCTCGGGCTCCCAGCTCACGAAGATCGACAAGGGGTTGAAGGAGCTCGTCGCGCTCGGGCTGGTCGAGGACCGCCCGTACAAGATCTTCGGCGCTCAGGCGGAAGGGTGCTCGCCGGTCTCGCGCGCCTTCAAGGACGGGCACGACGTCGTACGGCCCGTGAAGCCGGACACGATCGCGAAGTCGCTCGCCATCGGCAACCCGGCGGACGGGCCGTACGTGCTGGACATCGCGCGGCGCACGGGCGGGGCGGTGGAGGACGTCACCGACGAGCAGATCGTGGACGCGATCCGGCTGCTGGCGCGGACGGAGGGGATCTTCGCGGAGACGGCGGGCGGGGTGACGGTGGGGGTGACGAAGAAGCTCATCGAGGACGGGGTGCTCGACCCTTCGCTGACCACGGTCGTGCTCAACACGGGCGACGGGCTCAAGACGCTCGATGCCGTTGCGGCCGGGCCCACGGCGACGATCCGGCCGTCGCTGGAGGCGTTCCGCGCCGCGGGGCTGTCCGTCCGCTGACGTCAGCCGCTGATCACTTCTCGTTTCTCCACCGAAGGTGAGTAAACCTATGAGCGTCACCGTCCGTATCCCCACCATCCTCCGCACCTACACCGGCGGCAAGGCGGAAGTCCCCGCCGAGGGCGCGACCCTCTCCGAGGTCATCGCCGACCTGGAGGCCCACCACACCGGCATCGCCGCCCGCGTCCTCGACGAGAGCGGTCGGCTGCGCCGGTTCGTGAACGTCTACGTCAACGACGACGACGTCCGCTTCGAGCAGGGGCTGCAGACGCCCACCCCCGACGGCTCCGCCGTCTCCGTCATCCCTGCCGTCGCCGGCGGCTGAGGTTTCACAGGGTTCTTCCGTTATTGCCGCACCACATCCCCGGAATCGCCCCGGCCGCAGAAGCGGACGGGGCGATTCCGGCTGTTGAGCGCGATACAGTTGGGGCGATCCCCGCCCGGCGTCAGTGCCGAACGCATATGAGAACCCGTCAAGTTGTGCGCGAAGTGTGTGCACGAAATGCCGGGTTGGTTGTGTTTTTCCCGGCCCGACTTGCCCTGAAATACCCGGAGTTCAGCCGTTTCCCTCGATCGGCCATGCCCGGAATTCTCGTCCGAGTGACCTGTTGCAGACGGCATCCGTGCAGATACATTCAGCCGCGGTCGACGCGTTCCGGCGCACACCCACTGGGCTGCCAGGGGTGAGGTCTGACCCGGGTCCGCGAAGTGCGGTCCTGCGCAAGGGCCAGTAATAGGGGAGTTAGGCATGGCTCAGGGCACCGTCAAGTGGTTCAACGCGGAGAAGGGCTACGGCTTCATCGCGGTCGACGGTGGTGCGGATGTATTCGTCCACTACAGCGCGATTCAGATGGACGGCTACCGCACCCTCGAGGAGGGTCAGCGGGTCGAGTTCGAGATCTCGCAGGGCCAGAAGGGGCCGCAGGCGGACATGGTGAAGCTGCAGCAGGTCTGACGCGGCGCATCGACCACCGGCTCGCTCGGTTGGCCGCGGGGGCCCCCCCCGCGGGGGGGCGCACCCCTCGCGCGTGTGCGGGACGTGTGGGGTGGGTACGGCTGCCTGGGGTCCCCGCTCGGCGCCCCCGTGGGTGTGACCGTCGCCCCGGGGCGCCTGCGCCCCCGGCTGCCGCCGGGAGGTGCGCCCCCTGCCACGTGCGGAGGGTGTAGAGACCGAACCGCTTGCACTCGGGGTGGTCGAGTGCTAATCATTGGGCTTAGCACTCTCCGAGTGAGAGTGACAGATTTGGACCGTCGGTGAGGTCGGCGAGCCAAGCGGGGCAAGGAACCGCGGGGCGCGCAGGCCGTCCGTCGCGGGCGCCGGTGCGGTCCGGAGCAGTCTCCACCCCGTCCTGGGAGGACCACTTCACATGGCCAAGATCATCGCGTTCGACGAGGAGGCACGGCGCGGTCTCGAGCGCGGGATGAACCAGCTCGCCGACGCCGTCAAGGTCACCCTCGGCCCCAAGGGCCGCAACGTCGTCCTCGAGAAGAAGTGGGGCGCCCCCACGATCACCAACGATGGTGTGTCCATCGCCAAGGAGATCGAGCTCGAGGACCCGTACGAGAAGATCGGCGCCGAGCTGGTCAAGGAGGTCGCGAAGAAGACGGACGACGTCGCCGGTGACGGCACGACGACCGCGACCGTCCTCGCCCAGGCGCTGGTCCGCGAGGGTCTGCGCAACGTCGCCGCGGGTGCCAACCCGATGGCGCTGAAGCGCGGCATCGAGAAGGCCGTCGAGGCCGTCTCCGGCGCGCTGCTCGAGCAGGCCAAGGACGTGGAGACCAAGGAGCAGATCGCCTCCACCGCCTCCATCTCCGCCGCCGACACCCAGATCGGCGAGCTGATCGCCGAGGCCATGGACAAGGTCGGCAAGGAAGGCGTCATCACCGTCGAGGAGTCCCAGACCTTCGGTCTGGAGCTTGAGCTCACCGAGGGCATGCGCTTCGACAAGGGCTACATCTCGGCGTACTTCGCCACCGACATGGAGCGTATGGAGGCGTCCCTGGACGACCCGTACATCCTGATCGTCAACTCGAAGGTCTCCTCGGTCAAGGACCTGCTCCCGCTGCTGGAGAAGGTCATGCAGTCGGGCAAGCCGCTGCTGATCATCGCCGAGGACGTCGAGGGCGAGGCCCTGTCGACCCTGGTCGTCAACAAGATCCGCGGCACCTTCAAGTCCGTCGCCGTCAAGGCCCCGGGCTTCGGCGACCGCCGCAAGGCCATGCTGGGCGACATCGCCATCCTCACCGGTGGCACGGTCATCTCCGAGGAGGTCGGCCTCAAGCTGGAGAGCGCCGGTCTCGACCTGCTCGGCCGCGCCCGCAAGGTCGTCATCACCAAGGACGAGACGACCATCGTCGACGGTGCCGGTGACAGCGACCAGGTCCAGGGCCGCGTCAACCAGATCCGCGCCGAGATCGAGAACAGCGACTCCGACTACGACCGCGAGAAGCTGCAGGAGCGCCTGGCGAAGCTGGCCGGCGGCGTGGCCGTCATCAAGGCCGGTGCCGCGACCGAGGTCGAGCTCAAGGAGCGCAAGCACCGCATCGAGGACGCCGTTCGCAACGCGAAGGCGGCCGTCGAGGAGGGCATCGTCGCCGGTGGTGGCGTGGCCCTGCTGCAGGCCTCCCAGGTGTTCGAGAAGCTGGAGCTCGAGGGCGACGAGGCCACCGGTGCCGCCGCCGTCAAGCTGGCCCTGGAGGCCCCGCTCAAGCAGATCGCGGTCAACGCCGGTCTCGAGGGCGGCGTCGTCGTGGAGAAGGTGCGCAACCTGACCCCCGGCCACGGCCTCAACGCCGCCACGGGCGAGTACGTCGACCTGGTCGCCGAGGGCATCATCGACCCGGCCAAGGTCACCCGCTCCGCCCTGCAGAACGCCGCGTCCATCGCCGCGCTCTTCCTCACCACCGAGGCCGTCATCGCCGACAAGCCGGAGAAGGCCTCCGCGGCCGCTCCGGGCGGCATGCCGGGCGGTGACATGGACTTCTGATCCGTCGCGCACCGCGCACACGGATCGCTGTTCCAGCCGTTGAACGGCACCGAGGGCGGCACCCCTGTGGAGGGGGTGCCGCCCTCGGGCGTTCCAGGCGTCACGCGCGGTCGTTCGGGAGTCAGGAGATCCCGGCCGGCTCTTCGCTCGCCTTCGTCGCTTCGCTCACCTTGCCCATGCCGAAGAAGTACGTGATCACGAAGCCGGCCGCGTAGCCGGTCAGCAGGCCCGCGCCGTAGACGGCCACTGCCCGGACCGGCCCGTGCGTGCCCTGCAGCAAGGGGAAGAGCGCCCAGCCCGACGGGCCGATCGCCGTGGCGCCGACCCGGTCGCCCCACTGGGCCAGCAGCCCCACGACGCCCCCGCCGAACGCGCCGCCGACGCACGCCGTGACGAACGGGCGGCCCAGGGGGAGCGAGACGCCGTAGATCAGGGGTTCGCCGATGCCCAGGAGGCCGGCCGGGAGGGCGGAGCGGATCGTCCTGCGCACCGGGCCGTTGTGCGGCAGCCGCGCGTAGACCGCGAGGGCCGCGCCCACCTGGCCCGCGCCCGCCATCGCCAGGATCGGCAGGAGGACCGTGCAGCCCTGCTCCTGGATGAGCGTCGCGTGGATGGGGATGAGGGCCTGGTGCAGGCCCAGCATCACCAGGGGCAGGAACAGCCCGCCCAGGACGAAGCCCGCCGCCGCGCCGCCGTTCGCCAGCAGCCGGTCGGCGAAGCGGCCGACGGCAGTGGCGACCACGCCCGCCGCGTACATCAGCCCGTACAGCGTGACCAGGCCCGCCACCAGGACCGTCACCGCCGGGGTGACCAGGACGTCGAGGGCCTCCGGCACCCGGCGCCGGCACCAGCGTTCGACGCGCGTGGCGATCAGGGCCGCGGCCAGCGCGCCGAGGACTCCGCCCTGGCCGGGGGCGAGCCGCTCGCCGAACGCGGTCACCCGCTCCACGCCCGGGAAGACGGTGACCGCCGCGACGGCGCCGCCCAGCACGGGGGTGCCGCCGAACTCCTTGGCCGTGTTGCAGCCGACGAAGACGGCGATCAGGGACATGAAGCCCGACGCGCACGCGGCCAGGCCCGGGGCGAGCCCGGGCAGCCGGTGGAGGTTGGCGAGCAGCCCGGCCAGGCCCGCCACGATGCCGCAGCCGATCAGGGCGGGGATCAGCGGGACGAAGATCTGCGCGATCCGGCGCAGGAGCTCTTTGGCCGGGGTGGCGTTGCGGGCCTTGCGCGCGGCCCGGAGCGCCGCGCCGCGCTCGGCCAGCGCCCGCGCGGTGACCGGTCCTCCTTCCGCGTACTGCGCGAGCTCCGGCGCGACCTTGGCCACGGTGCCCGGACCGAGCACGATCTGGAAGGCCGTGCCGTCCTCGACGACGCCCAGGACCCCCGGCAGCGCCCGCAGTTCGCCGCGCCGGACGGCCGACGGATCCCGGACGGTCACCCGCAGGCGCGTCATGCAGTTCGTGACGGACGTGAGGTTCGCCGGGCCGCCGAGGAGGGGGAGGAGGAGCGCCGCGACCCCTGGCGCGTCGTCCGTCGTGTCCGGGGGCATGGTGCGGCTACCCCCGTGCCGCGCGGAGCGCGCTGCGCAGATGGCCTCCGGACTCGTCCAGGAGGCGGGCGGCCGTGCGCCCGTCGACGCCGCCCAGGACCACGAGGATCGCGTCCTTCACCTCGCCGCCGGTCTCCGCCAGGGCGGCCTCCGTCTCCCGTTCGCCGGCGCCCGTGGCCAGGGCGACGATGTGCCGGGAGCGGGCGCGCAGCTTCTCGTTGGAGGCCCGCACGTCGACCATCAGGTTCCCGTACGTCTTGCCGAGCCGGATCATGGTGATCGTCGAGAGCATGTTGAGGACGAGCTTCTGGGCGGTGCCCGCCTTCAGCCGGGTGGAGCCCGTGAGGAGTTCGGGCCCGACGACGACCTCGATGGCGTGCTCGGCGGCCCGGCCGAGCGCCGAACCGGCGTTGCAGGCCACCCCGATCGTCAGCGCCCCGGCCGCGCGGGCGTGTTCGACGGCCCCGACGGCGTACGGGGTGCGGCCGGAGGCGGAGATGCCGACGACCGTGTCGGCCGGGCCGACGCCGAGCGCGGCCAGGTCGCCCGCGGCCAGCTCCTTGCTGTCCTCGGCCCCTTCGACGGCCGTGACCAGCGCCGCGGCGCCGCCCGCGATCACGCCCGTGACCTGCGAGGGGTCGGTGTTGAAGGTCGGCGGGCACTCGCTCGCGTCCAGCACCCCGAGGCGGCCGGCGGTGCCCGCGCCCGCGTAGACGAGCCGCCCGCCGCGGGCCATCCGGGCGGCGGTCGCGTCGACGGCCGCGGCGATCTCGGGCAGTTGTGCGGCGACGGCGGCGGCGACGCCGGCGTCCTCGCCGTTCATGATCCGCGCGATGTCGAGGGTGGGCAGCCGGTCGATGTCCGCGAGCTCGGGGCGGAACGCCTCGGTGGTGAGCGTGGCGAGCTCGGCGCGGAGCGCGCTGCGCCCTTGCGGAGCGCCGGACGCCGCGGAACCGCGCGGCGCGGTGGGGCCGCCGGATGCCGTGGGCGGGCCGGACGGCGTGGAGGAGGCCGCCCGCGCGGGCGGGCCGGCCGCGACGGAACGGGCGCCGGACGGTGTGGGCGCGCCTGGGGAGGCCGGCGTGCCCGACGGTGCGGGCGTGCCCGAGGACGCGGCCGCGGCTGATGCGGATGACGAATCAGAAGAGGCCATGGGCGGACGGCCCTTTCCATGCGTGCCGGGCGTGCCGGCTTCGGTCAGCGCGGGGAGCGGGGGGCGTGGCGGTGGGCGAGCGCTTCGTACGAGGCGGACAGGGCCGGCGCAGCGGTCTCGTACGTCCGCTGGGCGACGCCGATGAACAGGCAGTCCACCACGAGCAGCTGGCTGGTGCGGCTCGACATGGCCGCGGGGCGCAGCTCGCTCTCGCGCGCGGAGGACGTGGTGAGCACGTGGTCCGCGTACTGCGCGATCTCGCCCTCCGGGCGGCCGGTGATCGCGAGCGTCGTCGCGCCGTGCTCGAAGGCGACGCGCAGCGGCTCGATGACGTCGGTGGTCCGGCCCGAATGGGTGATGGCGACCGCCACGTCGCCCGCGCGCAGCTGTACGGCGTTGGTGACGGCGAGGTGGGGGTCGGCGGGCGCGTGGGCGATCAGGCCGATGCGGAGCAGCTTCTGGACGAGGTCCTGGCCGACCAGGTGGGAGGCCCCGATGCCGTAGACGTCGATGCGCCGGGCGCCGGCGAGCGCGGCGACGGCGGCCTCCAGCTGGGCGGTGTCGAGGGCGGCGGCCGTGTCCGCCAGGCACTGGGCCTCTTCCTGGGCGAGCTTGGCGACGACGGCGGGCAGCGGGTCGTCGACGGCGATGTCGGCGGTGACGGCGGGGGCGCGGCCGGCCGCCTGTTCGGCGGCGAGGGCGGCGAGGGCGAGCCGCAGGTCACGGTAGCCGGGGTAGCCGAGGAGGCGGGCGGTGCGCACGACGGTGGCCTCGCTGGTGCCGGTGCGCTCGGCGAGGCCGGTGACCGTGAGCGCGGCGGAGCCCGCGGGGTCCCCGGCGACGGCCTCGGCGACGCGCTGCATCGAGCGGGTCATGGAGGGCGCGAGGGTGCGGACCTTGGCGGCGAGGGCGCCGGGGGCGGGCACGGTGTGACCGGTGGCGGTCTGGGTAGTGGTGGTCTGGCCGGTGGCGGTGTGGCCCGTGGCGGTGTGGCCCGTGGCGTTGTGCGCGGCGGCGGGGGCCTCGGCCGGCGCGGGGACCGGCCGCTCGCCCCCGACGGGCCCGGTAGTTTCTTTCAATTTGCTGCTCACCTTTTGAAAGGTATTTTCAGGGTGGTGAACCGTCAACCGCCCCGGTCCGGGACAATGGACCGTATGGAGCTCGAACAAGCGCTGCACACGGCGCGTGCCCTGATCCTCGCCGACCTCGTCGCGGGTGACGTGGCGGAGGCCGACGTCGTCTCCCTCGTCGAGGACGCGGTGGTGCAGCGCCGGTGGTGGGTCGAGCAGTGGCCCGAGGGCGCCGGGTTCGTGATCGGGCTCATAGCCCAGGACGTCCAGGACGCCCTGCTGGAGCGGCACGGCCGCTGGCCGCTGTGCCCGGTCTGCAGCCAGGACGGTGACCTGCACGCCCTGGAGGTCGAGCCGGAGCTGGGTCCCGACCCGCACTGGGCGTGCACCAAGCAGACGGTCCTGGTCGCCCCGGTCGGTTCGCTGTCCGACGCGCTGCGGTGAGGCGCCGCCGATGACGCTGTACATCGACCCGCCCGTCTGGCCCGGGCACGGCCGCATGTGGTCCCACCTGATCAGCGATGTGTCGTTCGACGAGCTGCACGCCTTCGCGGCGCGGCTCGGCGCTCCCGCGCGGGCCTTCGACCGCGATCACTACGACGTGCCGTCGACGTCCTACGGGGACGCCGTACGGCTCGGCGCGGTGGAGGCGAGCAGCAAGGAGCTGGTGCGGATGCTGGTGGTCGCGGGGCTGCGGCGGCCGAAGCACGAACGCCCGTCGTAGGGGCCGCCCGCGGGGTCAGCCGGTCAGCAGGCCGAGCTCGGTGGTGACGTTGCGGCGCGCGACCGCTTCCCAGCGGTCGTAGCCCAGCGGCGTGCGGAAGAGGCGCGGCAGCTCCAGGAGCTGCCGCAGCACCGCCGCGCGCCCCTCGCGGAAGGCCGCGTCCGGCACGAAGCCGTACTCCTCGCGGACGGCGGCGGCGTAGGCGGCGTACTCCTCGGGGGTGCCCGCGAGCACGGCCAGGTCCGCGTCGGACAGCACCTCGCCGTCGCGGTCGCCGGCCTGCGGGTTGTGGCCGGCGGTGAGCCGCACCAGCCGGGCGACCTCGGCCGTGCGGGCGGCGCCGATGCCCAGCTCGGGCAGGGCCCGCTCGGCGAGGTGCGCGCTGCGCTCCTCGTTCTCGGAGCGGTCGGGGCGGTAGACGGCGTCGTGGAACCAGGCGGCGAGGCGGACGGCGTCGATGTCGCCGGCGTGCGCGGCGAGCTCGTCGACCCGGCCCAGGACCGCCTCCAGGTGGTCGATCGTGTGGTAGCGGCGCTGCGGCTCCGCCCAGCGGCGCAGCAGGTCGTCGGCGTACGGGCGCGGGTCCGGGGCGTCCTGCGGGGCGGCGGTGCCGCCGCGCGCGCGGTCGACGGTCTCCTGCCAGCGGGCGCGCAGGGCGGGGCCGGACGGGTGCTCGCTCGGGACTGTCATAGGCCAATTGTGGAACACGGCTTTTGGCGCGGGCCGCGCATGTGGCAGGCTGTGCAATATGTCTAGACCAATTCTTGAAGTGATCGCGCTCGACCCGCGGGACGCGAGGGCGGCGCAGGACGGCGGAGCGGACCGCCTCGAACTGGTCACCGACATGGCCGCGGACGGCCTCACCCCGCCGCTGGAGACCTTCACCGCCGTACGGGACGCCGTCGGCATCCCCGTACGGGTCATGCTGCGCGCCACCGACGGCTTCTCCGCGGGTGACGCGGCCGCCCTGGCCGCCCTGTGCGACACCGCCCGGGCGCTCGCCGCGGAAGGCGCCTCCGAGTTCGTCCTCGGCTTCCTCACCGACGACGGCCGGGCCGACCTCACGGCCGTCTCCGCCCTCGCCGACGCGATCGGCCCGCGAGCGCGCTGGACCTTCCACCGCGCCATCGACCGCGCGGCGGACCGGGACGCGCTGCGCAAGCAGCTCGCGGACCTGCCCGGCCTCGACACCTATCTGACGGCGGGCTCCGCGTCCGGCGTCGACGACGGCCTGCCGACCCTCCTCGCGGAGGCGGGCCGCTCGGACGAGCCCGGCTACGAGCCGCGGATCATGGTCGGCGGCGGCCTCCAGCTCAAGCACCTCCCGGTCCTGCGGGGCGCCGGCATCTCCGCCTTCCACATCGGCGGCGCGGCCCGCCCGGACGGCTGGGCCGGCCCGGTGGACCCGGGCGCGGTGCGGACGTGGCGGTCGGCGCTGGACTCGTAGGGGTCTTTCCCGCGGCTTGCGCCTTGCGTCAGGAGTGCGTCAAATTTGCCGGAATCCGGCAATGTGTACGGACCGTGCGGCGGAGCATCATGCCCTCGGGGGAAACCGGGCAGGGCCGCCGCTCCTCGGCCTCCCCCTCCGCACGACACCGTACGACCTCGGGGGAGAGGCGCTCGTGAGCATGCCGGAAGCCGGCAATCCGTACGCGCAGCCGCAATATCAGCAGCAGGCGCAGCCGCAGTTCCCCGGGCAGCAGCCGTACGGGCAGCCGCAGCCGTACGGGCAGCAGTCGTATGGTCAGCAGCCGTACGGGCAGCAGCCGTACGGCGCGCCGGCGCCGCAGGGGCCCTACGCGCCGTACCCGCACGCCCCGGTGGCGCCGGAGATGCCTCGCACGGTCAAGAACGCCCGCATCGGGCTGTACGTCCTCGGCGGGCTGAACGCCGTGGGCGGAGTGCTCATGCTGGCCGTGGCCGGCATCAGGGCCGCCGGGACAGCCGGTACGTCGCCCGCTCAGCTGTACGCGATCGGCACGGTCGCCCTCGTGCTCAGCGTGGTCGCGTTCGTCGTCGCCGCCAGGTTCCGCAGCGGCGGCAACGGCGTACGGATCGCCGGCGCGGTCGTCGGCGGGCTCGTCCTGCTCAACGCCTTGGTGAGCCTGGCGACGGGACAGTGGACGGGCGGGCCCGGGCTGGCCTTCGGGGCCCTCGTGATGGTGGGGTGCCTGAAGAAGGAGGCGGCGGACTGGTTCACGCGGCCTCGCTCCTGACCGGCTCCGGAGCCTGCGTCCGGCCGCGGGCCTCGCCCGCGGCCTCGGAATCCGCAGGCGCGGGAGCCGCCGCCGCGGGCCGCGTCGTCCTCGCCGCCAGCGCCATCGCCCCCACTCCCAGCACCGACGCCGCCAGCGGGAACCACCGCTCGCCCAGGAGGGCGATCGCCAGGCTGCCCGCGGTGCCGCCCGCGGCCATGCCCAGGTAGAGGGCGCTGCTGTTCAGGGAGAGCAGCAAGGGGGCGTTGGCGGGGTTCAGGGAGGCCAGGCGGTGGGGCTGGGCGACCGAGATGGACCAGCCGGCGAGCGGGACCAGCAGGGCGTAGAAGAGCGCGCCCGGCATCGTCCGGCCCAGCCACGGCAGGGCCGTGAAGCACGCCACCGCGATCACGCTGCCGGTCAGCAGGACCTTCCGCACGCCCCAGCGGTCCACGGCGCGGCCGCCGAGCCAGCTGCCCGCGACCGACGCGACGCCGGTCGCCAGCAGGACGATGCTGAGCCGGTCCGCGTCCCCGCCCGTCGCCGGGCGGACGGCCGTCCCCAGGAAGATGTAGACGGACTGGAAGGCCAGGAAGAACGTGAAGGTCGTCGCGACGGCGCCCAGCACCCGCCCGTCGCGCAGGGGCGTCAGCCGTTCCCGCAGGCCCGCCGACCGGGCGGGCGCGGGCAGTTCGCGGAGGAAGGCGGCCAGGCCCAGCAGGGCCACCGCGCCGAGGGCGGTGACGAGCCACATCGTCAGCCGCCAGTCCGCCCGGCCCACGTAGGTGCCGAGCGGCAGCCCCAGGGCCGTGGCCACGGTCATCCCGCCGAGGACGGTCGCGATGGCCCGGCCGCGCCGCTCCGGCGGGACGAGGGCGGTGGCCGCGGCGCTGGCGGTCGGGGTGTAGAGCGCGGCGCCGGCGGCGGCGAGGACGCGGGTCGCGAGCAGGGTGGGGTAGTCGGGGGCGAGGGCGCTCAGGGCGTTCGCGGCCGTGAACACGGTGAGCGCGACGAGCAGCAGGCGGCGCCGCGGCCAGCGCGCGGTCACGGCGGCCAGGACGGGCGCGAGCAGCGCGTACGAGAGCGCGAAGACCGTCACCAGCTGCCCGGCCGCCGGTACGGAGACGCCGAGGTCGCCGGAGATCCGGCCCAGGATGCCGGCCATGACCATGGTGTCGGTGCCCACGGCGAACGTGCCGAGGGCGAGCAGGAGGAGTCGTAGGCGCACGGGGGCCTTCCCATCGGACCGGTGAGTGACTGATCGTCTTGATCGTTGGATACTCGTCAAACAATCGATGATGGGTGGATGATTGTCAAACAATTGCCCGGGGGGTCGACGGAGAGGAGAGGCCGTGCCGGACGAATGGCTCCCGCAGCCCGCCACCGAGGACATCCAGCTGGTGAAGGTGCTGCACGCGCTCGGTGACCCGGTGCGCCTGCAGCTCTTGTCGATCTACTTGGAGGGCCGGGAGGTCAGCTGCGCCATGGAGGGGCTCGGCCTCGACCACCTGCACAAATCCACGGTGTCGCACCACATGAAGGTCCTGCGCGAGGCGGGCGTGACCGCGACGCGCGTCGCCGGCCGCAACCGGTTCGTGCGGCTGCGGCGGGACGATCTCGACCGGCGCTTCCCCGGGCTGCTGGACGCCCTGCTCAAGGGGCTGGAGGGGTAGCTCCCCCGCCGGCCCGAAGGGCGGCCCGGGGAAGGGTCGGGGGACGAGTCAGGGAAGGCCGGGGTTACCCCAACTGCCCCGGCAGCGCCTCCGCGTGAAGCACCGTCAGCCCCGACACCGCTCGCGTCAGCGCCACGTACAGCCGGCGCAGCCCCGTCCGCTCGTCCGGCTCCCCGGCGACGACCGCCGCGGGCTCGTCCAGCACCACGTAGTCGTACTCCAGGCCCTTCGCCAGGGACGCCGGCACCAGCGTCAGGCGGGCCTCCGCCGTCGTCTCCTCGCCGGGCGCCAGGTACGGCAGGCCCGCCTCCGCCAGCAGCGCGCCCAGCGCGGCGATCCGCGCGTCCGCCGCGATCAGGCCGATCGACCCCTCGCGCGCCAGCGACTCCCGGCACGCCGCCACGACCGCCTCGTCGAGCTCCCCGGCGGCCACCGGGCGGACCGAGAAGTCGCCGGCCGCCTCACGGACGGACGTGGCCTCGGCCAGGCCCGGCGCGATGGCGGGCAGCAGGCGGGACGCGTAGGCGATCACCTCGCGCGGCACGCGGAACCCCTGCGTGAGCTCCTCCACGGCCGCCTCCGGCTTCCCGAGGTGCGCCAGCGCCTCCTCCCAGCTGGACGTCGCCCACGGCGTCGTGCCCTGCGCGAGGTCGCCGAGGATCGTTGCCGAACCGGTGGTGCAACGGCGGCCCACCGCGCGGTACTGCATGGGCGAGAGGTCCTGCGCCTCGTCCAGCACCACGTGCCCGAGCGAGGGCGTGCGCGCCACCAGGTCCGCCGCCTCGTCGATCAGCACCGCGTCCGCCGCCGACCACTTCGCCGACTTCACGCCGCGCGCCGGCTTCGCCCACAGGATCTCCGCCTGCTCCTCCGCCGACAGCACCCCCTGCGCGTGCTCCGCCAGGAACTCCGCGTCGGACAGCAGCCGCAGCACCAGCTTCACCGGATCGACCGCGGGCCAGACCGCCTTGACGGCCGCCTTCACGGCGGCGTTCCGCGCCACCGCGTCCTGCACCCGGTCGTCCGGCGCCTCGCCGGCCTGCTCCATGCGCACCAGCACGGCGTGCGCGATCCGCTGCGGCAGGGCCTCGCGAGCGGCGCCGTAACGGATGTCGCGCGCCAGCAGCTCGCGGACGATCTCCTCGATCTCGTACGCCGGCACCCGCCAGCGCCGCGAGCCGCGGACGACGACCACGGACTCCTCCGGCATCGTCACCCCGGAGCGCACCGCGCGCCGCAGCACCTCCGCCATGCGCGCGTCGCCCTTGATGCGGGCGGCGGTCGCGGAATCGGTTCCCCGCACCTCCACGTGCGCGACGAGGTCGTCCACCGTCGCCTGCGCGACGTTCAACTCGCCCAGCGCGGGCAGCACTTGCTCGATGTAGTGCAGGAAGGACCGGTTCGGGCCGACGACGAGCGTGCCCGTACGGGCGAGGCGCTCGCGGTGCGCGTAGAGCAGGTAGGCCACACGGTGCAGGCCGACCGCCGTCTTCCCGGTGCCCGGAGCCCCCTGGACGCACACCGTGCCGCCGATCCCGGCGCGCACGATCTCGTCCTGCTCCGGCTGGATCGTCGCCACGATGTCCCGCATGGGGCCCACGCGCGGGCGCTCGATCTCCGCCTGGAGCAGCTTGCTGGCCTGATCGGCGCCCGCCGTGTCCGTCAGGTCCTCGTCCTCGTACGCGGTGAGGTCGCCGCCCGTGTAGCCGAAGCGGCGGCGCATCCGCACGTCCATCGGCTCCTTCTTGGACGCGCGGTAGAACGGCTGGGAGACGGGCGCGCGCCAGTCGATCACCATGGGGTCGCCGTCGGCGTCGTGGACGTGCCGCCGGCCGATGTAGAAGCGTTCCCCTTCCGCGCCTTCCGCCTGATCGGCGGCCGGCGCGTGCGCGTAGTCCAGCCGTCCGAAGAACAGCGGAGTGTGCGCGAGATCGGCCAGCGCCGTGATGCGCTCCTCGATCTGCCGCTCCAGGACGGCGGCGTTGACCCAGTTCGCCGTCACGTCCTTGATGTCGAGCGCCTCGACGTCCTCCCGCATGGCGCGCAGGGCGGCGCGGGAGGAGGAGAGGTGGGCGCGCTCCCGCTCCAGGGGGTCGTTCGCGTTCGATACGTGTGGCGCGGGCACGGCAAAGCCTCCAGGCGTACGGCGGAACGAGTGGAAGCCGCCGGTTTCCGTCCGGACGGCGGCGCTCCCGATGTGCTGTGGGAGGCGGCGGAAAGGAGGGATTGTAGTCAGCGGGGCCGGGGGCGCGCGAGTGATTTTCCCGCGCCCCCGGGGCGGTTCTCAGGGTCGGCGTCCATCTCCCGTAGGGGACGCCATGATCCTCGGGTCGTACGCGCGGGCCTGCGCTTTTACACCGGCAGGCCGATGTCCGGGGCGGTCCGGGCCACCATCATGGAGACATGAACCCAGCAACCGTGAACCCGGGCTCCGCCCCCGCCGGCTCCCCCCTCGCCCACGCCCTCCGCGCGATCAAGGCCTTCGCCGGCGCGGCCGTCAGCGTCGTCGTCCTCGGCCAGTACGCCGACGGCCGCAAGGCCTGACCGGGTCACCGCCCCTCAGCCCTCCCGGTCCTCCGCCAGCAGCTCATCCGCGTCCACGATCCGGTACGCGTAGCCCTGCTCCGCCAGGAACCGCTGCCGGTGCGCCGCGAAGTCCTGGTCGATGGTGTCGCGGGCGACCACCGAATAGAAGCGCGCCTCGTGCCCGTCCGCCTTCGGGCGCAGCACCCGGCCGAGGCGCTGCGCCTCCTCCTGCCGCGAGCCGAACGTGCCCGAGACCTGGATGGCGACCGTCGCCTCCGGCAGGTCGATCGAGAAGTTCGCGACCTTCGAGACGACGAGCACCGAGAGCTCGCCCTCGCGGAAGGCGTCGAAGAGCTTCTCGCGCTGCGCGTTGCTGGTCTCGCCCTTGATCACGGGGGCGCCGAGGTGCTCGCCCAGCTCGTCGAGCTGGTCGATGTACTGCCCGATGACCAGCGTCTGCTCGCCCTTGTGCCGGGCCACGAGCGCCTCGGTCACACGCCGCTTGGTGGCCGTCGTCGCACAGAAGCGGTACTTCTCCTCCGCCTCGGCCGTCGCGTAGGCGAGCCGCTCGGAGTCGGTGAGGTTGACGCGCACCTCCACGCAGTCCGCGGGCGCGATGTAGCCCTGCGCCTCGATCTCCTTCCACGGCGCGTCGAAGCGCTTCGGGCCGATGAGCGAGAAGACGTCCGACTCGCGCCCGTCCTCGCGCACGAGCGTCGCCGTCAGGCCCAGTCGGCGGCGGGCCTGCAGGTCCGCCGTGAACTTGAAGACCGGCGCCGGCAGCAGGTGCACCTCGTCGTAGACGACCAGGCCCCAGTCCCGCGAGTCGAACAGCTCCAGGTGCGGGTAGATGCCCTTCCGCTTGGTCGTGAGGACCTGGTACGTGGCGATGGTGACCGGCCGGATCTCCTTCTTCGTACCGCTGTACTCGCCGATCTCGTCCTCGGTCAGCGACGTCCGCTTGACCAGCTCGTGCTTCCACTGGCGGGCGGAGACCGTGTTGGTGACGAGGATCAGCGTCGTCGCCTTCGCCTTGGCCATGGCCCCGGCGCCGACGAGCGTCTTGCCCGCGCCGCACGGCAGCACGACCACGCCCGAGCCGCCGTGCCAGAAGCCGTCGACGGCCTGCTGCTGGTACGGGCGCAGCGCCCAGCCGTCCTCCGCCAGCTCGATGGGGTGGGCCTCGCCGTCCACGTACCCCGCGAGGTCCTCCGCCGGCCAGCCCAGCTTGAGCAGCGTCTGCTTGATCTGACCGCGCTCGGAGGGGTGCACCGCGACCGTGTCCGGGTCGATCCGGGCGCCGACGAGCGGCTGGATCTTCTTCGACCGGAGGATCTCCTCCAGGACGGGCCGGTCCGTGGACTCCAGGACCAGCCCGTGCGTGGGGTGCTTGACCAGCTTCAGCCGCCCGTAGCGGTCCATCGTCTCGGCGATGTCGACGAGGAGGGCGTGCGGGACGGGGTAGCGCGAGTACGTGACGAGGGCGTCGACGACCTGCTCGGCGTCATGGCCGGCGGCCCGGGCGTTCCACAGCCCCAGCGGGGTGACCCGGTAGGTGTGGATGTGCTCCGGGGCCCGCTCCAGCTCGGCGAAGGGGGCGATGGCGCGGCGGCACGCGTCCGCCTGCTCGTGGTCGACTTCCAGGAGCAGCGTCTTGTCGCTCTGGACGATCAAGCAGGACACTCGTACCTCCACTACCGGGCCGGGCCGGCCCCTCGCGCCAAACTCCTCAGTTTACCGGGTCGCGGCGGGCCTGGTCGGGTGGTGCGTGTTGGCCGCCCACGGCCTGGTCAGGTGTGCGTGTCCGTGGGCCGCGGGGCTTGGTCGGGCGTGCGTGTCCGTGGGCCGCGGGGCCTGGTCAGGCGTGCTCGTCCGCCAGTTCGGCCACGCCCGTGATCCGGTGCAGGGCGTACGTGCGGACCTCGTCCGCCGTGTGGTCGTAGCCGGTCACGAAGCCGCCCTCGACCCGTACCGGCGCGATCACGCGCTGGCTCGCCGCGCCCTCCGCGTTGACGTAGCCGATCCACACCGCGGCCCCCGTCATCACCGCGGCCTGCATCGTGGCGAGGGTCTCCGCGGACGTCGTGCGGGGCAGGCCGCCGTCGGCCGGGGCGGGCGCGGCGACCGGCTTGCGCTCGGCCGTCGACGCCATGTCACCGGCCCGGATCGCCCGTACGGCAGCGCCGAGCAGTGTCTCGTCGGGGACCGGCGGGCCCTCCGGGACGGGCGCGGGCGCGGTGCGCGGCGGGGTGCGGTGGGCGTCGGCGCGCGTGACGACGACGTCGCCCTCCGCGGACTCGGCCGCCGGGGCGTACCCCATGGCCCGCAGGCCCTCCAGGAGGGCGTCCGGCGCGGCCTGCGCGGCCAGCACGGTGGGGGCGAGGCGGCGCAGCCGCAGCGGGGCCGAGCGGCGGTCGGCGAGGATCTCGGCGAGCACCGCGTCGTCGTCGCAGCGCAGGTACGAGGAGGCCGCGCCGACGCGCAGGTGGCCGTGGCGGCGGGCCACGTCGTCGACGAGGTAGGCCAGCGGCTGGGGCACGGGCGTACGGGAGTGCCCGGTGAGGAACGCCTTGAGATCGGCCGCGGTCTGCCCGGCGTCCAGCGCGCGGCGCACCGAGGCGGGCGTGAAGCGGTAGACCGTGGCGCCGCCCTTGGACTCGACCTCCGCGAGGACCGACAGCATCTGCGCGAGCGGCCGCTTCAGCGGGCCGGGGGCGACGGCCGTCAGATCCGCCTGCAGCAGGATGTGGTCGAGCGGCTCCGGCAGGAGCGGGGCGAGGGCGGCCGCCGCGCGGACGGCGCACGCTCCTGCTTCGGCGTCGCTCAGGGGGTACGCGGGCGTCGCGTCCTCCCGTCCCAGCAGGGCGCGGCCGGGGGCGCTGAGGGCGCCGCGGTTGGTGACGCCGAGCAGCTCGGCCTCCGTGAGGGCCCAGCGGGCCAGGCGGGTGCGCAGGTCCTCCGCGCCCGGCTCGGCCGGGGTGCGCGGCGGGCGCTCCCAGTGCAGGCGGGCCAGCAGCGTCTCCGGAGCCACCGACGCGCCCGGCGGGAGCGTGGCCAGGAGGGCGAGGACGCGGTGGCGGACCTCGGGGGCCGGGGAGCGGTCCAGGTCCGGGCCGAGCGCGTTGAGCGGGCGGGACTTGGCGTCCCGGCCGCCGGCCAGGCCCGCGGAGCGGGTGGCGGCCAGCCAGGCCGCGGCCAGCCGGGCCCAGCGCTGCTCGGCGGGCAGGTGCAGCCAGTCGTCGTAGGCGGGGGTGGGGGCGTAGCGCTCGTCGACCTCCCCGTCGGAGGCGAGCAGCCCGGCCGCGTACGCCAGCTCCGTCCAGAAGGCGGCCGTTGCCTCGGTGGTGTCGAGGAGGCTCGCGGTGCGCTTGAGGTCGCGCACGCTCAGGCCGCCGGCGCGCAGCACGAGCGGGCCGTCCGACTCCCAGGCCGTCAGCAGCTCCTCCACGGTGGTGAGCGCGGTGAAGGCCTGCCCGGCGGCGGCCGCGTTCACGGTGTGGGCGGAGTGCGGGGTGGCGGGGGCGAGCTCGGGGGCGACGGGCTCGGGGGCGCGGTGCGCGCGTCCGCCGCGCAGGTGCAGGGCCACCTCGCGGGGCAGCACGACATTCCCCGGCGTCGCGGGCAGCAGCAGGCCCCGGTCGAGGAGCCAGCGCAGGTGCGGGGCCGGGTCGGCGGTGACCGTGCCGTACGGCGGGCCCCACCGCAGGCGGCCGAGGACGGCGGTGGCCTCCGTGGGCGCCTGCGCCAGCAGCTCCGCCATGCGGCTGCGGTCCTCGAACAGGGCGGTGAGCGCGGCGACCGCCGACACCGGGTCGTGCGTGCCCGGCAGGCCCGCCGCCGCGATGATCTGCTGCAGGCGGCCCGGCGACATGCCCGCCGTGGCCTCCGCCACGGTCGGGCCCAGGCCGGTCGGGGACGGGTGCGCGGGGCTCGGCGCGAGCAGCTCGCGGGCCGTCCGGACCAGGCGCAGCCGGTCCTCCGTGCCCCAGACGAGGGCCTGGTCGCGCAGCGTGGCGACGGCGGCGGGCAGGGCCTCCGCGATGCGGGGGTCGTCCGGGGCGTCCCCGGTCATCAGCGCGGCGAGCGTGCCGTACGGGCAGGGGTCGGGGGCCACGGCGAGGGTCTCCGCCGTCTGCTGGACGAAGCGGTCCAGGCGCTCCAGGGCCCGCAGGACGGAGGCGCGGGTGCCGGCGCGGGTCGCCAGCTGGGTCAGGTCGCCCGGCACGGGGTTCAGCAGATCCGGCCGCGCCCGCAGCAGCCCGGCGAGCGCGCCGTCGGGCCGCGCCCGCAGCTCCTCGGCCAGCGTCCGCGGCCCGCCGCCGCGCGCGGCGCCGCCGCTACTGCCTGTCTCCCGCGGTGTGGTCATTCTGTTTACGGTACCGGGTTGCGGGGCGCCGGCCAGGGGTTACGGGCGGGCGGGGCGGCTCCGCGGCGGGCTGGATGCGGGGTCCGCCGGCGGGTGCGGGTGCGTCTCGGGTGCCGGGGGGGGGGGGGGGGCGGGGGGGGGGGGGGGGGGGCCCAAGTTGGCGGGTCCGGGGCCGTATATGTACGGGCCCGTTGCCGCGGACACCGAGGGTGCCCCGGTATTGGGCCCACACATACACGTCAGCGCCCCGGACCCCCACCCCTGCGCCCCCGCCCCCTCCCGCCGTATGCCCAGCTGCGGGCCGGTGACGGCCACACCTCATTTCTGCGCCGGCCGAAGCCGGTGCAAGCTCGTGCAAGTTCCGTGCGCGGCCCTTGGGGCGGGTGCGAAGCTGGACCGGAGATCGTCACCGAGCGAGGAGGGCACCGATGGCTCTGCGCATGCTTGGCAAGGACCCGGAGAGCAAGTCCGGGGATTCACCGACGATTTACCTGGACGAGGACAAGGACACCTACCTGGTTCAGGGCTGGAAGGTCGAGGAGGGGGAGCGGCTGAGGCAGCTCGACCTCCCCGGGCACGAGACCGTGGTGGAGATCCCGCGGCGGATGGTCCAGTTCTTCCTGGAGACGCAGGGCGGGGCGCGTGCCGACGTATAAGGAGCTACTGGGCTCCGCCCGGCACTCGGCGGTTCACCTGGAGATGCGCGACGGATACATGCCTTCCGATCCGGCGTTCGCCGCGTGGAGGGAGGGCCGGCTGTCGGACCCGGTGGACGATGACCCCGACTTCCAGCAGTGGCTGAGCTGGGTGTCCGAGGCCACGGCGCGGGGGGTGCGGGTGCGGAGGGCTCGGGTGGTGTCGGTGCCGGAGTCGGACTACATCCGCTTCGAGCATCACGTATCGCACGCCAACGTGAGGGCCGGCGAGGACATCCGCTGGCTGCCGCGCCGCCGGGCCACGGACCTCGCGCTCCCGGGCAACGACTTCTGGGTCTTCGACAACGAACTCGTCCTCGTCCTGCACTTCACCGGGGACGGGGAACTGGCCCCGGAGGGGCGGGAGCTCACCCGCGACGAGCGGGTCCTCGACCTGTGCGCGAGTGCGTTCGAGGCCGTGTGGGAACGTGCAGTCCCGCACGAGGACTACCGGCTCTCCTGATCGGCGCGGGCGCAGCAGACCGTGGGATCACCTCCTTCTTCCTCCGCCGTCCGGGAAGCCCGTGTTGCCCTGGGCGGGCGGCTGCGGGAGATCCGGAAGGCGGGCGGCTTCATGACGGCACGGGCTTTCGCGGCCTGTGCAGGCTGGAGCGAGTCGAAGGCGTCCCGCATCGAGAACGGCGTCACGCGGCCGTCCGAGGAGGATCTGCGGCAGTACGCCGAGCTGTGCCGGGTTCCCCAGGTGTACAGCGACCTGGTCGCCACGGCGCAGAACATCGAGGAGATGTACGTCGAGTGGCGGCGCCTGCACCGTGACGGGCTGCGCCCGATCCAGGAAGCCCACGTTCCGCTGTACGCGCGTACACGGCGCTTCCGCGTCTACGAGCCGGGAGTCATCCCCGGCCTGCTGCAGACACCTGCCTACGCCCGATCGATTATGGGTCGCATCATCGGGTTCTGGGGGATACCCGACGACACCGAGGATGCGGTCGCCGTCCGCATGGACCGCCAGCAGGTGCTGCGCGACGCCGGCCGGCAGTTCGGCTTCCTGATGGAGGAGGCCGCGCTCCGATCCCGGTTCGGGGACGCGGAGGACATGGCCGACCAGCTCGGCCATCTGCTGACCGTCTCAGTGCTCCAGCAGGTCAGCTTGGGCATCGTCCCGATGACGGCCGACCGCACCATGTGGCCGCTGGAAGGCTTCTGGATCTACGACGATGAGCAGGTGGTCATTGAGCTGGCCACGGCGCAGGTCACTGTGAAGCAGCCGAGCGAGGTCGCCATGTACGCACGGATGTTCTCCGAGCTGGCGCGGATCGCCGTGTACGGCAAAGCGGCCCGCGCGCTGATCACCGAGGCCGTCAACGCCCTGACGTGAGACTTCTGCAAGCACGTGCAAGTTTCTTGAGCCGCGTGGGCCCGTTTGCGGATGCTGTCCCACGCCCCAGCCTCTCCAGGATCGGTGGTGAATCCGCGTGCCCACTACCCCGGCCGCCCCCTGCCCCGCCGGCAGCGCCGGCAGCGCCGTGCGGCGTCTGGCCGCAACTCCCCGGGCTGTGATCATGCAGCCGACGACCTTGTGCCGGCCCCTGGACTGCACCTACTGCTACCTCCCCCTGCGTAAGACCCGGCATGTGATGCCGGTGACCGTGGCCGAAGCAGTCGCCCGGCCGGTCAACACGTGGGCCCGGGAAGGCCCGCGGTTCGAGGTGGTGTGGCACGGGGGTGAACCGCTGTCCGCCGGCCGCGAGCACCTCGCCCACCTGATGGCCCCCTTTCACGGGGTGAAGCACATCGTGCAGACGAACGCCGCCCTCATCGACGATGTCTGGTGCGACTTCTTCGCCGAGCGGGACATCGCGGTGGGGGTGAGCCTGGACGGGCCCGAGGAGATGAACTCCCGCCGCATCACCCGGGCCGGCCATCCGGCTCACCGGGTGATCATGCGCGGCATTGACCGGCTGCGCCATCACAGCATCCACTTCGACGTGATCGCCGTCGTCTCCGCCCCCGACCCGGCCCGCGCCGCCGACCTGTACGGGTTCTTCGCGGACCTGGGCTGCCGCACGCTCGGGGTGAACATCGAGGAACACGAGGGCGTGAACACCGCCCGGCACGATCTGTCCCGGGCCGCCGAATTCTGGGAGGCCCTGACGGCGGCGTGGCGGGCCCGCCCAGTGATCCGGGTGCGTGAGGTGAGCCGGGTCCTGGACTTCGCCGGGCAGGAGCCCGTGGGATCCGCTGCCCACGATCGCCTACGACGGCGGGGTGGTCCTGCTGTCCCCGGAGCTGGCCAACTTCCATGACCGCCGGCTCGGCGACTTCACCACCGGCAATGTCCTGCACACCGGCTTCGAGGTCCTGCTGGCCGAGGCCGAGCAGCGCACCCGGTGGCTGCCGGAATTCTGGCGCGGCGTCGACGCGTGCAAGGCCACCTGCTCGTATTTCGACTTCTGCGGCGGTGCCCATCCCGCGAACCGGTACTTCGAGCACAACGGGCGGATGGACGGCACCCGAACCCGCTACTGCACCGCCTCGAAGATCGCCCTATTCGAAGGAGTGACCCGCCATGCTCATGCCCACGGCCGCTGACCGCGTACGTGCCACGGCCGCCGCTCTGCAGGCGCTGATTTCCCTGGCGCAGCCGGGCCCGGAGTCGAAGTTCGACAACCGCGTCACGTGGGACAACGTCACGCCTCCTTTCGACAACCGGCCCACATGGGACAACTGGAACAAGAAAACCAAGTAGCTTGCCCTGCGGCAGGCCCCTTGCCCTCGGCGGATCCCTGGCATCCGCCCCCTCCTCGACGATGGAGACCCATGGAGTCCCGCGCTCTCGGACGCATCAAGATCACGCTCCCTGACCTCACCGAGCCGGGCCTGCGTCTCTCCCTCGTCGAGTCCCTGGAATCGGGGCGCGGCACTGTCCAGGAGTTCCAGTACGCCGACGCGCACCTGCGGGAGCTGGACCTGGCCGGCACGCGGCTGATCACCGGTCGGATCACCGGCCTGCGCGCTGCCCGCGTGCGCTTCGAAGCGGTGAACCTGCACTGCGTCCAGCTGGACGCCTGCGATCTGGGCGTGGCCCGGTGGACGGGCGGCAAACTGACCCGCGTAGCCTTCCGCAACTGCAAGATCATGGGTGCGGTCCTGGACGACCTGGTCCTGGAGCACGTGCTGTTCGACCGTTGCAAGCTCGACTACACCGCCTTCACCAAGGTCCGGGCGGCGGGCCCCGTTGCCTTCTCCGAATGCGGGCTGACCGAGGCGTCGTTGACCGACTGCGACCTCTCGGACGCGGTGATGCGCGACTGCACGCTTCGGGACACCGAATTCGGACGCGGACGGTACCGGGGCCTCGACCTTCGCGACAACGACCTCGGCGCCCTGCGGGGAGTCGCCTCGCTGAACCGCGTTCTGATCGACCGCGCCCAGCAGGACCAGCTCGCCCAGGCCCTCATGGCCGAACTCGACGTGACTTACGGCGACGACCTCAACGTGCCCTGAGAAGACCGACGGGGTTCGGGCGCGGGCCGGTTTGGGTGCCGGTGGCGGGGGCTCCGGGGTGGGGGTCCGGGGCCGTATATTTACGGGCCCGTTGCCGCAGACGTCATGGGTGCCCCGGTATTGGGCCCACAAATACACGTCAGCGCCCCGGACCCCCACCCCTGCGCCCCCGCCCCCTCTCGCCGGACCCCCACTGCAGGCCGGACCTCGTGGACGGCTCAGGGGAGGTGGAGTTCTGTGCACGCCGGTCCGTGCTGGGTCTTGGCCTCGCATGCTCCCGGCTCCGACTCGTCCGGGTTGACGGCCTCGATCTGGACCACTGAGGTTCCGGCAGGAGGCGAGAGAGGGATGTCGATCTGCTGCACGACTTTCCCCTGGTCGTCGGGTCTGAGCACGCTCCAGTAGAGGTCTCTCCCACTCTCGGGATTCACGGACACCTCGATGTGCGACCACTTCTGGACGCCGTCCGCATGCACACCGAAGTGCAGCCGCGTGCCGGACCGGGGGCCGTCGAGTCTGACGTCGGTGATGGTCGGACGGCCGTTGCCGCCCGCGGCCTGGGCGGCGCCGACCACGGCAATGCTCAGGGACGCCATGTAGAAGATGACACCGAGGACGAGCACGCCCGTCTCCCACACGACCCCACGTCCTGTGGGACGGATGAGCAGGGCGCCGATGCTGCAGACGATGGCGATGATGGCGCAGAGCGAGGCCACGTAGATGGGCCACGACCTGTTGTTGAGGGCGACGAACACGAACTTGCTGTTGAGCCCCAGGGTGGTCATGATGCCGGCCACCGCCACGAGCGCTCCGGCCAGGATCTTGGCCACGTCGTCCAGGCGCTTGCCCAGCGCGGCCTGAACCTCTCCGACGACCAGGGGCGAGGGTCCCGCCGGTTTCGAGGGCTCTTGCGCACCGCCCATTTGCGAGCTTTCCCGATCGTTGAGCCCTGCCGGGCAGGACGGCTGCTGGACGACCTCACCTTGCCATTCGGCCCCCGGCGAGCAGGACATTGCCGCCTGCTCGGAGCCGGACCACCGGCGGATGTTCCCCCGGTCGGCCCAGCGCGACTGTTCGGCTACGGGCAGATGCAGTTCGGCGGACGCTCAAGCGCGGTCGGGCCGCTGGTGTGGGGAACGGCCACCACCCTGATACGCAGTTCGAACAGGCGCCGCGCCTCTTCGAGGTCCCTGGCAGCGGCCGCGTCCGCGTGCGCCCGGCGGCGGCTCGGCCGGAGAGCGCGTACGGGCCGGGAGAACTGGCCGTGCAGGGCCCACCGCGTGTACATGCGCACCGCCAGCCGCTTCACCGTCCGCCGCCGTTCCACTGCAGCCGCCGCTGTTGGTGCAGCAACTTCCCGGCGGCCTTCCCGAGGCCCCGGGCGAAGGCGATCGCGGACGCGTACCCGTTACCCGGCCCGCCCTCGGCCCGCTCCCGGGCCTCCTGCACGGCGGCGAGCGCGGCCCGGCGGACCAGACAGTCCGCGGGCCGGGCAGTCGCAGCCGCCTCCACGGCGGGTGCGGTCTCCCGGATGTAGTCGAGCAGCCGTTCGGTGACCTCGCTCAGCCGGTCCGGCGCGGGCAACCACGTTTGCATGTCGGTGGCTTCGCGGAGAGCCTGCCCGATCGAGACGGGCGAGGATCCGGAGAAGTCCCTGGAACCTCCGCCGACATGGGCGGTACGAGGAAACGGGGGCATGGCAGCTCCTTCGAGCGGTGCGAAGGCGTAGCGCCCGCACCTGCGACTCGGTACGAGAACCACCCTGCCGGGTTGCGAAGTTGCGATTCAAGCGAAACCTCGCGCAGCTACCGCTACCTTCTGAATTGGCACATGCCAAGGCGACAACACAGGCGCTGCCGAGGGAACTTGATGGCTTCTCGACGGTGTCAGGGGCGTGGTTAAGAAGGACAGCGGGGTGCGCAGCGTGAACACACGGTGCCAGACTCAATCAAGCGGCAAGCGGCCATGGAAGGCGAAGAGTGTGGGAGCTCGGATCGGACCAACAGCCCGGCGGATCGAACTGGGAATCGAGCTACGCCGCATGCGCAATGAGGCCGGCCTGACTCTCGAACAGGCAGTGAAGGGGCTGGGCTTCAGTGAAGCGAAGCTTCAGCGCGTCGAGACCGGAAACATCCCTCTGAAGCAGGCAGGCCAGCTACGCGCGCTCCTGAAGCGCTATGGCGTGATGGATGAGGAGCACGTAGCCAGGCTCGTCCAGTTGCACCGGGAGTCCGGAAGTCAGGAATGGACATCCTTCGCCAACATGGTGCACCCCACGACGCGGACATTCGTCGGTGTGGAATCCCTGGCCCACACCATCAAGGCGTGGCACCCGACCCTCGTCCTGGGCCTGCTCCAGACGAAGCGGTACGCGACCGGGGTCTACGAGATGGAGAAGATGCACGACGAGTACACAAACGAGTTCATCGAGCAGAGCGTCCGCCTGCGCATGATGCGCAAGGAGCTGCTGACCCGCACCGAGGACCCCGTACAGCTCTGGGCGATCCTGGGGGAAGCAGCGCTGCGCCATGTCGTTGGTAGTGCCGACGTCATGCGTGAGCAGCTCGTAGAGATCGCCGCGCTCTCGGAGCTGGACAACGTGACGGTTCAGATCCTGCGCACACACGAGACCGGCTATCGGTACGCCAGCGACTTCACCGTCGTCGATCTTGAAGGCGGGCTGCCGTCAACAGTCCAGATCGACATGCCCTGGGGAACCGTATCCATGTCGGACAAGCCGCGGGAGGTCGGGCGCTTCGCCCGCAGGTTCGACTCGCTTCGCGCGGCAGCGACCTCCCCCGACAAGACAGCAAGCTTTCTGCAGCAACTAGCGAGAGAACTCACCGATGCTTGAGATACCCGCCATCAAGTCCGCACTCTGGAGGAAGTCCTCCTACAGCAATGCGGGGGGAAACTGCGTGGAAGTCGCCAGTATGTTGGCCCGCATCGGAATCCGCGACTCCAAGAACACAACCCTCCCGCCCCTCCAGGTGCAACCGTCCGCCTGGACCTCCTTCCTCCACGAGGTCCGGTCCGGCGGGCTGTGACCCAGCTCAGCTCGGGTTCACCTGACAGATCGACCGGAGACGGTAAAGCATCACCGTCATGACGATCCCCCAAGTAGACCCGGAGATCGTCGACTTCTCTACCGATACCTTCGACGAGGCCACCCGGCTGACGGCAACAGCGGACGGCATGCTGGAGCTGGTCCGGCGCCACCTGCCGCCCGCACCCGCAGACGTCCTCGACGTGGGCGGCGGGCCGGGGACGCACGCGCGGTGGCTCGCCGTAGACGGGTACCGGGTCCATCTCGTGGACCCGGTGGCCAAGCACGTGACGCAGGCCGCCGAGGCAGGCTGCACGGCGGAGATCGGGGATGCGCGAAGCCTCCGTGCCGGCGACGGGGCGTACGACGTCACGCTCCTCCTTGGGCCGCTATCAACCGAGTTCCAACCTTGCGCGGCGGCAAACCGGCCCCGTTCCGGCCGGCAGGGGGGGATCCGGCGGGAGGTGGTGGGGGCGCAGGGGTGGGGGTCCGGGGCGCTGACGTGTATTTGTGGCGCCAAGTGCCGGGTGAGACTGCGGAGGAGGGAAGGGCGCCGTAAATATACGGCCCCGGACCCCCACCCCGGAGCCCCCGGCACCGGCACCCAAACCGGCGCGCACCCGCACCCCAACGGACCCGCACCCCAACAGACCCGCGCCCCAACGGACCCGCACCTGAACGGCCCCGCGCCCAAGCGGACCCGCACCCCGACGATCCCGGCAAAAAAGATCGCCGCCGGCTGTCACACTCGCCCGCCGGGATCCGTCAATGCAGTGACGGCAACACGAAAACACCGAATCACTGCGGAGGAAGCCATGTCTGCCATGCGTTCCCGGATGTCCGACCCCCAGGAGTTCGTTCCCGAGATCACGGAGATCGCCGGGGCCCTGTTCAAGGCCGTCGGCAACAGGTCCGTGCCACGGACCACGATCGGCCTGATGCACCTGCGGGCGGGCCAGATCGTGGGCAACACCTACCTGACCGTGCTGCACTCGTCGCTGCTGCGGAAGGCGGAGGAGTCGGAGGAGCGCCTCGCGGCGGTGGCGTCCTGGAGGGACGCGCCGTACTTCTCGGACGCCGAGCGGGCCGCGCTGGCGCTGGTGGAGGCCGTGCTTCAGCCCAGCACGGACGGCGGCGAGCGCGTCTCGGACGAGTTGTTCGCCGAAGTCGCCGAGCACTACGACGACAAGGCCCTCGCCACGCTGATGATCGCGATCAGCCAGGTGAACTTCTTCATCCCGATCGCGCTCATAGGCAAGCCCCTGCCCGGGAGGACGTTCGCCGAGACGGACCAGTGGACCGCGCGCTAGCCGGACCGGCGGGCCGTATCAGTCGAGGTCCTCGAACAGTGGGTGCCGACCCGCGCGGCGCCGTACGAATCCGCGGCGGCCGGCCAGCAGGGTGATGCCGGTCCATCCGGCGACGCCTGCGATGAGAGAGCCGAGCTGGCCACTCGGATCGACGTCGGAGGCCGCCTCCAGCGGGACGGCGCCGTCCGGGTCGCTGATGACCACGAGGCGGTCGCCCACCTTCCACTGCGGGTGGTCCCCGCTGTAGTCCAGGGTCTCCTTGAGCTCGCCCGACGGGCCGACGAGGGTGAAGCGGTGGCTTGAACTGCCGTCGGCGTCCGCACTGTCGGCCGTGATGCGGACGGTCTCGCGCACACCTCGGTTGTCGAGCGCGGCCTCGCGGGCGTACTGGACCGAGCCTACGAGGACGAACAGCGACGGCAGTACGGAGAGGGCGGCGAGCCACCATGCGTGATGGAGGAAACGCAGGAGGCCCGCGAAGACGAGGCAGCCGATGAGGCCGGTGACGATCGAGATCACCTCGGTGCCCGGTGTGAGGTACGAGATCCCGGTGTTGGCCGCGGCAATGATCCAGCCGAGCACCAGCACGACGAGGGTGAACAGGAAGTAACCGCCCCGGTCCACGTTCGCGCCGGGGAGGGCTGCCGGCTTCTTCATGTCCACTTCAGTCATCGGAGCAGCATAGGCAGACAGACCATGGCCCCCGTTCCGGAGGCCATGGTTGCGCGTCACGTCCTCCGGGGTCCTAGTCGAACCAGCGCGCCCGCGCCCGCTCCTCCGTCCGGCTCGGGTCCTCCAGGAGCGCCGCCGCTTCGACGCGGCGGGACCAGGCGCCGGCCGCCCAGGCCAGGCCCGCGGCGACGCCTTCGAGGGTGGCGGCGTGCAGGACGCCGTCGGGGGTCAGGCGCCAGTCGAGTTCGACACCGTCGACAAGGAGTTCCTCGTGTTCCACGTATGCGGAAGGGGCGCCCGGGAGCAGGGTCCGTACGCCTTCGGGGACCTCGCGGAGTTCGCCCTCGCCCGCTGGGGCGGTCGTTTCCAGCGTCTCGCTCAGGCGGCGCACCTGCAGCAGTTCGGCGAGGTCGGCGGCGAGCGCGGGGGGCACGGGAAGCAGGGCGTGGCCGGCCGCGAGGGGGAGGAGGTCCGGGGCGTCCGCCACGACCGCGTCCGCCGCGTCGACGACCCGCACCTCGCCGTCCACGACGGCCCGGAGCTCGTCGGGGAGGGTGACCTGGTCGGGGTCGAGGCGGGCGAGGAGGCCGTAGAGGGCGTGCAGCTGGGCGGCGCCGGCCTCGGCGTCGGGGTCGGCCAGGCGGGCCAGCAGCTCTGCGGCGCCGCCGGGTTCGTCCAGGAGGGCGGCGGCGGAGGTCCGTACGCCCAGGGCGCGCAGCACCTGTTCGTCCGCCAGGTCGCCCGCGTCCGCCGCTTCGTACAGTCCGTGCAGGAGCGGGTCGCCGCCCGCCACGCGCAGGCCGGCGGGGCGGCGGCCGTCGAGGACGGGGTGGCCGCGCAGCCACCAGGCGGTGTACGGGCGGACGGACTCGGTCGTGCCGTCGGGCAGCAGGACGCGCACGGGGGCCGTCAGGGCGTCGCGCAGCGGCGGCTCGGCGAGGAGGGCGAGGGCTTCCGGCCAGGCGTCGTCATCGACGAGGTCGAGGTCGCGGACGGCGACGAGCTCGGTCGCGACGGGCGGTACGGGCGTCCGGGGCAGCTGGTCGAGGATGTCCTCGCACCAGACGTCGACCGCGTCGAGGAGGCCGGCGTCGTCGGGCTCGGGGAAGTCGCCGTCGCGCGGTTCGAGTTCGTCCGGGTCGAGGACGACGTCCGTGGCGCGGACAAGCGCGAAGCCGGCCAGGACGCCCACGGCGGTCAGCGGCTGCTCGCCCCAGCGCTCGGCGAGGTCGGCGTCGCAGGCGGCGAGCTCGCCGGGCCGGATGATGCGTTCGAAGGCGCTGCCCGGCAGGACGAGCTCGCCCGCGGGCGCGAGTTCGCCGTCCTCGTCGGGCAGGGCGAGCGCGGCGAGCCACGGCTCGTCGCCGGGGACGAGTCCGGCGTCGCGCACGAGGCCGAGGACGAGCTCGGCGAGGGCGTCCGCGTCCAGCGCGTCCTCGTCCCAGATCTCGTCGGCGTCCAGGGAGGCGGCCACCGCGGCCCGCACCTGCGGGGTCGTGAGGACCGCGCGCGGCGAGGACGGGGTGGCGCCGAGCTTCTCCAGCAGCGGGTGCGCGGCGTCGGGGTGGGCGACCTTCAGGCCCAGGCGGGAGAGCCGCTCCGAGTCCGCGCCGTCCGGCGGCGGCAGCAGCACCTGCCGCGGGCCGATGGCCGTCCGGCCGTCCGCGAGCGGCACGGGCAGGCCGCTGAGCCGGTCGGGGTCGACGCCGGCGAGGCTGTCGTAGAGCCGCTGCCACCAGGACGGGGCGCGCTCGACGCCCGCGAGGCGGTCGACGACCTCCCCGAGAGGCGCCCGCGCGACGCCCAGGGCGCGCAGCTCGGGGCGGCACTCCAGCCCGGCGGGCAGCAGGTTCGGGAACAGCTCGCCGAGCACGGCGACGGTCTCCGCGCCCGCGCCTTCCACGACCTCGGCGTCGGTGGGCCGCAGGGCGTACGGCTCGGGGCCGCCGGCCGCGAACGGGTCGTCCCACGTGTCGGCGGCCTCCGGGGCGCCGACCGGGGCGGGGGACGGCTCCGGCGTGTGGTGGGCCGCGTCGGGGCCTTCCGTCCACGGGATGCCCTCCACGCCGCCGCCCCGCGCCGCTGCCGGCTCCTGGGCGGCGGCGGGGGCCCCGGCGGCGCTCGGCAGGAACGGGACGCGCGGCAGCAGCTCCAGGACCCGCCGGCGCAGCTCCGCGTCGAGCGCGCCCTGCGCCAGCGGCGACGGCACGAGGTCGAGCGTGCCCGGGCCCACCGGGTGCCAGTCCCGCAGCAGCTGCGCGTACGCCTCCGCCGCGCGACCGGTGACGAAGTCCGTGAGGGGGCCGGGCGCGGCGTGGCGGCGCGTCGGCTCCAGGGGGAACGTGGCGATGAGCAGCGCCGGGACGCCCAGCGGCTCGTCCGTCGGCGTCGGGGCGTGCACGACGGGCGCGGTGGAGGGGCGTACGGGGGCGCCGTCCTCGCCCACCGGCACGGCCCACGTCACGGACCAGTGGGGGCGCAGGCGCTCCTCCACGGGGCGGTCCGCGAGCAGAGCGGCGTCCAGGAGCCCGGCCTCCCGGGCGATGCGCCAGCGGGCCGCCGAGCCGCGCTCGGAGTCGTCCACGAGGACGTACGGGCCCTCCTGGCGGCGCGTCAGGGTCCGTACGACGCCGTCCGTCTCGACGACGACCTCGGACAGCCCCGGCAGGGTCAGCAGCAGGGCGTCGTCGACGCCCGCCAGCAGACGGGCGGTCAGGTCCTCGGCGGCGCCGTCGCGCAGCGGCAGGACGACGACCGTGTCGTAGCCGGCCGGGGCGGAGCCCTCGGCGGGGAGCGGCAGCCGGAGGAGCGGCACGTGGCCCTCGCGGCGGGCCATCTCCTCGGCCAGGCCCGGAGCCTGGACCGCCTCGCGCGCCGCCAGCGCCCGCGCCTCCGCGAGGGACCAGCGGACGCCGCCGGAGCGGCCGACGACGGCCGGCTCGTCACTGACTGCCAGGACGGCGGAGAAGCCCACGCCGAACCGGCCGACGCTGCCCTTTCCCTCGCCCTGTTCCTCACTGCGCTTGGCCGACGCCCGGAGCGTGGCCAGGGACTCGACGCCCGCCGCGTCCAGGGGCGCACCGGTGTTCGCGGCGGCGAGCACGGCCGGGCGGCCGTTGCGGCCCGCGTGCAGCGTCAGCCGCAGCCGGCCGGGGCCGCCCGCGCGGGCGGCCGCGTCGGCGGCGTTCTGGGCGAGCTCGACGACGAGGCGGTCGCGGTAGCCGCCGAGCGCCAGGTCCTCCTCGGCGTTGGCGTCCTCCCGGAAACGGGCCGGCGACGCCGCCCAGGCGTCCAGCACGCCACGCCGCAGGCGGCCGGTCCCGAACGGATCCGCGCCTTCGGCCGCGCCCCGCACCATTGCCGTGCCGCTCACGTGTCGTCTCCTGCCGCCGGTGGTGTTCCTACGGCAGAACGTACCGTGCGTCGGTGGTGGAGCCTGTGCCGCGGGTGGTCCGGGGCGGTCGCGCCCGGGCGCTCGTCCTCAAACGCCGGACGGGCCGGATATGGCTGGGCCGGCTCGTCAACGCCGACGCCTGCCGCCGGATGCAGAGCAGGCCCGAGCGAAGAACCAGCCCGTCCGGGGGCACCTCCCAGCGGTAGCTGGGGGAGCTTGAGGACGAGCGCCCCCCGGCGCGATACCGGGGCGCCCCGCACCAGGGGTGGCTCAGGAGTGCCCGAGCTCCTCGTCGTCCTCGCCGGACGGCGCCTCCGCCTCGTCCGCCGCAGGGCGAAGCGGCAGGGGGTCGACGAGCGTCTCGTCGATCACCGGCGGCGCCGGCCGCGGCGGCTTGGGCATGACCGCGGCCTCGGAGTGCCCGCCGCAGCCGTACGACAGGGACACGACGTGCCCGTCCGCCGGCCCGAACTCGTTCGCGCAGACGCCGAACGCCTGGCCGAGGGAGCCGCCGATCGGCACGAGGAAGCCGCAGCTGACGCACGAGGCCGGCGCGGCCTGGGCCATGGGGGTCTTGCCGCCGTGGCTCTCGTCCCAGCGGTCGGCGGCGGTGTGCAGCCCGTAGCGGGAGAGGACGCGGGCGCGTCGCATCCCGAGCTCTTCGGCGACGGCCGAGATCGTGCCGCGCGCGGGGACGGTCGGCTGGGCGGCGGGGGAGCCGGGGACGACGTCGGCGTCCTCGGCGTCGGCGAGGCGGTCCATCTCCTCGGAGACGGCGGAGTTCGGCGGCGGGGCGTCCTCACCGCTCCAGCCGGGCTCCAGCCGCAGGTCCTCGGCGTCGGTGGGCAGCAGGTCGCCGGGGCCCATGTCGCCGGGGCGCAGCCGCTCGCTCCAGGGCACCCACTCGGGGGCGAGGAGGGCGTCGGGCCCGGGCAGCAGCACCGTCTCGTCGAGGGTGACGACCTTGGCCCGGGAGGCGCGGGCGACGGTGACGCCCCAGCGCCAGCCGCGGTAGCCGGGGTCCTGGCAGAGGAAGTAGTGCGTGACGACGCGGTCCCCGTCGGCGACGGCCTGGACGTGCTCGCCGACCGTGCCGGGCCGGGCGGCCTCCTCGGCCGCCGCACGGGCCATGTCGACCGCCTCGGCGCACAGGCGGTCCGGGGTACGGCTTCGCATCGCAGCACTCACAAGAATCGATTCTCTCTTCCACGCCGTCTCACGAGTGCGCCAGCCGATCGGCCGGGTCGGCGGACGGAGCGGACCGCAGGACCGCGTCGACGTCCGCGCCCGAACGGTTTCGGGTGCACACCTAGTCCCTCCCATTCTGCGGGATCGAGACTCGGAGCGCGGCCAGGAACGACCGCCGGTGGCGCGCTACGCACGCTACCCCGCTCGACGGCGCCGGGTATAGCCGGGCCGCGGCGAGCCCTCTTCCGACCGGTCCGCCGACCCGGTCGGGGGCGGCCGCCCGCGGCCGTGAAAGTGCCCTGCGCCGTGCGAGTTGGGGCAGTATGGCGTGGTGGGAGCCATCCGGTCGGTCGAGGGCGGGCCGCTGCGCCGCACGGCCCGGGGCGCCGGCCGGGTGCTGCGCGCCCCGTTCACGGCTGCCGCGCGGGGCGTGCGCAGGGCGACGCACGCGCACGGCGCGGGCGAGTCGGGCCTGGGCAAGCTGATCGAGCTGCACGCCGTGAATTCCGCGGGCGACATGCTGATCACGGTCGCACTGGCGTCCACGGTGTTCTTCTCGGTCCCCACGGACCAGGCGCGCGGCCGCGTGGCGCTCTACCTGGCGGTCACGATGGCGCCCTTCACCCTCCTGGCCCCGGTGATCGGCCCGCTCCTCGACCGGCTCCCGCACGGCCGCCGGGCGGCGATGGCGAGCGCGATGCTGTCCCGGGCGCTGCTGGCGCTGACGATGTCGGGCGCGGTGGCGACCGGCGGCCTGGAGCTGTATCCGGCGGCGCTCGGCGTCCTGGTGGCGTCGAAGGCGTACGGGGTGGTGCGCTCGGCGGTCGTGCCGCGGCTGCTGCCGCCACGGATCTCGCTGGTGAAGGCCAATTCCCGGGTGACTCTCGGTGGGCTGCTGGCCACGGGATTGGCGGCCCCGCTGGGCGCGGGGCTGCACAAAATCGGACCGGAATTCCCGCTCTACGGGGCTTTCGTCGTGTTCGTCCTCGGCACGGTGCTGTCGTTCTCGCTCCCGCACAAGGTCGATTCCGCGAAGGGCGAGGCCCGGGCCCGGCTGGTGTCCGGCGAGCACCTCCCGCACCGCCCCCGCCGGGCCCCGGCCCTCGCCGGGACGTCCGGCAGAAGGGGCGGGAAGGGCGGCAAGGGCGGGAATCGCTGGAACGGATGGAATCTCCGGAAAGACCGGAAAAACCGGAAAAACGCCAAGAAGAACGGTGCCGGAAAGAACAGGCCCCCCGGCCTCCGCACCGTCGGCAGCTCCGTCCTGCACGCGCTGCAGGCCAACAGCGCCCTGCGCATGCTGTCCGGCTTCCTCACCTTCTTCCTGGCCTTCCTCCTGCGCGTCCACCCCCTCGGCGGCCTGAGTCCGGCCTTCTCCCTGGGCGTCGTCGCGGTCGCCGCGGGCGCCGGCAACGCCCTGGGCACGGCGATAGGGGCGCTGCTGCGCTCGCGCGGCCCGGAGAAGACGATCGCGCTCGTCCTGACGGTGTCGCTGGGCACGGCCGTCGCCGCGACCGTGTTCTACGGGGCCTTCTTCGTGGTCGTCATCGCGGCCGTCGCGGGCATCTCCCAGGCGCTGGGGAAGCAGTCCCTGGATTCCCTCATCCAGCGGGACGTGCCGGAGGTGGTCCGTACGTCCGCGTTCGCCCGTTCCGAGACGCTGCTGCAGATGAGCTGGGTGGTCGGCGGCGCGATCGGCATCCTGCTGCCGCTCAACGGCACCCTCGGCATGGCGGTCGCCGCCGCGGTCCTCGCCCTGGGGGTCGCGACAGCCGTACGGGGTCTGCTGGCCGCGGCACGGCGTGGCTCACCGCACCCCCGCGTGGCCTGACCTGGGCGGCCCGATAGCCTGCCCGCATGACCGCTGCGATTTTCCGGGGCAAGCGCCGCCGCGCCGCTGCCGCTGTCGGCGCCGTGGCCTTCGGGCTCGTCGCCCTGTCCGCCTGCGACAAGCCGACGCCCCTGGCGACGGTGACCGTCGGCTCGACCACCGTGACCACCGAGGCCGCCTGCTTCGACGAGGGCAAGAAGCTCGACCAGGGCGCCCTCAACAAGTGCATGGCCGACAAGTCCGTCAAGACCGTGAAGGTCCAGCCGGGCGACAAGGTCCGCGTCGGCGTCGACCCCAAGATGGCCGACAAGGGCTGGCTCGTGGCGGTCAACGCCCAGCAGCAGACCAACCAGCTCAAGCAGACCTACACGTCGCTCAACGGCGAGCAGCTCTTCGTCAACCGGATGGAGCAGCGCTTCGAGAAGGACGTGATCCTGTCGGTCATCACCGAGGACGGCGTGTGGAACGTCAAGCTCGAACTGGACAAGGGCTGAGCGGACGAGCGCTGACGGGCCGGCGGCCGGCAGGCCGGGGCCCGGCGGGCCCCGGGGCGACGGACCGGCGGTCCCGCTGATGCGCGTCCTCGTCGTCACCGCCGTCGCGGCGGAGCGCGACGCGGTCGTCCGCGGCGCGTCCGCGGCGGCCGCCGGCCCCGCCGGGGCCGGGAAGGCACCCGGCACCGCCGAAGGGACGCCCGGCGCCACCGGGGAGGCCTCCGGGCCCGTCGTCGAGTTCGCCGTGCCCGGCTACGTGCTGCACCGGCCCGCCCCGGCCGGCCCGGAGCGGCTCGTCATCGACGTGCTGGCCGCGGGCGTGGGCCCGGCCGCCGCTGCCGCGGGCACGGCGACGGCCCTCGCCGCCGCGGCGCTCTCCGGCAGCCCCTACGGCCTGGCGGTCTCCGCGGGCATCGGCGGCGGCTTCGCGACCCCCGCCCCCGGCCGCAGCGCGGCCGTGGGGTCCGTCGTCGTGTCCGACGCGATCGTGGCCGCGGACCTGGGTGCCGAAACGCCCGACGGCTTCGTCCCCGTGACCGACCTCGGCTTCGGGACGGTGGAGCACCGGCCCCCCGGGGCACTGGTGCGCGCCGTCGCCGAGGCGGCCGGCGCGCAGCGCGGCGAGGTGCTCACGGTGTCGACCGTGACCGGCTCCGCCGAGCGGGCCGCGGCCCTCGTGGCCGCGCGGCCCGGGGCGCTCGCCGAGGCCATGGAGGGCTTCGGGGTGGCCGAGGCGGCGGCCGTGCACGGCGTGCCCGTCCTGGAGATCCGGGCGGTCTCCAACCCCGTCGGCCCGCGCGACCGTGCCGCGTGGCGCATCGGCGACGCCCTGGAGGCCCTCGCCGGGGCCTCCGCCGCGCTGCGGGAGGCGCTGCGGGCGGCTCCCGCCGAGACCTGGAGCACCTCATGAGCGAGCCTCTGAAGATCGCCTACTCGCCCTGCCCGAACGACACGTTCGTCTTCGACGCCTGGGCCCACGGCCGGGTCCCCGGCGCGCCCGCCCTGGACGTCACGTTCGCCGACATCGACGTCACCAACGGCATGGCCGAGCGCGGCGAGTTCGACGTCCTGAAGGTCTCCTACGCCGTCCTGCCGTGGGTGCTGGACGAGTACGCGCTGCTGCCGTGCGGCGGCGCCCTGGGCCGCGGCTGCGGGCCGCTGGTGCTCACCCGGGAGGCGGGTGGGGGCCCCGCGTTCCTGGCCGGGAAGACGGTGGCGGTGCCGAGCGAGCGCTCGACGGCGTACCTGCTCTTCCGGCTGTGGGCGGCCGCGGAGGTGCCGGGCGGGGTCGGCGAGGTCGTCGTCCTGCCGTTCCACGAGATCATGCCGGCCGTCCGGGACGGCAAGGTGGACGCGGGCCTGGTGATCCACGAGGCGCGCTTCACGTACGGGGAGTACGGCCTGCACTGCCTGGCCGACATGGGCGAGCACTGGGAGAACACCACCGGCCTGCCCATCCCGCTGGGCGCCATCATCGCCAAGCGCTCGCTGGGCGCGGAGCGGCTGCGCGAACTGGCGGAGGCCGCACGGACGTCCGTACGCATGGCGTGGGACGACCCGGAGGCCTCGCGCCCGTACGTGCTGGAGCATGCGCAGGAGATGGACCCGAAGGTCACCGACCAGCACATCGGGCTCTACGTCAACGAATTCACGGCCGGCCTCGGGGAGGACGGCTACGCGGCGGTCCGCGGGCTGCTCACCCGGGCCGCGGCCGAGGGGCTCGTACCGCCCCTCGGCCCGGACGCGCTCGCTTTCGTCTGAGCGGCTGTCACGCGGAGTGTTGCGCACCGGACTTCCCGGGCCGCGGCCCGGGAAACCCGCCGGGAAGAGGGACGTGCCGGACGGCTAGACGTCCAGCTGGTCGGCGACCGCGCGCAGCATGCCGGCGATCTTGGCGCCGTGGGCCTTGTCGGGGTAACGGCCGCGCTCGAGCTGCTGGGTGACGTTCTCCAGCAGGGTGGTGAGGTCCTGGACGATCGACGCCAGCTCGTCGGGCTTGCGGCGCTGGGCGGCCGCGACCGACGGCGTGGGGTCGAGCAGCATCACCGACAGGGCCTGGTCGCCCCGCTGACCGGCCACGACACCGAATTCCACCCGCTGGCCGGGCTTGAGGGAGTCGACCCCGTCCGGGAGCACCGAGGAGTGCACGAAGACGTCTCCGCCGTCGTCGCGGGAGAGAAAGCCGAAGCCCTTCTCGCTGTTGAACCACTTGACCTTGCCGGTAGGCACGTCTGTCCTCGTCCTCGTGTCTCGTCGGAAATGGGGATTGATGGGGAGACCGTCGAAACCATCGGCAATCGATGACGATCGACGGAAAAACAGCTCTTGATAGCACTACAGCGGGTCGCAAGACCCGCTACCCCCCAAGGCTAATGGTCCCGGGCCCGGTGACAAGATGTCCCCGGTCCCACCCCACGCCCAGGGATCTACCCTGGTCGGGTGAGTAGCGAAACGCCCCGGGCCGGGGATCTGCTGGTACGCATCGGCGCCGTCGTCTTCCTCGTAGGCGCGGTGGCCACCCTGGCGACGGTCGCCCCGCTGTTCCTGGGCGCCGATCCGCTGCCCCCCGCAGCGTACTTCGTCTGCATGCTCATGGGGGTGGGATTCCTCATCGCGGGCGCCGGGGTGCTGCAGTCGATCGCCGCCCAGCGGCGTCAGGCGCGCGCCTCCGCGGCGGGCTCGCCCGCGGCCAGGTAGCCGCGCAGCCACTGCGGAAAGTCCGTCAGGCCGGCGAGGACGACGTCCGCGCCCGCCGCCCGCAGCTCGTCCGCCGCGCAGGGCCCGGTCGTCACGCCGACCGACAGCGCCCCCGCCGCGCGCGCACCGCGCACGTCGCCGACGTGGTCGCCCACGTACACGTCCGCTCCGTGCTCGCGCAGCGCCACGGCCTTGCCCTCCGCCCACAGCGAGCCGACGAGCACGTCCGGCTCGATGCGCAGGTGATCGAGGTGGAGGCGGGCGTTCCGGGCGTTCTTGGCGGTGACGACGACCGCCTGCCCGCCCAGCGCGCGCACCGTGGCCACGGCCTCGCGGGCGCCCGGCAGCGCGGGGGAGGGGGCGATGCCGTGCTCCGGATAGGCGGCCACGTAGAGGGCGGCGGCCTCGGCGACGCGCTCCGCGGGGAACCAGTGCGCCAGCTCCTGCTCCAGCGGCGGCCCGATCCGGCTCAGGGCGAGGTCGATGTCGATGGCCGCACCCGTGGCGGCGGCGAGCGTCTCATACGCGGCCCGGATGCCCGGGCGGGAATCGACCAGGGTGAGGTCCAGGTCGAAGCCGACCGTGAAGCGGGGCGTGCGCGCGGTGGGACTCATGGGGCCCATTGTGCGGGGAAGGCCTGGTGCCTTCCGGCACGGGGGACTCGCGGGGGAATCCTGAGCGCCGCGGCGCCGGAGACGGCCCCGGTCCCCCCGAAGAGCCCGCTACGTACACTTAGCCTGCCCTAACCGCCTTATTCCGGCCTTTCGGCCGTCCGACCCCCGTGGAAGCGATGTCAGCCGCCGTCCCGCTCAGCACCCCCAGATCCTCCCTGGTCAGGCGCCGGATCGGCTGGACGGTGGCCGCGGTCGCCGCCCTGCTGGTCGCGGTGCTCCTCAGCCTCGCCGTGGGAGCCCGCCCGGTCGCCCCCGGCCACGTCCTCGACGCCCTGCTGCACGGAGGCGACGGCAAGGACGCCACGGTCGTCCGCGAGATGCGGCTGCCGCGGACCCTCGTCGGCCTGATGGTCGGCGCCGGCCTCGCCCTGGCCGGCACGGCCCTGCAGGGCATCACCCGCAACCCGATCGCCGACCCCGGCATCCTCGGCATCAGCCACGGCGCGGCCGTCGGCGTCGTCCTCGCGATCATGCTCGCCGGGGTCGAGAGCGTCACGGGCTACGTGTGGTGGGCGTTCGGCGGCGCGGCGCTCGCCTCCGTCGCCGTCTACGCGATCGCCTCGCGCGGCCGCGGCGGCGCCTCGCCCGTCAAACTCGCGCTGGCCGGCGCCGCGATCAACGCCCTGCTCGTCTCGCTGACCACCGCCGTGCTCACCACCCAGGCGTCCGTCCTGGACAAGTTCCGCTTCTGGCAGGTCGGCGCGCTCTCCGCGAGCGACACCGGCCTGGCCGGCCGGATCTGGCCGTTCCTGCTCGTGGGAGCGGCGCTGGTGCTGTCGGTGGCCCGCGGCCTGGACGCCCTCGCCCTCGGCGAGGACGTCGCGAAGGGCCTCGGCCAGAACGTCGCCGCCGTCCGCATCACGGGCGGCCTCGGAGCCACCGTCCTGACCGGCGCCGGCGTGGCCGCCGCAGGCCCCATCGCCTTCGTCGGCCTCGCCGTGCCGCACATCGCCCGCGCCCTCGTCGGCGGCGACCACCGCTGGCTGCTGCCCATGTCCGCCCTCCTCGGCCCCGTCGTCCTGCTGGCCGCCGACACCGCCGGACGCGTCTTCTTCCCGCCGGGCGAGGTCCCGGCCGGCGTGATGACGGCCCTGATCGGCGTGCCCTTCCTCGTCGCCCTCGTCCGCCGGAAGCGGGTGGCCGCCGTATGAGCACCGCTGCCCGCGGCGCCGGGACCGCTGCCCGTAGCGCCGGAACCGCCGCACGCCCCGCCGGCTACGCCCTCGTACGGGCCGGGCGCGGGTCCTTCCTCGTCCACCGGCGCGGCACCGCCGTCGCCGCCGGCCTGGTCGTCCTGCTGGCCGCCGCCTGCCTCGCCTACCTGTGCGTCGGCAAGACCTACGCCGCGCCCGGCGAGGTGCTGAAGGTCCTCCTCGGCGAGCCCTCGCGCGAAGAGGTCACCGTCGGCACCCTGCGCCTGCCGCGCATGACCGTGGGCCTGCTCGTCGGCCTCGCGTTCGGCGCCGGCGGCGCGCTCATCCAGACCGTCGCCCGCAACCCGCTCGCCAGCCCCGACGTCATCGGCATCACCCAGGGCGCGAGCGCCCTGACGGTCGGTGCGATGACCTTCGGCCTCACCTCGTACGCCGCCCTGCCCTACGTGTCCGTCGCCGGCGGTCTCCTCGCCGCCGCCCTCGTCTACGCCTTCGCGTGGCGCGGCGGCCTGCACGCCACCCGCTTCGTCCTCATCGGCATCGGCTTCGCCGTCGCCCTCCGCTCCGTCACCCACCTGTTCATGACCAAGGGCGACTACCTCGTCGCCCAGCGGGCGCAGGTGTGGATGACCGGCTCGCTGAACGGCCCCGGCTGGGACGAGGCCGCCCCGCTGGCCTGGGCGCTGCTCGCGCTCGCGCCCTTCCTCTGCTGGGCCGCCCGCGCACAGCGCACGGTCACCATGGACGACGACACGGCGACCGCGCTGGGCGTGCGGCTGAACCGGGTTCGGGGCGGGCTCGTCCTCCTCGGCGTCGTCCTCGCCTCCCTCGCCACGGGCGCCGCCGGGCCCGTCGACTTCGTGGCACTGCTCGCCCCGCAGCTCGCCCGCCGCATGACGCGCACCGCACAGATCCCGCTGCTGTCCTCGGCGCTGACCGGCGCGGTCATCGTGGTCGTCGCCGACCTGCTGGGCCGCAAGCTGCTGGAGCCGACGCAACTGCCCGTGGGCGTGCTGACCGCGGCGGTCGGCGCCCCGTACCTGATCCGGCTCATCATCAAGGGCCACAGCACCCGGAACACGGGAGGAACAGCGTGACCGAGCGCGCGCAGGGCAGTCGGCTGGCCGCCCGCGACCTGACCCTCGCCTACGAGGACCGCACGGTCGTCGACGGCCTCGACCTGGCCGTCCCCGACGGCGAGGTCACCATCGTCATCGGCCCCAACGCGTGCGGGAAGTCGACACTGCTGCGGGCGCTCGGGCGGCTGCTCAAGCCCGCCCGCGGCACCGTCCTGCTCGACGGCGAGGACCTCGCCCGCATACCCACCCGGGCGATCGCCCAGTCCCTGGGCCTGCTCCCGCAGACGCCCGTCGCGCCCGAGGCCATCACCGTCGCGGACCTCGTCGCCCGCGGCCGCCAGCCGCACCAGCGCTGGTGGCAGCAGTGGTCGGAGGCCGACGAGCGGGCCGTCGCCGACGCCATGGCCCGTACGGACACGACCGCGCTGGCCGAACGGTCCGTGGACGAACTCTCCGGCGGCCAGCGGCAGCGCGTCTGGATCGCCATGGCCCTCGCCCAGGAGACGGACCTGCTCCTCCTGGACGAGCCCACCACGTACCTCGACATCGCCCACCAGGTGGAGGTCCTGGACCTGGTGCGGCGGCTCAACCGCGAGCGCGGCCGTACGGTCGTCGCCGTGCTCCACGACCTCAACCAGGCGGCGCGCTACGCCGACCACCTCGTCGCGATGAAGGCGGGCCGCGTCGTCGCCCAGGGCCGCCCGGCGGACATCGTGACGGCGGACCTGGTGCGGGAGGTCTTCGGCCTGCAGTCGGTCGTCGTCCCGGACCCGGTGACGGGGAGCCCGCTGGTGGTCCCGGGGCGGCCGTGGGATGCGGAGACCGGCAACGATGGAGCCGTCGACACCGTCGCCTCCGTCGGCTCTGTCGACACCGGAGCCGTCTGACCCGGGTCCTCGAATCCGCCGCAGCCGGGGGCACCGCCCGGCGGTAGCTGGGGAGCGCGACCACGGCGGTCGTGTCCGGCGGTGCCGTACGGGCTCAGGGGCCCGGCACCGCCGGAGGCCGTCGCGGTGGCCGGTCCCCGCCGCGACGGGGGCGAGACGGGACGCCCTCCCCCGGCAACACCGCCCGCCGCCCCGGGAGCCGTCCCGTCAGCCCGGGCGGCGCGACCGCCACACGACGAACGCCGCGGAGGCGACGGCCGCTCCCCGCAGGACCCACGGCCACGTGTCCGACATCGCCGCACCCAGGCCGCCGTCCGGCACCGGATCGCCCCAGCGCCCTTCCGTACGGCCCCACAGCCACACGATCCCGGCGGCCGCTACGAGGCCGGGCACGCCCATGACCGCCCACTTGGACTCGGTCTGCGACAGCTTGCGGGTGAGGTACGCGAGGCCCCAGCCGGCCGCGAGGACGATCCAGTTGCTGAGCACGGCACCCACGACCAGGATCAGGGCGACGAGCAGCAGCAGCGGGGGGACGGGGGCGCCGTCGGCGCGCCGGAAGAGGCTCGGGCGGCGCGGGCCGTCCGCCTCGTCCTCCTCGTCCCAGGTGCCTTCCGAGCCGTGCTCGCCCTGCCGGGCAGCGGCTTCTGCGGCCTCGTCACGGTCGTCACCGGGGCGCGGGGGCGGTTTCAGTATGTCGGGGATCTCGATGCCGCCGGTGAAGCCGTGGATCGTGCTCCGCGCCGTACCCGCGCCCGCGAAGGGCGAGGACAGCGGGGAGGGACCGGCCTCGGCGCTCCACCAGTCCGGCGCGTCACCCGTCGCGGCGGCCCCGGCGGACCCCGCGGTCACATCGGCCGTGGGCCGTTCGGGCGCGGCGTACGAGGGCGGGCCGGAGGGGGCGGCCGCCCGGGCGGGCTCCCCCTCGCGCCGGGGCGCCGGGACGCGGCCGCCCGGGTCCGCGAACCCGCCCGCGGCGGATCCCGCCGAGGCCCCGGTCGAAGCCCCCGCACCGGCGACGGCCTCGTCCGGCGTGCCGAGGCCGGTGAGGATGCGCTGGACGGCGGCGGGCGTGTCGGCGCCCTCGGAGGCCCTGCGGCGCTCGATCTCCGTCCGCAGCCGGGAGACGAGCCGCATGCGGTCGGCGGAGGTGAGCTCCGCCTGCCGCTGGGCGATGTCACCGACCCGGCTCAGATAGTCGTACACAAGCTGATCGCTCTCGATCCCCACCGAATCCCCTAAGACCGCCTAGGGCCGCCTGAGACCACCGGCCGCTTTCCCCCCGAAGGTACCGGTTCTGCACGACCGTGACAGCGGGAACAGGGCGGCACGGGGAGCGCGCGGGGCCTCAGCGCACGGCCACCACGTCGAGGGCGATCCGCAGCCGACGGCCCGTCATTCCCTTGGCGTTGGTGACCCCGAAGGCATAGCGGTCGACGACGGTCGTGGCCCGCACGCTCAGTCGCGGACCGTCCGCAACGACCTCCCCCAGGGTGAGGACGGCCGGCCGGGTGACGCCGCGCACCGTCAGCTCGCCGTGCACCGTCACCTCCCCGCCCGCGCGCCGGACGTCGCCGCTCCGGAATCGGATCTCGGGGTGGAGCGCCGAGTCGAGGTAATCGGCTGAGCGGACGTGCCGGTCGCGCTGCGCGTGCCCGCTGGCGAAGCTGTCGACGGGGATCACCGCCTCGACGGTGGAGGAGGATTCGGTCTCCGCGACGGTGACGAGGCCGTGCGCGACGGAGAAGCTCCCCTTGACGGGAAACAGCCCGAAGAGCGCCCGCATCCGGAACCGGATCCGCGATGCCTCGGGGTCGATGCGGTAGACGCCCGGTAACGGCCCGTTCTTTTCGTCTGCGCCCTGGGTGGCCATGGAGCAGTCCCCTCCCGACGGTGCCGGTGCAACGGTCCCTTGCCGGTACGGTATCGGGCTTCCCCCTCACCCGAACGGCAAATCGACGAGCCCTAGTGCGGGGTGGTGGCGTAGGGAGGCGCTGACGGAAGGTGATGCGCTCCTAGACGAAAGTGAAGCGTTCCTGGACGGAAGAGGGACGCCTGACCGACCATCGGCTCCCTAGCGTCGAGGCATGACGGTCGACACCCAGGACGGGGCCCGCAGCACCCCGGCGCGCAGCACCCCGGACCCCGGCCCGGAACGGCACCCGGCTCCGCGCCCCGCGGGCGTGCGCCCCGCTGAGCGGGCCCTCGCGCCCGATCTGGCGCGCGGGATCATGCTGCTGTTCATCGTGCTCTCGAACACCGCGTTCCACCTGTGGCGGTCCGCGTACGGGCCTTCGGGGTGGCAGCCCGTGACCGGCGGACGGCCGGACCACGCGGTCCAGTTCGCGATGATCACGGTGCTCGACCTCCGGGTCTATCCGCTCTTCGCCTTCCTCTTCGGCTACGGCATGATGCAGCTCTTCCTGCGCCTGACCGCCGCCGGTGCCGGCGAGCGCGACGCGGTCAGGATCCTGCGCAGGCGCAGCCTCCTCCTGATAGTCATCGGGCTCGCCCACGCCACCCTGCTCATGGCGGGTGACATCGTCGGCTACTACGGCCTGCTGAGCCTCGCGCTCGGCGCGCTTTTCCTCCGGCGGAGCGACCACGCCCTGAAGTGGTGGATCGCGATCGGCGCCGCGCAACTGGTCCTCGTGTCCGCGCAGCCGGTCATATCGGCGCTGATCCAGGGGGAGCTGGGGTCCTTGGGGGACGCGGGTGCGGACCCGGGAGCCGCGGCCTACGGGGCGGGCGACGGGAGTTGGCTCGCCGCGGCCGGGACCAGGCTGACGACCGGGCTCTTCGTCACCTTCACCGCGGCCCCCTTCTCCCTGATAGGCGGCGGCTATGCCGTCTTCCTGCTCGGCTTCCTGGCCGCGCGCCGCCGCATCCTGGAGGAGCCGGGCCGCCACCTGCCGCTGCTGCGCCGCACGGCCGTGCTCGGCATCGCGGTCGGCTGGCTCGGTGCGCTGCCCGCGGCGCTCGCCCACATCGGAGCGCTCGGCGTGCCGGACGACGCACAGAGCGAGACCGGGGCGCTGACGGTCCTCCGGGAGCTCACCGGATACGGGGCCGGGCTCGGCTACGTCGCGGTGGTGGCGCTGTTCGTGCACTGGTGGAGCGGACGGGCGGCGCGGGCCGGCACGAAGGCGGCGGTGGCCGTGTCGGCGATATCCGCCGTCGGCAAGCGGTCGCTGTCCAGCTACCTCGCCCATTCGCTGCTCTTCGCCCCGGTGCTCGCGGCCTGGGGCCTGGGCGTGGGCGGCCGCCTGACCAGCGCCACGATGGCCCTGTTCGCGGTGGGAGTGTGGCTGGTGACGGTGGCCGGGGCGCATGTGTTCGAGCGCCGGGGGTGGCGGGGCCCGGTGGAGGCGGTCCTGCGGCGGCTGATGTACCGGTGAGGCCGTCCCGCCCGCCCGCCGGGCGAGGGCGCCGCACGCAGAGCCCCCGGCGGCGGCCCGAACGGGCCGTCACCGGGGGCGCGGTGAGAGGAGGGAGCGCGGCGTTACTTCACGCCCAGCATCTGCTCGATCGGGTCCAGGAAGAAGTACACGAGGAAGCAGAGCCCGACCACGTTCAGCAGCCAGGGGATCTCGCGGCCGCGGCGGTCGGCGATCCGCAGCAGGATGAAGGCGAGGACGCCCATGCCGATGCCGTTGGTGATCGAGTACGTGAAGGGCATCGCGATGATCGTCAGGAACGCCGGCACCGCGATGGTGAAGTCGCTCCAGTCGATCTCCTTGACGTTCGCCGCCATGATCAGGAAGCCCACGACCAGCAGGGCGGGCGTGGCCGCCTGGGAGGGGACGACCGTGGCGAGCGGGGTGAAGACCAGGGTGAGGAGGAAGAGGCCGCCGGTCATCAGGTTGGCGAGGCCCGTGCGGGCGCCCTCGCCCACGCCGGCCGTGGACTCCACGAAGCAGGTGTTGGCGGAGGCGGAGCCGAGGCCGCCGCCGGCGACCGCGAGGCCGTCGACCATGAGGATCTTGCCCATGTTGGGCAGCTGGCCGTTCTCGTCGGTGAGCCCGGCCTCCTCGCCGACGCCGATGATCGTGCCCATCGCGTCGAAGAAGCCCGACAGCAGCACGGTGAAGACGAACAGGCAGCCGGTCAGCAGGCCGACCTCGCGGAAGCCGCCGAAGAGGCTGATGTCACCGATGAGGCCGAAGTCGGGGGCGCCGATGATCTTGTCCGGGACCTGGGGGACGGACAGGCCCCAGCTGGTGCCCGGGATCTTGGCGAGGGAGTTGATGACGATCGCCACGAACGTCATGGCGACGATGCCGATGAGGATCGCGCCGCGCGTCTTGCGGACGACCAGGATGAACGTCAGCGCGAGGCCGACGACGAAGACCAGCACGGGCCAGCCGTGCAGCTGGCCGCCCTGGCCGAGGCCCAGGGGGACGGTGGTGTGCGCGGCGTCCGGGTTGCGGGTGACGAAGCCGGAGTCGACGAGGCCGATCAGCGAGATGAAGAGGCCGATGCCGATCGCGATGGCGCGCCGCAGCCCGCCCGGGATCGCGTCCATGACGCGCTGCCGCAGGCCCGAGGCGACCAGCACCATCAGCACGAGGCCCGCGAGCACGACCATGCCCATCGCGTCGGGCCAGCTCATCTTGGGGGCGAGCTGGAGCGAGACGACGGCGTTGATGCCGAGGCCGGCGGCGCACGCGATGGGCACGTTGCCGATGACGCCCATGAGGACGGTGCTGAGGCCGGCCATCAGGGCGGTGGCCGTGACCAGCTGGCCGTTGTCCAGCTGGTGGCCGAACTTGTCCTGGCCGGCGCCGAGGATGATCGGGTTCAGCACCACGATGTAGGCCATCGCGAAGAAGGTGGCCAGGCCGCCGCGGAGCTCCCGGGAGACCGACGAGCCGCGCTCGCTGATCCGGAAGTACCGGTCGAGGGCGCCCTTGGGCTGGGAGGACGGCGGCGGGGACGGCTGCTGGGCGTCGACCGGGGAAGTGGCCGAGGTGGGCATACGAGACCTCAGTCGGGTGGGCCTGCGGGGACGCAGGCGGCGGGGGGACACGCGGTTGGATCACGAACGTGGTTCATGAACGTGGATCATGAACCGGCCGTGAGCTGTATGATCAGACAAAACCAGCCGGTCATCTTCCGTTCGATTCAGTATGAATAAACAAGCGCGGGATTGCTATCTCCGCGCGTAGACCCTTATGCGCCAAGGGCTCCTCCCACGGCCCCGCCCGGACCGCCGCCTCGCGCCGGGCCGCGGAGGCCCACGCACTACGCTTGCGTCCATGACGAAGTGGACACCCAGGCACGAAGCGCCCGAGCCCCTGGAGGGCAACGTCGTCGCCACCATCACCGGCGGCACCGTCATCTGGTTCGTCCTCTTCCTCGTCCAGTTGCCCTTCTACGGCTGGTTCGACGACCACGGTCACCTGTGGTGGCTGTGGACGTGCCTGGCCGGCGGCGGGCTGGGCCTGATCGGCGTCTGGTACGTACGCAAGCGCGATGCGGCGATCCGCCGCGCGGAGTCCGCTCCGCGGGGGGCGGCGGACGCGGCCCGTTAGGCACCGCGGGTGCCTCCGCCGCAACGGCGACCCAGCCACCCGGCAGGCTGACCGGCGGTGCCGGACCGGCGGTGCCGGACCGGCCTGAGGCGGGCACGGCACCGCCGGCAACGCCCGCGGGGCTGAGCTCCCCCAGCTACCGCTGGGAGGTGCCCCCAGCCGCGGCGGTTCCGTGGGTGCGCGCCCCCCGTCCCGGGTGCGGCGCCACCGAGCGGCGCAGGCGCCGCGGCCGGCTGCCGCCCTTCGAGCGCCGCGGCCGATTGCGGCTGGTTCGGAAGGCAGAGCGCCCAGCGTCCCCGTACCGTCGGATTCATGAGCGATCCGGCGCAGACCGCGACCGAGGAGCACCTGCCCGCGCCGCACCCGGGCCTCAGCGCGGCCGAGGTCGCCGAGCGCGTGGCCCGGGGCGAGGTCAACGACGTGCCCGTCCGCTCCTCGCGCTCCACCGCGGAGATCGTGCGGGCCAACGTCTTCACCCGCTTCAACGCCATCATCGGCGTCCTCTTCCTGATCATCCTCGTCGTGGGCCCCATCCAGGACGGCCTCTTCGGCTTCGTGATCGTCGCCAACACGGCGATCGGCATCGTCCAGGAGCTGCGGGCCAAGAAGACCCTCGACTCGCTCGCCGTCATCGGCGAGGCCAGGCCGACCGTTCGCCGCGACGGCGCGCCCCGCCCGATCCCCACGTCCGGGATCGTCCTCGACGACGTGATCGAGCTCGGGCCGGGCGACAAGTGCGTCGTGGACGGGCGCGTCCTGGAGGCCGACGGGCTGGAGATCGACGAGTCGCTGCTGACCGGTGAGGCCGACCCCGTGCTGAAGCGGCCCGGGGACCCCGTCATGTCCGGCTCTTTCGTCGTGGCCGGCGGTGGCGCGTTCGCCGCGGCCAAGGTCGGGCGGGAGGCGTACGCGGCCCAGCTCGCGGAGGAGGCGTCCCGGTTCACGCTCGTCCACTCGGAGCTGCGCACGGGTATCAGCCAGATCCTCAAGTACGTGACGTGGATGATGTTCCCGACCGCGATCGGCCTGATCCTCAGCCAGTGGATCCTCCAGGACCACGACTGGAGGGAGGCCGTCCGGCGGATGGTCGCGGGGATCGTGCCCATGGTCCCGGAGGGGCTGGTGCTGCTGACGTCCGTGGCCTTCGCGATCGGAGTGATCCGGCTGGGGCGCAAGCAGTGCCTGGTGCAGGAGCTGCCCGCGATCGAGGGCCTGGCCCGCGTCGACGTCGTCTGCCTGGACAAGACGGGCACGCTCACCGAGGGCGGCATGGACGTCAGCGAGCTGCGCCTGCTGGACGGCGCGGCGGCCCCGGCCGGACCAGGAACCGGACCAGGAACCGGAACAGGAACAGGAACAGCCTCCGAGAAGGGCGAGGCGTACGTACGCCACGTGCTCGGCGCGCTCGGCGAGGCCGACCCCCGCCCCAACGCCAGCCTCCAGGCGATCATCGACGCCTATCCGTCGCCGGACGGCCCGCACTGGCAGTGCACCGACTCCCTCCCCTTCTCCTCCGCCCGCAAGTACAGCGGCGCCGCCCTGCGCTCCCCCGACGGCGAGAGCGCCACCTGGCTCCTCGGCGCCCCCGACGTGCTGCTGCCCGCGGGCGACCCCGCCCTCGCGCACGTCGAGGAGCTCAACGCCAAGGGGCTGCGGGTGCTGCTGCTCGCGCGCGCCACGCGCGGCCTGGACGACCCGGGCGTCACCGACGGCGTACACCCCACCGGGCTGGTCGTCCTGGAGCAGCGGCTGCGCCCGGACGCGGGCGCCACCCTGCGCTACTTCGCCGAGCAGAACGTCTCCGCGAAGGTCATCTCGGGCGACAACGCCGTCTCCGTCGGCGCCGTGGCCGCCAAGCTCGGGCTGACCGGCGCCAAGGGGCCGGTCGACGCGCGGCGGCTGCCCGCGGAGCGGGAGGCGATGGGGCGCGCGCTGGACGAGGGCGCGGTCTTCGGGCGGGTCACCCCGCAGCAGAAGCGGGACATGGTCGGGGCGCTGCAGCACCGCGGCCACACCGTCGCCATGACCGGCGACGGCGTCAACGACGTCCTGGCGCTCAAGGACGCCGACATCGGCGTCTCGATGGGCTCGGGCTCCGAGGCGACCCGGGCCGTCGCCCAGATCGTGCTGCTGAACAACAGCTTCGCGACGCTGCCGTCGGTGGTGGCGGAGGGCCGCCGCGTCATCGGCAACATCACGCGCGTGGCGACGCTGTTCCTGACCAAGACGGTCTACTCGGTGCTGCTCGCGATCCTCGTGGTCTGCTCCCAGGTGCCGTACCCGTTCCTCCCGCGCCACCTGACGCTGCTCTCCACGCTCACCATCGGCGTCCCGGCCTTCTTCCTGGCCCTCGCGCCGAACAAGGAGCGCGCGCAACCCCACTTCGTCCGCAGGGTCATGCGGTACGCGATCCCGGCCGGCGCCATCGCGGGGGTCGCCACCTTCGCCGCGTACCTGCTGGCGCGGCACTACTACGCAGGCGTCGGCGCCCTGGACGCGGAGACCAGCGCGGCGACGCTGACGCTGTTCCTGATCTCGCTGTGGGTCCTCGCGATCATCGCGCGCCCGTACACGTGGTGGCGGATCGGCCTGGTCCTGGCCATGGCCGCGGGCTTCCTCGTCGTGCTCGCCACGCCCTGGCTCCAGCACTTCTTCGCGCTGAAGCTGGTGGGCGCGACCATGCCGTGGGCCGCCGTCGCCATCGCGGCGGTGGCGGCCGCGGCGCTGGAGCTGACGTGGCGCTGGGTGGGCAGGCGCTTCCCGGCGTAGGGGCTACGCGCTGGCCTGCTCGTCCTCCAGCATTTGCCGGATCTGCTCCCGCAGTGCGGGGCTGTCCTTGTGCTTGTGCACGGAGACGGCGTGTTCGCTGGCGGCGCGGATGACCTCGTCCTCCTCGCCGGTGATGGTCAGTGAGCAGTCCGTCTCGCTGGGGAACCTGCGGCAGTCGGCGACTTTCCTGGTCATGACGGCCTCCCGGGGGTTCGTTCACTGGGCCGCACTTCCAGCGTAGGCCCGTAGGCCCGGAGGCCTGGCGGCCCGGGGCCTGCAAGTCCGGGGCCCGTAGGCCCGCAGGCCTCCGGGGCCTCAGCCCGCGGCGGGGCGGGCCGTCTCCGCGTCGACCATCTTCTCCATGGGGTCCGCGGCCAGTCCGCCGCCGATCACCATCGCGGCGACGATCGCCACGCCGAGGATCACGTTCCCCAGCCACACCATCGTGCCGACCGGCAGGGTGTACGCGCCCACGACCCGCGCGACGCACTCGGCCAGCAGCGCGCTGCCCCACACGACGGAGAACGTCCGCTCGGTGCGCCGGAACCGTGCGTCGCGGGCCGACAGCCTGTCCCACGCGGCCATCCGCGCCGGATCGCCCTTGACGACCCACGGCTTGAGGCCGGTCGTCATCAGCGGCCGCCGCCCGGCGACCGCGGAGACCAGCACCACGAGTCCGACGACGCTGCTGACGGCGCTGTCCTTGGCCAGCATCAGCCGGGCGTCCCCGCTGACGCCGCTGAGCACCAGCCCCACGAGGTTGACGACGAGGATCAGCGCGGCGAGGGCGTTGACCCGGCGCTCCTTGGCCAGGCCCCAGACGGTCCGCGCGGCGGGCAGCGCACTGCTCCAGCCCAGGGCCGCGACCGTGCCCATGCCGAACCCCTTGCTGAGGGCGTAGTACGCGGCCATCGGCAGGACGGCGTCCACGAGGAGCGGCGCGAAGCTGTCCCGGAGCGCCTGCCCGCGCGGGACGGCCGGGGCGGTCCCTCCGACGGTGGTCGCCTGCGCCTGCGCCTCCGCCTGCGCTTGCGTCTGTGCTTGCGTCTGCGTGGCGGTGGCCGTGTCGCTCATGATCGGATTCCCCCGGGGCTGTGCTGCGTCCCGTAGCCGTACGGCTTCCGGTGTTCCTACTTTCGCGGCAGGGCCGGGGTCTCCGGCAGTGCCGTCGATCACCGACCGCACGTGACTTTTGTCAGCGGTGCCGGTTCGCCGCAATGATCTGGCCATCACATGCTTGGCCCCGCGCAGGGGGCGCGGGGTCCTGCAGACGGCCTGCTTCCGGCGATGTGCCGCGTGCCACCGGGCGCCCCGCCGAATCCACTTTATTTAGTTCGGGTAATGAGTTAGGCTAAGGACATGTCGGACCGGGACCCCCAAGTCGATACCGCCGCAGTGAACTCCCTGCGTTCCGGTGTCATGCGCCTGTCGCGTCGGCTCAAGCACCAGCGGGTCGATGAATCGCTCAGCCCCACGGAGATGTCGGTGCTGGGCACGCTCGCCGGCTGTGGCAGCGCCACCCCCGGTGAGCTCGCCCGCAAGGAGCACGTGCAGCCCCCGTCGATGACCCGCATCGTCGCCCTGCTCGAAGCCAAGGGCCTGGTCCGGCTGGAGCCGCACCCCGAGGACCGCCGCCAGAAGGTGGTCACCCAGACCGAGCGGGCCGAGGCCATGCTCGAAGAGAGCCGCCGCAAGCGGAACGTCTGGCTCACCGAGCTCGTGGGGCGGCTCGACGAGGAGGAGTGGGCGACGCTGCGCGCCGCCGCACCCGTCCTCGAGAAGCTCGCGCACCTGTAAGACGCGCCAGGAGGAGGCGAACCCACTTTGAGTACGGGACCCGGAGCAGACTCCGCACCCGCACCGAACAGCCACGACGACGCCGTACGCAGCGCCGCCCTGACCGAGACCGGACCGGCCGAGAGCCCTGAGCCCGGGTCCAAGGGCGGCACCTTCAGTTCCCTCAGAATCCGCAACTACCGCCTCTTCGCCACCGGCCAGGTCGTCTCCAACACCGGCACCTGGATGCAGCGCATCGCCCAGGACTGGCTGGTCCTCAGCCTCACCGGCTCCTCCGCCGCCGTCGGCATCACCACGGCCCTGCAGTTCCTGCCCATGCTCTTCCTCGGGCTCTACGGCGGCGTCATCGCCGACCGCTGCCCGAAGCGCAGGCTGCTCGTCCTCACCCAGGCCGCCATGGGCCTCACCGGCCTCGCGCTCGCCGTGCTCACCCTCTCCGGCCATGTGCAGGTCTGGCACGTCTACCTCACCGCGTTCGTCCTCGGCCTCGTCACCGTGGTCGACAACCCCGCCCGCCAGGCCTTCGTCGTGGAGATGGTCGGCCCCGCCGACCTGCGCAACGCCGTCAGCCTCAACTCCGCCAACTTCCAGTCCGCCCGGCTGGTCGGGCCCGCCGTCGCCGGTGTGCTCATCACGGCCGTGGGCAGCGGCTGGGCGTTCCTCCTCAACGGCCTGTCCTTCGTCGCGCCCGTCGCCGGGCTGCTGCTGATGCGCACCGCCGAGCTCCACAAGGTCGACCGCGCGCCGCGCGCGAAGGGCCAGCTGCGGGAGGGCCTGCGCTACGTGGCCGGGCGGCCCGACCTCGTCTGGCCGATCGTCCTCGTCGGCTTCATCGGCACCTTCGGCTTCAACTTCCCCATCTGGCTCACGGCCTTCGTCAACGACGTCTACCACGCCGGCGCGGGCACGTACGGCCTGCTCAACACTCTGATGGCGGGCGGCTCCCTGGTGGGCGCCCTGCTCGCCGCGCGCCGGGGCAGCTCGCGGCTGCGGTTCCTCGTCGGCGCCGCCCTGCTCTTCGGCGTCCTGGAGATCACGGCCGCGCTCGCGCCCTCGTTCTGGGTCTTCGCGGCGCTGCTCGTGCCGATCGGCATGTTCGGCCTCACCATCAACGTGACCGCCAACTCCAGCATCCAGCTCGGCACGGATCCCGCGATGCGCGGGCGTGTCATGAGCCTGTTCATGATGGTGTTCATGGGCGGCACGCCGCTCGGCGCCCCGCTGGTCGGCTGGGTGACCGACGCCTACGGCGCCCGCGTCGGCTTCCTCGCCGGCGGCGCGGTCGCCACGCTCGCGGCGGTCGGCGTGGGCCTGGTCCTGGCCCGGGTGGGCGACCTGCGGCTGAAGGTCGACCTGCGGCGCGGCCACACGCACGTGGCCTTCGTACCGCGGCGGCCCGCGGGTTCTCCTGCGGAGGAGCTGGCGACGGCGTAGCGCCGTGCGGCGGGGGCGGGGTTCCGGGCTCGCCCGGGGCGAGGCTGCCGGGCCGGGGTACGCCGGCCCGGCCCGGGCGGCTCCGGCACCGCCGGGCTGCGCCGCCGTGGCGTGTAGCCCTCGCGGCGGCGTCTTCCTACCCGGCGGCACGACTCGTGGAAGAGACCCCGCCCCTCCCTCCTCGCCGCAACGCGACAAGCCGCACCGCTCCTCGCCGACGGTGCCGAGGCCGCCCGAGCCCCGGCACCGCTGAAGGCGTCTGAGCCTCGGCACCCCCGAAGCCGTCCGAGCCGCCGCGCCGCGGAAGCCACGCGGGGCCCGGCACCGCCGAAGCAATGCGCCCCCGCATCGCATCCGTAAACCCCTCCCCAAAGGGGAGACTGGTCCTATGCGACTCTTCGCCGCTGTCGTGCCGCCGGAGGCGGCCGTCGCCGAGCTGGCCGGGGCCACGGCCGCCCTGCGCGGGCTGCCCGGTGCGGACCTGCTGCGCTGGACCGAGCCGGCCGGCTGGCACTTCACGCTCGCCTTCCTCGGCGAGGTCGACCCGGCTCTGCTGCCGGAGCTGACCGAGCGGCTCGGCCGCGCCGCCCACCGGCACCCGCCGCACGAACTGCGGTTCGCCGGGGGCGGGCGGTTCGGGGACCGGATCCTGTGGGTCGGCGCGGACGGCGAGCGCACGATCCTGCGCGACCTGGCCCGCTCGGCCGCGGCCGGAGCGCGCCGGGCGGGTGTGGCCGTCGACACCACGCACGACTTCCACCCGCACCTGACCCTCGCCCGCGCCGCGGGGCCGGTGCACCTTCGCCCGTACGCCGAGAGCCTCGCCGGCTTCAGCGGCACGCCCTGGACCGTGCAGCGGCTGGAGCTCATGCGCAGCCGGCTCCCGGGCGGTGGCGTCCCCGGCGAGCGCCCGCGCTACGAGACGGTGGCGGCGTGGGAGCTGGGCGGGTAGACCGGCCCACGGAGGGCGGACCGGCCCGTGGAGGGCGGACCAGGCCGCAGAGGGCGGACCGGCCCACGGAGCGGACCGGCCCGCGGGCAGGGCGCCCCCACCCCTCCGGTTACGCTCGATGCGTGGACCCGAAGACCAGAAACCGCATCATGACCGCCGCGCTCGCCGCGATCCTCGTCGTCGTCGCCGTGGTGGCAGCGGTGAAGTGACCCCCTGAGGCCGTGAGCCCGGCTTCCGCTCGTGCGGGCTCAAGCCCCGGGTCGCTCTTGCCTTGAGCGCGCTCAAGGGCGTTGGCTAGGGCGCCATGGAGTACACGCAGCTCGGACGCACAGGCCTCAAGGTCAGCCGGCTCGTCCTCGGCACCATGAACTTCGGCCCGCAGACCGACGAAGCCGGCAGCCACGCCATCATGGACGCCGCGCTCGGCGCGGGCGTCAACTTCTTCGACACCGCCAACGTCTACGGCTGGGGTGACGACAAGGGCCGGACCGAGGAGATCATCGGGACCTGGTTCGCCAAGGGCGGCGGCCGCCGCGACAAGGTCGTCATCGCCACCAAGGTCTTCGGCAACATGGGCCCGGACGGCGCCGACTGGCCGAACCACGACCGCCTGTCCGCCGTGAACATCCGGCGCGCCGTCGACGAGAGCCTCAAGCGGCTGCGGACCGACCACATCGACCTCTACCAGTTCCACCACGTCGACCGGGCGACGCCGTGGGACGAGATCTGGCAGGCGATCGACGTCCTCGTCCAGCAGGGCAAGATCGTCTACGCGGGCTCCTCCAACCACGCCGGCTGGCACATCGCCCAGGCCAACGAGGCCGCCCGGCGGCGCGGCTCGCTCGGGCTCGTCAGCGAGCAGTGCCTGTACAACCTGGCCGAGCGGCGCGCCGAGATGGAGGTCATCCCGGCCGCCGAGGGCTACGGCCTGGGCGTCATCCCCTGGTCGCCGCTGCACGGAGGGCTGCTCGGCGGCGTCATCCGCAAGGAACGGGAGGGCGGCAGCGCCCGCGCGGCGTCCGGGCGGTCGGCGGACGCGCTCGCGAACACCAAGGTCCGCGAGCAGGTGCAGGCTTACGAGGACCTGCTCGACAAGCACGGCCTGCAGCCGGGCGAGGTGGCCCTCGCCTGGCTGCTCACCCGGCCCGGAGTGACCGGTCCGATCGTCGGCCCGCGCACGGCCGACCAGCTCGCGTCGGCGCTGCGCGCCGTGGAGCTGGAGCTTTCCGCCGAGCTTCTCGGCCAGTTGGACGAGATCTTCCCGGGACCGGGGGCTTCGCCGGAGGCGTTCGCTTGGTGAGGGCCTGAGCGAGGAGGCGCGCCGGTGCCCTGCCCATGCGTACGGGCAGGGCACCGGCGCGCGGCCGCGGGCCCTGTGCGGCTGGTCGCGCCCACGCGGCGGAGCCGCAGATCCGGCACCGCCCCGCACCTCTCATGGGGCGCGGTGCCCCAGCGGGCTAGGCCGCCGGTTCGTACGCCCCGCCCACATCCCACGCCTGGTGCAGCGCGTCCGCGAAGGCGGCGGCCAGGCGGTGTTCGCCGGCCGCGTTGGGGTGCGTGCCGTCGTACGTGTCGCGGTCCATGTCCCAGCCGTCCGGGCGGGACGCGAGGAGCAGCGGTGAGCCGGGGGTGCCGAGGTCGGCGACGGTCTTGCCGAGGAGTTCGTTGAAGCGCTCGCACTCGGCGGCGAACGGCGGGTCGTTGTTGGCCCGGACGTTGCGGATGACGGGCATCAGCACGACCCGTACGCGCGGGTTGGCGGCGCGCGCCTCGGCGATGAAGCGGCGCACGTTCCCGGCCGTCTGCTCGGCGTTGGTGTAGAAGCCGAGGTCGATGAGGCCGAGGGAGACGAGCAGGGTGTCGGCGCGGCCGGCCCGGACCGCGTCCCCGACGAGCGGGGCCATGTGCAGCCAGCCCTCGCCCCAGCCGGCGAGGTGCGCGCGGGCGCGCTCGGGGAAGTCCGGTGCGCCGTAGGCGTACGAGACGGGCGCGTCGGCGGCCGGGTCGTACAGCTCGCGGCGCGGGCCGACGATCTTGTACGGGCCGCCGTACGTCGCGTTGAGGTGCTGCCACATGCGGTAGCGCCATGTGAGGTCACCGGCGCTACCGATGGTCATCGAGTCGCCGACGAACATGATCCGCATGTGCACATCATCGCGGATGGTGGGGCGGGCGGGGCGCAGGAGGGTCGGGTACGGGGCCGGCGCGCCGCCGTGGATTTCCGTTCCGCTTTTGCCGGGGAGTGTGAACGGAGTATTTCGCCGGGCGCGGTCATGAAATGCGGAAATGTGGTTGACGGGGCGGTCCGGAAAAGCGGAGGATCCGCCCCGCCGGCGTTCCGGCGGGGCGGAGTCATCACCTCGATCCGGTCGCGGTGCGACCGGGGGCGGTCAGGGGCTGTCCGTGTGGCCGTAGCTGACGATCCGGCCGTGGCCGGAGCAGTCCCCTCTGAAGATCCAGTAGCCCGTGCCCACCCAGGCGCCGTACAGCACCGTGCCGTCGGAACAGCGGGTCCACGACTGGGACTTGCCGTAGTCGACGCGGCAGTTGGCCGTCCACACGGTCCCGTTGTTGCGGTAGCTGTCGCAGGACGAGACGTGCGGCGCCGGTGCGGCCGAGGCGGCCGTGGCTCCCACCAGACCGGTGCCGGCCGCCATGATCGAACCCACGGCTGCGTAGGCCAGGCGGCGCTTGATGCGCTTCATTGATTTTCCTCCCTGGAACTGATTGCCGTTCGGTCGGAAACCTATACGGGTCGACTGCGTACGGCAGTGCGGGAATTCGCCAATGCGTTCTTTTCTGTGGACGGTTTTCGGCCGCTCGGTTGGCGAATACTTTTCGCGTTCGCCGGGTCGTCCGGAGTGCGGTGCAGATCAGCGAGGCGCGCGGGATAGGGGGAGTGTCGAGTTCCGGGCGGGTGGGGCGGGGCGGCGGTGCACGCACCCGTGGCACCGGCCCGGATGGCACGCTTGGATCCATGCGTCCACGCCCGTTCCCCGCCGCACGTGCCGCCCTCGCAGCCGCCGCGCTGACCGTGCTGGCCGTGCCCGCCGTGCTGACCGCCGGCCCGGCCCTGGCCGACGACGGCGCCGCGCGGCCGGCCGCCGGTGCCTCCGCTTCCGCCTCGTCCCCCTCGTCCGCTTCGGGCTTCACCATCGAGGACCCCCGGATCAAGGAGTCCAGCGGCCTCGCGGCCAGCCGCACCCACCCCGGCGTGTACTGGACGCACAACGACAGCGGTGACGGCGCGTACGTCTACGCCGTCGACAGCAGCACCGGCCGCACGGTCGCCACCGTCACCCTCGCCGGGGTCGAGCCGCGCGACGTCGAGGCCATCTCCATCGGACCGGACGGCAGCATCTACCTCGGCGACATCGGCGACAACTTCGGCGGCCGCTGGCCGGAGGTGTGGATCTACCGCTTCCCCGAGCCGAAGACCCTTGAGGACACCACCCTCACCCCCACCCGCTACACCGTCCGCTACGACGACGGCCCGCGCGACGCCGAGTCGCTGATGGTGCATCCCAAGACCGGGCGCGTGTACATCGTCAGCAAGAAGCGCTCGGGCAAGGGCGCCCTGTACGAGGCGCCGGAGCGGCTCTCCGCGTCCGGCGTCAACGTCTTCCGGCGGACCGCCGACATCAACCTGTGGGCCACGGACGGCGCGTTCTCCCCCGACGGCACCCGGCTCGTCGTCCGCGGCTACTTCGACGCCCGCGAGTACCGCTGGCAGGACGGCCGCCCCCAGGAGATCGGCAGCCCGGCCGTACCGCTGCAGCGCCAGGGCGAGTCGGTCACCTTCACGGCGGACGGCCGGGCCCTGATGTACGGCTCGGAGGGCAAGCGCAGCACGGTGCAGCCGGTCACCCTGGAGGGCGACCTGCTGCCGGACTCGGTGCCCAAGCGGGCCGACGACGCGAAGAACGGCGACGGCGGCTCCCGGGCGTCGTCCGGCAGCGGCACGGGCGACGGCAACCGCACCCTGTTCATCGGCGCGGGCGCCCTCGCCGTGGCCGCGGGCGCGGCGGTGGGCCTGCGACGGCTGCTGCGCCGCCGCGACTGACGCTGCGGTTGCCGCTGCGCTGTGCGTGGCGGGAATCCGGCGTGGGGTTGTTCGGCACCGCCGGTATGCGCCGTTTCGGTTGCGCGCCGTTGCGGCGGGGGTTTCCTGCCTGCGGCAGGGACTGCGGGTGCGCGGGGCGCAGGGACCGGCTTTCTTCTGCCGCCGCAGCGGCGGATCACCACCGCGGCGGGGGTTTCCTGCCTGAGGCATGCGCTCCGGGGCCGGCCCGGTAACTCCCGGCGGATCACCACCGCGGCGCGGCCCGGTGGTGCATGGCCGCGCCGCGGTGGTCGTCAGGCTCGGTCCCCGGAGGGACCGTCCGTCAGAGCTGTTCGATCACGTAGTCGACGCAGGCCGTCAGGGCCTCGACGTCGGACGGTTCGATCGCCGGGAACATCGCGATGCGCAGCTGGTTGCGGCCGAGCTTGCGGTACGGCTCGGTGTCGACGATGCCGTTGGCGCGGAGGACCTTGGCGACGGCCGCCGCGTCCACGTCGTCCGTGAAGTCGATCGTGCCGATGACGGCCGACCGCTTCGCCGGGTCGGCCACGAACGGGCTCGCGTGCTTGGAGGCCTCGGCCCAGCCGTAGAGCGTGCGGGCGGAGGTCGCGGTGCGGCGGACCGCCCAGTCCAGGCCGCCCTGGCCGTTCAGCCACTCCAGCTGCTGGTTCAGCAGGAAGAGGGTGGAGAGGGCCGGGGTGTTGTACGTCTGGTTCTTGAGGGAGTTGTCGATCGCGGTCGGCAGGGAGAAGAACTCGGGAACGTGCCGCCCCGACGCGTGGACGCGCGCCGCGCGCTCCAGCGCCGCGGGGGAGAAGACCGCGAGCCACAGGCCGCCGTCGGAGGCGAAGGACTTCTGCGGGGCGAAGTAGTAGACGTCGGTCTCGGCGATGTCGACGGGCAGGCCGCCCGCGCCGGACGTGGCGTCGACCAGCACGAGCGCGCCCTCGTCGGCGCCCTCGACGCGCCGGATCGGCGCGGCGACGCCGGTGGAGGTCTCGTTGTGGGTGAGGGCGTAGACGTCGGCGCCGGCCTCCGCCTTCGGCTCCGGGTGGGTGCCGGGCTCGGAGGAGATGACGGTCGGCTCGGCCAGCCACGGCGCGAGCTTCGCGGCCTTCGCGAACTTGGAGGAGAACTCGCCGAAGGAGAGGTGCTGCGACTTGTTCTCGATCAGGCCGTGCGTCGCGACGTCCCAGAAGGCGGTGGAGCCGCCGTTGCCGAGGATCACCTCGTAGCCGTCGGGCAGGGAGAAGAGCGCGCGCACGCCGTCGCGCACCGAGCCGACCAGGTTCTTGACCGGGGCCTGGCGGTGGGACGTGCCGAGCAGAGAGGTTCCGGTGGCAGCCAGCGCGGCGAGCGCCTCCGTACGCACCTTGGACGGGCCCGCGCCGAAGCGACCATCGGCGGGCTTGATGTCAGCGGGGATCTGGATATCAGCCACGGAGGCAGCCTAGTCCGTGCGGAGTTTCCGATCAGTAAAACGTCCGTTCGGTGAGACGGGGACGGGCGGGGGCTGTGCAGTATGGGAGGTATGGCTGATCTTGTGGAGAGTGACGCTGACGGTGGCGGCGGTGGCGGCGATGGCGGCGAAGGCGGCGAAGGCCGCCGAAGCGGTGGCGGCGGCGTAGGCCGCGGGGACCGCGAGGCACTGCGCGGGGAGCTGGCCGCCGCCCTCCGGAAGGACGTGCGCGGCGACGTCCGCTTCGGGGCCGCCGACCGGGCCCTCGCGACCATGGACGCCTCGAACTACCGGCGCGTGCCCCTGGGCGTGGTCGCCCCGCGCGACGCCGGGGACGTGGCGGCCGCGCTCGCCGTCTGCCGTGCGCACGGCGTGCCGGTCGTCGCCCGCGGCGGCGGCACCTCGATCGCCGGCCAGGCCACGGGCGAGGGCGTGGTGCTCGACTTCACCCGCCACATGAACGCGATCACGGCGATCGACCCGGAAGCCCGTACGGCCGTCGTCCAGCCCGGCGTCGTCCTCGACGCGCTCCGGGACGCGGCGGGCGCGCACGGCCTGACGTTCGGCCCCGACCCGTCCACGCACGCCCGCTGCACGCTCGGCGGCATGATCGGCAACAACGCGTGCGGCGCGCACTCCGTGGCCTGGGGCACGACGGCCGACAACGTGCACGCGCTGGACGTCCTCACCTACGCGGGCGAGCGGGCCCGGCTCGGACAGGGGTGGGAGGGGCTGCCCGAACGGCTCGCCGAAGGCCTCCGCGACTTGGTCGGCAGCGAGTTGGCGGCCCTGCGCACCCGCTTCCCCGGCCTTCCGCGCCGCATCTCCGGCTACGCGCTGGACGCCCTGCTGCCGGAGCGGCGCACCGACGTGGCCCGTGCCTTCACCGGCGGCGAAGGCACGCTCGGGGTGCTGACGGAGGCGACCGTACGGCTCGTGGAGGCGCCGCGGGCCCGCGCGTTGGCCGTGCTGGCGTACGCGGACGAGAGCGCCGCCGCGGACGCCGCCCACCTGCTCCTGCCGCACGGGCCGCTGACCGTCGAGGGCATGGCCGCCGACCTCGTGGGCCGCGCGGCGGCGGCCGGACTGCCCGAGGGCGCGGCGTGGCTGTTCGCCGAGACGGGCGGGGCCACGGCCGCCGAGGCCCGTGCGCGCGCCGAAGAGCTCGTACGGGCCGCCGCACCGGCGACCACCGGCGCCGTGGTGGTCACCGGCGCGGCCGGGCAGCGCGCCCTGTGGCGCGTCCGGGACGACGCCGCCGGCACCGCCACCCGCATGCCCGACGGCACCGAGGCCTGGCCCGGCTGGGAGGACTGCGCCGTCCCGCCCGCCCGCCTCGGCGCCTACCTGCGCGACTTCCGCGCCCTCCTGCGCCGCCACGGCCTGCACGGCGCGCCCTACGGCCACTTCGGCGACGGCTGCATCCACGTCCGCATCGACTTCGACCTGCTGAGCGCGGACGGGGTGCGGCGCTTCCGGGACTTCTCCGGCGAGGCCGCGGAACTGGTCGTCGCCCACGGCGGATCCCTGTCCGGCGAGCACGGCGACGGGCAGGCGCGGGCCGAGCTCCTGCCGAAGATGTACGGGACGGACGTCGTCCGGCTCTTCGAGCGCTTCAAGGACCTCTGGGACCCCGACGGCGGCCTCAACCCCGGCATGCTCGTACGGCCCTACGCGCTGGACGAGAACCTCCGCTTCGACGTGCTGCCGCGGCGGCCGCTGCCGGTGGTCTTCGGCTACGCGGACGACGACGGCGACTTCGCGGGCGCGGTGCGGCGGTGCGTGGGCGTGGCCAAGTGCCGTGAGACGGCGACCGGCGGGGCGGGCGTGATGTGCCCGTCGTACCGGGTGACGCGCGAGGAACAGCACTCCACGCGCGGCCGCGCCCGGCTCCTGCACGAGATGCTGGCCGGCGAGGTCGTCACGGACGGCTGGCGCTCGGAGGAGGTCCGCGGCGCGCTGGACCTGTGCCTGGCCTGCAAGGGCTGCCGCAGCGACTGCCCCGTCGGCGTCGACATGGCCACGTACAAGGCGGAGTTCCTCCACCACCACTACGCGGGCCGGCCGCGGCCCGCCGCGCACTACGCGATGGGGTGGCTGCCGCTGTGGCTGCGAGGGGTCGCGGCGGTTCGCAGGGCGCCGGTCGTCAACCGGTTGACCGCCGCCGGCCCGCTGGCCGCGGCCGCGAAGCGGCTCGGGGGGATCGCGCCGGAGCGGTCGATCCCACGGCTCGCGAACGAGTCGTTCGTGCGCTGGTGGGCCGAGCGGGGGCACGCCGGGCCGGCCCCGGCGGCCTCACGGACGGGGGTCGGTCCGGCCGGCGGGGCTCCTGCGGGCGGTGGGCCGGCGGCCGGCGAGGCGCCGGCTCCCCGGCGGGGCCCGGCGGCTTCCCCAGGGCGGGGCGGCGGCGGTCCTTCTACTGGTGGGCCGTCCGGATCCGGGGAACGCGGCTCGTCATCCGGCGGCGGTGGCCCCGCCGGCAGCCGGCCCGGTTCCGGGGGCCGCGGTTCCTCGTCCGGCGGCGCCGGCCACTTCGGCGGTGGCGCCACCGCCGACCGGCCCGGTTCCGGGGAACGCGCGGGCGGGCGGGAAGACGGCCGCGCCGGAGGCGCGGACCTCGTGCTGTGGCCCGACACCTTCACCAACCACCTCTCCCCGGAGGTCGGCCGGGCCGCGGTGACGGTGCTGGAGAGCGCCGGGCTCCGTATCGCCGTCCCGCCGAAGGCGCCCTGCTGCGGCCTGACATGGATCTCCACCGGCCAGCTCCACCGCGCCCGCCGCACCCTGCGCCGCACCCTCGATCTGATGGCCCCCGCCCTCGACGCCGGCCTCCCCGTCACCGTCCTGGAGCCCAGCTGCGCCGCTTCCCTCCGCACCGACCTCCCCGAACTGCTCCCCGACGACCCGCGCGCCCGCCAACTCGCCGGGAATATCCGTACGTTCGCCCAGGTCCTCGAAGAACTGGCCCCGCACTGGCAGCCGCCCCGCCTGGACCGTCCCGTGGCCGGGCAGACCCACTGCCACCAGCACGCCGTCCTCGGCGACGCCGCCGAGCGCCGCCTGCGCGAACGCGCCGGCCTGGTGGGCGAGCTGAGCGGCGGGTGCTGCGGCCTGGCGGGCAACTTCGGCTTCGAGAAAGGGCATTACGAGGTGTCCGTGGCCTGCGCGGAGGAGCAGCTGCTGCCTTCCCTCCGAGCGGCCCGGCACGGCGGCGCGGCAGCCGAGATCCTCGCCGACGGGTTCTCCTGCCGCACGCAGATCGCCCAGCTCGCGGGCGACGGCCCCCGCGCGCGCCACCTCGCGGAGCTCCTCGCGGAGGCGCTCCGTACCGGACCACAACTGGCCGAAAAATAAAGGCAAGCACGCTTGATTGTTTTTATTCGCACTGACACGCTCTCTCCGTCCTGACACGACCCCCCGAGGGAGCGGCCCCCAGTGACAGACCCCTCCTTCCCCTTACGGACGAGCTCCCTGCCGACGAGCCCCCTACGGACGAGCCCCTTACGGATCGGCAACGCCTCCGGCTTCTACGGCGACCGCTTCGACGCCTTCCGCGAGATGCTGACCGGCGGCCCCCTCGACGTCCTCACCGGCGACTACCTCGCCGAGCTCACCCTGCTCATCCTCGGCCGCGACCGCCTCAAGGACCCCTCCCGCGGCTACGCGAAGACCTTCCTCGGCCAGCTGGAGGAAGGACTCGGCCTCGCCGCCGACCGCGGCGTGAAGATCGTCACCAACGCGGGCGGGCTCAACCCCGGCGGCCTCGCGGAGGCGATCCGCGCCCTCGCCCGCCGCGTCGGCGCCGACGTCCGCGTCGCCCACGTCGAGGGCGACGACCTGCTGCGCGAGCCCGGGCGCGACTGGGGCCCGGAGGTCCTCACCGCCAACGCCTACCTCGGCGGTGCCGGCATCGCCGCCTGCCTGCGCGCGGGCGCGGACGTCGTCGTCACCGGGCGCGTCACCGACGCCGCCCTCGTCACCGGCCCCGCCGCCGCGCACTTCGGCTGGCTCGCCGAGGACCTGGACCGGCTCGCGGGCGCCGTCGTCGCCGGGCACGTCCTGGAGTGCGGCACGCAGGCCACCGGCGGCAACTACTCCTTCTTCACCGAGCACCTCACCGAGCACCTCACCGAGCACTTCACCCAGCGCTTCACCGACCACGGCACCGGGAACCCCGCGGGGGAGGGCGCCTTCCGGCCCGGCTTCCCCATCGCCGAGATCCACCCCGACGGCTCGGCCGTCATCACCAAGCACCCCGGCACGGGCGGCGCCGTCACCGTCGGCACGGTCACGGCCCAGCTCCTCTACGAGACGGGCGGCCCCCGCTACCTGGGACCCGACGTGACCGCCCGGCTGGACACCGTCCGGCTCACGGACGACGGCCCCGACCGCGTGCGGATCAGCGGCGTCCGCGGGGAGGCCCCGCCGCCGACGCTCAAGGTGGGGCTCACACGGGTGGGCGGCTGGCGCAACGAGGTCGTGTTCGTGCTCACCGGCCTCGACATCGAGGCCAAGGCCCGCCTCGCACGCGTGCAGATGGAGGACGCCCTGGCCGGGCGCCGGCCCGCGGAGGTCCGGTGGACCCTCGCCCGGACGGATCACGCCGACGCGGACGTGCAGGAGGAGGCGAGCGCGTTCCTCCGCCTGGCCGTGCGCGACCCCGACCCGGAGGCGGTCGGCCGCGCCGTCAGCGGGGCGGCCGTCGAGCTGGCCCTGGCCGGCTACCCCGGATTCCACCTGACCGCGCCGCCCGGCCCGGGCTCCCCGTACGGCGTGTTCGCGTCCGCGTCCGTGGACGCGTACGCCGTCCGGCACACCGCCGTGCTGCCGGACGGGACGCGCCTGCGGGTGCCCGCGGCTCCGGTGGCGGCCGAGGAGCCGGACCCCGTCGAGCCGGCCGCGCTCCCCGCCCCGCTGCCGCCCGGGCCCGTCCGCCGCGCCCCCCTCGGGCTCGTCGCGGGGGCGCGCAGCGGCGACAAGGGCGGCTCGGCGAACGTGGGCGTGTGGGTCCGGTCGGACGCGGCGTGGCGGTGGCTCGCCCACGAGCTCACCGGCTCCCGCTTCAGGCAGCTCCTGCCCGAGACCGCCCGGCTGCCCGTCGCGCGGCACGCGTACCCCGGGCTGCGCGCCCTCAACTTCACCGTCGAGGGGCTGCTCGGCGCAGGCGTCGCCTCCCAGGCCCGTTTCGACCCGCAGGCCAAGGCGCTGGGGGAGTGGCTGCGCTCCCGGCACGTGGACATACCGGAGGTCTTGTTGTGACGGTGCTGCCGGAGGAGCTGCTGTGACGGTGCTGTCGTCCCGACTCGATGTGGCCGGCGCCGATTACGCCGCGAACCGGGCGTCCATGCTGGAGCGGCTCGCCGCCGTCGAGGCCGAGCACGCGCGGGCGCTCGCGGGCGGTGGGGAAAAGTACGTCACCCGGCACCGGGCGCGGGGCAAACTCCTCGCCCGCGAGCGCGTGGAACTCCTCATCGACCCCGACACGCCGTTCCTGGAACTGTCGCCGCTCGCGGGCTGGGGCAGCGACTACGCGGTCGGCGCGTCGATCGTCACCGGGATCGGTGTCGTCGAGGGCGTCGAATGCGTCATCACCGCCAACGACCCGACCGTGCGGGGCGGCGCCAGCAACCCCTGGACGCTGAAGAAGGCCCTGCGGGCGAACGAGATCGCGTTCGCCAACCGGCTGCCGGTCGTCTCGCTCGTCGAGTCCGGCGGTGCCGACCTGCCCAGCCAGAAGGAGATCTTCATCCCGGGAGGCGGGCTGTTCCGGGATCTGACACGGCTGTCGGCCGCCGGTGTGCCGACGGTGGCCGTCGTCTTCGGCAACTCGACGGCCGGTGGTGCGTACGTCCCCGGCATGTCGGATCACGTGATCATGGTGAAGGAGCAGGCGAAGGTCTTCCTCGGCGGACCGCCGCTCGTGAAGATGGCCACCGGTGAGGAGAGCGACGACGAGTCGCTGGGCGGGGCGGAGATGCACGCCTCGGTGTCCGGCCTCGCCGATCACTTCGCCGTGGACGAGCGGGACGCGCTGCGGCTCGCGCGGCGGGTGGTGGCCCGGCTCGGCTGGCGCAAGGCCCACCCCGATCCGGCCCCCGCCGAGCCGCCGCTGTACGGCGAGGACGAGCTCCTCGGTGCGGTCCCGGCCGATCTGAAGGTTCCCTTCGATCCCCGCGAGGTCATCGCACGTGTCGTGGACGGGTCCGACTTCGACGAGGTCAAGGCCCGGTACGGGAGCAGCCTGGTGGTGGGCTGGGCCCGTCTCCACGGGTATCCCGTGGGGATCCTCGCCAACGCGCAGGGCGTGCTGTTCAGCGAGGAGTCGCAGAAGGCCGCGCAGTTCATCCAGCTCGCCAACCAGCGTGACGTGCCGCTGCTCTTCCTGCACAACACCACGGGATACATGGTGGGGCAGCAGTACGAGCAGGGCGGCATCATCAAGCACGGCGCGATGATGATCAACGCGGTGGCGAACTCCCGCGTGCCCCACCTTTCGGTCCTCATGGGCGCCTCGTACGGGGCCGGGCACTACGGCATGTGCGGGCGCGCCTTCGACCCGCGGTTCCTGTTCGCCTGGCCCGGCGCCAAGTCGGCCGTCATGGGGCCGCAGCAGCTGGCCGGCGTGCTGTCCATCGTCGCCCGGCAGTCCGCGGCGGCCAGGGGCCGGCCGTACGACGACGAAGCCGACGCGGCGCTGCGGGAGATGGTCGAGCGGCAGATCGAGTCCGAGTCGCTCGCGATGTTCCTCTCCGGGCGGCTCTACGACGACGGCGTCATCGATCCGCGCGACACGCGGACCGTGCTGGGGATGTGCCTGTCCGCGATCCACTCGGCGCCGGTCGAGGGCGTGCGGGGCGGGTTCGGCGTCTTTCGGATGTGAAGGATTCGGGGTGGGCTGATGATCGAGTCACTGCTGGTCGCCAACCGGGGTGAGATCGCTTGCCGTGTCTTCCGCACGTGCCGGCAGCTGGGCATCGCCTCCGTGGCCGTCCACTCGGACGCCGATGCCGGAGCGCTGCACGTCCGGGAGGCGGACGTGGCGGTGCGGCTGCCGGGGAACGCCGCCGCGGACACGTACCTGCGGGGGGACCTGGTGGTGCGGGCCGCGCTCGCCGCGGGCGCGGACGCCGTGCACCCGGGGTACGGATTCCTCTCCGAGAACGCGGAGTTCGCGCGGGCCGTCATCGACGCGGGGCTGGTGTGGATCGGGCCGCCGCCCTCCGTGATCGAGGCCATGGCCTCGAAGACGCGCGCCAAGCGGATCATGGCGGAGGCGGGGGTCCCGGTGCTGGTCGCGGGGGAGCCGCCGCTGATCGTCAAGGCGGCGGCGGGCGGCGGCGGGCGGGGGATGCGGGTCGTCCGCGACCTCGCCGCGCTCGACGCCGAGATCGCCTCCGCCCGCGCCGAGGCCATGGCCGCCTTCGGGGACGACGAGGTGTTCGTCGAACCGTACGTGGAGGGCGGGCGGCACGTGGAGGTGCAGATCCTGGCCGACGCACACGGTGCGGTGCGGGCGCTGGGCACGCGGGACTGCTCGCTGCAGCGGCGCCACCAGAAGGTGATCGAGGAGGCGCCGGCGCCCGGACTGGGCGCGGGCCCGGCCGAGGAGCTGACCGGGGCGGCGGTCGCCGCGGCGCGGGCGGTCGGGTACGTGGGGGCGGGGACGGTGGAGTTCCTCGTGACGCCGGACGGGCGGCCGTTCTTCCTGGAGATGAACACGCGGCTGCAGGTGGAGCATCCGGTGACGGAGGCGGTGTACGGGGTGGATCTCGTGGCGCTGCAGATCCGGGTGGCGGAGGGGGCGGCGCTGGATTCCGCGGTGCCGGTGCCGGTGCCGGTGGGGCATGCGGTCGAGGCCCGGTTGTACGCGGAGGATCCGGGGGCGGGGTGGCGGCCGCAGGTGGGGGTGGTGCGGGAGCTGTCGGTGGGGGGCCGGGCCCGGGGGCTCCGAGGCGGGGGTCCGGGGCCGTCCGAAGGCGCGGGATACGTCCGCGTGGACACGGGGTTCGGGCCGGGTGACACCGTCACGTCTCACTACGACCCGCTCCTGGCGAAGGTCGTCGCCTGGGCCCCCACCCGGCCGGAGGCGATCCGCCTGCTGGCCCGCACGCTGGAGCGCGCCCGCATCCACGGCCCGGTGACCAACCGCGATCTCCTCGTACGCTCCCTTCGGCACGAGGAATTCGCCGGTGCGCGGATGGACACCGCCTTCTACGAACGGCACTTGGCCGAGCTGACCGCCCCGCGCGGCGAGGGCGCCGCGATCGCCGCGCTGGCCGCGGCCCTCGCGGACGCGCAAGGCCGCTCCCGTTTCGGCGGCTGGCGCAACCTCCCCTCCCAGCCTCAGGAGAAGCGCTACCGCTCCGTACCGGACGGCGAGGAGCACACCGTGCGGTACCGCCTCACCCGGCACGGCCTGGAGGCCGGAGACGGAGTCCGTCTGGTGGAGGCGGCTCGTACCCACGTGGTGCTGGAGGCGGGCGGCCTCCGTGCCCGCTACGACGTCTCCGACTACGGCGACCGCATCCACGTCGACGGACCGTCCGGCGCCCACGCCTTCACCCCCTTGCCCCGCTTCCCCGACCCCGCCGCCGCGCCCGCCGACCCCGGGTCCCTGCTGGCCCCCATGCCCGGCACCGTCGTCCGCCTCGCGGAAGGGGTCGCCGAGGGGTGCGCCGTCAAGGCCGGCCAGGACCTGCTGTGGCTGGAGGCCATGAAGATGGAGCACCGCATCGTCTCGCCGTCCACCGGCACGCTCACCGCCCTGCACGCCGTCCCCGGCCGTCAGGTCGAGGTCGGGTCCCTGCTCGCCGTCGTCACCGAGGAGCCGACGCCATGAGCTTCACCGAATCCCAGGACCACCGCGACCTGCGCGCCGCCGTCACCGCGCTCGGCAAGCGCTACGGGCGCGACTACGTCACCGAGGTCGTCCGCGACGGCCAGTACCCCGACGAACTGTGGGCCGAGGCCGGAGAGCTCGGCTACCTCGGCGTGAACCTTCCCGAGGAGTACGGGGGCGGCGGGCGCGGCATGGCCGAGCTCGCCATCGTCCTGGAAGAGCTCGGCGCCGCGGGCTGCCCCCTGCTGATGATGGTCGTCTCGCCGGCCATCTGCGGCACCGTCATCGCCCGCTTCGGCACCGAGGCGCAGAAGCGGAAGTGGCTTCCCGGCATCGCCGCCGGGACGTACCGGATGGCCTTCGGCATCACCGAGCCGGAGGCGGGGTCCAATTCCCACCGCATCACGACGACCGCGCGGAGGGAGGGCGACGGGTGGGTGCTCACCGGCCGCAAGGTCTTCATCTCGGGTGTGGACATCGCGGACGCGACGCTGATCGTGGGCCGTACGGAGGACGGGCGTACGGGGAAGCTCAAACCCTGTTTGTTCGTCGTGGAGAGGGACGCCCCGGGCTTTCTGAAGGCTGCCATTCCGATGGAACTGGCCGCGCCGGAAAAGCAGTTCGAGCTCACCTTCGATCAGGTGCGGCTGCCCGCCGACGCTCTTGTCGGCGACGAGGACGCCGGGCTCCTCCAGCTCTTCGCCGGCCTCAACCCCGAACGCGTCATGACCGCCGCCTTCGCCCTCGGCATGGCCCGCCACGCCCTCGCCCGCGCCGTCGGCTACGCCCGTACGCGCACCGTCTGGCGCGAGCCCATCGGCGCGCACCAGGCCATCGCGCATCCCCTGGCCCAGTCCCACATCGAGATCGAGCTCGCCCGGCTGATGATGCTCAAGGCGGCCCATCTCTACGACGCGGGCGACGACATGGGCGCGGGCGAGGCGGCCAACATGGCCAAGTACGCCGCCGCCGACGCCGCCGTCCGGGCCGTCGACCGGGCCGTGCACACCCTCGGCGGCAACGGCCTGGCGAGCGAGTACGGGCTGGCCCCCCTGCTCACCGCGGTGCGGGTGGCGCGGATCGCCCCGGTCAGCCGGGAGATGATCCTCAACTACGTGTCGCACACGACGCTGGGCCTCCCCAAGTCGTACTGAGAAAGGTGGCTTTCCATGACGCTGGTCCGCCGCTCCTCCGAGCACGGCATCACCACCCTGACCCTGGACTCCCCGCACAACCGCAACGCCCTGTCGTCCCGGCTCGTCGCCGAACTGCTGGAAGCGCTTGAGGCGGTGGGGCAGGACGTGGGGACGCGTGCCGTTCTGCTGACCCATACCGGCAACACCTTCTGTTCCGGGGCCGATCTGACAGAGGCGGGCGCGGACGGGCCGCAGGCCCTCGTACGGCTGATGCGCGCCGTGGTCGAGCTGGGCAAGCCGGTCGTGGCGCGGGTGGACGGCCACGCGCGCGCCGGAGGCCTGGGGCTGCTGGGCGCCTGTGACATCTCCGTGGCGGGGGAGGCGGCCACGTTCGCCTTCACCGAGGCCCGGCTCGGGCTCGCGCCCGCGGTGATATCGCTGCCGCTGCTGCCGCGCCTCGACGCGCGTGCCGCGTCTCGCTACTACCTGACCGGCGAGCGGTTCGGGGCCGCCGAGGCCGTACGGATCGGGCTCGTCACGGCCGGGGAGCGGGAGCTGGAGGCGATCCTGGACGGGCTGCGGCGCGGCTCGCCCCAGGGCCTCGCCGCGTCGAAGGCCCTGGCCACGGCCGATGTGCGGCGGGCCTTCGACCGCGACGCGGAGGCTCTCACCGCCCTGTCCGCCCGGCTCTTCGCCTCCTCCGAGGCCCGTGAGGGCATGACCGCCTTCCTGGAGCGCAGGGAGCCGGTATGGGACCGCTGAGCCTCCCCAAGCAGGACCGCAGCCGCGCCACGCGGCAGCGGCTCCTGGAGGCGGCGGTCGCCTGCCTCGCCGAGCGCGGGTGGGCCGGGTCGACGGTCTCCGTCGTCGCCGAGCGCGCCGGCGTCTCGCGCGGGGCCGCCCAGCACCACTTCCGCACGCGCGAGGAACTCTTCACGGCGGCCGTCGCATACGTCGCCGAACAGCGGTCGGCGGCCGCACGCGGCCTGCTGCCCCAGGTGCGGCTGATCACCGGCCCGGCCCGTACGCAGATGGCCGTCGGCCAGCTCGTGGACCTGTGCACGGGCCCGCTGTTCCGCGCCGCCCTGCACCTGTGGGTGGCCGCCGCGAACGACGCGGCGCTGCGGGTTCCGGTCACCGAACTGGAGGCGCGCGTCGGCCGCGAGGTGCACCGCATGGCGGTGGAGCTCCTCGGCGCCGACGAGCGCCGCCCCGGCGTCCGCGAAACCGTCCAGGGCTTCCTCGACATGTGCCGCGGCCTGGGCCTCGCGACCCTCCTCACCGACGACAGCGCCCGGCGCGAACGCCTGGTGAGCCACTGGACGGCGGTCCTCGGCGACCTGCTGTGACGGCGCGTACGGGCGGTCGCACGACCGCCCGTACACAGCTGGTCAGCCCCCGACCGCCGCCTTGCCCGTGATGTCGGCGAAGCCGTCGACCTCGCGCGGGTCGCGCGGGCCCGGGCCCACGTAGCGGGCCGAGGGGCGGACCAGGCGGCCCGTGCGCTTCTGCTCCAGGATGTGCGCGCTCCAGCCGGCCGTGCGGGCGCAGGTGAACATCGACGTGAACATGTGCGCCGGGACCTCGGCGAAGTCCAGGACGATGGCCGCCCAGAACTCGACGTTCGTGGCGAGGACACGGTCCGGGCGGCGGTTGTGGAGCTCCTCCAGGGCCGCCTTCTCCAGCGCCTCGGCGACCTCGTAGCGCGGAGCGGCCAGCTCGCGGGCCGTGCGGCGCAGGACGCGGGCGCGCGGGTCCTCAGCGCGGTAGACGCGGTGGCCGAAGCCCATGAGGCGCTCGCCGTTGTCCAGGGCGCGCTTGACGTACGCCACCGCGTCGCCCGTGCGCTCGATCTCCTCGATCATGCCGAGGACGCGGGACGGCGCGCCGCCGTGCAGCGGGCCGGACATGGCGCCGACCGCGCCGGACAGCGCCGCGGCCACGTCCGCGCCGGTGGAGGCGATGACGCGGGCCGTGAACGTGGAGGCGTTCATGCCGTGCTCGGCGGCGGACGTCCAGTAGGCGTCGACGGCCTTGACGTGCCGGGGGTCGGGCTCCCCGCGCCAGCGCTTCATGAAGCGCTCGACGACGGTCTCCGCCTTGTCGATCTCGCGCTGCGGCACCATCGGCAGGCCCTGCCCGCGCGCCGACTGGGCGACGTAGGAGAGGGCCATGACGGCGGCGCGGGCGAGGTTGTCGCGGGCGGTGGCCTCGTCGATGTCGAGGAGGGGCTTGAGGCCCCACACGGGGGCGAGCATCGCGAGCGCGGACTGGACGTCGACGCGGATGTCACCCGAGTGGACGGGGATCGGGAAGGGCTCGGCGGGCGGCAGGCCGGGGTTGAACGAGCCGTCGACCAGCAGGCCCCAGACGTTGCCGAAGGACACCTGGCCGACCAGGTCCTCGATGTCGACGCCTCGGTAGCGGAGGGAGCCGCCTTCCTTGTCGGGTTCGGCGATCTCCGTCTCGAACGCGACGACTCCTTCGAGTCCGGGTACGAAGTCGGACATCAGGCGGCTCCTCGTGACGTGTGCGACAGCTGGGGCGCGAGGCCCGGTCGGGCGCGGCTGCTGCCTGTCCCTGGTGCGGTCCGCGGTCCGTGCGTCGCTGCGTACGGCCTTGCGGGTCCGTCGTCGGTCAACCGGGTCATGCCCCGTGCGGCGGGTCTTCACCCGGTTCCGCGCCCGGACCCCTGACGGGCGGGCTCGTTCCGGATTCCGGCCGGAAACGATAGCCGGTGATGTGCGGGTACCACAGCTTCCCGCCCTGCGATTTTGGGGGGTTCGCCACATGCGGCGAAAGGTGATGTCCGGCACAGTGGGGGTTTTGCCCGCGGGAGGGTTACGGAGGGCCGCCGGAGGGCAGGTACATCTGCTGATCGGGGTGCGCCTGCTGACAGGATGGGCCCGTGACCCACGCCGACGAGTTCCCCGCCCCCGAGTTCCACGGCGGCGCGCTGGACGCCGCCGCCATGCGCGAGCAGTACGGCTCCGAAGGCCTCTCGGAGGCGGACCTCGCCCCCGATCCGTACGAGCAGTTCGCCATCTGGTTCGCCGAGGTGTTCGCCGCGGGGCTGCGGGAGCCCAACGCCATGGTCGTCTCCACGGCCGACCCCGACGGCCGGCCCAGCTCCCGGACCGTGCTCCTCAAGGCCTACGACCACCACGGCTTCGTCTTCTACACCAACTACGGCTCCCGCAAGGCCGCCGACCTCGCGCGCAACCCGTACGTCTCGCTGCTGTTCCCCTGGCACCCGATCGGCCGTCAGGTCATCGTCGCCGGCACGGCCGAGCGCGTGGACCCGGCGGAGACGGCCGTCTACTTCCACTCGCGGCCGCGCGGCTCGCAGCTGGGCGCGTGGGCGAGCGCGCAGTCGGCCGTCGTGTCGTCGCGCGAGGAGATCGACGCCGCCTACGAGCGGCTGCTGGCCCGCTATCCGGAAGGGGAGCCGGTGCCCGTGCCGACGGGCTGGGGCGGCTATCGCGTGACCGCGGAGAGCGTGGAGTTCTGGCAGGGGCGCGAGAACAGGCTGCACGACCGGCTGCGGTACGTGCGGGAGGGCGGCGAAGGCGAGGCGTGGCGGGTGGAGCGGCTCAGCCCGTAAGGCTCGTAAGGCCCGTAAAGCCCGTGAGGCCGGGAAGGCCCGTAAGGCGATAAAGCGATAAAGCAGACGATCCGTGGGCCGGTTACCGACGCGCCCTGGGGAGCGGCGGTGCCGAGCGGACGACTCGGCGGCCCACGGACCGGGTGACTGCTTGGGATTGGCCGGCGCGTCCCCCAGCTGCAGTCTGGGAGGACCGGCGTTGCGCTTGGCGCGACGACGGGCGCTAGCCCGCAGTCACCTCACGCGTCCGGAATGAAACCATGTCCCGAACCACCTCCCTTCTCGTGTGCGCACCACCCTAGGAAGCGCGCGGGTGAGCGACAACCGAATTTCCGGTGGGCAACGATTTCCCCGAAGACGGTGTGGTGCCCATCACGGTCGAGTTGAATGACCCGTCGTGCAGGACATGCAGACGCGTCCAGCTGGGGGTACCTCGTGACCGCACCACACAAGTCAGGCCCTGCCCGCCCGGCGATCCCGGCGCCCGGTGCCGGGGAAGCCGCGGGCGGCGCCGAGCGCGCCTCCGAACGCGCCTCCGACAGCGACGACTCCGGCCTCCTCGCGGCGCTCCTCGACGGCATGGACACCGCGCTGTGCGCCTTCGACGCCGACGGCACGGTCACCCACTGGAACCGCGAGGCCGAACGGATACTGGGCTGGACCGCGGCGGAGGCCGTCGGCCGGCAGGGCCTGGCCGGCTGGGCGGTGCGGCCCGCGGACGCCGCCGAGGTCGCGGCCCGGCTGGACGGGGCGATGGCGGCCCCCGGGCGGCACGTCCACGAGTTCGCGCTGCTGACCAAGGACGGCGGGCGGGTGCTGGTCCGCACCCAGCTGTCGGCCGTGCCGGGCGCGGGCGAGCGGCCCGCCGGGGTGTACTGCGCCTTCAGCGAGGTCCACACCCAGATCGACCTGGAGCGCTCCATCGCGCTCAGCGAGGCCCTCTTCGGGGACGCGTCGTGGGGCGTCGTCCTCGTCGACGCCGACCTGCGGCCCGCCCTCGCCAACGCCCACGCCGCACGGGCCCTGCGCACGGGCCGCACCGCGCTCCTCGGCCGCCCGCTCGGCGAACTGCTGGAGCAGGGCGTGGAAGAGGTCGAGGGCGCCCTCCAGCACGTCCTCGCGGCGGGCGCCCCGCCCGCCCCCACCGACCTGTGGGTGACCCTCCGCGACCAGGGCGGCGCCCCGCCCGAGCGCCGCTGCTGGCGCAGCGGCTTCGTACGGCTGGCCTCGCCGCTCGCCGAGGAACCGGTGCCGCTGGGCGTGGCCTGGCTGTTCCTGGACGTCACCACCGCCCGCCTCACCGAGCAGGACAGCGCCCGGCTGCGCTTCCGCGCCAGCCAGCTGCACCGGGCCGGGCGGGCCGTCGCCGAGTGCGAGGACCCCATGGAAGCGGCCTCCCTCTACCTCGACTTCGCCCTCGCCGGCTTCGCCGACCACGCCCTGATCGACCTGCTCCCCGAGCCGCAGCCCGCCCCCGACTCCCCGGTCCGGCTGATCAGGGCCACCGCCACGCCCGCCGGCACGCCGGGCCCCTGCCCGGCGACGGGCCGCGGCGGCCTCCCGGTGCCGTACCCGGACGGCCACCCCGCCCTCCAGGCCGTCGAGCGCTGCGGCTCGGTCCGCGCGGCCTCCGACTGCACCGAGACCTGGGCCACCGCCCGCAAGTGGCCCGAGGGCACCGTGCACGCCCTCGCCACGGCCCTCCGCAGCCGCGGCCGGACGCTCGGCGCGGTCACCTTCCTCCGCGGCCCGTCCCGCCGCCCGTTCGACCGCTCGGACGCGACGTACGCGGAGGACATCGCGTGCCGGGTGGCGGCGTCGATCGACCTGGCGGGACCGGCGCGGTAGGGCCGCGGCCCGCAGCCCCCGTACTGCGTACGCCCCCTACCGGTGCCGGAAGAAGATCCGGTCCCCGTACTCCTCCAGGAGCCGCCCGTTCCAGTCGTGCCCGCCGTCGACGTTGCCCGAGCGCAGCATCGGCGGGTCGATGCCGCGGGCGGCGAGTTCGCCCGCGGCGGCGGCGACGACCGCCTGCATCAGGGCGCTGGTGACGACCGTCGAGGCGGGGCCGAAGGGGGCCGCGATGCCGTCCGCCGTGAGCTCCGCGTCCCCGATGCCGATCTTGCTGTCGATGACGAGGTCGCAGTGGTCCTTCAGGAAGGTGCCGGAGGAGTGGCGGGACTTGGTGTGCTCGGCGTAGGCGAGGGAGGTGACGCCGATGACGCGGACGCCGAGCGCGCGGGCGTTCATGGCCATCTCGACGGGCAGGGAGTTGCGGCCGGAGAGGGAGATGACGACGAGGACGTCACCGGCCTCGGCGGGGCTGGTGTCGAGGACCGCGCCGGCCAGGCCGTCGACGCGCTCCAGGGCGCTGCCGAGCGTGGCCGGCATGACGTCGAGGCCGACGACACCGGGGACGGCGAGGAGGTTGACCAGGGCGAGGCCGCCCGCGCGGTAGACGACGTCCTGGGCGGGGAGCGAGGAGTGGCCGGCGCCGAAGACGAAGAGCCGGCCGCCGTCCGCCACGGTGTCGGCGAGGAGGGCGGCCGCGGCCGTGATGTGCTCCGCCTCCTCGTCGCGCACCCGCTGCAGCAGCCCGATCGCGGCGTCGAAGAACTGCCCGGCCAGCTTGTTCTCGCTCATCGCTGCGGGGCTCCTTAGATCGAGATCCGGTGGCGCGTACGGTCTGGGCGTACGCTCGTGGCGCGGATCACGTTGCGGTCTGGACCAGCGCCCTGTCAATACGGCGGGCGGACCGGGGCCGTACCCGCCACCGTTGTCGGTGGCATGCGTCAGAATTGGGCCAGGGGCCACGCGCACGACTTATCGAGGGGCACGCATGTCCGGACTGATCGACACCACGGAGATGTATCTCCGCACCATTCTCGAGCTGGAGGAGGAGGGTGTGGTCCCCATGCGTGCCCGAATCGCCGAGCGGCTCGACCAGAGCGGCCCGACGGTCAGCCAGACCGTGGCACGCATGGAGCGCGACGGCCTGGTGTCCGTCGCGGGCGACCGGCACCTGGAGCTCACCGAGGAGGGCCGCCGGCTGGCCACGCGCGTCATGCGCAAGCACCGCCTCGCCGAGTGCCTGCTGGTCGACGTGATCGGCCTGGAGTGGGAGCAGGTCCACGCCGAGGCCTGCCGCTGGGAGCACGTGATGAGCGAGGCGGTGGAGCGCCGCGTGCTGGAGCTCCTGCGCCACCCCACCGAGTCGCCGTACGGCAATCCCATCCCGGGCCTGGAAGAGCTGGGCGAGAAGGCCGAGCCGGACCCGCTGCTCAATGAGGACATGGTCAGCCTGATGGACCTGGACGCCGGGTCCGACGGCAAGACCGTGGTCGTACGCCGGATCGGTGAGCCCATCCAGACGGACGCCCAGCTGATGTATTCGCTGCGGCGCGCGGGCGTGCAGCCCGGCGCGGTGGTCAGCGTGACGGATTCGGCCGGCGGTGTGATCGTCGGCAGCAGCGGTGAGGCCACGGAGCTGGAGCCGGACATCGCGGCGCACGTCTTCGTCGCCAAGCGCTGAGCCGCCGCCTCGCGCCTCACTCACGCCCCGCCGGACCGGGCTGCCCCGTGCAGCCCGCCGCGGGGCGTCTTGCTGCGTCAACTCCCCTGAATCTGGCTGGAGTCGGCGGAACGGGCACGGAGCCGCCCCGGCCGTGCCACGCTGGCGCTGGCGCGCATATGCGCGGCACGCCGCTGTCTCGGGGAGGGGGACTGCGATGAGGCCGGCGGGGCGTGACAAGGGCCCCGGCGCCCTTCCGGGCAGCCGGGGCCCTGCCTCCCCATATACCCCCGTGGCGACCCGGAGCCCCGAGCTCCCAGGGTCCGCCCCGCGGACCTTCTTCCCCGAGCAGTCCGCGCCCAGGTCGATTAATCCCCTGGGTGCCGCCGGCCAACCCTTCCCTGAGGTCACTCGAACGAGGGGTGTTGTGCGCGTTGAGCATGCATTCGAACGCAGGTTCTATATCGTGATCGTGGAACTGCTCGGGGAAGAGTAGGAGGTGCCAGGTCTCATGGTTCGGCGCATCGACGTGAGTGGGAGCGGCGGGGTACGGCTCGCGGCCTGGGAGTTCGCCGATCCGCCCAAACGCCTCTGCGGGGCCAAAGAGGGCGGCGCCGGTGCGGTGCTGCTGCTCCACGGTCTGATGGGCCGCGCCGCGCACTGGGCGGAGACCGCCCGCTGGCTGTCCGGCCGGCACCGCGCGGTCGCCCTCGACCAGCGGGGCCACGGCCGCAGCGAGCGCCCGGCCGAGGGCCCGTACACCCGCGACGCCTACATCGCCGACGCCGTGGCCGCGATCGAGTGCCTGGATCTCGCACCCGCCGTCCTGATCGGCCACGCCATGGGCGCGCTCACCGCCTGGCAGCTCGCCGCCCGCCGCCCGGACCTGGTCCGCGCCCTGGTCATCTGCGACATGCGGGCGTCCGCGCTGGGCACCGCCACCCAGCGCGAGTGGGGCGAGTGGTTCCGCTCCTGGCCGGTCCCCTTCGCCACGCTCGCGGACGTCCGCAAGTGGTTCGCCGAGGGCGACCCCACCCTGGAGCGCCCCAGGCCCGCCCGTGGGGACTACTACGCCGAGATCATGGCCGAGCGCGCCGACGGCTGGCGCCCGGCCTTCTCCCGCCGCCAGATGCTCCAGGCCCGCGAGACCTACGCCCACGACGCCCACTGGGAGGAGCTCGCCCTCGTCGAGTGCCCGGCCCTCGTCGTCCGCGGCCCCGACGGGGAGCTCGGCCGCGCCGAGGCCCAGGAGATGGTCCGCGTCCTGCCCCGCGGCACGTACGCCGAGGTGCCCGACGCGGGTCACCTCGTCCACTACGAACAGCCCGAGGGCTGGCGCCAGGCCGTGGAGTCGTTCCTGGAGTCGGTGCTGCCCGCGTAGGTGGTGCTGCCGGCGTGGAGCGAGCTGCTGCCGGCCGTCGGGGTTGCCCGCGCGGGGAGGACCGCACTCCGCGCGGGCGGCGCCGCGCCCCGCACGGGGGCTGCACCGCCGTGCCCCGCACGGAGGCTGCACATTAATTCAACAAGCGTTGACATATCTCGGGCGCGGGTGTGCACTGGCGGTAAGGCCAGATGCCCGCACGAGCCATCCGAGGTGCCGTCATGTCCTCCCCGCTCTCCTCCCAGGCCGCCCCTGCCGACGTCCTCGTCGTCGGCGCCGGACCCACCGGACTGCTGCTCGCCGGGGATCTCGCCGCCGCCGGCGTGCGGGTGACGCTGGTGGAGAAGCGGGCTCAGGAGTCGAACCTGACGCGGGCCTTCGCCGTGCACGCACGCACGCTGGAGACCTTCGACGCCCGCGGCATCGCCGAGGCCCTGATCACCACCGGGAGCTTCATGCCGGGCGTGCGGTTCTTCGGCCGCGGGGGCCTCGACCTGTCCCGGCTGCCCAGCCGCTTCCCCGGCGTCCTGCTCACGCCGCAGTACGAGACGGAGCGGGTGCTGGAGGAGCGGGCCCTGAAGGCCGGGGCCGTGCTGCGGCGCGGGGCGGAGGTCACCGGGCTGCGCCAGGACGCGGACGGCGTCGACGTCGACCTCCGCACCGCGGACGGCGCCACCGAGCCCCTGGGGGCCGCCTCCGCCGGGGGCGCCGACGGCGTCCGCAGCGCCGTCCGCGAGGCGCTCGGCCTCCCCTTCCCCGGGAAGTCCGTGCTCCGGTCCGTCATGCTCGCCGACGTGCGCCTCGCCACCGAGCCCCCCGGGCTGCCGGCCTTCCGGAGCTCCGGCGAAGGCTTCTGCTTCCTGGTGCCCTTCGGCGACGGCTACTACCGCGCCATCGCCTGGGTGCACGGCTCGGACCTGCCGTCCACCGCCCCCGTCGACTTCGAGGAGCTCAAGGCCGTCGCCCGCGCCGCCTTCGGCACCGACTACGGCATGCACGACCCCCGCTGGACCTCGCGCTTCCACAGCGACGAGCGGCAGGTGCCGCGCTACCGCGCGGGCCGCGTCCTCCTCGCCGGCGACGCCGCCCACGTCCACTCGCCCGCCGGCGGGCTCGGCATGAACACCGGCCTGCAGGACGCCGCCAACCTCTCCTGGAAGCTCGCCGCCGTCCTCAAGGGGACGGCACCGGAATCCCTGCTCGACAGCTACCACGACGAGCGCCATCCCGTGGGCAAGCTGGTGCTCCGCGTCAGCGGCGCCATCGTGCGGGGCGTCCTGCTCACCTCGCCCGTCACCCGCCGTCTGCGCGACGCCGCCGCCGTGGCCGCCGTGTCCCTCCCGTTCACCGCGGACCGCGGCGCCCTCGTGGTCTCCGGGATCGGCATCCGCTACCCCGCCCCGCCCGGAGCCCACCCGCTGACCGGGCGCCGCGCACCCGACCTGCCGCTCGCGGAGCGCGCCGGCGGACCCACCCGCCTGTACGAGGCGCTGCGCGCCGGTACGCACGTGCGCGTGCTGCCGCGCGGGACGGGCGCACCGCCACGGCAGGAGACGGGCGTCACCGCGGTCACCCGCGCCGACGCCCGTCGCACGACCCTCCTCGTACGGCCCGACGGGTACGTGGCCGAAGCCCGCGATCTCGGCTGATCCGGGACCGGGGCCGGTCCTGGATCCGGTCCCGGCCCCGGACCGGATCCAGGCTCCGTCCCACCCCGTCGCCGTGTGCGGCACCCGCCGCAGCGCGCCTCACCTGCGGCGGGCGTCCGCCGCATCCCGCCCGCACGCGTAGGCGAGCGCGCTCACCAGCTCGTCCGCGTCCGGCAGCCAGCGGTTGGCGACCGTGGGCTGGCGCGCCCACTGCACCGAACCGCGCGTCCCCACGCGGGTGGGCGGCGCGACCACGTAGTCGCCCTCGCCGCGCGCGATCAGATCCAGCGACGTCGGGTGCCAGCCCAGCTTCCGGGCGGCGTCCCCCACCTTCAGCGCCCCGCCCGGCAGCACGAAGAACAGCATCCGGCGGAACGGGGTGCACGTGATCGGCCCCAGCTGGATGTTCATCCGCTCCATCCGGGCCAGCGCCAGGCAGCCCGCCGTCTCCGGGACGTCCAGCGCGTCGAACGTGCGGCCCGTCGGAAGCAGGACCGAAGCGCCGGGCTGCTTCTCCCACATGCGGCGGATGGCGACCGCGCTGCCGGTGGCCTGCGTGGCCCAGTCCGGGCGGTCCGGGTGCGCACCGGGGGCGGGGCAGCCGAGATCACCGCACGAGCAGTACTCCCGCCCCTCCTCCACCTTCAGCCACGTACCGCCGAATACGTCCCAGTGCCGCTCCTCCGCGTACCTGACAGCGGCGTCCAGCAGTTGCTCGCTGCGCTGTTGGGGGAGGTGCGGGGCTCCTACTGCGATGGTCTCTTCCACGCCCATCACAACTCCCCCTGTCACGAGGGGTTACGGCTCAGGCTCACGCTTGTGGGCGGTGCCAGGACATGCACGTGGGGCGCACGGATGCATGTACGGGGGCGCAGACGCGGGTTGGCCGCCGAGGCTGGGTAGCCACCTGTGCGGCGACGGGGCGAGACCGTAAATGTCTGGCCATTGCCGCCTTTGCTGTCATTACCGTTAAGTCCGCATTCTCCGGACATTCAGGGGGCAAAGATCACAGGGGAAGACGCAGTCAGCTGTCTCAGCTTCTCCGCATTCCGCGGCGGACCGCGCCGCGAACGCTTAGCAGTCCCAGGGGGTACAGCATGGCCGCACGGCCACTCGTGGCGCGGCAGCCGAACGAACGGCTGCAGGCGCTCATTCAGGAAGCCGCCTGTTCCAACGCCGGCCTCGCCCGGCGCGTCAATATGTGCGGTGCCGAGCACGGGCTCGACCTGCGCTACGACAAAACGTCCGTAGCCCGTTGGCTGCGCGGCCAGCAGCCGCGCGGGCGGGCCCCCGCCATCATCGCCGAAGCGCTCGGCCGCAAGCTCGGGCGCACCGTCACCATCGACGAGATCGGCATGGCGAACGGCAAGAACCTCGCCTCCGGGGTCGGCCTGCAGTTCTCGCCCACCGTCCTCGGCGCGATCGAGCAGGTGTGTGAGCTGTGGCGGAGCGACGTCGGGCGCCGGGACTTCCTCAGCGGGACGTCCGTCGCCTCGTCCGCGCTCGTCGAACCGAGCCGTGACTGGCTCATCACCGGGGCCGATCCGCAGGTCGCGCGCAACGCGGGCGCGCGGGTCGGGGCTTCGGACGTCGATGCCGTACGGGCCACGACCGAGGCACTGGTCGAACTTGACCACCGGTACGGCAGCGGGCACGTCCGGCCCGTCGTCGTGCACTACCTGAACAGCGTCGTCTCCGGGCTGCTCGCCGGTTCCTACCGGGAGTCCGTGGGGCGCGAACTGTTCGCCGCCGTCGCACGGTTGACCGAACTCGCCGGCTATATGGCCGTCGACACCGGCCAGCCCGGCCTTGCCCAGCGGTACTACATCCAGGCACTGCGTCTCGCCCAGGCTGCGGGGGACCGTGGGTACGGGGGGTACGTGCTGGCCGCCAGCATGAGTCACCTGGCGGCCTCGCTGGGAAACCCGAGGGAGATCGCCCAGTTGGCCAAAGCCGCGCAGGAAGGCGCGCGGGGGCACGTCACGCCGCGGGCCGAGGCCATGTTCTACGCCGCCGAGGCGCGGGGGCACGCGCTGCTCGGCGACTCCCGGGCCTGCCAGAGCGTGGCGGCCAAGGCCGTCACCAAGCTCGAACAGGCCGGTGACGCGCCGGCGGAGACCGGTGACGACCCCGCCTGGATCCGGCACTTCGACCACGCCTACCTGGCGGACGAGCTGGCGCACTGCCACCGCGACCTCGGCCAGGCCGAGCAGGCCCGCCGGCACGCGGAGGACGCCATCGCCGGGCACGCGGAGGGCAAGGTGCGCAGGCGCGCCATCGGCATGCTGCTGCTGGCCACGGCGCAGGTCCAGCAGCGGGACGTCGACGAGGCGTGCGCAACGGGCGTCCGGGCGCTGGACCTGCTGGGCACGCTGAGGTCCAACCGGGGCGCGGAGTACCTGGAGGACTTCCAGCAGCGGCTGGCTCCGTACCGGGAGGAGCCGGTCGTGCGGGAGTTCGGGGCCCGGCTGGAGGTGCAGGCGGCGTAGGCCCTCCCGGCGGATGACGGGGCGAGCCGCTTCCGGGTTGCCACGTCATCCGCCGGACTCGCCGTTGCGGGTCCGCGCCGTTGCGGCGGGCTGTTCTTCCGCGGCGACGGCGGCATCGCCCCGGCGGCGGTGCTGTGCGAGCCGCCTGGTGAAGGTCCGCCGTTCAGGACCCCGCGGGCGGCCGCATGGCCCGGCCGTGCGGTGACCCGGTAGCGTGGCCGCGCTATCGATAAGTTGCCGTACAGCTTGAGGAGTCCCGGTGACGCAGAGCGGACAGGGCAACGCGCCTCAGCCGGCCGCCGGCCGGCCCTGGGGCGAGCCGTGGGGGCCCGACGCGCAGCGCGCCCCCCTGCCGCCCGAGATGCCGCCGGGCGGTCCCGCGGGCCCCGGCGACTCCGAAGCCACGCAGTACATGCCGCCGGTCCTGGGCACCGCCCCCGCCGCGGCCGCTCCCGACCCCTCCTCCGAGGCCACCCAGTACTTGCCTCCGGTCGCTTCCGGCCCGCTTCCGGGCGCACCGCAGCCGCCGGCTCCCTACGCCCAGGGCGGCGCGGGCCGGGGCGGCGGTACGCAGGGTGCCGCGCGGGGGGCCGGTGACGCCCCGGCGGCTCCGGCCGCCTCCGCGGAATCCGCCACGCAGTACCTGCCGCCCCTGAGCGGTGACGATTCTGCGGCTGCCACGCAGTACCTGCCGCCCGTCGGTGGCGGCGCGCCCTCCGGGGACGCCTCCGCCGCGGCTACGCAGTACATGCCGCCCGTGCGCGGGGGCGCCGCGCCTTCCGGCGATGCTTCCGCCGCTACGCAGTACCTGCCTCCGGCCGGTGCTCCGGTCGGCGGCGGGGGCCCCTCGGGAGGGGACCCGGCCGCTGCCACGCAGTACCTGCCGCCTGTGGGCGGAGGCGCGTCTTCCGGGGACGCCTCGGCTGCGGCTACGCAGTACCTCCCGCCCGTGGGTGGCGGCCCTGGTGGTGGCCCTGCCGGGGACGCCTCGGCCGCGGCAACGCAGTACATGCCGCCCGTCGCCGCAGGCGGTCCCGTCGGGGGCGGTCCTGCAGGGGGCGCCGCCGCCCCGCCGCCCCCGTACCAGCCGCCGCTCGGCGCCGGCCCCGCGCAGGGGGAGCGGCCGCCGCCCTCCGAGTTCGACGGGCTGTTCCGCGCCTCCGCCGCCTCCGCCGCGGCTTCCGCCTCCGCGCCCGGTCCCGCTTCCGCCGGGCCCCACGGTGCGGCCGGAGCCGCCCCCGGCCACATACCCCCGCCGCGTGCCCCGCACGCGGCGCCCCCGCAGCCCGCCCCCGCCTCCCCGCCTCCCCGGCGGAAGCTGCCCACCGCGGCCATCGTCGGCATCGTCGTCGCCGGCTGCGCCGTCGCGGGGCTCGCCGCCGGGGCGCTGCTCAGCGGCGGGGGAGACGAGAAGAAGGACACCCCGCAGAACACCGCCGTCAGCTCCGCCACGCCCGGTGACGCGCCGAGCGAAGGCGACGGCGGCAAGAAGGAGCCGTCGGCCGACCCGGCGGATCCGGCGGCCGCCCAGGCCAAGGCCCTGGACGCCCTGCTGAAGGACAGCAACAACAGCCGCGACGCCGTGATCAAGGCCGTCGACTCGACCCGGGACTGCAAGGACCTGGGCAAGTCCGCGTCCGACCTGCGCGACGCCGCCAAGCAGCGTGACGACCTCGTCACCCGGCTCCAGAAGACCGCGATCGACAAGCTGCCCAACAGCGCCGAGCTCTCGGCGCAGCTGACCAAGGCGTGGAAGTCGTCGGCCTCCGCCGACACCCACTACGCGGCGTGGGCGGACCAGGTCGGCGGCAAGCACGGCTGCATCAAGGGCCACGCCCGCCCGTCGGGCGAGAGCACCGCGGGCGACCGCGCCAGCGGCGACGCCACGACCGCGAAGAAGCAGGCCGCGGAGCTGTGGAACCCCATCGCGAAGAAGTACGGACTGTCCCAGCACTCGTGGGCGCAGCTCTGATCCGGTCTGATCCGCTCCGGTCCGCTTTGATCCGTTCTAGTCCGGTCTGGTCCGTTCTGACCCGGGCAAAACGCCGGGGGCCGGGGCGGCTGTCAGTGGGGGAACGTACGATCGATTGCTATGCAGGGTTCGGAGAAGTCTTCCCGCCGCGGCCGCCGCTCGACCACCATGGACGGCATGCCGCTCAATGACATGCCGTGGTGGCGCTGGCGTGCGCAGGTGCGCTCGGCGCTGCACATGCTCTCGGACCCGGTCTTCCAGCGCGAGCGCTGGCTCGCCGGCGACGCGGGCTTCGGGGACGTGACGGACGCCGTCTACCGGCTCGTCGAGGACACCTGGCTGGACAACTGGTCGGCCGAGAAATACATCGGGACGATCTTCCGCGACTCGGGCGAGGCCGCGCTCGTCGACCTCGCCGTGCTGCGCGTCCTGCGGATCATGCACCAGGTCGGGCCGGACGCCCCGGTCTCGGCGTATCTGGAGCACCACGGCTGGCCGGAGGCGGTCCTGGCCGCGCGGGAGGCGCATGTACGGCTCGCGCTGAACGACGGGGACGAGCCGGAGGCCCCGCCGCGCCCGCTGGAGGTGCTGGAGCGGCTGACGCAGGCGCGCTGAGCCACGGCCCCGACCGCGGCGCGGTTCGGGGGGCCCCGCAGGTGTGCGAGGCTATTGGGCTATGAACGCCTCCCAGTCCCCTGCCGCCGAAGGGGCCCCAGCGCAGCCCGAGCAGTACGTCCTCACCCTCTCCTGCCCCGACAAGCAGGGCATCGTCCACGCGGTGTCCAGCTACCTCTTCATGACCGGGTGCAACATCGAGGACAGCCAGCAGTTCGGTGACCACGACACCGGGCTCTTCTTCATGCGCGTCCACTTCGGCGCGGAGGCGCCCGTCACCCTGGAGAAGCTGCGGGCCAGCTTCGCCGCCATCGGCGACTCCTTCCAGATGGACTGGCAGATCCACCGGGCCGACGAGAAGATGCGCATCGTCCTGATGGTGTCCAAGTTCGGCCACTGCCTGAACGACCTGCTCTTCCGCTCGCGGATCGGCGCCCTGCCGGTGGAGATCGCCGCCGTCGTCTCCAACCACACGGACTTCGCCGAGCTCGTCGGCTCCTACGGGATCCCGTTCCACCACATTCCGGTCACGAAGGACACCAAGGCGGAGGCGGAGGCGAAGCTCCTGGAGCTCGTCCAGGCCGAGGACGTCGAGCTCGTCGTCCTCGCCCGCTACATGCAGGTCCTCTCGGACGACCTCTGCAAGGTCCTCTCCGGGAAGATCATCAACATCCACCACTCCTTCCTCCCGAGCTTCAAGGGCGCCAAGCCGTACCACCAGGCGCACGCCCGCGGCGTGAAGCTGATCGGTGCGACGGCGCACTACGTGACCGCGGACCTCGACGAGGGCCCGATCATCGAGCAGGAGGTCGAGCGCGTGGGCCACGAGGTGACCCCGGAGCAGCTGGTCGCCGTCGGCCGCGACGTGGAGTGCCAGGCGCTCGCGCGCGCGGTGAAGTGGCACAGCGAGCACCGCGTCCTGCTGAACGGCCGCCGGACGGTCGTCTTCGCGTAACGGCCCCCTCCCGGCGCTCCGTGTGCGGTGTCAGGCGGAGCGCCGCCGGTCGAGGAGGCGCAGGTCGCGGGCGGCTTCGGCCTTCTGCAGCTGCGCTTCCAGCTCGGCGAGGCGGGCTTTGTGGGAGGCGATGGCCGCCCGGAGGGCCTCGACGTTGTCCTTCGGGGCGGGGGCGGGCCTGGCGGCGCGTCTGACACGGACGACACGCAGTACCCGTTCGGGGTGGCTCGTCGCCATGGCGGGACCCGGCGGTGCCGAGCGGGACTCCAGAAAGAGCCGGCACCAGTGGTCCTGCCACTGCTTGAGAGCGTTGCGGCGTTCGTCCTCCTTGATCCTGCCCTGCTCGTGGGCCGTGCCCAGAAGCATGAGGACGAGCCCTGTCATGGTGCGCAGGGACGGCAGTGAGCGGCGAGCAGGATTCAGCGCGTCGCTGAGCGTGCTGCGCCGTACGGCTCCGCTCGTAGCCTTCTCGATGCGGGACAGCGACGGATTCCCCGCCCACGCCTTCAGCTCCCGCAAACAGATCACAAAGTCGCGGGCGTTCTCGGCGGACGCCGGCACCGGTGGCTCCGCCGGCCGTGCCCCGGCTTCCGGCGGCAGGTCGGCCGCGCCACGGGCGTCGCCCTGACCGCGAGCGGCCTTCCACAGCCTCTCCCAGCGCGCCCGCTCGCCCCCGCACGCCCCCGCGAACGCCAGGGTGAGATCCAGGCTGGGCAGCTTGCGTCCGGCCGCTGCCTGGGACAGGGCCGACACCGAATAGCCCGTGCGCCGGGCGAGGCTGCCGTAGGTGGGCGAGCCGCCGTCGGCTCGCTGTTTCCTCAGGTGCAGGGCGAACGCCGCGTACGGCGCCGCGGGGTCGACGGGTTTCTCGGGGCGTGCCACTCGCGCCTCCCGCTGCGGGTGGTACGGCGGTGCCGCGTCGCGCGGCACCGCCGTGGGGCCGGCAGGGTCAGGAGCGCTTGAGCGCGCGGACGGCCGTGGCCGCGGCGGCGAGGGCCGCGAGGGCGGCGGTCGGGTCCTGGCCGAGAGCGACCAGGAGGACGATCACGAGTACGACGACGGCGATCGGCCACCGGGCGGGCAGAGGATAGGTCACGGGTATCACTTCCCTTGGTCCGGACGGGATTTGGGCCGCACGCACGGGTTGCCGCCCGTGCCGCGGTGCCTCAAACTCTGGCAGCTCGCGGGAGGCAGCAACACCCACTCCGGTCACCTGGTTGTTCACCTGCTTCCGGTCGGCGGTCTGTGATTTCACGGCCCGGATTGTTCACCGGCTGTCCGGGATCGTCCGGGCTTACGCGAAAGGCCTTCCTGCGCCGGCATCCGATGGGGGAGACTCGTCGTCAACTGAGCTGCAGGCGCCATCCCTTGGTCCGGACGGGTCTGGAGCAGAAGTTGGGATGTGAGACTGCCCGTTGCCGCGAGCGCTCACGAACACCTGTGGCCCGCATCGGCGATGCGGGCCACAGCCTTTATATGTACCTGTCTTACATCCGCGACAGCGAAGCCGTCGCGTACAACGCGTCCAGGATCGCCCCGCGGTCCCCGGACTGGCCCGCCGCCGCGTCCTCCGGGTGGACGTGGCCCGCGGCGAGGCGGCAGAACTCCATGGCGTCCAGGGCCACGTGGGCGACCTCGGCTCCCGGAAGGGCCGTCGCGGCCGGGGAGTCGAGGGGGATGTGCCAGTGGCCGCCGCCGCTGCCTTCCACCTCCAGGTGGAGGGAGCGTCCGGGCGCGCCCGCCACGGCCAGGGCGTGGGGCGGCGGGGCGAGGCCCGCGCGGCGTCGGGCGGCGATGGCGGCCGGGAGCATGCGGGCCGCGAGGCCGACCAGTTCGTGGAGGTGGCCGGGGGAGGGCGGGTGGTAGGGGTAGTCGACGGCGTCGGCGATGTCCTCCGCGTGGATCCAGCACTCGAAGGCGCGGTCGAGGAACGCTTCGCGTACGGGGAGGGCGGACGGGCCGTACGGGACGGCCAGTTCGGCGGCCTCCTCCTCGGCGAACGACGCGCCTCGTATCAGCGCGCGGCTCTGCTCCCGCCATTCGGCCCGCACCGCGCCCGGCGGCATGGTGGAGCGTGCCGCCCACAGGGCCTCCGTGCGCTCGGTGGGGGAGCCCGTGGCGTCTCCGAGCGGGTCGGGCAGGCCCAGGGTCCTCGCGACGAGGCCGTCGACGGCCGTGAGGTGGCCGATGACCGCGGCCACCGTGGTGTCCCGGCCCGTGGGCCGCTCGCCGTCGAACCACCGCAGCCGTACCGGCGCCTGCCACTCCGCCTCGCCGATGTCGTGCAGGAGGGCGTCGAGGCGGGCGGTCTCCGCGTCGTAGGGGGCGGCCCACGCGGGCACGGGGACGCGGGCCGGACGGCGGCCCAGGCAGGAGGCGAGCACGCGGGAGCGCAGCCGCGGGTCGAGGTCCAGGTTGTCCTCCGGGTGGAGCAGGGCGACGGCTTCGCGCAGTCGTACGGCTTCGTCCGCGCAGGTGGCGCAGTCGGTCAGGTGGGCCTCGACGGCCGCGGTCTCCTCGGGGGAGCAGGCGGCCAGGGCCCACGCGCCGAGGAGGGACTTGAGGACCTTGTGCGACGTCGGAGCCATTGCGGACGTCAGAGCCATTTCAGGAGCAGGGGGTGAGGCGGGGGCAGGGGAGGGAGCCGGGGCGGGGGCGGATTCCGGCCAGCCGGGGCCGTCCTCCGCCGCCGCCCGCGGCAGCGGTATCCGCGGCGGCCGCGGCAGACCGGAAGCGCCGTTTCCGTCTTGGGGGCCCGCTCCGCCCCGGCCGAATTCCTCGCTCACAACGCCCCTCCGTGCGCCGGCGGCGCGACGACGCGCGGCCCGCGGTGCGCGGTGGAGAGCAGCTGCAGCCCGAGGCGCAGGCGGCGGCGCGCCTCGTCCTCCGTGACGCCGAGCTGCGCCGCGGCCCGGCGGTAGTCGAGGCGGCGCAGGTAGGCGAGGTCGAGCGCGGCGCGCAGCGGGGCCGGCATGGACGTGACGATGTAGTCGGCGCGGGCGGCGGCGGACGCCGCCCGCACCTTCTCCTCGATCTCCTCGGGCGTGGCCGCCCCGTCGCTCTGGGACTGCCGCAGCCGCTCCACCGCCTGATGGTGGGTGAGTCCGGCGATCCAGGAGCGCAGCGAGCCCTCCTTGGGGTCGAAGTCGCCGGGGTGCTCCCAGACGTGGCTGAAAACCTCGCGCGTGACGCGGTCGGCTGCGCCCTCGTCCTCCAGGACGCGGTGGGCGAGGGTGTGCACAAGAGAAGCGAAGCGGTCGTAGAGCTCGCCGAGGGCGGCCGCTTCGCCGTGCGCGAGCCGCTGCTGCATCTTGCGGTCCCACCGGGGTGGTGCTCCGTCGGTCGCCATGGCTGCCCCCTCCGTCCGCCGCCGGTCCGTCGATCCACCGAGAGTGTGTGCGTCGCACTCATGCGCGGTGCCGTGTCGCACCGCGTTCGCGCCCACGGTCACATACTCCTCGAATGTAGTGGCCGGGTCCGACAGTCCGGCCGCCTTTGCGGGGAAGATCGCCCCGCCGGGCCGCTCCGGATGGTATTGCCGCGGTCACTTTCCGCACATCTGGCCGATCGTTACGGATCGTACGTGCGCGAATGTGCCGATGTGTTATGCGGGTGTGACCGGAACTTTGGGGATTAACGGTTCGAGCTGGGCATAGGCTCGTTGGGGGCCGGTGCTGCACATCCGGTCCCACCGGTGTTTCACGTGGGAGAGACGGGGGAGACGCCGGGCAGCCACGGCTGCGGAAAGGTCCGTTCCGGGGAGCGAGAGACCGAGCGAAGGGGCTTCGAGCGCGTGACGTTGAAGGTGAAGGACGCCGAGCGCGGGGACTGGGCCGTCCTCCGCGTCTCCGGCGAGATGGACCTGGTGACGTCGCCGGTGGTCCGGCAACGCGTGCACGACGCGGTCGCCGACGGACGGCGCAGCCTCGTGCTCGACCTGGCCGAGGTGCGCTTCTGCGACTCCAGCGGCGTCGGCGTGCTCATCGCCGCCCGCCGCCTGATGCGCTCCTGTCAGGGGCGCCTGAGACTCATCCTGCCCCCGCAGGGCGGCGCGGCGGACGGCTCCCACGTCAACAGGGTGCTCGGCGCACTCGGGGTGCGCCGCCTCTTCGAGATCTACCCGGACCTGGCCACGGCCACCCACGAGGGGCGCGACGGCACCGGCGACGCCCTCGGCACCCTTCCCGCGCAGTCCGCCTGACCCGCGGTCAGGCCCATCGCCCGTACGTCCCTCCTCAGCCCTCGCGCGGGAACCCGGCCCGTACGACGAAGCCGCCCTCCCGCGTCGCGTGCGCCTCAAGGGTTCCGCCCAGGCTCTGCGCCCGCTCGCGCAGTCCCACCAGCCCGTGCCCGCCGCCGGGCAGCCCCGGTGCCGGTACGGCCGCGTCCGGCGGTCCGTTGCGGATCTCCACCAGCAGTGTCTCCGCGGCGTCCTCCGCCAGCCGCACCCGTACCCGCGCACCGGGCGCGTGCTTGCGGGCGTTGGTCAGCGCTTCCTGCACCGTGCGGAACGCCGCGCGCTCGACGGCCTCGGAGCGCGCGGCCCCGGGATCGCACGCGTTCTCGTACGTCACGTCGAGCGCGCTCAGCTCGATCAGCCGGGGCAGGTCCGCGAGGCGCGGCTGCGGGGTGAGCTCCTCGGTGTCGGCCCCGGCGGCGCGCAGGATGCCGACCATGTGCCGCAGCTCCTCCAGCGTGCGCACCGACAGTTCGCGGATCCTGCGGGCGCCTTCGCGCGCCTGCTCGTCACCCGTGCTGATCTGCACGGCGCCCGCCTGCAGGCTGATCAGGCTGACCTGGTGGGCGACGACGTCGTGCATCTCGCGGGCGAGCCGGGCGCGCTCGGTGGCCAGGACCTGGTCGGCGAGCAGCCGGTCCTCGCGCGCCCGGCTGCGCGTCAGCTCGTCCAGCCGGGCGCCGAGCTCGCGCCGGGTGCGGGTGAGCAGACCGAGCGCGACGGGCGTGGCGGCGGTGACGCACGCGTCGACGAACTGGAGGGCCACGTCGCGCCGGTCGGCGAAGGAGAGGTGGGAGATCGGGTACGGCAGGAAGTGCGCGGCGGTGAGCAGCGCGGCCGCCCCCACGAGGAGCCGCCGGTCGGTGCGCAGGGTCGCCACCGTGTACAGCGCGATCATCGGGGCGAACCAGATGTAGCCGATGTAGATGCCGGGCAGCGTCACCGCGAAGACCGTGAGCGGGAAGCGCCGGCGCCACAGCAGCGCGACCGCGGACGCGAGCGACACCCCGAGGTCCAGGCCGGGCTTCGGCCCGTTGACCAGAAGGGCGTCGAGAGCCGCTATCAGCGCGGGGACGACGATCGGCAGGGCGGCGCGCAGGCGCGGGGGGAGCAGGCGCAGGCCCGTGGCGGTGGTCACGCGGCGCCGCCCTCGCCGGCCCCCGGGCCCTCGCCCTGCGGCCGCTGCTCGCCCTGCGCCGTGACGAGCCCCGCCCGGTCGGCGACGATCGCGGCCTGGACGCGGTTGAGCCCGCCGAGCTTGCCGAGCACCGCGCGGACGTGGTCCTTGACCGTGCTGGGCGCGAGCCCCATCCGCTCGGCGATCTGCGGGTTGGCCAGGCCCGCGCCGAGGTGCGCGAGCACCTCCCGCTCGCGCGGGGTGAGCACCGACACCGCTTCCGCGGCCGTGGTCTCCGCCTCGGAAGCGAGGTAGCCGCCGATCACCGCGCGGGTCACGCCGGGGTCGAGGACGCTGCCGCCCGCCGCGAGGGTCCGCACGGCCTGGACGAGCTGCTCCGGGTCGGTGTCCTTGAGGAGGAAGCCGGTCGCGCCGCCGCGCAGGGCCGCCGCCAGGTACTCGTTGGCGTCGAAGGTCGTGAGCATGGCGACCGCGGGCGGGTGCGGGGCGTCGCGCAGCGCGCGCAGGACGGTCAGCCCGTCGACGTCCGGCATCCGGATGTCCAGCAGGACGACGTCGGGGGCGCAGTCGCGCACGGTCGCGACGGCCTCGCCGCCGCCGCAGTCGGCGACCACCTCGATGTCCGGGGCCGTGCCCAGGATCATCCGCAGCCCGGACCGGACGAGCTGCTCGTCGTCCACCACCGCAACACGGATCACCTGCCGCTACCTCTTCCACGCCTACCGCTGCCGCTGCTCTGTGCGCTCACGACCGGCTAGACCCTGTTCAGGGGGGTCCGGTTCCGGTCACGTCCCCCCAGCCTGCCGTACCGGTCCGACAACCATCGCCGAAAACGGAGCGTGGCGCTCCGCCCGATCGCCCTCCGGACGGTCCGCCGGGCCGCCCCGCAGCGATCCCCCGGCCGCCCCCGGCCCGCTCTCCGCCCGGTCCCCCCGATCGGCGGAGGTACCCCCTCCGATCGGCGGGGGCGAGCCGGGACCCGCGGCGGATTCCGTACGGGGCGTACGGACGGCAGAGTGCTGTTCGTGCTGCAGCATGCCGGGACTGACCCACCGGCAGTGAGGTGTTGCGGCACACGGCCGCGGACCGCCGCATCCCCCACAAGCGGCGGCCCGCGGCCGGGGGAATGCCTTTGTTCACAGGGGCCCGGAGCCGTGCGGCGCCGTCGTCACATCGGCGGCGCCGCCGGTGCCGGTCCCAGCGTCGTCGTTCCCGGCGCGGCCCGGTGGCCGAGGCCCGTGCGGTACGCGTCCAGCGCCGCCTCGACCCGTCCCGTCCGCCGCAGCAGGTCCCCCAGCAGCCGGCACAGGTCCGCCAGGTCCCCCGCGGCTCCCGTCCGCTCCAGCAGCGACAGCGCCGCGCAGTAGTGCTCCTCCGCCGTCTCGGTGAGCCCCCGCTCCTCCGCGATCAGCCCCAGCAGCCGGTGCGCGCCGCCCGCGTGGACCGCGCCGCGCTCGGCGCCGAGCGCCGACTCCGCGGCCGACGGCGCCAGCAGCGGGCTCAGCAGCCCCTCCGCCTCGGCCGTCTTGCCGCGCCGCCGCAGCACGTCGGCCAGCTCCACCTCCACCTGCACGGTGAACAGCGGCGCCCGCTTCGACGCCAGCATGTCGCGCGCCGTCCGCAGCTCGCTCTCGGCGCCCTCCAGGTCGCCGTTCTGCGCGCGGACGTAGCCGCGCATCCAGTGGCAGTGCGCGAGCTCGGTGCGGATGTGCAGCTGCTGGTAGAGCTCCTGGGCCTTGGCGAGGGAGGCGTCGGCCTCCGCGATGCGGCCCTCGGCGATCAGCGTGCGGGCCACGCCGCGGTGCATGCCGGCGACGAGCGCCGGGTCGTGCACCTGGGGCGCCAGCGCCAGGGCCAGCTCGGCGGCGTGCGCGGCGCGGGCGTGCGCCCCCATGTCCATGTACGGGGCGATGGACGCGGTGTAGAGGAGCAGCAGCGCGTCGGGGTCGTGCAGGCCGGAGGCGTTCAGCTCGTCCAGCGCGGTCTCCAGCAGGTAGCAGGCGTAGCGCAGTTCCCCCGCCAGGAGGTGGGCCGTGGCGCGGCCGCGCAGCGCGGGGACGCGGCGCGGCAGCGGCTCCTCGGCGAGCAGGGCCTCGGCGGCGGCGTAGTGGTCGCGGGCCTCGGTCAGCTCGCCCGTCTCCAGGGCGCAGTCGCCGAGCCCGAGGTGGGCGGCGGCCTGCTCGGCGGTGAGCTCCGCGCGCGCCGCCTCGTCGCACAGCGCCGCGTAGCGCACGGCGGCGTCCTCGGCGGCGCCGGTGGCCAGGGTGCGGCGGGCGTCGGTGAGCCGCATCCGCAGCCGGGTCGCCAGGTGGGCTGGGCGGCCGGTGGCGAGTTCGTCCACGGTGGTGCCGAGGCGGTCGGCGAGGTGGCGCAGGGCGGTCTCCGAGGGCCGCACGCGGCCCGCCTCCAGGGTGGAGATGTAGGCGGCGGTGTAGGCGGGCTCGGCCAGCTGGCGCTGGGTGAGGCCCTTGGCCGTCCGCAGCCGCAGCACGCGCCGGCCGATCTCGGCGGGCCCGTCCGCCCGTATGCCGTGGGTGCTGTTCTCGGCCACTGCTGCCCCTCGGTAGGTTACGCCGTGCGTTTCGCGGTGCACTTCGCCGCGCGTTTCGCGGTGCGGTTCGCGGTGCGTTTCACCGTGCATCGCGTCGTGCGCTTCGCCGTGCACCTCGCCGTGCATGTCAGGTACTACGTGACGACGTGAGGATGGAACCATGCCGGATGCCCGCGCCGGGCAGGATCTCGCAGGGGGCGCACAGAGGCGCGGAGGGGCGCTCGGCGCCGCACCGTCCGGTGCGGCAGCACCGTCGGTGACCGGCCGGCACCGCCAGCCCGGCCTGGTCCTCACCGACCACCACTTCGACGTGCCGCTCGACCACGACGACCCCGCAGGCGAGCACATACGGGTCTACGCGCGCGAGGTCGTCGCGGCCGGCCGCGAGCACGACGAACTGCCCTGGCTCGTCTACCTCCAGGGCGGCCCCGGCTTCCCCGCCGGCCGCCCCGTGGGCCGCGAGAACTGGCTCGACCGCGCCCTGGAGGACTACCGCGTCCTCCTCCTCGACCAGCGCGGCACCGGCCGCTCCACCCCCGCCACCCGCCAGACCCTCCCGCTCCGCGGCACCCCCGCCCAGCAGGCCGACTACCTCGCGCACTTCCGCGCCGACGCGATCGTCCGCGACTGCGAGCACATCCGGCGCGAGCTCACCGGCGGCCGGCCGTGGACCGTGCTCGGGCAGAGCTTCGGCGGCTTCTGCGCGGTCACCTACCTGTCGTACGCGCCCGAGGGCCTCGCCGAAGTGCTGATCACCGGCGGCCTCCCCGGCCTCGACGCCGACGCGGACACCGTCTACCGCGCCGCCTACCCGCGCATGGAGCGCAAGACCCTCGCCCACTACGACCGCTACCCCGGCGACGAGGCCGCCGCCCGCCGCATCGCCGCCCACCTCGCCGAGCACGAGGAAGTCCTCACCGACGGCACGCACCTGACCGTCGAGGCCTTCCAGCAGCTGGGCATCCTCCTCGGCACCGGCGACGGCTCGCACCGCCTCCACTACCTCCTGGAGGACGCCTTCGCGGACACGGCCGACGGGCCGCGCCTCTCCGACGCGTTCGGCGAACAGGTCGCGGCGATCCTCTCCCGCGCCCACTGCCCGCTCTACGCACTGCTCCACGAAGCCATATATGCCCAGGACGGGGAGGCGACGCACTGGGCGGCCGAGCGCGTACGGGCGGAATTCCCGCAGTTCGACCGGTCCGGCCGGCCCGGCGCCGACGGCGGCCGCTTCCTCTTCACCGGCGAGACCGTCCACCCCTGGATGCTGCACACCCACCCCGCCCTGCGCCCGCTGCGCCGCACCGCCGAACTCCTCGCCGAGCGCAAGGGCTGGACACCGCTGTACGACGCCGGACGGCTCGCCCGCAACACCGTGCCGGTCGCGGCGGCGGTCTACCACGACGACCTCTACGTCGACACCGAACACTCCCTGCGCACGGCCCGGGCGATCCGCGGGCTGCGGACGTGGGTCACGGACGAGTACGAGCACGACGGGGTACGGGCGGGAGGCCGGGCCGTACTGGACCGGCTGCTGAAGCTCGTACGGGACGAGGCGTGAGCTTTCCCCGGCTCGTACGGAACGAGGCGTGACGCTCCTCAGTCCAAGCGCTCGTTGATCCCGTCCATTGCCGGGCGCCTCCCGGGCCCCTACGTTGAGCCGCGCATTAAAGCGACTTGACCCGCTACTTAATCCGCCACTTGGCACGCGACCGGTGGCGGCGGAGCCCGGGAGGCCCCCTATGAGACGACGAATATCCCTCGCGGCCGGCGGGCTGGCGCTCGCAGCGGCACTGGCCGCCACGGCGCCCGCCACGGCCGCGAGCCCCGACCGTGCCCAAGGCGCTGAAGGTGCCCAAAGCGCCCAAGGAGCCCAACGCACCCAGGACGTCGAATACTTCACCGGCCCCGACGGCCACCCCCGCCACACCACCATCCCCGCGTCCCCGGCCCTGCCCCGCCCGCTGCGCCCCTCCGCGAAGGGCGACGGCGACGTCACCCCGATCGTCACCAACGGCCCGGTCGGCTCCAAGCTCGACATCGTCTTCATCGGCGACGGCTACACCGCCGGCCAGCAGGGCGACTTCCACACCGCCCTGCGCGCCAAGTGGGCGAAGATGTCGGCCGTCGAGCCGTACGCGTCCTACAAGAACCTCTTCAACGTGTGGGCGGTCGACGCGGTCTCGCGCGAGTCCGGCATCACCAACGACCCCGCCAAGGGCGTCACGAAGGACACGGCCCTGCGCTCGTACTTCTTCTGCGACGACATCGAGCGGCTGCTGTGCGTCGACACCGCGCGCGTCGAGTCGTACGCGGCGAAGGCTCCGGCCGCCGACCTCGTCGTCGTCCTCTCCAACTCCGCCAAGTACGGCGGCGCGGGCTACAACGACGTCGTCTCGCAGGTCGGTTACGACGGCGTCGCCACGGCGTCGTCGGACCACCCGAAGTCCGACCAGGTCGCCGTCCACGAGACCGGGCACTCGCTCGGCAAGCTCGCCGACGAGTACCAGTACGACGAGTACGGCACGTACACCGGCGCGGAGCCGCGCGACGTCAACATCAGCACGCTGGACGCCGGGAAGCAGGCGGAGCAGCGGCAGAAGTGGTACCGCTGGCTCGGCCGGACCTCGCCGGACGGCGGCACCGTCGGCTCCTACGAGGGAGGCGGCTACTACCCCAAGGGCCTCTACCGCCCCACCGAGAACTCGATCATGCGCACCCTGGGCCACGAGTTCAACCTTCCCGGACGCGAGGCGATGATCGCGGGCTTCTACCGCCACGCGAGCGTGCTGAGCAGCGAGACCGGTCCGTACGGGACGGTCTCGCGCCGTGAGCGCGTCACCGTCCGGCTCGCCGCGCCCACGGTCACCCTGCGCTGGTACGTGGACGGGCTGGAGGCCGTGACCGCCCGCGGCCGGACCGAGGTCGTCCCGCGCGCGCTCGGCGTGCCGGCGGACGGCCGGCCGCACACCCTGACGGCACGGGCGGTGGACCGCACGGACGCCGTCCTCGACCCGGAGCTGAGGGGACGGCTGAAGGGATCGCTGGTGTGGAGGGTGACGCGCTGAGCGCCCGGCCCGCAGCCTGACGCGCTGGTATGAAGTCCGCGGCGGCACGCGCCCCGTAAGGGGCGCGGGGCCGTATCGATCTGCGGCTCCGCCGCGTGGGCGCGACCAGCCACCGGACGGCCCGCAGCCGGCCACCGCTGTGTCAGCCGGCGTCCAGGAACGGCGCGTCCCCATACGCACGCACGAGGCGGTCGTAGCCGCGCCCGAGCGCGGCGACGGCCGCCTCGCGAACGCGCCCCGCCGGCTCCCCCGAAGCCAGCGCAGCGTGCAACGCGTCGAAACCCAGCTCCCGCACCGCGCCGGCCAGGGAGGCGAACGTCTCCAGCTCGTCCCGTACCTCCGCGTCCGCGGCGCGCTCGCCCGCCCGCTCCAGCAGGACGGCCAGGAGCTGGTCACGGCGCTCGCGGGCCAGCGGGAGGTAACTGCGGCGCAGGGAGGGGCTGTCCAGCAGGATGCGGGAGAACGTGCGCGCCTGGGGGAGGGAGTCCGCGGCCAGGATCGTGCCGAAGGCCTCGGTGCAGGCGCGGCGCAGCCGCTCGACGAGCTCCGCGCCGGTCGCCGCGCCGCGCACGGCTTCGGCGATGCCCGGCTCGAACTCCAGCCGGCGGCCGAAGAAGATGTCCTCTTTCGACGCGTAGTGCGTGAAGACGGTGGCCGGGGCGACGTCCGCCGCGGCGGCGATCCGGGTGAGCGTCACGGCGTCGAAGCCCTCGTCCGCGAAGAGGCGGAACGCGGCGTCGGCGATGGCGCGGCGGGTCCGCTCGCGCTTGCGGCCGCGCATTCCGGAGGCGGGCGCGGCGGGGGCGGCCGCGGTGGCCGTCGAGCTCGTGGTCATGCATCCCAGGATAGCCGCCCGGCAAGTAGAAATAGAGGTGCTACATTTTTGGAGCACCTCTACTTTCGAGGTCGCCCGCTGTCGGTCCACCCACTGCCGGAGGACGTCACTGCCATGCGAGCCGCCGACCCCTCGTCACCCCAGCCCCGCCCCGTCATACGCGGGGCCGGCCGGTCCCGGACCGGCCGGCCGCCGTCCGCACGCGCCACGACCGCGATCCTCGTGATCGCCTGCACGGCCCAGTTCATGGTCATCCTCGACGTGTCGGTGATGAACGTGGCCCTCCCGGCCATGCGCGCCGAGCTCCGGCTGGGCGCGGCGGGCCAGCAGTGGATCGTCAACGCCTACACCCTCGCCTTCGCCGGCCTGCTGCTCCTCGGCGGCCGGGCGGCCGACCTCGTCGGCACCGGGCGCGCCTTCCTCGCCGGCGTCACGGCGTTCACGCTCGCCTCCCTCGCGGGCGGCTTCGCCTCCGAGGGCTCCCTGCTGATCGCCGCCCGCGCGGTCCAGGGAGCCGGCGGCGCCGTCCTCGCGCCCGCCACCCTCACGCTGATCATGCGCACCTTCACCGAAGCCGCCGCCCGTACGCGGGCCATGGGCGCCTGGAGCGCGGTCATGGCGGCGGGAGGAGCGGTGGGCGGCGTCGTCGGCGGAGTGCTCACGGAGTACGCCGGGTGGCGGTGGGTGCTGTTCGTCAACGTGCCGATCGGGGCGGGGCTGCTGGCCGCGGCGGTGATCTGCGTACCGGCTGCGGAGGCGGCCGGTGCCGGTGCTGGTGCCGAGGTCGGTGCTGCCGGTGTTGCGGGAAGGCTGCGCCGCCTCGACCTCCCGGGCGCGGTGTCCGTGACCGCGGGCCTGACGGCCCTCGTCCACGGCACCGTCGCGAGCGGAACGCGGGGGTGGGGCGCGTGGGTGGTGTGGGGCTCGCTGGTGGCGGGAGTGCTGCTGCTCGCGGCGTTCGTGGCCGTCGAGCGACGGGCCGCTCACCCGCTCGTCCCGCTCGCGACCCTGCGACGCCGCACGGTCGCCACCGCCAACCTGCTGGTGCTGTGCATGGGTGCGGCCGCGTTCTCGATGTGGTTCATGCTCTCCCTGTACTTCCAGCAGGTCCTCGGAGAGAGCGCCGTCGTCGCCGGGCTGTGCTTCCTGCCCGGCTCGGCCGCCATCGTCGCGGGCGCACAGATCGCCACCCGCCTCATCGCCCGCACCGGCCCGCGCCCGCTCATCCTCACGGGGATGACGATCAGCACGGCGGGGTTCCTGTGGATGTCGCGCATCGGCGCCCACGGGGGCGGGGACTACGTGACGGACGTGCTCGGCCCGTTCGTTCTGGCCACCCTCGGCGCGGGCCTGTCCCTGATGCCCGTGACGGCCGCCGCCACGAGCGGCACGGCGCCGCACGAGGCGGGACTGGCCTCCGGCCTCGTCAACACGTCCCGCCAGATGGGCGGCGCGCTCGGCCTGGCCATGCTCGGCACGGTGGCCGCGCACGCGGGCGGGGGAGCGGCGGGATACGGCAGGGCGCTGCTGGTGGGCGCGGCGTGCACGGCGGTTGCGGGGGCGGGAGCGCTGGCGCTGCCGCGGCTGCGGGACCTCGGCGGAAGAGACCCCGACCAGCAACAAGGCAAACGGTTTCCAAGGAAAGGCTGAACGTGTCCAACGAACTGAACCACTTCATCGTCCACGTCAAGGACCGCCGGGAGACGGGCGCGTTCCTGTCCTGGCTGATGGCCGCGCCCGCCCCGCTGGAATGGGGCCGCTTCACCCAGGTCACCAGCGCGAACGGCGTCGGCATCGACTTCCTCGACGACCTGGTGGCCCCGGCCGGAATCAACCGCAGCCACATCGCCTTCCTCGTCACGGACGAGGAGTTCGACGCGATACTCGGCCGGATCGCGGAACGGGAGGTGCCGTTCTGGGCCGATCCGCTGCTGAAGGTGGAGGGCGAGATCAATGACGAGTACGGCGGGCGCGGGGTGTACGTCCTCGACCCGGGCGGCACGTGCGCCATCGAATTCATGACGACGCCCTACGGGGACGAGCCGTCGGTGCGGTCGGGAGTGGTGACGGCCGGATAGGGAAGCATGGGCCTGCTGCAGCAGACCGGACGGACGCGAACGGCCCTGATCGCCCCCGGTCACCCCCGGGCGGCTCCGATCAGCTCCGATCGGTCCGATCGCAACTGACCGGACCGGGCACAGGATGTCGGGTCCGGGAGCACGCGCCCTTCCTAACGTGGAGGACGCAAGGGAAGGAGATCCGCAGTGCTGGACCGGCTGAACGAGGCCCTGGAACACGTCGAGTCGCATCTCGACCGGCAGATCGACGTGGCCGGTCTGGCGCGGATCGCGATGACGTCGGAGTACCACTTCCGCCGGCTGTTCTCCGCACTGGCGGGGATGCCGCTGTCGGAGTACGTCCGGCGCAGGCGGCTCACCGTGGCGGGCGCCGAAGTGCTCGCCGGCGAGCGGACGCTGCTGGAGATCGCGGTGCGCTACGGCTACGGCTCGGGGGAGGCGTTCGCGCGTGCGTTCCGCGCCGTCCACGGCGTGGGACCGGGCGAGGCACGGCGGAACGGCGCCTCACTGCACGCACAGCCGCGGATCTCCTTCCGTCTCGTTGTCGAAGGGAGCAGCAGCATGCAATACCGGGTTGTGGAAAAGGCGGAGTTCCGTGTGGTCGGAAAGAAGGTCCGCGCCCCCCTGATTCACGAAGGGGTGAACCCGGTGATCGCCGAATTCATCCGGGGCATCGGCCAGGAGACGATCCGTCGCATCTCCGAGCTGTCCGACCAGCAGCCGGAGGGGATCGTCGCGGTGAGCGACGGCCTCGACCCGAGCCGCGCCGAGGGCACCGAATTCGACTACTACCACGGCGTGGTGACCGGTTCCGCCGCCGTACCGGAGGATCTGGACGCCCTGACGGTCCCGGCGGGCGCATGGGCGGTCTTCGAGAATTCCGGCCCGTTCCCGAAGGCCCTCCAGTACCTGTGGCGGGACGTCTTCACCCAGTGGTTCCCGTCCAACCCGTACCGCAGCAGGCCGGGCCCCGAGATCCTGCGCGTCCGCTTCACCGAGGGCACGGCGGACGCGGAGGCACAGGCGGATGCGGAGCTGTGGATACCTGTGGAGCGGGTGACGTCCTGAGCCGAGCGACGGTCTGAGCCGGGTGAAAACCTGAACCGGGTGACGGCCTGAGCGCATGACCTGACCTGCACCCCGACGTTGCCGACTCCCGGCATCGTCGGGGTGCAGTTCTGTTCAGAGCTTTTGTTCAGAGCTTCTGTTCAGCGCTGCCCGTGGTCGTTACGGGTTTCGTGTGGAGGACTTCGCGGGCCTGGTCCGCGGCGCGGGTGACGCTTTCGGAGACGAAGTCGAGGAAGCGGGCGATGTTCTCCAGGCGGGCGGCGGCCGGGGTGTCGCGGCCGAGGATGCCGACGCCCTGCCGTGCGGTTTCGGCGACCTGGGCGGTGCTGCGGGCGCTGGCCATCATGGACTGGTACCAGACGTCGTCGTCGACGACGTAGCGCTCGCGGCGGCGTTCATTGCGTTCCCGGCGGATGAGGCCCTGTTCGTCGAGGAACGCGACCGCCTTGGAGATGGACGCCGGGCTGACCTGGAGGCGCTGGACGAGCTCGGCCGCGGTGAGGCTGCCCGAGTCGCTGATGCACAGGCAGGCCAGCACCCGGGCCATCATCTTCGGCGTGCCCGACTGCATCATGACGGTGGTGAGCGTCTCCTCGTACTCGCGCACCGCCTCGGCGTCGCGCCCGTAGGCCTGCGGGGGCGCCTCCGCGCCTTGGGGTGCGGCCTGCCGGCGGCGAGCGCGGCGTTCGGTGGCGCGGTGGGCCAGGTCGGCGCGGTAGCCGGTGGGGCCGCCGTTGCGCATCACCTCGCGCGTGACCGTCGAGGTCGGGCGGTCGAGGCGCCGGGCGATCTCGGCGTAGGCGAGCCCGTCGGCCAGCCCCAGCGCGATCTGCTGGCGTTCCTGCTGGGTGAGTCTGCCTCCCGGCATCGCGGTCTCCTTCGTACGTGGTCCGTGATGTGTCCAGGATAGCGTTCACCTTCAATTCATTGCAACGGGATGGAGGGGGGTTGTTGCGTTGCCTTTCAAGCTGTTGCAACGATTTTACTGCTCTGAGCTGCATAAATGAGGATTCCGCGCAACGGAGTCGTTGTCAGATCTGTGAATGCAACGTAGCGTTTCTCTCATCAGAAACACCGAGCCGAAGGAACGCACCATGCAGAAGTTCGACACCCCCGCCCCGGTCTCCGCCGTCCTCGGCATCCCCGCGGGGCGCGTCCGGATCGTCGCCGCCGACCGGGCCGACACCACGGTCGAGGTCCTGCCCGCGAGCGCCTCCAAGAGCCGCGACGTGAAGGCGGCGGAGCAGATCGAGGTCGCCTACGCCGACGGCGTCCTGCGGATCGAGGCCCCGGCGGCGAAGGGCCAGTACTTCGGCCCCTCCGGATCCGTGGAGATCACCGTCCAACTGCCCGCCGGCTCCCGCGTCGAGGCCGAGGCCGCCGGCGTCGAGCTGTGCAGCACCGGCCGCCTCGGCGACGTCGTCTTCGACGGCGCGTACCGCGAGATCAAGATCGAGGAGGCCGCGAGCGTCCGCCTCACCGCGGTCGACGGCGACGTCGAGGTCGGCCGGCTGGGCGGCCCCGCGGAGATCAGCACCGCCAGGGGAGACATCCGGATCACCGAGGCCGTGCGCGGCCCGGTCGTGCTCCGCACCGAGTCCGGCGACATCTCGGTCGGCGCCGCCCGCGGAGTCTCCGCCTCCCTGGACGCCGGCACCGGCTACGGCCGCATCGCCAACGCCCTCAAGAGCGACGGCACCACCGAGCTCGACATCCGCGCCACCACCTCCCACGGCGACATCACCGCCCGCAGCCTGTAAGCCCGCGGCCCGTAAACAAGGAGCACCCCTCGTGACCGACCTGGCCATCGCGGCGAACGGGCTGCGCAAGTCCTACGGCGACAAGACCGTCCTCGACGGTGTCGACCTGGCCGTCCCGCAAGGGACGATCTTCTCCCTGCTCGGCCCGAACGGCGCCGGCAAGACCACCGCCGTCAAGATCCTCTCCACCCTGATCGGCGCCGATGCCGGCGCGATCCGCGTCGCCGGCCACGACCTGGCCGGCGACCCGCAGGCGGTCCGCGCCGCGATCGGCGTCACCGGGCAGTTCTCCGCCGTCGACGGGCTGATCACCGGCGAGGAGAACATGCTCCTCATGGCGGACCTGCACCACCTGTCCAAGCGCGAGGGCCGGCGGGTCGCCGCCGGGCTGCTGGAGCGGTTCGACCTCACCGAGGCCGCGAAGAAGCCCGCGTCCACCTACTCCGGCGGCATGAAGCGCCGCCTCGACATCGCGATGACCCTGGTCGGCGACCCACGGATCATCTTCCTCGACGAGCCGACGACGGGCCTCGACCCGCGCAGCCGCCACAACATGTGGCAGATCATCCGCGAGCTCGTCTCCGACGGCGTCACCGTCTTCCTCACCACGCAGTACCTGGACGAGGCCGACGAACTCGCCGACCGCATCGCCGTGCTCAACAACGGCAAGATCGCCGCCGAGGGCACCGCCGAGGAGCTGAAGCGGCTCATCCCCGGCGGACACGTCCGGCTCCGCTTCACCGACCCGGCCGCGTACCAGGCCGCCGCCCTCGCGCTGCGCGAAGTCACCGGGGACGACGAGGCGCTGTCGCTGCAGATCCCCAGCGACGGCAGCCAGCGCGAACTGCGCTCCATCCTCGACTGGCTGGACGCCGCCGGCATCGAGGCCGACGAACTCACCGTGCACACCCCCGACCTCGACGACGTGTTCTTCGCCCTGACCGGCTCCAACCAGCCGAACCGGCCGAACCGGCCGAACCAGCCCGAGGAGGCTGTCCGATGAGCTCCCTGTCCCTCGCCGTGCGCGACTCGTCCACGATGCTGCGCCGCAACCTGCTGCACGCCCGGCGCTATCCGTCCCTCACCCTGAACCTGCTGCTCACCCCGGTGATGTTGCTGCTGCTGTTCGTCTACGTCTTCGGTGACGTGATGAGCGCGGGCATCGCCGGCGGCGGCGCCGGCCGCTCCGGCTACATCGCCTACCTCGTGCCGGGCCTGCTGCTGATGACCGTCGGCAGCACCACGATCGGCACCGCGGTGTCCGTCTCCAACGACATGACCGAGGGCATCATCGCCCGCTTCCGCACGATGGCCATCCACCGCGGGTCCGTCCTCGTCGGGCACGTCGTCGGCAGCGTGCTGCAGGCGATCATGAGCGTGCTCCTCGTCGGTGCCGTCGGCGTGGCCATCGGCTTCCGGTCCACGGGGGCCACGGCCCTGGAGTGGATCGCGGCGTTCGGGCTGCTCACGCTGTTCGCCCTGGCGCTCACCTGGATCGCGGTCGGGATGGGCATGGTCAGCCCGAACGCCGAGGCGGCCAGCAACAACGCGATGCCCCTGATCTTCCTGCCGCTCATCTCCAGCGCCTTCGTCCCGGTCGACGCGATGCCGGGCTGGTTCCAGCCGATCGCCGAGTACCAGCCGTTCACGCCGGCCATCGAGACCCTGCGCGGCCTGCTGCTCGGCACCGAGATCGGCAACAACGGATGGCTCGCGGTCGGCTGGTGCCTGGCGCTGACCGTCCTGGGCTACCTGTGGTCGAAGTCGGTGTTCAACCGCGAATCGAAGTAACCCTCATGAGCACGCGGACCGTTGCCCGTGACCATCCGGCCCGCGGCCATCCGGCCCGCGGCCATCCGGCCCGTGACCGTCCCGCTTGTGACCATCCCGCCCCAGGGCGGCGCACACCGACACCGCGTCGGCGTACGCCGCCCTGTCGGCGTTCACGGCCACCCGCCGGGCCGGGCAGCCCTCACCCCGCCGCCAGTTCCCTCTCCAAGGGGGTGCGGAAGCGCGGGGTGACGCGTACGGTGCCCAGCCACGCCGACAACCGCGCGGCCTCCGCGGCGATCGCCGCCTCCGCCTCCGCGCCCGCGTCCGTCAGCAACCGCCAGGCGATCTCGCCGTTCGCCCGCTGGGCCCAGCCGCCGACGACGCGGCCGTTCCACCACACCGTGGGGCCTGCGTTGCCGGCGCGGTCGAAGAGCGCGGGGACGTGGTCGGGGGAGAGGTACCAGTCGCGGCCGCGCCAGCCCATCGCGGTCGGGTCGAGGCCGGGGAGGAGCGCGGCCCAGGGGGTGGGATCGGGGTCGTCGTCCAGGTCACCGGCCAGGACGTGGGCGGTCTCCCCTCCCGACAGCTCCGCCTCGCACGCGCTGATGTCCGCCAGCGCCCGGCGCGTGTCGCCGAGGGTCCAGCCCGTCCACCACTTCAGGTCGGCCTCCGTGGCCGGCCCGTACGCGGCGAGCCAGCGCCGCGCGAGCTCGGCCTTCGCCTCGCGCACGTCGATGTCCGGGATCTGCGGGACGAGCGCCCACGGGTAGAGGCTGCTGGTCCACGAGCCGCGCGGCCGCGCCCGGCGCAGGTGCCCGTCCGCGGCGAGCAGCCGCAGCACCCTGCTGCCGACGCTCTGCCGGCTCTCGTAGGCCTTGCCCGGCGACATCAGGAGCGTCTCGCGCAGGGCCGGCACGTCCTTGCTGATCTCGGCGGTGGTGGCTTCGCCGCGCGCGGCCAGCGCGTCCAGGACCTCCCGCTCGGTGCGGGCGAGGCGCTGCTCGTCCCAGGGGGCGTGACCCTCGGCGTTCTCGCGCAGGTGCTTGAGGAGCGTCGCCCGCTCGCGCAGCGCGATGGCGCGGGCGGTGGAGGAGCTCACGTACGGGGCGAGGTCCGTGGTGACGGCGAAGAGGGTGCGCCGCATGGACAGCAGTTTGACGAGGGACACGTCCTCGTACAGCGCCCGGTCGACGTCGCCGGGGGAGGGCTCGGCCAGCCGTGCGCAGGCGGAGAGGTAGACGGTCGCGGCGTCGGTGGCGTGCAGCCCGGCCAGGGCGTCCGCGACCTCCTCGGTGGTACCGGCCCGGTGGGCGGGGTGGAGGAGGTGGCGCCGGGCGAGGCGGGCACGGCGCTGGTCGTCGGAGATGCGGGGGGCGGCGCTGAGACGGCTGCGGGTCATGGGGGCGAGGGTAGAGGGGATATAGGACGGAATCCGTCCTCCGGGCTCGTGTACGGGACATCCCCGAAGCGGGGTCGGGGCTGCGTAGGGGGCGGGTCGGGGCGATGCCCGATGTAGAGATGATCTTGGTTCGGAAGGCTTGCGGGCATGGAGCAGACCAAGAGGAAGACCCCCGGCCGCGGCGCCTTGCTGGCGGTGGCGCTGGCCGCCGCACTCGCGGCAGGGACGGCCACGACGGCCGGCGCCGCGGCGCCGAGGCCGGACAAGAAGGCGCTGGAGGAGTCGATCGCCGGCTTCCCGAACGCGGATGTGAACGGAGCGCTGGTCCGCGTCGCCGGCCCCGGCGGCCACTGGTGGGGCACGTCCGGGGCGGCGGACAAGGCGACCGGCGCGTCCGTCCGCTCGGACTCCTCCTTCCGCATCGGCAGCATCACCAAGCTCTTCACCGGCACGGTGATGCTCCAGCTCGCCGCCGAGCACCGGGTCGACCTGGACGCGCCGGCCCGGCGCTACGTGCCCGGCCTGCTCCCCGACGCCTTCCAGGACGTGAAGGTCGGCCAGCTCCTCGACCACACGAGCGGCCTGCCGGGCCCCTCGGTGCTCACCTACGGGGACGGCTCCAACAAGTGGTTCGCCGAGAACCGCTTCCGGTCGTGGACCCCCACGGAGATCGTCAAGGCGGCCGTGGCCGGGAAGACCCCGGTCTTCCCGGCGGGCACGGCCCAGCAGTACAACGGCATCAACACGCACGTGGCCGGGCTGATCATCGAGCGCGTCACCGGCCACACGTACGCGGAGGAGGTCCGCAACCGCATCACCCGCCCCCTGGGCCTGCGCCACACCTACGTCCCGGCCGCCACCGACGTCACCCTGCCGGAACCCCATGCGCACGGCTACCGCACGGTGGACGGTTCGCTCGTCGACGTCACCGAGCAGAGCCCGTACGCCTGGGCGGAGGGCGGCATGATCTCCACCGCGGCGGACCTGGACCGCTTCATCACCGCGCTCCTCGGCGGGCGGCTCCTCCCGCCGTCGCAGCAGCAGCGGATCTTCGACCTCCCGGACGTCCCCAACGCCCCCGGCAACCACCACTGCGCGAGCGTGACCGACCCCGCGGACCGGGGCGCGGCCTGCTTCAGCCGCATCGGCCTCATGCGGTTCACGCTGCCGGACGGCACGGTCGTCTGGGGCAAGACGGGCTCCGAGCCGGGGTACACCAACGGGCTCTTCGCGAAGCGGGATCTGTCGCGGCGGGTGGTGTATTCGCTCAATTACAACAACCCGCCGGGTTCGAGCGAGCTGCCGTACATCCTGCGGATAGCGGGGGCGGCGTTCTCGACGGGCCCCCAGGAATGAGAAAGGGCCGGACGCCTAGGCGGTCCGGCCCTTTCAGGAAAGTGTGCGCTCGGCAGGATTCGAACCTGCAACCTCTTGATCCGTAGTCAAGTGCTCTATCCGTTAAGCTACGAGCGCTCGGCTTCGGAGCGATGACTACCACTCGTCGGCGTTGCGGGAACAATATTACCCGACGTGGAGGGGTGCTTTTTACCGCCACCGTCGGTGACGATCTCACTACGGCGTCCGCCGTAGATCCCGTACGACGGATCATGATGCTGCGGCTGCGATGGGCTGAGCGGCGACGGAGATCGCCAACTCCTTGCGACAAGCGGCAGGTTGGGCCCTCTGATCGCGTGTAGTGTCGTCGCCAGCGCTTCGAGCGCGCCCCCCTTTAAGAGGTCCCGTCATCGGGGCACTCGCGCAGGGTGCCCTGCCTGGGCTCCCTCCGGTGCGGTCGCCGGTATTCGGCCGCATGCGAGAAGGGGGGCGCCAGTGGGGCGTCACCGCAGGAAGCCTCTGCACGAGCGGATCGCGGCTGTGATCCGGGAGCTGTGGAGGTGGTGCACCAGGCGATGACGACCTGGGACCGCTGGACGGTGACCGCCAGTCCTCCGAGTAACTGAGGACTGACGGTCGGGAACCGTCTACCTGCGGTCGGCCCTCGTCCACGGATTCCGGCCGTGGCGGGGGCCACTTTCTATTTGGACGGTGGTCGTCAGTCCTCCGGCTACTGAGGACTGACGACCGGAAGCCGTCTACCTGCGGTTGGCCCTCGTCCACGGATAGTGGCCGTGGCGGGGGCCGCTTGCTATGGCCTGAAGGGGGGCCCAGCCCCTACGGTATCGGCCGCGCCAGCCGTACGCGACCCTTTCGGCCATCGCCGTGCGGCGCGCCGAGGGTGCCGCGCCTCAGGGCGCGGGTGAAGGAACGATACGGCTCGGCGGCGACGCGGAGGGTCGGCCCGTCGGGCCGTTTGGAGTCGCGTATGAGTATGGGTTCGGGGTGTATGTGTATGCCCTCGGGTAGGGCGATCTCCACACAGGTCTCACCAGAAGTGTTGCTGTAGCTGCTCTTCTTGAACCTCACCGGGTCTCCTTGGGGCAGGGCGATCTCCACGCAGGTCTCGGCGGAGCCGGAGCTGTAGCTGCTCTTCCTGAACCTCACCGGCTCCCGCTGCGGTAGGGCGATCTCTACACAGCTCTCGGATCCGGCGCTGTAGCTGCTCTTCCTGAACCTCACCGTGTCTCCTTGGCGATCCGGGCGATGAAGTCGCGAGAGGCGTCGGGATCCAGCGCACGGGCCAGCAAGTGATCGAATGCGACGGCGTACTTCGCGACTTGGCCGTCTGCCTCCTCGTAGAAGGAGTTCGTGAGCGTTTCCACCGCTACGGCAGGGTCGCCTACATCGAAGTGGAAGACGGTGTACGCGCCCTCGATCCCAGTGTGCGCGCCCGCCTTGAACGGGATAACCCTCAGTTCAATATTCGTCTGCCGGGAGACGTCGACGAGGCGGTCAAGTTGACTGCGAAGGACCGCGGGGCCGCCCACCTCGCGCCTCAGGCAGGCTTCGTCGAGAACGCAACGGAGTCGAAGAGGGCGCCTGTCCGACGCGGGGGCGAGGACTTTCTGGCGCTTCATGCGCAGCTCCGCGAAGGCCCGTGCTTCGCGTGTTGTCTTCCAGACGCTGCCGCCGTTGATGACCGAGTACGCGTAGTCCGAGGTCTGCAGCACGCCCGGGAGGATGAGCGCTGCGTAGGTGTCGACGCGGGCGGCGATCTGTTCCAGTTCGAGGAAGTCGGCGAAGCGTTCTCGGATCACGTCCTTGTACTGCACGAAGAGGCCCTGCTGCCGGCTGACTGAGGCGAGCTCGGCGAGCTTCCGTGTCTCCGCGATCTGTGCTGCGTCCTCAACTCCGTACGCGGTGAAGTACTTCTCCAAGTCGGGAAGCTGCTTACCGTTCTCGATCTTGCTGAGCGTCGGCGCCCCGTACAAGCCCAGCAGCTCCGCGGCGTCCGCAAGGTTGAGGCCTGCCCTCATCCGCATCGTCTTCAGGATCGCCCCGAGCCGTCGACGCAGCAGAGTGGGCGTTGCGCCGGACATCTGATCACCGCCTCTCGGCGACGACTCTACCGATCTCAACTCCACTGATGTGTGCCATCGTTCACCCACTCGAATGAAGCTTGAGGTGCAAGCTTGTGCCTCATCCTGTGGCCCCGCATCGTGTCATCAGACGGCATTGAGTGAGGAGTGAGGCGATGACCTACCGGATCGGCGCGTTCGTGGTGGACACCCGCGAGGGAAAGATCGCGCAGGTGATCGGGGCGGCGGGAAGCCGCGTGACGTTGCGCCGCCCCGGCGGCGGGCTCGAATGGGAGGCTCCGTTCGCCTCGTTGCGGCTCGCCACCCGGGAGGACCGGGAGGCCGCCGGGTTGTGGCCCGCTGCGCGGCGGATGTACGGGTGCACGGAGTGCGCGCAGTTGCGGGACGCCTACAACGAAGCCGCCGAGGGTGGCGACCCGCGCACGACGGGGAAGGCCCTCGTCCTCCTGCGCCGTCACTGGTACATGGTGCACATGGCGGGCGGGGGCGCGTGACCATGCTGAGAACCTGCACGCACCGCGGAGGCTGGTCGGCCCGTACCCGGGGCGAGGTCCGTTGCCGCGACTGCGGGACCGTCCGTTTCACGGACTACGGCGCCCTCAGGCCGCCCGGTCTCCCGTGCGCGCTCACACCGCCCCGCCGCACGGCGATCGCCGCGGACCGCGCCGCCGCTCAGCAGATGTCGCGCGTCACCCGCCGGACGGCGTGGCCGTGGTGGCGGCAACCGGCGCATCAGTGACCGCGCATCAGTGACCGCGCGTCAGTGACCCCCGCTTGAGCCGGGTGAACGTGAGCACGGCGACCGCGACCGGCACGGAGAGGAGGACGCTCCACGGGAGGAGCCCGGCCGCTGTCAGAGCGCCGCAGAGCGGCAGGGTGAGGAGCGTCGGGAGGGCCGGGATCAGGGCGGCGGCGGTGCGGCGCGGGCGACGGGAAGTCATTCGGGGGCCCCTTCTCGGGCGAGGTCCAGGTAGTCGGCCAGGTCGCCCCAGCCCTCGGTGGCGGCGGGCGGCTCGCCGGACATGGCGTGCGGTGCGTCGCGCCAGGCGCCCCGTACGGCCGTGGAGGTGGCGGTGTCGCCGCCGGAGAAGAGCGAGCCCAGTTCGTCCATGCGGGCCACCAGCCGCCGCACCCGGGGGTCCGTCGGCGGCACTCCGGTCGTGCGGAGCCGGTCGGCCCGGCGGTACAGCTCCGGCCACTCGACTTCCAGGAGGTAGTGCGCGGCGGGGCCCGCGGCGGTGGCGCGGTCCTGGAGGAGCCGCAGCTGGTCGGCGCCGAGGCGGTCCCGGAGGGTCTGCGCGCGGTCGGGGGCGGTGGCGCCGGTGGCGCGCAGGGCGTCGAGGAGGTCGGCGGTCGCGGGGGCGCGGCCCGCGGTGAGCTCGGTGTCCAGGCGCCGGAGGCGTTCGCGCAGGGACGTGAGGGACGCGAGGGCCGCTTCCACGCCGGCCAGGTGGTCCCGTACGAGCCGGGCGGGATCGACGCCGCCGTCCAGGCAGGTGGCGATGGTTTCCAGGCCGAGCCCGAGGCTCCGCAGGGCGAGCACCTGGTAGAGGCGGGCGAGATCGTCCTCGGTGTACTCCCGGTGCCCTCCCGGCGTGCGCCGGGAGGGGCTGAGCAGGCCGATGGTGTCCCAGTGGTGCAGTGTGCGCACGGTGAGGCCGCTCGCTTCGGCGAGCTGCCCCACCTTCCAGGTGCCGGAAACGTTCATGGCACCACGATGCGGCCTCACGCGGCGTGAGGTTCAAGCCCGGTCACCGGCCACCGGCTACCGGCTACCGGCTGCCGGCCCCGGCCGGCTCCGGAGCCGCGTGCGGGGCGCACGTCACGTCCGCGTCGTCGGTCCGCCCCGTGAGGAAGTAGGCGTCGACGCGGTCGTTCACGCACGGGTTGGTCAGGTCGGTGACGCCGTGCGAGCCGGCGTCCCGCTCGGTGATCAGACGGGAGCCCTTCAGCCGCTTGTGGAGCTCGACGGCGCCGTCGTACGGGGCGGCGGCGTCGCGCGCGCTCTGCACGATCAGCACGGGAGGCAGGCCCTTGCCGGTCGTGACCTCGACGGTGGGCCGCCGCTCGGCCGGCCAGGTGGCGCACGGCAGGTTCTTCCACGTGTTGGACCACGTCATGAACGGGGCCTGCCGGTGGAGGCGCGTGGCGTCGCGGTCCCACGTCCGCCACGCGGTGGGCCACGGGGCATCGGCGCACTGTACGGCCGTGTAGGCGGCGTTCGCGTTCTCCGCGGCGACGGCGTCCGCGTTCGCGGCGCCGGCCGCCGCGACCAGGAGGGCCTCGTTGCCCGCGGCGTAGGCGCTCCAGACGGCGGCGATCGGGTCCCACATGAAGTCGTAGTACGGGGCGTTCTGGAAGAGCTCCGTCAGCTCGGCGGGGCCGACGGTGCCGCCGATGGGCTTCTTCGCGGCCGCGGCGCGCAGCTTCTCCCACCGGGTCTGGACCTCGGCGGCGGTGCTGCCGAGGTGGTAGGCCGCGTCGTGCCCGGCGACCCACGTCTTCCAGTCCGTCCAGCGCCGCTCGAACGCCACGTCCTGGCCGAGGTTCGCCCCGTACCAGATCTTGTCGCGCGAGGGGTTGACGACGGAGTCGGCGACCATCCGGCGCACGTGGCCGGGGAACAGCGTCGCGTAGACGGCGCCGAGGTAGGTGCCGTACGAGGTGCCCAGGTAGTTGAGCCGCTTCTCGCCGAGCGCGGCGCGGATGACGTCGAGGTCGCGGGCGGTGTCGGCGGTGGTCAGGTGGGGGAGCAGGTCGCCGCTGCGCTCGAAGCAGCCGGCGGCGTAGTCCTCGGCGCGCTTGCGCAGGGCCCGCTTGTCCGCCTCGCTGCCCGGGACGGGATCCGGCTTGGGGGCCTTGGCGAACTCCTCCGGGGCCTGGCAGGAGACGGGGGCCGAGCGGCCGACGCCGCGCGGGTCGAAGCCCACGAAGTCGTACGCCCTGGCGGTCTTGGCCCAGACCGGGGTCTTGCCGACGACGTGCATCGGGAACAGCAGTCCCGAGGCGCCGGGACCGCCGGGGTTGTAGACGAGGGCGCCCTGCCGTTCGTCCTTGCCGCCGGTGTGCGCGACCCGGTCGACGGCGATCTTGATGGTGCGGCCGCCGGGCCGGGCGTAGTCGAGCGGGACGCTCACCCAGCCGCACTGGACGGGAGCCGCAAGGCCCCAGTCGGCGGGGCAGTCCTGCCAGTCGACGCCCGCCTCGGCGGCCCGGTCGGCGGCGGCGCGGACGCCGCGCTCCACCGCGTCCTGCCGGTGGCCGGCGAGGGACGGGGCCGCCGCACCGGCCGTGCCGGCACCGGCTATGAGCGTGCCGGTCACCAGGGCGCCGGCGGCACCGAGCGCTGCTGAACGTCTCACGGGTTGTTCCCCCTCGGCTGCTGTGCCTGCTTCTTCCGGAGCCACGCGATGCTCACCGCGATGGAGACCGCCCCCAGGACCGGAACGGCGATCGCCTTCGGGCCGTCGCCGAAGAACGGAGCGGCGACGGCGGCGACGAGGCAAACGGCCAGCGACGCCCACATGATCCGGACGGTCCGCTCTCCGGGCTTCCCGGCCTTCGTGTTCGTCATACGGCGGCCTGCACCTTCACCTGCGAGCGGACCAGGTCCTGGTACGGGCCCTCCACGGCGACCAGCTCGTGGTGCCGGCCGGTCTGCACGACCTTCCCGTGCTGCAGGACCACGATGAGATCCGCGTTGATGATCGTGGACAGCCGGTGGGCGATGACGATGCGCGTGCACTTCAGGGCGCCGAGGGCGTCGGCGATCCGGGACTCGGTCACCGTGTCGAGGGCGCTGGTGGCCTCGTCGAGGACGAGCACCTTGGGGCTGCGGGCGAGGGCGCGCGCCAGGGCGACCCGCTGGCGCTGGCCACCGGACAGGCTTCCGCCCATCTCCCGGATCTGGGTGTGGTAGCCCAGCGGCATCGCCTCGATGTCCTCGTGGATCTGCGCCTGCCGCGCGGCCTCGCGCACGGCGTCCATGTCCGCGTCCGGGACGCCGAACCTGATGTTCTCCGCGATCGTGCGGTTGCTGAGGACGATGTCCTGGGGAACGTAGGCGACGCTCCGGTAGAACGCGTCCGCGCTGATCTCGCTGATCGGCGTGCGGTCGAAGCCGATGCTGCCGGACCCGGCCGGGTAGAGGCCCATCAGGAGCTTGCCGAGCGTGCTCTTGCCCGATCCCGAGCTGCCGACGATCGCCACGCTCTGGCCGGGCCGGACGTCGAAGGAGACGCCGTCCAGGGCCGGGGTCCGGGCGCCCGGGTAGGAGAAGCTCACGTCGCGCAGGGAGACGGCACCGCCGATCTCGGCCGCCCGGTCGCCGAAGACCGGGTCGGAGGGGGGCTGGTGGAGGATGTCCCCGACCCGGGACACCTGCGCGTTCGCGATGACGAGCTGCGAGAACGCGCCGGACAGCGACGTCACCGTGCCCAGGCTGGTGGCGGTCAGCGCCTGGACGGCCACGGCCGTGCCCAGGTCGAGTTCGCGCTTCCAGGTCAGCCACAGGCCGGCCGTCAGCACCAGCAGCGGGCCGAAGACCTGGAACACGGCCTGGGCGCTGGAGGCCATCCCCTGGAGGATGATCCGCTGCCGCGTCCGGTCCATCGCCCCGGCGTACACGCGCTGCCAGTCCTGGAAGAAGGAGTCCGTCATGCCCGAGACCTTCAGCGTCTCGATCGACGACAGCGCCTCCATCTGCCGGGAGGAGGACTCGGTGGTCTCGTTGATCTCGTGCGTGGTCACCTTGCGGACGGGCCGGTACGCGAAGGCGGCGACGGTCACCATGCACAGGAAGACCGCGAGCGCGATCAGGCCCAGCGGAACGGACCGCAGGAAGACGTACGTGAACACCACGACCAGGCTGCCCAGGTCCAGCAGCACCGCGGACATCTGGCTGGACAGCAGGTCCCGCACCGAGGCGATGCTCGACAGGCGGTACATCAGCTCGCCCTGCGAGCGGTTGGCGAAGTACTTGTAGGGCAGGGCGAGCAGCGTGCTGAACGTCCTGCCCATCATCACCTCGCCCAGCCCGCGGATCACCGAGGCGATGCAGAACGATCTCAGGAGGTGGATGCCGAGGTAGGCGAGCATGGGCACGAGGAGCACCGCCAGCACGACCGGCAGCGACAGGTCCTCGAAGTACCGCGCGAAGTTGTTGATCGCGTGCTCGATGCCCATGGGCAGGAAGATGGTGAACGCGTAGAGCAGCAGGGACATCAGGGAGGCGTGGACCAGAGGCCACTTCGCGCCGCTCAGCGCGCGCAGGAACTCCCCCCACACGCTCGGCTCACGGTGCCGGACCGGCGTGTAGGAGGCGGTCGGCGTCGCCTCCATGGCCAGGCCGGAGAAGTGCTCCGCGAATTCGTCGAGCGGGTACTTCCGGCGGCCGCCGGAGGGGTCGACGACGGTCGCGTGGCGCTCGGTGATCTTCTCCAGCACCACCAGGTGGCTGTCGTCCCAGTAGACGATGAGGGGGAACGTCAGCTTCGCCAGACTCTTCACCCCCGCGCGGAACGTACGGACCCGCATGCCGTGCTCACGCAGGATGTCCGCGGTCTCCTTGATGGTCAGCCCGTCCCGGCCGGTCTCGTGCTCGCGGCGCAGCTTCGTGACGGAGTTGTGCGACCCGTAGGCCGACAGGACCATCGCGACGCAGCACAGCGCGCACTCCGTGGGCGCGAACTGCTGGACTTCCTTGACCCGGCGGACGCGCATCAGCACCCTCCCAGACACAGGGGCAGCTCGACCCGTGCGTCCTTGAGCATCAGTTGGGCGAAGTACAGGCCGGAGCGGCCGTAGAGGAAGGACGGCAGGTCGGTGACGGAGCCGATGCCGAACTTCCAGCCGCCGTCGCCGTAGCGGTCGAGGAACGCGTCGTTGAGCGCCGCGGCCTCCTTCCGCAGCTCCGGCCAGGACAGGCGGTCGGCGAGCCAGCACAGCACCGCCAGGCGGCCGGCGACGCCGTGGCAGAAGCTGACGTCGGGCCCGAGCCCCCCGCCGGTGATCCGCTCCACCTCGGGGGCGAGCGCGGCGCGGGTCTCCTCGGCCGAACGGCCGGTGGCCCGCAGGAGCTTGGCGGCGGCGAAGGCGACACCGGTGTGCCCCTTGCACCAGCCGCTCTCGCTCGCCGCGTCCAGGAGGGCCTCGTCCCGCCACCGGTGGCGCAGGTACGCCGAGGCGAAGGCGTCCAGGTGCTCGCGCACCCGCCCGCTCCCGTCCGCCCCCTGCAGCGCCGCCGCGCTCATCGCGGCGATGCGGCCGAAGCGGCCGTGGGCCAGGCCCAGCGGGCCCTCGTGCTCCCGGGGGGAGCCGTCGAGCTCGACGAGGCGGTCGAGCAGCAGCCCGGTGTCCGGGGCACCGGGCAGGAGACCGCCGGGTGCCCCGGCGGCGTACTCGGCGCGGTAGAGGAGGTAGCCGCCGAAACCGTTGAGGTAGTCGAAGTCCTTCAGCGACAGGCCGCGCACGTCGGTGTCCCCGGCGGGCATGACCGGCAGGGCGACGCGGGCCGGGTCGGCGCCGCGGCGCAGCAGCTCCAGCCCGGTGACGACGGACGAGAGCGCGCCGGTGAACGGGGAGTACGCCCTCGGCCCCGCGGCCTCGGGAAGCTCCCGCGGCATCGCCGCCGCGTAGGCGGCACCGGCGTCGGCGCCGGTGACGGGCGCCCCGTGGGCGCGTGCCGCCTCGGCGAGGTAGAGCAGCAGCCCGCCGCCCTCGTGCAGGGCGGCGTTGACGCCGCCCAGGCGCAGGCCGTCCCCGTCCAGGCTGGGCATCAGCCACGTCGGCTGGCCGTCCTCGCTGACGACGAGGTCCGCGAGCATCGCGTGCCAGCCCTCCGGGTCGCCGAGCGCGGGGGCCCCGCTGATGGGTACGGGCGCGTCGCGCCGCTCCCACACGTCGTCCACCGAGCTGCCGAGGGCGTAGCCGATGTAGGTCAGGTCGCGGCCCGGGGGACGGTCGAAGAAGTCGCGGACGGCCCGCAGGGCGGACTCCCTCGGGGTGCTGCCCACGTCGGCGGTCCGCCCGGAAGCGGTGGTGACCGGCTCACCGCCGCCGCCCCGCAGGCTCCGGGAGTCGCACGCCACGTCGTAGAGCGGCACGTCGAGGTCGAGGAGCTGGTCCACCTCGGAGCGGAGCAGCGCGTCCCCGGTCTCCGCGTCGGTGGGGGCGAAGCCCCGGTGGCGGCGGGGCAGCTTGGCGAACAGCTCTTCCCGGGCCGCCCTGCTGCCCAGGTAGGCCGGGTGCGTGGACGCGTCGAGGAAGCGGCCGTACACGTAGGTCGGGCGGATCACCTGGCGGACCGACCAGCCGGGCTGCCGCTCCACCAGGCGCTCGACGGCGTCGCGGTGCGTCCGGAGCCGCTCGCGGGCCTCGTCGAAGCCGGCCGTGACCTCGCCGGCCCACAGCCGCGGGTCCACCTGCTCGCCGCGCACGGTGGCCATGTTGGGGCCGTGCTGGGCGGTTGCCGGGCCCTGGGCGAACCTGATGTCGTCGCTGCCCGCGTCCACCACCCGGTACGCCTGCAGCCGCTGCGAACCCCCCGGCCGGACGCATCCGATGGCGGACATGTCGACGTCGAGGGTCGCGCCGATGAAGCGGCTGGGGAACAGCATCGTGTTGAGCACCGACGCCTCGGCGTCGCGGACCAGGGCGCCCGCGCCGCCCGTACGGGGCCGGCCGGGAAGGGTCACCAGCGTCTCGGTGTCGATGACGACCGGGCCGCCGGTCGTGGCGATCACGTTCTCGTGGTGCAGGTCGGTGGCGCCGATCAGGGAGAGCAGCGCGGCCCAGCGGCCGAACCGCCGGAAGTACGCGGCGGGGCCCGCGGTCTCGTCGATGCCGGTGTGCCGGACGCACTCGTGCCACAGGTACGCGGGCCGCACGACGGCCTTGGGGACGACCGGCCCGAAGAAGGTCCCGTCCTCGTCCGCGAGGGAGCGCAGGGCTTCGAGGAGCGGCTGGGCGCTCTCCGGCTGCGGCTTGAAGAACGCGGTGACGCCGTTCTCCCAGCGCACGGAGGAGACGGTCGCGCCGCCGCGGTGGGAGTCACCGAGGCCGGGGACGAGCGAGACGATGCGCCCGCTCGTGCCGAAGGTGCCCGCCAGCTCCCGCCGGTCCTGCCAGGCGGCGTGCAGGACCGTCTCCACCTGCCGCGCGTGGCGCTCGGCGGTCAGGCGCAGGAGCCGCTCCAGTTCGGGGAAGCGGTCCAGCAGCGCCTGCCGGCCCGGCTCGCCGCTCACCCGCGCGTGGAACTCCGCGTAGCCCGGCGCCGTGCCCTCCGCGCCGTCCCGGCGGGCGCGGAAGGCCGAGATGAGCGTGCGTACGCCGGTGCGGCAGCAGTCGTCCATGACGGCGTGCAGGAGTCCCTCGGCAACCCGGGGGAGATCGACGAAACCGGCGTGCTCCGCGTCCTCCTCCCACGGCCGGTCCCACTGCCGGATCCGCTGCGCGCAATCCTCCAGGACCGGGCGGTAGAAGCCGCCGAACTCGCCGGACTTGGCCTCGACGCACTGCTGCAGCAGCTCCTCGAGGACGTCATCACTCAACTGCACCATGATCATGGACACTCGCTGTTTGCTCGTTGCGTCGGTACCGGCCCCGGGAGAGTCCCGGGGCCGGTGTGCCAGGGGTACCGCTCAGCGACGGTTAGTTGTGGCAGCGCGAGGTGCAGCCGCTGGTCGGGCAGCCGCCACCGAACGCGGCGCTGGCGGTGGTGATCGCGGTGGTGATGCCGGCGCCGCAGAGGATGCTGGAGGCGGCGGCGCCGGCGGCGAGCTCGCTCGGCTCCACGGCGATCTCGACCAGCTCGTCCTCGGAGATGAAGCCGGTGGTGGCGTCCATGAGGATGTCGCTCATGTCTTCTTCCTTCCTTCTCGGTGTTTCGCCTCGCTTGTGCGGTGCGAAGTCCATGGGCGGCCCGCGCCGGGATGTGGGGGCCGGGCGCGGGCCGCGGGGCCGCCGCGCGGGGGCGGCCGTGGGCGGAGGCCGTCGCGCGCGGCCTCCGGGGGCTTCCAGCGGCTCCGTGCGGCTGCTCGCGGCTTCTAGGCGAGGCGCAGCACGCAGGGGTAGGCGCCGGGGTCGAGGTGCCGGAGCACCGACCAGGCGAATCCGGCCCGGCCGACCAGCAGGCTGGTGGTGTAGGCGTACTTGGTGTCGGCCCGCTCCTCGTAGCGCTCGACGACCTCGGCGAACAGGCGCGGGTAGAGGTCGCCGGGGAGGCGCCCGCCGAACAGGCCGGGCAGGGCGCGCTCGGCCATGACGGCGATCTCCGCCGAGGCCAGGTCGCCGTGGCAGTAGGTCGGGTTGTTGCCGAAGCCGCGTTCCAGCGTGAGCCAGGCGAGCCGCTCCAGCTGTGCCCGGGGGATCGTGCCGGGGGCGTGCTCCTCCGCCGTGAGCGCGCCCAGCAGCATGCCGGGGGCGCCGTGGCACCAGGCGTACGAGCGGTCCGTTCCGCCCCAGACGCGCGGCCAGTCGCGGTCGTCCGCGTCGTAGGCGTCGAGGACGGAGGCGAGGATGCCGAGCCCCAGGTCGCGCCCGTCCGCGTCGTCGAAGGCCGCCGCGTACGCGAGCAGGACCGGGGCGATTCCCATCGCGCCGTGGGCGTAGCCGGTGTAGGGGGTGACCCTGCCGTGCTCGGCGATGTCCTGCCGCAGGGCCGCGGCCTCCACGGCGGCGACGGTGCGTGCCGCTTCCTCGGCGAGCTTCCTGTCGGCGTCGTCCTTCGCGTCCCGGTGCAGGACCAGGCAGACGGCGAGGGTGCCGGCCATGCCGCTCACGAAGTCGCAGCCGGCGTCCGGTGCGGCGCGCCGCGCGAGTTCGCGGGCCAGCTCTCCGGCCGTCATCACGCCCGTGGTGCCCAGCAGCCGCCGGGCCGTCGTGATCGCGTAGGCGGTGCCGGCCAGGCCGGTCATGCCGCCCACGGAGATCCTCGGCCCCTCCAGCGCGCCGCGCCGGATCTGGTCCTCCAGCGGGCCGAGGACGCGCATGGCGGCGTCGGCGTACGTGCGGTCGCCGGTTTCGCGCGCGAGGCCGGCGAGGAGGAGGGCGAGACCGGGGCTGCCGCCGTAGAGGTCGTAGCCGAGCGTGCCCGGGCTCCACTGGCTCTGCTCGGACGTCATGACCTGCGGCGCGATCCACGTGGCGGGATGGCCTTCGTCCCCGCTCGGGACCATGGTGGCGACCAGCTCGTCGCCGATGCGGGCGGCCTCGCGGAGGAGGCGGTCCCGGGGCACCTCCGCGGGCGCCTCGCCGGCGGGCCGGAGGGGAGCGAAGCCGGTCGTCTCCTCGTCCACGGGGAGCTTGTTGACGAAGGCGAGATCGACCATGAGCAGCTCCCGGTCGATCACTTCCGGGCTCAGCGTGGTGATGCGCGTCCGGATCGTCTCCAGGGGCGGCTCGTCGAACGCCTCGGTGCGGACGACCTTCTGCCCGCCCGGCGCGTCGCCCCGGGCGAACAGGGCGGTGGAGCGCGGCGCGTACGAGAAGTAGGGCACGTCCCAGGCGCCGAGCTGTCGCGCCTCCTCGTCGGCCAGTTCGTGGGCGTCGCCCGTGCGCAGCACCACCCGGTTCAGGATCGCCGCCCTGACGAGCGGGTCGCCCAGGGCCTTGGGGTGGGTGGCCATCCGCAGGAGCTGCGCGTAGAACATCGTGGGCTGGTTGACGTGCCGGAACCACGCGTCGCCGAGGCAGGTGTCGATCGCCTCCAGCACCGCACCGGAATGGCTGCGCGCGTATTCCAGGATCCGGCGGAACTCGGCCTTGATGATGTCGCGCTGGACCGGCACGGGCACGTCGGCGGCCCCGAACACGGAGAGGTTCGCGTTGACGGCCGCCGTCCTGCCCTCGGCCAGTTCGGTGAACATGTCGTCGCGCCCGTGGTTGCGCACCAGCAGCGTCCGGTAGGGGATCTCCTGGCCCTGGTCGTAGCCGATGGCGCCGATGTCGAGTCCCCGGTCGGAGTCGCTCGACTTCACGACCATCGGCAGGATGCCGATGCCCGCGACCGATTCGGTGATCGCCCGGGCGGCCTCGCGCGCCGCGGACCGGTCGCCGCCGGCGGGCGTCGTCTTCAGGCGCGGCGTCAGCAGCGTCTCGGTGTCGACGACGACCGGACCCTCCGCACACGTGACGACGTTCTCGTAGTGGATGTCCACGGCCTTGAGGAGGTAGAGGAGCCCGGCGAGCCGGCCTATGTGAGCGAAGTACTCCTCGGCCGGGCCGGCGAACTTCTCGGTGCGCACGTACTCGACGAAGCCGCCGTCCCCGGTGGGCACCGCGCTGATCGTGCGCAGGCCCGTGCCCATGTGCGCGTTGGCCCAGGCGACGAAGGCGTTGTAGCCGACCTCGGCCTCGATCGGGTGCGGCTTGTACAGGACCCTGCTGTCGCCCCCGGAGCCGGAGAGCAGGATCCGGGCAGTGGACTTGCCGCCGTTGTGGGTGTCTCCCGCCCCCATCGCGACCGCGGTGATCCGGGGGCGCGGTCCCACCCCCGGGATGCGTTCGGTGAGGAGTTGGTGGTGACGCTCGACTTCACCGATCAGGTGCAGCAGGTAGTCCTCGGACCCGCGCACGCGCGCCCGCACGGCACGGAAGACCTGGGGATGCCGTTGCAGCAACTCGGCGTGCCCGGCGGGACTGTTGGTCCATGCACGGAAGCTCCGGTAGCGCTCCTCCGGCGTGTCGCCGGAGAGGAGTCCGCCGGCCCGGCGCCGGTGGAGCTCGTCCAGGAGCGTGCGCAGCATGAGGGAGGAGACGGCCTCGGCCTGGCCGTGGACGAAGTCGTGGACGATGGTGTTGCCGGGCGCCACGGCCGGCGAGGCCGCCACCGCGCCTTCCGCCCGGTCCGCCCAGGAGCGGACGAAGTGGCTGAAGTAGTCGAGGAACCGGCCCTCGCGGTCGAGCGCGGGGTCGTAGGGCGCGGGCTGTGCGACGTGCACCTCCGCCTCCGCCGCTGCCTCGGCTGCTGCCGCATCGCCAGTGCGCTCCGCCTCGGCGATGAGTTTGTCGTGCAGGCGGTCCCACAGCTCTCCGGCCGCGAGTTCGGGGAGATAGGTGTTGAGGGTTGCCGCCGCTGCGCTTGAATTTGCTGCACGCGTCATGAGAGTTCCGGTTCCACGGGAGGCCGGGGTGCCGGACGTTGTGCGTCCGGCACCCGGTCGAATCAGTGCTGGCAGTTCTTTTGGCACTCGGCGGTGACGGTGCACAGCCTGCCGTTGTTGCCGAGCGCCCAGCTGGCGACGGTGTAGGCCACGGTCTCAAAGATGGTGCCCGCGCTCATGCCGTCGAGGTTCTGCTCGGCGATCTCTTCGAGGATGTCAACGTTGGGGTTCTGCATGTCTGCCCGACCCTTTCTCAGTGGAGCTGTGGAGAGGTATCTCCCTTGCATTCACAGCTTCTTACGAGGTCAGGCGGCGGCACCATTGTCGGTGGCGACAATATGCACCGGACGTGTCCGGCAGCCATGGTTGTGCGCATGGGACGCAAGGCATAGCTGCAGCCTTGAGTCGAGCCGGAGTTTGGCGGAAATGCTGGTGAGGTGGGCACGTACGGTCCGCTCGCTGACGAAGAGCGCATCCGCCATTGCCTGGTTGGAACTCCCGTGGGACAGAAGCCTGAATACTTCAAGTTCCCGAGAGGTCAGGTGCTCGACGCGGGGGAGGGCATCCGCCCATGCCTCGAACGAAACTTCCTTGACTGAACAGCCCATCTTTTGCTTCCCACTTATACCCGCATGAGCACGCTGCACAGGTGCTCTCGCGCATGTCCCTGCGGCCCGGACGGGTCGAATTCCGGGCACGGTCGAACGTCGCGCGAGGCAAGCTCCGCGATCAGGCACTCACAGGGGTAAGCCGTTTTACGACGATGATGACGATGACGTTGATGAAAGACGGTGAATGGCGGTGAAAATGGGCAGGGCCGACCTGCCCGGTCCGCTACGGCGCGGTTCCTGCGCCGCTTTCTCGTCCCGATGTGTGCTCTGCTGCCGTCGGACGGTCGAGGTCTCCCGCACCTGACGCCCTAGTGGCGTCGAGAAGTTCGCTGCGGTGATACGGCAGGGCAACGGAAATGCATGCACGCTGCGTCATGCTCATGGGAATCCCCCTTTCCCTTGGGCGCCGGTGGTCAGTCGGCGCAGAGCGACATTACCAAGTCAAGATCGCGGGCCGCTGAGTGTCATATGTGATCTATATCGCAGGATGTGCGGGAACCGGTGGTAATTTGCACCGGTTGGGCAATGTTGCGGGCGGTTGGATAATTGCTTGCGGAGACCATTTACCGAGCGTCGTCCGGCCGGGGCAGCTGGCCGGAACCCGTCCGCTCCGGCCGCCGTGGGACGGGGAGGTGTGGGGCAAGATGGGCCTATGGGGACCTTCGCTGCGCACGATGGTCTGATCGCCGGCCGGTACCGCCTGTCGGGGCGGATAGGGCGCGGCGGCATGGGCACCGTATGGCGTGCCACCGACGAGCTGCTGGAGCGGCAAGTCGCCGTCAAAGAGCTCCATATGGACGAGAGTGACGGCGATGACGGAACCTGTCCTGCCGGCCTCTCCGACTGTGACCGCACGCTCCGTGAGGCGCGCGCGGCCGCGCTCATCAGCCACCCGAACGTCGTCGCGCTCCACGACATCGTCGTGCAGGACGGCCGGCCCTGGATCGTGATGGAGCTCGTGGACGGGCGCGCCCTGTCCGAAGTGCTGGCCGCCGAGGGGCCGGTGGGCCCGCGCGAGACCGCGCGGATCGCGATCGCCCTGCTCTCCGCCCTGCGCGCCGCGCACGTCCGCGGCGTCCTGCACCGCGACATCAAGCCACCGAACGTCCTGCTGGAGACGGCGACCGGCCGCGTCGTCCTCACCGACTTCGGCGTCGCCCAGGTCCGCGGGGCGACGACGATCACCGAGACGGGCGCGTTCGTCGGCTCGCCGGAGTACACGGCGCCGGAGCGCATGTCGGGCGGTTCCGCCGGGCCCGCGTCCGACCTGTGGTCCCTGGGGGTGCTGATGTGTGCGGCGCTGAGTGGAGTGACCCCTTTCCGCCGCGACTCGCTGGGTGGCATCCTGCACGCGGTCGTCCACGACGAGATACGCCCGCCCGCCGCCGCGGCGCCCCTCCTGCCCGTCGTCCAGGGGCTGCTGGAGCGCGACCCCGCGCGGCGGATGGGCGCCGACGAAGCGGAGCGGCTGTTACGGGGTTACCTGGCCTCCGGAAGGGCCGGTGGCGGCTCGGGCGCAGGCCCCGCCCCGTACCCGCCGGGCGGGCCCCCGTACGGCTCTCCGTACAGTCCCCGCGGCCGCACCGTCCTCATGGCCGCCGTCGCCGTCGTCACCCTCGCCGGCACCGGTGCCGGCCTCGCCGTCCTGCTGACCGAGCGCGGTACGGAGGGCAACCGCCCCGCGCACGTGTCCAGCGGGCCCCTCGTCCGCTCGCCGGGCCCGCCCGTCACCCGCGAACCCCCGGCCAGCGCCCCCGTACGCGCCCCGGAGGGCTATCACGCGGTGCAGGACCCGGCCGGGTTCGCGCTCGCCGTGCCGGACGGCTTCACCCGCTCCTTCGAGCCCCCGCGCGTCTTCTACTACGCGCCGGACCGGCAGACCCGCCTCGCCGTCGTCATCCAGGATCCCCAGCCCGGCGGCGCCGCGGCCGCCCTGCGCGCCTCCGCCGCCGCGGCCCCCGAGCGCTATCCGGGCTACCGCTCCGCCACCCTCCGCGAGACCGCGCACAAGGGATACCCGGGCGCCTCCTGGGAGTTCACCTGGGACGGCCCCGAAGCCGGGGCGGGCGGGGCGCTGCGGACGTACGACATCTGCTGGGACGAGGGCGGCAAGATGTACGAGATGTGGGTCGCGGGCCCGGCGGGGAAAGCGGCGCGGACGAAGCGGCACTTCGACGTCCTCCTGGAGACGTTCGTACGGATCCGGCCGGTATCAAGCCCTTAGTTCCGTAGACCCGTAAGAGGATGGTTTGCCCTTCCGAAGTGCGCCTGCCCGCGTCCCCTTGGTAATGATGGGGCCATGATGAACGACGGGGGACAGCCGAACCGGCCCGAGAGAGCCGGCGAGCCCACCAGCTACGACCTCCAGCCGCCGGCCCGGGCCGGCGCAACGGCCACCGCGGCCCCGCCGGCTCCGGCGGGCCCGCCCGCCGCCCCCGCGGCCGAGCCCGGCGCCGGCCGCCGCGTCGGCAACCGCTACCGGCTGATCTCCCGCCTCGGCCACGGCGGCATGGGCACCGTCTGGAAGGCCCACGACGAGGTCGTCGACCGCGACGTCGCGGTCAAGGAGCCGCGCGTGCCGGACCACCTCCCCGCGTCCGTGCGGGAGAACGTCCACCAGCGCATGCAGCGCGAGGCCCGCGCCGCGGCCCGCGTCGCCCACCCCTCGGTCGTCGCCGTCCACGACGTCGTCGTCGAGGACGGGCGCCCCTGGATCGTCATGGAGCTCGTCCGCGGCCACTCGCTCGGCGACCGGCTGTCCGACGGCACCCTCGACCCGCGCGAGGCCGCCCGCATCGGCCTGGCCGTCCTCGACGCGCTCGGCGCCGCCCACGAGGCCGGCGTCCTGCACCGCGACGTCAAGCCGGACAACGTGCTCCTCGGCCGCGGCGGCCGCGTCGTCCTCACCGACTTCGGCATCGCGAAGATCGAGGGCGAGCAGGGCCTCACGGAGACGGGCGCGTTCGTCGGCTCGCCCGAGTTCGTCGCGCCCGAGCGCGTCCTGGGGCAGCGGCCGGGCCCCGAGTCCGACCTGTGGTCCCTGGGCGTCGTGCTGTACGCGGCGGTGGAGGGCGTCTCCCCGTTCCGCCGCTCCAACACCCAGGCCACCATGCAGGCCATCCTGTCGGCGGAGCCGCAGACGCCGTCCCGCGGCGCCGGCGTCCTCGGCGCGCTCGTCATGCGGATGCTCCACAAGAACCCGGCGGCACGGCCCGGCGCGGACGAGATCCGCCGGACGCTGGAGGCCGTCGCCCTGCCGGTGCCGGCGCAGCAGCCGGCCGTCAGCGCGTCGCGCACGCAGACCACCGGCAGCAAGTGGGTCCCGCCCGTCCTGCACGGCAACCGCAAGGCGCAGTGGGGGCTCGGGGCCGGCGTCGTCGCCGTGGCGACGGCCGCGGCGCTGCTGATCGTCAACCCGTTCGCCGTCGGGCCGGCGATCCCGCTGCACTGGAAGGTGCGGGACGAGCCGGAGATCGTACGGGCGTCGATGGCGGTGCCCGAGGACTACACGAAGTCGGTCGACACCAACGGCAACTGGGTCTACTTCCAGGACCCCAGCGGCGTCTTCGGGATCTCCCTGGACCTGGACACCGCCGAAGGCCGGAAGAAGAACGTGGGGGACAGGGAGCCGAAGAGCATCGCCTCCGCCGAGGAGGAGGTCAAGAGGATCGCCCGGGTGTACACGGAGGACTCGGCGACCAAGCGCCGGGACGCCAAGGCGACCACGGTCAAGACGTCCCCGTACCAGGGCATGCAGACGGCGGAGGTCGACACCGTCTACCACCGGAACGGCTCCAATGAGGGCGATCCCATGGTCCTCACGCGCTCGTGGGTCGTCGTCAACGACGCGAAGACCGCCATGTGGCTGCTGGAAGTGCGGATGCCCGAGAAGGGCGAGGGCCGCAAGAACGGCGACAAGCTCTTCGACGACGTCCTCAAGTACCTCAAGATCCAGGATTCGAAGATCCAGGATCAGTAATTACCCACGGGTATTCAAGCGGACCGAGTCCGTCATACGCTCCCCCGTATGACGGACTCGGCACACACCGCACCCGTGGCAGCAGCACCCGCACCAGCGGCGGCAGCGCACCCGCCCGCCGGCGGCAACCCCGTTGCCCCGCCCGGCAGTCGCACGCCGGCCGATGTCGTCACTCCCGCCCTCGTCGCCCGCCTCACCCGCCCCGTCGTGGGCTCCGGCGCCACCGTCAGCCGCACGCCCCTCACCGGACTGCGGCTCGCCGAACTGCCCGAGTCCACCCCTGAGGACGTGGCCACCGCCTTCGCGCGCGCCCGCGAGGCGCAGCAGCACTGGGCGAGCGTGCCCGTGAGCGCGCGCGCCGCCGTCCTGCTGCGCTTCCACGACCTGCTCCTCGACCGGCAGTCCGAGGCCCTCGACCTCATCCAGGCGGAGACCGGCAAGGCCCGCCTGCACGCCCACGAGGAAGTGCAGGCCGTGGCCGTCGGCGCCCGCCACTACGGGCGCAGGGGGCCCGCCTACCTGCGCCCGAAGGGGCACGCCGGCGTTCTCCCCGTCCTGACCAAGGTCACCGAACTGCGCCACCCGCGCGGCGTCGTCGGCCAGATCGCCCCCTGGAACTACCCGCTGGAACTGTCCGTGGGCGACGCCCTGCCCGCGTTCGTGGCCGGCAACGCCGTCGTGATGAAGCCCGACACCGGGACGGCCCTGACCGCCCTGTGGGCGCGCGAGCTGCTGGTCGAGGCGGGGCTGCCGGAGGAGCTCTGGCAGGTCGTGATCGGCGACGGCCCGGTCGTCGGCCCGGCCCTCGTCGCGCACGCCGACTACGTGTCCTTCACCGGCTCCACGCGCACCGGCCGCGAGGTCGCCCAGGGAGCCGCGGCCCGCCTGATCGGCTCCTCGCTCGAACTCGGCGGCAAGAACGCCATGCTCGTCCTCCACGACGCCGACGTCGAGAAGGCCGCCGCGGGCGCCGTCCGCGGCTGCTTCTCGTCCGCCGGCCAGCTGTGCATCTCCATCGAGCGGCTGTACGTGCACGAGTCCGTCGCCGACGCGTTCCTGGAGCGCTTCACCGTCCGCGCGAAGGCGCTGCGGCTCGGCACGGGCCTCGCCTACGGCGCCGACATGGGCTCCCTCGCCTCGCAGCGCCAGCTGGACGCCGTGGTCCGGCACGTCGAGGACGCCGTCGCGCAGGGCGCCACCGTCCTCGCGGGCGGCCGCCCGCGGCCCGACGTCGGCCCGTACTTCTACGAGCCGACGGTCCTCGACGGCGTGAAGCCGTCGATGGCCGTGTGCGGCGAGGAGACCTTCGGGCCCGTCGTCTCCGTCTACCGCTTCCGGGACGAGGACGAAGCCGTCGCCCTCGCGAACGCCACCCCGTACGGCCTCAACGCGAGCGTCTGGACGGCGGACGGGCGCCGCGGCCGGGCGGTCGCGGCGCGGCTCCGCACCGGCACCGTCAACGTCAACGAGGCCTACGCGGCCGCGTACGGCAGCGCGCGGGCCCCCATGGGCGGCATGGGCGAGTCCGGGCTGGGCCGCCGCCACGGCTCCGAGGGCATCCTCAAGTACACCGAGGCCCAGACGGTCGCCCACCAGCGCGTCGTACCGCTCGCCCCGGCCTTCGGGCTGGACGACGCGAAGTACGCGCAGGCCATGACCCAGGGCCTGCGGCTGCTGAAGGCGCTGCGCCTGCGCTGACCGGGCGGGCGCGTACCAGCCGGCCCCGCTCGTGCCCGTACGACCCGGAGGAACGGAGAGCAGTGTTCGACTACGACGTGATCGTCGTCGGCTCGGGCTTCGGCGGCGCGGTCTCCGCGCTGCGCCTGACCGAGAAGGGCTACCGCGTGGGCGTCCTGGAGGCGGGCCGCCGCTTCACCCGCGAGAACCTGCCCAGGAACTCGTGGGACCTGCGCAACTACCTGTGGGCGCCCGCGCTCGGCCTCTACGGCATCCAGCGCATCCACCTCCTCGGCAACGTGATGGTCCTTGCGGGCGCGGGGGTCGGCGGCGGCTCCCTCAACTACGCCAACACCCTCTACGTGCCGCCGAAGGCCTTCTTCCAGGACCGGCAGTGGGCCGGCATCACCGACTGGGAGGAGGAGCTGAGGCCGTACTACGACCAGGCGAGCCGCATGCTCGGCGTCCGCCTCAACCCCACGACGACGCCCTCCGACGTCCACCTGAAGGCGGCGGCGGAGCGCCTGGGCGTGGGGGAGACCTTCCGCAAGGCGCCGGTCGGGGTGTTCTTCGGGGACGGCGAGGACGCCGCCGGCACGCACCGGGCGGCGCCCGGCGAGGAGAGCGCCGACCCGTACTTCGGCGGCGCCGGGCCCGCCCGCCGGGCCTGCACCGAGTGTGGCGAGTGCATGACCGGCTGCCGGCACGGGGCGAAGAACACCCTCAACGAGAACTACCTGTACCTCGCCGAGCGGGCGGGCGCCGTGGTCCACCCCATGACCACGGTCGTCGCGGTGAGCGAGCACCGGGAGGGCGGCTACCGCGTCGTGACCGTCCCGACCGACAAGCGGCGCGGCTCCGCAGCCGCCCGGCCGCGGGTGCTGCGCGCCGAGCGGGTGGTGATCGCTGCCGGCACGTACGGCACCCAGACGCTGCTGCACACCATGAAGGACAAGGGCCTGCTGCCCCGCATCCCGGCCGGGCTGGGCCGGCTGACCCGTACGAACTCCGAGGCCCTGGTGGGCGCGCAGACCGACGACCGCCGCTACGGCAAGGCGCACGGCGGCGCCCGCCCGGACTTCACGCGGGGCGTGGCCATCACCTCCTCCGCCCACCTGGACGACCACACGCACATCGAGCCCGTCCGCTACGGCAAGGGGTCGAACGCGATGGGCATGCTGTCCGTCCTGCAGGTGCCGGTGGGGACGCGGGCGCCGCGGGCCGTCGCCTTCGCGGCGCGCTGCGTACGGCACCCGGTGCACCTGCTGCGATCGCTCTCCAACCGGCGCTGGTCCGAGCGGACGATCATCGGTCTCGTGATGCAGTCGCTCGACAACTCCCTGACCACGTACCGGCGCGGGCGCGGCCCGGGCAAGGGACTGCTCACCGCCGAGCAGGGGCACGGGGCGCCCAACCCCAAGCAGATCCCCGCGGCGGCGATGGCCGCGGACATCCTCGCCGAGGAGATCAACGGCTTCCCCGGCAGCAACGTGGGCGAGCTGATGGGCACCCCGCTCACCGCGCACTTCCTCGGCGGCTGCCCGATCGGCGCGGACGCCTCGCAGGGCGTCATCGACCCGTACCACCGGCTGTACGGGCACCCCGGGATCTCGGTCGTGGACGGCGCGGCCGTCTCCGCGAACCTCGGCGTCAATCCGTCGCTCACCATCACGGCACAGGCGGAACGGGCCATGGCCTTCTGGCCGAACAAGGGCGAGCCCGACCCGCGTCCGGAGCAGGGGCGGGCGTACGAACGGGTCGAGGCGGTCGCGCCGGTGCGCCCGGCGGTTCCCGAAGGGGCCTACGGGGAGCTGAAGTTGAATGCGGATCCGGTGGGGCTGCCGGTGCGGCCGCTCCCGGAGGGGCGGCCGCTGCTCCGGCTGCTGCCGGTGAACCCGCCGGAGGGGCGGCCGAACGGGCGCGGGTGCGCGTCCTCTTGAGACGGCGAAGGGCCCCGGGCCGCCTCCGCGGGGGCGTGCGGGCGGCCTCGGGGCCCTTGACTGCCGGCACCGAGGTCAGGGCAGGTCGGTGCCGCGGAGCGGCGCCGGGGGGAGCGCCGCTGGTCCTGGGTGGTGCGCGGGTGGTGCGGGGGCGTACTGCCTCACTGGTTCGACCAATGGCGGTGCGGGACCAGGAGGTTGGTGCTCTCTTGGCATCGTGGAGGATGGGCCGGACTCGGCGCAACCGTTTCGACCGGATACGGTCGGTTCCAGGCGTCCCCGGAACCGACCGTCCTTGGTGGCAACCGGGCTGCTGTCCCCTGCTGACCGGTCGCCGTGCACCGGAGTGAGGTCCCACGACGCGCGCACTCGCACGTCTCACACTCCGGTGGATCCGCCCTGTCGGTGCCGGGCGCCCAGGTGAACAGGGGCGGAAGCCACGCGTGGATTTCAGGTGGGCCGCTCCTGGCTGGCGCGGGCATCCGGCTCAACGAAGCGGGCCGCCGTACGGTCACGCGCCGTCCGGGTGACGTGACGGCCCGGTCCTCCGAACCCGCATGCGGCACCTGCACAGATGCGGGTCTTTGCGGGGCGTTCGTCAGACGCGGCCGCGGCACAGCTCCAGCAGTGTCATGGCGAGCGTGGTGCCGGGCTTGCCGAGCTGGCCGCTGTAGTGGCCGATGATCTCCATTTCGCGGGAGAGGTTCACCCGGCGCCCTCCGGAGGCGATGCGCTCCTGCTGGATCACGGCCGAGACGGCCATCCGTTCCTGGATGAGCCCGATGATCCTGCCGTCGAGATCGTCGATCCGCTGCCGGGCGCCGGTGATCACGCCGGCGGCCTCGGCGGTGCGGGCGCCGGTCTCGGCGGGGGCGGTGCGGGTGCCCGGGGTGCTGCTGCTCACAGTGCTGGTGCTCATGTCTGATCCTCCAAAAAGGGGCGGCGGCCCCCCGGAGCGGCACGGCCCGGGAAAAGCGACAGGCGCCCCGGGCCTTGTCGGCCCGGGGCGCCTGTGGAAGTCGCTTGTCAGTTGCTCAAGCAGCACGACCATGGCAGCCGGACGGGCCGGATGCCATAGGTAAAGACGAAGGTCTGGTGCTTGCGCATGGGGGACAGTATGGCCCGCGGGCACCCCCGGGGCCAACGCGGGTCCGGTGTGCTTTCGGATGGTGAGACAAAAGCAAGCACCCGCGCCCCGGTAGAATCGACAAATACAGACCCCTCCTCCACCGCCGGAAGGCCGCTCCCGTGTCAGCAGCACCCCCCGCCGCCCACGACAACACCGCGGAGCCGGTGCTCGTTGTCGACTTCGGCGCGCAGTACGCCCAGCTCATCGCCCGCCGCGTCCGTGAGGCGCGGGTCTACAGCGAGATCGTCCCGTCCACCATGCCGGTGGCCGAGATGCTCGCGAAGAAGCCCAAGGCGATCATCCTGTCCGGCGGTCCCTCGTCGGTCTACGAGGAGGGCGCGCCCCGCCTCGACGACGCCCGCGGCCTGTTCGAGGCCGGTGTCCCGGTCTTCGGCATGTGCTACGGCTTCCAGCTGATGGCGGCCACCCTCGGCGGCACGGTCGACAACACCGGCGCGCGCGAGTACGGCCGCACGCCGCTGCACGTCACCAAGACCGGCTCGACGCTCTTCGAGGGCACGCCGGCCGAGCAGTCGGTGTGGATGTCGCACGGCGACGCCTGCTCGGCCGCCCCCGAGGGCTTCACGGTCACCGCGTCCACGGACGTCGTGCCCGTCGCCGCCTTCGAGAACGACGCGCAGAAGCTCTACGGCGTCCAGTACCACCCGGAGGTCATGCACTCGACCCACGGCCAGCAGGTCCTGGAGCACTTCCTGTACCGCGGCGCGGGCATTGAGCCCACCTGGACCACGGGCAATGTGATCGAGGAGCAGGTCGCCGCGATCCGCGAGCAGGTCGGCAGCAAGCGCGCCATCTGCGGCCTGTCCGGCGGCGTGGACTCCGCGGTCGCCGCGGCCCTCGTCCAGAAGGCCATCGGCTCGCAGCTGACCTGCGTCTACGTCGACCACGGCCTGATGCGCAAGGGCGAGACCGAGCAGGTCGAGAAGGACTTCGTCGCCGCGACGGGCGTCCAGCTCAAGGTCGTCGACGCGCAGGAGCGCTTCCTGAACGCCCTCGCCGGCGTCTCCGACCCGGAGACCAAGCGCAAGATCATCGGCCGCGAGTTCATCCGCGTCTTCGAGCAGGCCCAGGCCGAGATCGTGGCCGAGGCCGGTGCGGGCGGCGAGGACGTCGCCTTCCTGGTCCAGGGCACCCTCTACCCCGACGTGGTCGAGTCCGGCGGCGGCACCGGCACCGCCAACATCAAGTCCCACCACAACGTGGGCGGCCTCCCCGAGGACCTGGAGTTCGAGCTCGTCGAGCCGCTCCGCCAGCTCTTCAAGGACGAGGTCCGCATGGTCGGCCAGGAGCTCGGCCTGCCCGAGGAGATCGTCCAGCGCCAGCCCTTCCCGGGCCCGGGCCTCGGCATCCGCATCGTCGGCGAGGTCACCAAGGACCGCCTCGACCTGCTGCGCGAGGCCGACGCCATCGCCCGCGAGGAGCTCACCGCGGCCGGCCTGGACCGCGAGATCTGGCAGTGCCCGGTCGTCCTGCTCGCGGACGTCCGCAGCGTCGGAGTCCAGGGCGACGGCCGCACCTACGGCCACCCGATCGTGCTCCGCCCGGTCTCGTCCGAGGACGCCATGACCGCCGACTGGTCGCGCCTGCCGTACGACGTGCTGGGCAAGATCTCGACCCGCATCACCAACGAGGTCGACGAGGTCAACCGCGTGGTGCTCGACATCACGAGCAAGCCGCCGGGCACCATCGAGTGGGAGTAGTCCTCCCCCTCCTCTGATCGGATCCTCTGATCGAACGCCGGTGCCGTCGCCCATCCGTTTGGGCGGCGGCACCGGCGTTTGGCGTGGGTACGCTGGCCGTACGGGCGAGACTCCGTCGTATGGGAGCAACCATGAGCGCCGCACCCGAGTTCGAGCTGGACGAGCAGTACAACTATCCGGTTCCGCCTCCGCAGGGCTGGACCGCGGAGGACCTCGACCGGCTTCCGAATCTGCCGCGGCGCACAGAGCTGATCGACGGGAGCCTCGTTTTCATGAGCCCGCAGACCAGGTTCCACATGCTCGCCCTGCGCTTGCTGGAGGGCGAGCTCCTGGCGCAGGTCCCGGAGGGCCTCGACGTCTTCAGGGAGTTCACCGTACGGCTGGACAGCGGGAACCGGCCCGACCCGGACGTCCTGGTGGTCCCGGGCGGGGCGGACACCGGCCCGAAGGGGACCTGGCTCGCGCCCGAGGACGTCATCCTGGCTGTCGAGATCGTCTCGAAGGATTCCGAGCGGCGTGACCGTGAGGTCAAGCCCCGGAAGTACGCGGCCGCAGGCATCCCGCACTTCTGGCGGGTGGAAGAGAACGAGGGCCTTCCCGTCGTCTACGTCTACGAACTCGACCCGGCCACTTCCTCCTACGGCCTGAGCGGCATCTACCACGAGAAGCTGAGGCTGACCGTGCCCTTCGACATCACCATCGATCTCACTGCGATCAATCGGCGTCGCCCCGGCTGCGCGTAGAGCCACGATCCGTGCGTCGGCCTCCTTCGAGGGGGCCGATGGGCGTTGACGTGATAGCGAGACGATACGTATCGTTTCACTCCTGAGGTGCGCGCCCCGCGTACGAACCCCAGGAGGGAATCCGCCATGCCCCGGACTCAAACCCGCACCCGTGCCGTCACCGTCGCCCCCGGCGTCGACCTGTGGACCGAAGAGCGCGGCGCCGCCGACGCCCCGCCCCTGCTGCTGATCATGGGCGCGCAGGCCTCCGGCCTCGGCTGGACCGAGGAGTTCACCGACGCCCTCGCCGCCCACCACCGGGTCATCCGCTATGACCACCGCGACGCCGGCCGCTCCCCCTGGATGTTCGACGAACAGCCCTACAGCATCCCCGACCTCGCGGACGACGCCCTCGCCGTCCTGGACGCTTACGGCGCCGAGCGCGCCCACGTCGTCGGGATGTCCCTCGGCGGCATGCTGGCCCAGCTGCTGCTCGCCGACCACCCGGACCGCATCCTCAGCGCGACCCTCATCGGGACCTGCGCGCTCAGCCAGAGGCCGCTCGTCGGGCCCGACGGCACGGAGACCGCCGCCGCCGACCTGCCCCCCATCGACCCGCGCGTCCTGGAGATGTGGGGGCGGCCCGTCGAGGACCACGGCCTGGAGGCCGAGCTGGACCGGCGCGTGGCGCACTGGCGGGTGCTCAGCGGCGAGGAACTGCCGTTCCACGCGGACGAGATGCGCGAGCGCGAGCGGCTGATCATCGAGCACGCGGGGCGCTACGACGTCTCCACCGCCCACGGCCGCGCCGACTACTCCGGCATGGACCGCACGGAGGAGCTGGCGCGCAACACCGTCCCCGTGCTGGTGACCGACGCCTCCGCCGAGCCCGTCTTCCCGCCGCCCCACCCCCGTCACATCGCCCATGTGATCGGCAACGCCCGCACGGTGGCGATGCCCGGTATGGGGCACGCCCTGCCGCGCGAGCACCTCGGCCCGCTGGCCGCGGCGATCCTGGAGCACGCGGCGGCCGCGACGGCGGCACCCGCCGCGTCGTAGGCCTGTTCCCGGCGAGTACCCGGCGGTAGCTTCCGTTGCGTAGCCACGGAAGAACCGGAGGAAGCGCCGCCATGTCGCAGGCAACAGCACCGGAACCCATCCCCGTCGATCAGCTCCACTTCGCCGTGCCCCCGAAACACGAGTCCGTCGAGGACGAGCGGCGCCACCGCAAGGAGCGGCTCGCGGCGGCGCTCCGGCTCTTCGGCCGGTTCGGCTTCGAGGAGGGCGTCGCGGGGCACATCACCGCGCGGGACCCGGAGTTCACCGATCACTTCTGGGTCAACCCGTTCGGGATGTCGTTCAAGCACATCACCGTGAGCGACCTGATCCTGGTGAACCACAAGGGGCAGGTCGTCGAGGGCCGCCACCACGTCAACCAGGCGGCGTTCGCGATCCATTCGCAGATCCACAAGGCCCGGCCCGGAGTCGTCGCGGCCGCGCACAGCCACTCCGTCCACGGCCGGGCGCTGTCCGCGCTGGGGGAGCTGCTGGAGCCGATCACCCAGGACGCGTGCGCCTTCTACGAGGACGTCGCCCTCTTCGACGACTACACGGGCGTCGTGGTGGACGAGGAGGAGGGGCGCCGGATCGCCGCGGCGCTCGGGCCGCACAAGGCGGTCGTCCTGCGCAACCACGGGCTGCTGACCGTGGGGGACACGGTGGACGCGGCGGCGTGGTGGTTCATCACCATGGAGCGCTCCTGCCAGGTGCAGCTCGCGGCGAAGGCCGCCGGGAGGCCCGTCCTCATAGACCAGGCCAGTGCCCGGCACACGCGGGACCAGCTCGGCAACGACCTGGCGGCGTGGATCAACTACCAGCCGCTGTACCAGCAGATCACGCGGAGCGAGCCGGAGCTGCTGGGGTAGGGCCCCGGCGGGCGCCCCACCCCCTCCGTTCGGCGGGGGTGGCTCGTTCTTCCGGGGGTTTTTGCGGTTCTTTTACCTTGTTTACGATGGTCGGGAGCCGAGGCGGTCGCGCCTCGGCTCTGTCGTGCCATGAACCGGTAGGAGAACCATGCGCCTCACCCGTGCCGTCGGGCTGTCCGCCGCCCTCGTCCTCTTCGGGCCGGCCGTCACGGCGTGCGGCGGCGGAGCCGAGGCCGAGCAGCGGCCCGCGAAGTCCTCGGCGCCGTCCCCCTCCGCGCCCGCCCCGTCGAGCCCCGCGCCCGTCACGGAGAAGCCCGCCCCGGAGGCCGCGCTGCTCAAGGGCGCCGCCCGGGTCGTGCGGCCCGAGATCGCCCCCGCCGACGGCGAGAAGGTCGGCGTCGGCCAGCCCATCGCGATCGTCTTCAAGCAGCAGAAGGTCTCCAAGGAGCTGCGCGCGGGCATCGAGGGGCGGCTGAAGGTCTCCACCTCGCCGCGGGTCCCCGGCGCCTGGCACTGGAACGAGACCAAGGGCGACACCCGCGTCCACTTCCGGCCCGAGAAGTTCTGGCCGGCCGGCACCAAGGTGACCCTCGACGCCCGGCTGGCGGGCGTGAAGCTCGCCGAGGGCACGGCCGCCGCCGGCGACCGCACGGTCTCCTTCGCCATCGGCGACTCGATGGTGAACACCGTCGACCTCAGGACCCGCAAGCTGACCGTCGTGCGCAACGGCAGGACGCTGCGCACCATCCCGGTCAGCGGCGGCGACGAGAGCAAGGGCTTCGGCACCCGGGAGGGGATCAAGACGATCCTCGCCAAGGAGGGCAAGGTCGTCATGGACTCGCTCTCCATCGGCATCCCGCGCAACCACCCCGACGGCTTCTACGGGTCGTACGAGTACAGCATGCGCGAGACGGTCAGCGGCGAGTACGTGCACGCCGCGCCGGACAACGCCGAGTCGTTCGGCAAGGAGAACGTCAGCCACGGCTGCATCGGCATGTCGACGGACGACGCGAAGTGGCTGTACGGGCTGAGCCTCAAGGGCGACGTCGTGCAGGTCACCGGCAGCACCAAGCCGAAGCCCATGGACCGCTTCGGCAACGGCTACGGCGACTGGAACCTCGGCTGGGAGGAGTGGCTGGAGGGCAGCGCGCTGGGGATCCGCACCGGCGCCTGAGGTTATCCACAGGGGTGAACGCGTTCCGCCTTCCGTCCGTATGGTTCGGATGACGACCAGGACGGACAGGGCGGAACGGAGAGGCGGCGGACGCCATGGCATTCATCGGGCGCGGAAAGCAGGGGGAGAGCGCGCGGTACGCACTGCTGCCGCTGCGCATCTTCCTCGGCGTCACCTTCATCTACGCGGGTCTCGACAAGCTGACGGACTCCGGCTTCCTGGCGGACACCGGGCCCGGCTCGATCGGCGAGCTGATGCGCACGGTGCGCGGCACGTCCGCCGTCCCGGACCTGGTCGACCTGGCCCTGAGGAACCCCGAGGGCTTCGGCTATGCGATGGGCCTCGGCGAATTCGTGGTGGGCATAGGCACCCTCTTCGGCATATTCGCGCGCGTCGCCGCGGCAGGCGGCGCGCTCATCTCCCTCAGCCTCTGGCTCACCGTCAGCTGGCAGACCACGCCGTACTACTACGGCAACGACCTGATCTACCTGATGGCGTGGCTGCCGCTGGTGGTGGCGGGAGCGCCGGTGTGGTCGGTGGACGCGGGGTCGGTCCCCTGGGCCGTCAAGCCCGCGCGGAAGCCGCCCCGCAAAGCGGCGCGCAAGGCCTCGGGCAAGTCGCCCGCCAGGAGTTCCCGGCCGGCGGCCAAGCCCGCGGCCAAGCCTTCCGCCAAGCCCGCGGCCAAATCCGCCGCCAAGCCGGCGGCCAAGCCCTCGGGCAAGGCGCCCCGCCGCTCCGGGAAGTGAGCCGTCCGCGGCGGTGACGCACCCCCGCGGCGAGGGTCCGGCGGAACAGGAGGTCACCGGAAACGACACGTCCTTCACGAACCGCCGGAGGCTACTGCTTCCGGCGCCGCCGTACCGCGAAGGCCACCGACGACACCACGCCCGCGAGGCAGAACCCCGCCACCAGCACGGGCAGCAGCGCGTACGAAGGGAAGTGCAGATCCCCGCGGGCCGCCCCGAGGTACGCGGCCGCGCACGCCAGCAGCACGAGCCCCACCACCAGTTTCCCCGGCTCGAAGTCATGACGACGCACGGTCCACCTCCACCTGACCGATACCGACCTTGAGCCGGATCTCAAGAGTGCCGCGCGAGGGCTTCCCGGCCTGCGGCTCCAGCGTGACGTGCTTCTTCTGCTCCGGGCGGACGTCGACGTCGTCGCGCGCCTCGCCGGGGAGGCGGATGTCGCCCACGCCGACGTCCATGGTGATCCGGGCCGTGACGTCGTCCGGGACGGTCAGCTTGAGCTGTCCCGCGCCCACTTCCGCGCGGGTGCCGACCGTGCCGCCCCGCTGCCACGGCAGGCCGGTGAGGTCGAGCTCGCCCACGCCGCTGCCCACGCGGTACTCGTCGCGGACGGCGGCCACGGTCTCCGGGCGCCAGGTGGAGTGCGTCCACTGGGTGGAGACCGACTTCGGCAGGGCCGCGGCGCCCGCCAGGAGGAGGGCGGTGAGGACGGCGGCCACGACCGTGCCGCCGCCGGTGCGGCCGTAGCGGGAGCTGACGGCCATGGCGAGGCCGAAGACGGCCAGCGCGCAGGCCAGACCGGTCTCCAGGCAGGTGCCGAGCGGCTGGTGGCGCCAGGTGAGGCCGGTGCCGAGCGCGAAGGCGACGACGGCGATCAGGAACGTCCAGCCGCCGAGCGGCGTGCCCCCGAGCGGTGTCACGGCGGGCGCGGGGCGGAGTCGGAGCGGGACCCGCTCCTCCTCGGCCCGCGGGCCGTCGTCCGGGCCCCACAGATAGCCGGTGCCGGCGCCTATCGGGCCCGTCGTGCCGTCCTTGATGATCGGGTCGCGCCACCAGGAGGGGCCGCCCGGGGCGGGCGGCGCCTTCGTCTCGGGCGGGGGCGCCGCCGTCTTCTGCGCCTTGTGCGCCTTCTGCGCCGCGGACACGGCGGCCTCGCCGCCGGGCTCGTGGCGGTGGTGCGACCAGTAGGACGCGGCGGCCATCGCGGCCGTCAGCATCAGCGCGAAGGACGTCACCGCGCCGTTGTTGAGCATCGACAGGAACAGGCCGCAGCCCACCAGCGCGCACAGCACCGCCGTGAGCGCCGGGCCCTCGACGCGGCCCGAGAGCATCCGCCGGGCCTCGTTCTCCTCCTCGCCCTCCAGGGGGATCAGCAGCCACGCGAAGCCGTAGAGGATCAGGCCCAGGCCGCCGGAGACCGCCAGCACACCGAGCACCACCCGGAAGATCACGGGGTCGACGTCGAAGAAGCGGCCGAGGCCGCCGCACACGCCGGAGATCACCTTCTGCTCACGGCTGCGCCGCAGCGGCGGCCGGGCGTCCTGCGGATCACCGTGAACCGGACCCGCCTGATGCGCGTCCTGGGGTGTGGGTGTGTCGGTCATACAGAACATGGTGTCAACCGGAACGCGCTTGCGGCACACCCTGCAACCCTGGCCGTTCCCTGAGATCGCCCCTGAGAAGGTGCCGTATATCGTGTCGCGACACAGCACAGCAGGGGAACCGGAGGGCTTCGGGGTGGATGGGTCAGTGCCCGGGCAGGCGGCGTCCGGTCCGTGGCAGGACCACGGCCGGCTGGTCGCCGGGCGATACCGCCTCGTCGACCGCATAGGCCGCGGCGGCATGGGGACGGTCTGGCGCGCCCAGGACGAGCTGCTCGACCGTCAGGTCGCGCTCAAGCAGCTGCACGTCTCGCCGTACCTGGACGACGACGAGCTCGCCACGCTCTACGAGCGCACCCGCCGCGAGGCCCGCAGCGCCGCCCGGATCACCCACCCCAACGTGGTCGTCGTGCACGACGTGGTCGACGACCACGGCCTGCCCTGCATCGTCATGGAGTACGTGCCGTCCAAGACGCTCGGCGACGTCCTCAAGCACGGGACCGTCACGCCGGAGGAAGCCGCCCGCATCGGCCGCGGCATGATCGCGGCGCTCCGCGCGGCCCACGCGGCCGGGGTGCTGCACCGCGACGTGAAGCCGGGCAACGTGCTGCTCGGCGACGACGGCCGGGTCGTCCTCACCGACTTCGGCATCGCCCAGTCCACCGGGACCTCCACCCTCACCAAGACCGGCGAGATGGTCGGCTCGATCGACTACATCGCGCCCGAGCGGGTCAAGGGCGCCAAGCCCGGGCCCGCCTCCGACCTGTGGGCGCTCGGCGCGACGCTGTACCAGGCCCTGGAGGGCCGCCCGCCGTTCCGCAAGGACACGGCCGTCGAGACGGCGTACGCGATCGCCATGGACCCCCTGGAGCCCCCGCGCAACGCGGGCGAGCTCACCCGGCTCATCGAGACCCTGCTCGCCAAGGACCCGGCCGTGCGGCCCCCGGCCGACCTGGCCGAACAGATCCTGCGCGAGCCCGCGGCCGAGGCGGACACGGCGCACATGTCCGCCGCATCCGTCCCCGAGCCCCGCCCCGCGGCCCCTGTGACCACGCCCTGGGACGACCGGCCGGACCGCGGCACAGCGACGGCGACCGCCGCCACGGCCCCCACCGCTGCCGCCCCTACGGCTTCCACCGCGCTGACGGCGCCGGCGAAGGCCGCGGCCCCCACCGCACCTGCGGCCGCTCCTGCCACCGGCCGCGGCCGCCGCCCCGTCCTGTGGAGCGCCCTCGCCCTCGTGACCGTCGCGGGCCTCGCGGCCGGCGCGTTCTTCCTGACCCGGGGACAGGCGGACGACGACGACACCTCCCCCCAGGCCGCACCCAGCCAGGACGCCTCCGCGCAGCCGAGCGGGAAGGCGAGCCCGAGCACGGCCCCGAAGCCGCCGCCGGCCGGCTACCACCTCGTGACGGAGAAGGAGGCCGGCATCTCCTTCCCCGTGCCCGACGGCTGGAAGCGCGGGAAGCTCAAGGACAGCGACGAGATCCTCTACGTCGACCCGAGCGGGCTGGTCGGCCTGCGGGTCTCCGTCCTCGACCTCGCGAGCAGCGACCCCCTCCAGCGCTGGAAGGACGACGAGGCCAAGTCCCTCAAGGAGGGCAAGCTCCCCGGCTACACGCAGCTGCGCATGCAGAGCACGGAGTACCGCGGGATGCCCGCGGCGGTCTGGGAGTTCTCCTGGAAGGGCCGGGCGCGCGAGTACCGGGCCGCGGACCTCGGCTTCGGGCGCCCCGGCGAGAAGGAGTACGCGATCTACCTCTCCGCGCCCAAGGCCGACTGGCACAAGCACAGCCCGGTCTTCGACGCGGTCCGGGAAGGATTCCGCTCCGACGCCCGCTGACCGCTCCGTCTCCCGCCGGCCGGCCCCCGCCCACTAGGGGTCCGGTCAGGGGCGAACCCTGATGCCGCGGCCCCCACGGACATGTGACGATCAGTACATGACCGTGCCGTCCCGTCCGCAGCACCCCGACGCCCCTCCGCTGCGCAAGCTCTACCGCAGCGCCGAGGGCCGCATGTTCGGCGGTGTCGCGCGCGGGCTCGCCGGCCACCTGGGCCTGCCGGTGTCCTGGGTGCGCCTGGTCTTCGTCGCGCTGCTGCTGGCCCAGGGCATGGGCGCCGTGCTCTACGCGGTGTTCTGGTTCGTGGTGCCGCTCGGCGTGGGCGGCGTCGAGGCCCCGCGCCCGGTGGCCGCCGAGACGGCCCCCGACGGCCGCCGGCGCCTCCTCGCCCGCAAGCCCGACCGCGGGCAGGTCGTCGCCCTCGCCGCCCTCCTCATCGGCGCCGCGATCTTCGTGGACAACCTCCACCTCGGCCGCGCCAACGCCTACATCTGGCCGCTGCTGCTGGTCGGCGCCGGCGTCGCCCTCGTCTGGCGCCAGACCGACAACGCCCGCCGGGCGCACTGGATGGAGGTCGGCCGCAGCAAGCGGGTCCTGCCGCTCGCGCGCGGCGCGGCCGGCGTCGCCCTCGCCGCCGCCGGCGTGACGGGCATCGTCGTCCTCCAGGGCTCCGCCGCCCACCTCGGCGCGGTCCTGCAGGCCTCCCTGGCCGTGCTGGTCGGCATAGCGCTGCTGGCCGGTCCCTCCGTCGTGCGCATGACCCAGGACCTCTCCGCCGAGCGCACGATGCGCATCCGCGCCCAGGAGCGGGCCGAGGTCGCGGCCCACGTCCACGACTCCGTCCTGCACACCCTCACCCTGATCCAGCGCAACGCCGAGGACGCCCGCGAGGTGGCCCGCCTGGCCCGCGCCCAGGAGCGCGAGCTGCGCGCCTGGCTCTACAAGCCGGAGGGCCGCGGGAAGGACGAGGCCGAGCAGCCCGACACCCTGGCCGAGGCCGTCAAGGCCACCGCCGCCGAGGTCGAGGACCACCACGGCGTGCCCATCGAGGTGGTCGTCGTCGGAGACTGCCCGCTCGACGAGCGCCTCGCGGCCCAGATGCAAGCCGCCCGTGAGGCCATGGTCAACGCCGCCAAGTACGGTGGCGAGGGCGGCGCCGTCCAGGTGTACGCCGAGGTCGAGGGGCGTACGGTCTTCCTCTCCGTGCGCGACCGCGGCCCCGGCTTCGATCTGGACGCGGTGCCGGACGACCGCATGGGCGTCCGCGAGTCCATCATCGGCCGGATGCAGCGCAACGGCGGCACGGCCCGGCTGCGGTCCGTGCCCGGTGGGGGAACCGAAGTGGAGCTGGAAATGGAGAGGGCGGAGAACGCGTCATGACGACCGAAGAGACGGTGCAGCGCCACGCACGGGTCGTGCTGGTGGACGACCACCGCATGTTCCGTACGGGCGTGCAGGCCGAGATCGGGGCCACCGACCGGACGGGCGTCGAGGTCGTCGGCGAGGCCGCCGACGTCGACCAGGCGGTCACCGTCATCACCGCCACCCGCCCCGAAGTCGTCCTGCTCGACGTCCACCTGCCCGGCGGCGGCGGGGTCGAGGTGCTGCGCCGCAGCGCCTCCCTCATGGCCGACCCCGAGCGCCCGGTCCGCTTCCTCGCGCTGTCCGTCTCGGACGCCGCCGAGGACGTCATCGGCGTCATCCGCGGCGGCGCCCGCGGCTACGTCACCAAGACCATCACCGGCACGGACCTCGTCGACGCCGTCTTCCGCGTCAAGGACGGCGACGCCGTCTTCTCCCCGCGGCTCGCCGGCTTCGTCCTCGACGCCTTCGCCTCCACCGACGCCCCGCCCGTCGACGAGGACCTCGACCGGCTCACCCAGCGCGAGCGCGAGGTGCTGCGCCTGATCGCCCGCGGCTACGCGTACAAGGAGATCGCCAAGCAGCTCTTCATCTCGGTGAAGACCGTCGAGTCGCACGTCTCGGCGGTGCTGCGCAAACTCCAGCTCTCCAACCGCCACGAGCTCACCCGCTGGGCGACCGCGCGCCGCCTGGTCTGACCCCGCACGGTCTGAACCCCGTCTGGTCTGAACCCCGGCTTCCGGATTGTCCCCGGCGGCCGGGTCCGAATTCGGATAAGCGTGCGCCATACAGGGGACCACGAGGAACCTCAGCGGCACACCGGCCCTCTTGAACGGACGAGAGGCTCTCACCGACGCAGGGCCCCGGCCCCGCGCGGGGCCCGAGATCCGAAACGAGAGCCCGATGAGCCTGACGGGGACGCCCTTCCTCCTCACCACGGTCGCGCTGGTCGTCGTGGCCCTCGTCCTGCCCCTCGCCCTGTGGGGCAGGGTCGGCGGCCCCCAGCTCGTCCGGCACGCGGCGCGGCTGCTCATGCTGCTGTTCGCCCAGGTCACCGCCATCGCCATGGTGTTCGTGATCGTCAACAACGCCAACGGCCTCTTCGACAACTGGGACGACCTCCTCGGCACCGGCGACCACGTCCGGGCCGCGGCCGACCTCGGCCCCGACGGCACCGGCGGCAAGAAGGTAGACGAGGAGCCCAGGCACCCGCAGAAGTTCACGCCCGCGTCCGACAAGCGGATGGGCCCCGGGGTCCAGGAGACCCAGTTCAAGGGCCGCATATCGGGCGTCGAGGGCGAGGTGTACGTCTGGCTGCCGCCGCAGTACGACAACCCCGCGTACAAGGACAAGAAGTTCCCCGTCGTCGAGGTCCTCCCCGGCTTCCCGGGCTCGGCGAAGGCCTGGTTCGGCACGCTGGAGGTCAACACCCAGCTCCAGCCGATGATGGAGAAGGGCGAGGTCGAGCCCTTCATCATCGTGGCGCCCCGCACCACCCTCCTCGGCGACACCGACACCGGCTGCGCCAACATCCCCGGCAAGGTCAACGCCGACACCTGGCTGAGCGTCGACGTCCGCAAGATGGTCACGGACACCTTCCGCGCGCAGGAGAAGCCCGACGGCTGGGCCGTCGCGGGCTACTCGGCGGGCGCGCACTGCGCCGCCAAGCTGGCCGTCGCCCACCCCGACCGCTACCGCGCCGGGGTGAGCCTCTCCGGCTACAACGACCCCGTCGGGGAGCCCTCCTCGCTGACGGCCAAGTCGCCCGAGCTGCGCGAGGAGAACAACCCGCTGAAGATGCTCCAGCGCGCCAAGACGCCGCCGCACGTGGCGCTGTTCGTCTCCGGCGCGGAGGGCGACGGCTACCAGGGCGGTGTGGCGCTCAAGCAGGCGGCCAAGCCGCCGACGACGGTGCAGGTGACGAAGGTCCCCGCGGGCGCGGGCGGCCACGGCACGGCCGTGTGGAAGCGGCAGGTCCCCGACGTCTTCAAGTGGCTGTCACAGCAGATCAAGCCGTAGTGCCTGCGGCGGGGCCTGCGCCGGTTCGGCGGTGCGGTCCGGCAGCGCCGGTCCGCCGCGGGCTCCCGGCCCCGGCCGGGAAAGTGCCCGCCGCAACGGCGAGGCCCCCCAGCGGTGAGAGCCCGGCGGCATGCGTGGCCACTGCGAGCCGCACGTGGTCACACAGGACGGGACGCCCCGGCGAACGGCATCTCGTCGACCGGCGCGACCCGTACCGGCGCACCCGGGTGCGGGGCGTGGATCATCTTCCCGCCGCCGACGTAGAGCCCGACGTGGCTGATGCCGGAGTAGAAGAACACCAGGTCGCCGGGGGCGAGCGCGCTCCGGGAGACCCGTCGGCCCGCGTTGATCTGCGTGTACGTGGTGCGCGGCAGCGAGACGCCGGCCGCCTGCCAGGCGGCCTGGGTCAGGCCCGAGCAGTCGAAGGCGGCGGGGCCGGTCGCCCCCCACACGTAGGGCTTGCCGAGCGCGGCGTACGCGAACGCCACCGCCCGCGCGGCCCGCTCCGTGGGGGCCTGCACGCCCTCCCGCAGGTCGGAGCGGTCGGCCCGGACGGCCGCCGCGGCGCCGCGCACCGCACCCGCGGCGTCCCCGCGCTGCACGGCGGCCCGCTCCTCGTCCGGCAGCTCCGCCAGCACGCGCCGCGCCTGCGCGAGCTTGCCCTCGACGTCGTGCTTGTGCCGGGCGAGGCCCGCCTGCTCGTGCTTGAGCTCCGTGAGGCGGGCGTCGGCGGCCGTACGGACCTGCTGCACCTCCCGCAGCTCGCGTTCGTACCGCTTGACGGCGACGGCCTGCCTGCTGCCCGCCTGGTGGGCCAGCGAGGCCCGCTCCAGGTACTGGCCGGGGGAGGAGGACAGGATCAGCTGCACGCTCGCCGGCATGCCGCCCTCGCGGTACTGGGCGGTGGCGTAGGAGCCCAGGGCGTTGCGGGCGGCGTTGAGCCGCTCGGTCCTGCGGGCGGCCTGGTCCCGCAGTCCCTCCAGGCCGGCCTCGGCCCTGTCGGCCTTCTCCTTGGCGCCGTTGTAGCGCTCGGTGGCCTCCTCGGCCTCCTGGTAGTACCGGTCGACCTGGGCTCTGAGCTGTGCCGTGGAGGGCGGGGGAGCGGCCTGGGCGGTGCCGCCCGCGACCGTGGCGGTGACGGTGCCCGCGAGGGCGAGACCGGCCGCGGTCCGAACGGTGCCGCTGGTGAGCGGGTGCTGCCTGGGCTTGCGGTGCGCTGCTGCCACGCCGGCCGTCACTTCCTTCCAGACCTGCTGTTCCTGCTCCGCCCGCGGGGCCGGGTGGCCGCCGCCGGGCGGTGCCGGCGGCGGCCCGCCACGAGGGGGGAGCGAGCGGGCCGCCGCCGTCTGCGCCAGGACGCTATTCCGCAAGGTCACGCTCCAGAACGCGGATGACCGGTAGTGGATGAAATCGATCAGGCCGCACTGGGCGGTGATCATGTCGGCCCCGCCCCCGCGGAGGGATGAATGCCGCGCGTGACCGAAGTGGCGATTGCGCCCCACCTGGCTGCCGGTGGGTGATATGGCCCCGGCTAGGGTTCGGCCCCATGGACGTACTCATTCACGCCGTCGTCGGCCTGCACATCGTCGGCATCGGCGCGCTGCTCGGCGGCTTCATGACCCAGATGAAGGCCATGGGCAAGGGCGAGGCGCGCATGGTGCCCGCCATGCTCCACGGCGCGCTGACCATGCTGGTCACCGGCGTGGCCCTGGTGGGCCTGCACCAGGCCCAGGACGACACCCTCAACATGGTCAAGATCGGCACCAAGCTGGCGCTGCTCGTCGTGATCCTCGGCCTCGTCTACGTCAAGCGCGACGACGAGAAGGTCCCGGCCCCGGTCTTCGGCACCGTGGGCGCGCTCACCGCGGCGAACATCTTCATCGCCGTGATGTGGGTGTGACCAGCGGCGGGCACCGGCCCCGGCTGTGGGGGTGACCACTGTCGCCCGGAATGCGGGGCCGGGTGTCAGTGGGGCGGCCTAGACTCGGGAGGCGATGAGCAGCCTCTTTGACGACAGCTTCCTGGCGGACCTCGGCCCCGCGGACGAGGAGCACCCCCCGCCCCCGGAGGACGCGGCCCCGGAGCCGGTGCCGCACGACCTCTTCCAGGGCGCGTTCGACGTGCCCGTCCCCCGCGAGGCCTACTACCGCGACGGCGCCCACCGGCCCGTCGTGGACCCGGCCGCGCTGCTGGAGGGCATGAACGACCAGCAGCGCGCCGCCGTGGTGCACACGGGCTCCCCGCTGCTCATCGTCGCCGGCGCCGGCTCCGGCAAGACGCGCGTGCTCACCCACCGCATCGCCCACCTGCTCGGCTCCCGGCACGTGCACCCCGGCCAGATCCTCGCGATCACCTTCACCAACAAGGCCGCGGGCGAGATGAAGGAGCGCGTCGAGCAGCTCGTCGGCCCCCGCGCCAACGCCATGTGGGTGATGACGTTCCACAGCGCGTGCGTGCGGATCCTGCGCCGCGAGAGCAAGAAGCTCGGCTTCACCTCCTCCTTCTCGATCTACGACGCCGCCGACTCCAAGCGGCTCATGGCGCTCGTCTGCCGGGACCTCGACCTGGACCCGAAGAAGTTCCCGCCGAAGTCCTTCAGCGCGAAGATCTCCAACCTGAAGAACGAGCTGATCGACGAGGAGGCCTTCGCGGCGCAGGCGGCTGGGGGCACCTCCCGGACGGAGTCTGGGGGAGGCTTCGAGAAGACGCTCGCCGAGGCGTACGCGATGTACCAGTCGCGGCTGCGCGAGGCCAACGCCCTCGACTTCGACGACATCATCATGACCACGGTCCACCTCCTCCAGGCCTTCCCGGACGTGGCCGAGCACTACCGCCGCCGCTTCCGGCACGTCCTGGTCGACGAGTACCAGGACACCAACCACGCGCAGTACACCCTCGTGCGCGAGCTCGTCGGCACCGCGGGCGCGGACACCACGCCCGAGGAGGGCCCGGCCGAGCTGTGCGTCGTCGGTGACGCCGACCAGTCGATCTACGCCTTCCGCGGCGCCACGATCCGCAACATCCTCCAGTTCGAGGAGGACTACCCCGACGCCACGACGATCCTCCTGGAGCAGAACTACCGCTCCACCCAGACGATCCTCAGCGCCGCCAACGCGGTCATCGAGCGCAACGAGTCCCGCCGCCCGAAGAACCTGTGGACCGAGGCCGGCGCCGGCCCGGCCATCACCGGCTACGTCGCCGACACCGAGCACGACGAGGCCCAGTTCGTCGCCGACGAGATCGACCGCCTCACGGACGCCGGCGACGCCAAGGCCGGCGACGTCGCCGTCTTCTACCGCACCAACGCCCAGTCCCGCGTCTTCGAAGAGATCCTCATCCGCGTCGGCCTGCCCTACAAGGTCGTCGGCGGCGTGCGCTTCTACGAGCGCAAGGAGGTCCGGGACGTCCTGGCCTACCTGCGCGTCCTCGCCAACCCCGAGGACACCGTCCCGCTGCGCCGCATCCTCAACGTGCCCAAGCGCGGCATCGGCGAGCGCGCCGAGGCCATGATCGACGCCCTGTCGCTGCGCGAGAAGATCAGCTTCTCGCAGGCGCTGCGCCGCGTCGACGAGGCCTACGGCATGGCCGCCCGCTCGGCCAACGCGGTCAAGCGCTTCAACGTCCTGATGGAGGAGCTCCGCACGATCGTCGAGTCCGGCGCCGGCCCGGCCACGGTGCTGGAGGCGGTCCTGGAGCGCACCGGCTACCTCGCCGAGCTGCAGGCCTCCACCGACCCCCAGGACGAGACCCGCGTGGAGAACCTGCAGGAGCTCGCCGCCGTGGCCCTGGAGTTCGAGCAGGAGCGCGCCTCCGCGGAGGGGGCCGAGAACCCCGGCACGCTGGCCGAGTTCCTGGAGAAGGTCGCTCTCGTCGCCGACTCCGACCAGATCCCCGACGACGACGCGGAGGGCACCGGCGTCGTCACGCTGATGACGCTCCACACGGCGAAGGGCCTGGAGTTCCCCGTCGTCTTCCTCACCGGCATGGAGGACGGCGTCTTCCCGCACATGCGCGCCCTCGGCCAGACCAAGGAGCTGGAGGAGGAGCGGCGCCTCGCCTACGTGGGCATCACCCGCGCCCGCGAGCGGCTGTACCTGACGCGCGCGAGCATGCGCAGCGCCTGGGGCCAGCCCGCGTACAACCCTCCGTCGCGGTTCCTGGAGGAGATCCCGGACCAGTACGTGCAGTGGCGGCGCACCGGGCCGTCGAAGCCGTCGGCGTCGATGAGCTCGATCGGCTCGGGGAGCTCGGGCGGCGGTGGCCTGGGCTCCGGGATCACGTCGGGCTTCACGTCGCGCAAGGCCGGCCCGTCCGGCTTCGCCACGCGCCGGGCGAAGGACCGGCCGGTGGTGGCGCTGGCCGTGGGCGACCGCGTCACGCACGACTCGTTCGGGCTCGGCACCGTCGTCGGCGTCAAGGGCAGCGGCGACAACGCCGAGGCCACGGTCGACTTCGGCGAGGAGAAGCCGAAGCGGCTGCTCCTGCGGTACGCGCCGGTCGAGAAGCTGTAGCCCGCCCGCCGGGCGGGCGGGGCCGCTACGTCGGGTCGAAGCCGTGCGCCCGCAGCCACGGCAGCGGGTCGACGGCCGAGCCGCCGGGCCGCACCTCGAAGTGCAGGTGCGGGCCGGTGGAGTTGCCGGAGTTGCCGGAGTAGGCGATGACGTCACCGGCCTTGACCTGGCCGGACCGGAGCTTGGTGCTGCTGAGATGGCAGTACCAGGTCTCGACGCCGTCGGGCGAGGTCACTATGGCCATGTTCCCGTAGGCCACGTTGTACTGCGTGCGGACCGTGCCGTCCGTGGCGGCCATGACCGGGGTGCCGTAGGCGACGGGGAAGTCGATGCCGGTGTGCACCGACATCCAGTTGACGCCCGCCTGGCCGTACATCGCGCTGAGGCCGTGCTGTGTGACGGGGAGGGAGTACTTCGGCCGCTCGGCCTCCTTGCGGGCCGCTTCCTCCGCTTTGCGTTTCTTCTCCGCTTCCTGGCGCGCCTTGAGGTCGATGCGCTCCTGCGTGCGGTTGGCGCGGGTCGCGAAGTCGTCGGCGCCGTGGCTGAGGCTCGCGAGCTGGGTGTCCAGCTTGCTGTTGGCCATGGCCGGGGCGGGGGCGTTGTCCGGGGCGGCGGCGGCCTGGGGCTTGCTGTCGCTCTGCCCGCCGGAGACGGTCGCGGCGGCGATCCCGGCGACCCCTATGACGGCGGCCGAGGGCACGGCGATGGTCAGCAGGGCCTTGCGGCGGGGGCGGTAGCCGGTGCGGGACGGGGCGCCCTTGCGGCGGCCGGCCCGCGAGTGGGCGTCACGGCTGCGGATCTCGCCGGCGTGGGAGCGGGCCTCGCCGGGGGTGTCGTCGCCCGGGCCCGGGACGTCGCCGTCGCGGGCCGGGGGAACGAACAGCATGGCCTGCGTCTCGGCGTTCGCGACGGCGCCGGCGGGGGAGAGGCCCCCCTCGGGGCCGCCCTGCGGGCCCGAGGCGCCCGCATCGGCCGCGGCCTCCAGCGCCGCTTCCATCGCCTCGATGCCGGAGAGGTCGGTCATGAGGGTCGGGGCGTGCTGCGGCTCGCCGGCCTCGGCACCCCGGCCCGCGTCCGTGGCGGTGTACGCGCTGGTGTCCCAGATCTGCGTCTGCCCGGCGCCGGTGTCCCACTGGTCCTGCGCGCCCGAGGTGTCCCACTGCCCGGAAGCGTCCCACTGGCCCTGGGCGGCGGCCTGCCCGGCGCCGGTGTCCCAGGAGGAGAACTGCCCGGTGCCGCTCGTGTCCCAGGCCTGGCCCTGCGCGTGCGCCTGCGCCATCGACGGGTCGGCGGCGGGCTGCTGCGCGGAGAAGTCGCCCTGACCGGTCAGCTCCCAGTGCCCGGAGGTGTCGTAGGCACCGCCGGCGCCCCAGGCGCTCGGCGTCATGGCGCTCGTGTCCCACTGGCCCGTGGGGGGAGTCGCGATGGCGCCGGAGGTGTCCCACTGGCCGGTGGTGTCGGCCTGGCCGGTGTCCATGGCGGTGTAGGCGCTGAAGTCCCAGGTCTGGGTCTGGCCGGTGGCGCCCCACTGGCTCGTGGTGGTGCTCTCCCAGGCCCCGTCCGGGGACTGCCCCCAGCCCGTGGTCTCCCTCCCCCAGGCTTCGCCCGGGAGGTGCCCCCAGCCGCTGTCGTAGCCGTCGTACCCGGTGTAGTTGTGCGGTGCGCTCTGCTGACCGTACGACGCGTAGTGCCCGTAGGAGCCGTCCTGAGCGGGGACGGACGGGCCGGGGCCCGCCGCCGGGTGACGGTCGTTCACCACCACGTCTCTTTCGCCGAGGGAGGAGAATTAGCGGCGACTGTACCCGGCGGTACGGTACGGCGACAATCTTCGTCACGTTTCGGGCGGCGGAGGTCCGGGCATTTGGCCGCCTTTTGGCGGACTGAACCCCCGAAAACCGATTTGACGTTCGACTCGCGTTCGGTTTTCAGGCGACGGAAGCCGCTCCCGAAGCATCCTCCGCCGTTTCTTCCGTGGTCAGGGCCTGTCGTATGCCGGCCGCGACCTCCCAGTGCACGGGCAGCGCCAGGTGTCCCACGCCTGTCACCCGTACATTGCGCACGCTCAGATCCGGGTGGTCGATGCGCGCGCATTCCACGGGCACCATCAATTGGTCCAGGTCGCTCCAGAAACCGATGAAATGCGTTGCGCAATCCGGTGCGGGGCTTGCGAGTTCGGCGACGACGTCCGATCCCGGGCGCATCTGGCGCACCAGGGGATGCGCGGCCAGCAGGGAGGCCGCGCGGGTGCCGGCGTGCGGGGTGCCGAGCGTGACCAGGACCCTGACGCGTGCGTCCCCGCCCATCCGCTGGACGTAGTACCGCGCGATCAGGCCGCCGAGGCTGTGTCCCACCACATCGACCCGCTGCTGACCGGTGCGGGCGCAGATGTCCTCCACGTGCCGGCCCAGCAGCCGGGCCGCGGTGCGGATGTCGCAGGTCAGGGGCGAGTAGTTGAGGGATTCGACCTGTTTCCAGCCGTGCCGGCGCAGCGATCTGCGCAAGAGGACGAACACCGAACGGTTGTCGATGAAGCCGTGCAGCAACAGAACAGGCAGATGACCTTCTTGTTCTGTTTCGACGGATTCGTGCAGTGCGGGCGTGTCGGGCGTGTCGCCGGCGCCCGGGAGCGCGGGCAGCGCCCGCCGCGGCGGCGGCCGCTCCTGCACCACACCGGTCGGGTACATCAGCAGATGACCGGTGAGTATCGCCAGCTCCAGCACCGAGGACCGGACGAGCGCGGTCGACGGGCGCAGCAGTGCGGCGAGGATGGTGATGAACGGCAGGGTTCTGGTCCTCATGGCCGGCCTCCCGAACGGCACCCGGGAAGCGCGGCTGTCGTCCCCCGTGTGCGCCCACGGGCAGCTGCGCGCGGACGGCCGCACCGCTGTGCCGTGCGGCTGTCGGCACAGTGGTGCGGCGGCCTCACCCGCGGCTCCCCTCGCGACCGCCCGAAGACTCGCCGCCCCGGCGACGCGGGTGGCTGGGCGACCCGTAAGACGCGGAAGCGCGCGGACGGTGCGTAGCGACGTGTTGTCCCACGTGTGATTTCCCCCTCGCTCCGCACCGCGAAACGGCCGCGTGCGGGATGCTGGAGATAACGTTCGTTCACATCCCTGGGCGCCGGTTACCGGCGGTCGTACATGGAGGCAGTGATGGGAGTGACCGGTCCGATCCGCGTAGTGGTGGCCAAGCCGGGGCTGGACGGCCATGACCGCGGCGCGAAGGTCATCGCGCGGGCGCTGCGCGACGCCGGCATGGAGGTCATCTACACCGGCCTCCACCAGACGCCCGAGCAGATCGTGGACACCGCTATCCAGGAGGACGCCGACGCGATCGGCCTGTCCATCCTCTCCGGCGCCCACAACACCCTCTTCGCCAAGGTCCTGGAGCTGCTGCGCGAGCGCGACGCGGAAGACATCAAGGTCTTCGGCGGCGGGATCATCCCCGAGGCGGACATCCTGCCGCTGAAGGAACAGGGCGTCGCCGCGATCTTCACTCCCGGGGCCACGACGGCCTCGATCGTGGAGTGGGTCAACGCGAACGTCCGCCAGCCGACGCAGGCCTGACGGCGGCCCCGCCCCCGCCCCGGGCGGGCCGCCCGGCCGGGCCGGAGAGCTCGGCCAGCATCGTGGCCCGCAGCCGCAGCGTGCCCACGAGCCGCCGGAACGCCTCTTCCCAGTAGGCGCCCGCGCCGACCGCGCCCGCGCCGACCGCGCCCGCGCCGACCGCGGCGGCGCCGGGCGTGGCCGGGCCGCCGTCCGGCTCCTGCGGCTGCGCGGTCAGCACCTCCAGCCGGTCGGCCTGCGCCGGGTCCAGACAGCGCTCGGCCAGGCCCATCACCCCGCTGAAGCTCCACGGATAGCCGCCCGCGTCCCGGGCGGTGTCCAAGGCGTCCACGATCGCCCGGCCCAGCGGCTCCGCCCACGGCACCGCGCACACGCCCAGCAGCCGGAACGCGTCCGACAAGCCGTGCGCCGAGACGAACTCCGCCACCCACTCCGCCCGCTCGTCCGCCGGCAGCGCCGACAGCAGCTTCGCCGGATCCCGCCACGAGGTGCCCTCCGCCGCGGGCGGCTCCGACGCCGGGCCGAGCAGCGCCCGCGCCCACTCCGCGTCCCGCTGCCGGACCGCGGCCCGGCACCAGGCCGCGTGCAGCTCCGGCTGCCAGCCGTCGGTGACCGGCAGCGCCACGATCCCCGCCGGGCTCCGCCCGCCGAACCGCTCGCGCCACACCGCCAGCGGGGCCGCCTCCACGATCTGGCTCAGCCACCACGAGCGCTCCCCGCGCCCGGACGGCGGCTTCACCACGACGCCGTCGCGCTGCATGTCCTTGCCGCACTCGTGCGGCGCCTCCACCATGATCCGCGGGCCCTCGCCGGCGCCCGCCGCGCCCGTGCGGTCCAGGGAAACGCAGCTGCGGGCCCGCTCCGCCATCCGGGCCGCGAGCGCCGAGCCCGGGAGCGCGGACAGCAGCTCCGCCGCGGTCGCCCGGACGTTGCGGCTGCGGTCGGACAGGGTGCGCTCCAGGAACGGCTCGTCCGCCGCGGACAGCCCCTCGCGCAGCACGTCCAGGAACAGCAGGCGGTCCTCGGCCCGCTCCGCCGGCCACGCTCCCGCGAGCAGCTCGCGGGCCGCCGCCGGATCCCGCCGCCGCAGGGACGTGAGGAACGCGGCCCGCTCGGCGAACAGCCCCTCCTCCCACACACGGGTGTCCGCGGGCCCCGCGGCGGCCGGGCCCGCGGCGGGACCGGCCCGCAGCGCGTACTTCCACTGCGGGTTGAGCCCGGCCAGCCACCGCGCCCGCGGGCCGCCGAGCACGAGCGCCTCCGGGCGCAGGTCCGTACGGGCCCTCGCCGCTTCGAGCAGGGCCGGCAGCAGCGCGGGCGGCGCCTGGTAGCCGTGCCGGTTGGCGGCTGCCAGCCACTGGGGCAGCAGCTCCGTGAGATCCGGGGCCGCGCCGCGGCGCCCGCCTCCGGCGCTGCCGCGGTCGGCGAGCAGCAGGGCGAGCCGCCGGTGGGCCGCGGTGGGCAGCGGCGGCCGTACGTCCCCGGGCGCCGGCTCCGGACGGGCCCGCGCCACGGCCGGCACGGCCCCGGCGCGCCGCCGCACGGTCTCCACCGCGGCGGCGTCCAGCAGCGCCGAGGCCACGTCCTGCCCGTCCCGGGCCCGCACGTCCGGCACGGGCGGCATGCGCCGCGTGGTCCCGAGCAGAGCGGTAGTGACGAGCTCGTCCCAAGTGCGTTTCATGCGCCTGCCTTTCGTAGAACCAGCGGCGGCTTCGGCACCGCCGGGTGCGTGGTGTGTGGTTGCGCGCCGTTGCGGCGGGGTGGTTGGGGGTGCCCGCGCCTTGTTTCTGCCGCGGCGGCGCTCAGCCCCTGCGGGCGTGCTCGGCGGTGTCGTGCGCGTACCCGGTCAGTTCGCGCGCCGCCGCGGCCGGGTGGGCAGGGGCGCCGTGCCCCTGTCTCCGCCGCGGCGGAGAACAGCCCCCACGGGCGTGCTCGGCGGTGCCGTGCCCGCATCCGGTTGGTTCGGCACCGCCGGGTGCCTTGTCGGTGGTTGGGCGCCGTTGCGGCGGAGGTGAAGGGCCGGCCGGCCCGGTGCGGTGGAAAGGGGCGGGTGCGCGGGTGTGCAGCGCACGGAGCCCGGGGCGTCAGAGCGGCACCAGCTCCGCACCCCACGTGGCCAGCGGCACCGCGCCCCCGTGGCCGTACTCGGCGAAGACCGTGACCGGGGCGCCGCCCGATATCGATGTCAGTTGCCACAGGCCCTGGCTCTCCCGTGCCCGCGGATCGACCGCGAGGGCCGACTCTCCGCCCGCGTCGGCCAGTTGCCAGCCGTCGGCCTCCGGGGACGGGCCCGGCGGCGGGACCGGGACCACGTCTTCGAGGACGACCGGCCACGTCTCCAGCCAGGGGTCGTCACACAGGGCCGCGCCGTACGCGGAGAGGGCCGCCGCCACGCTGCCGCCCGGCGGCGGTCCGGCGCTCTCCCCGGGCGGCGCATGGCGCGTGCCGAGCGCCGCGCGCAGCGGGCGGGCCGCCGGGTAGTAGACGAGGTCGGCGTCGACGGACAGGCCCACGGGCAGCGACAGTTCGGGCGCCCGCCCGGCCGCTCCGTAGGAGAGGAGCAGGGCCATCCGGCCCGAGCCGCGGCCGTAGAGCCAGATGCGGCGCGTGATCAGCCGCCCGTCGTCGCCGTCCCGCTGCGCCAGCACCAGCCAGTGGTCGCGGACCGGCGGCCCGGACGCGAGCAGCGCCGCGGCGTCCGTGGTCAGGCCGACCCGCGACCGGACCGTCGCGGCCAGGGGATCCGGCAGCTCCTCCCGGCGCAGCCAGCCCTGGTTGAGGGTGTGCAGCAGGGCGCACTCCTCCAGCAGCCGCCCCGCACGGTCCGCCCCCGACCCCCGCAGCGACGCCAACTCCCGTACGCGCGAGGCCAGCCCGGGCGCCTGCGCGTCGACCATGCGGGCCGCCGTCTCGTCCCACTGCCCGTACCCCGCGCCCTCCGCGGACGCGAGCCCTCCGCGCAGCAGATCCGTCAGCCGCTGCTCCAGCTCCGTGACGCCCGCGGAGATCCGCGCGGCCCGGCGCTCCCCTCGCCGCCGGGCCGCCTCCTCGTCCGCGGGCGTCACCGGCGCGGCGGCCCCCGGCCCCGCAGCGGCCTGCTCGGCGCGCTGCCGCCGCCGGTCCAGCCACTGCCCCGCCCAGCCGGGCGGAGCGTCCTGCGCGACGGGCACCGCGGCCTCGCCGGAGGCCCACAACAGCAGCAGCCCCAGCGCGTGCTTGCACGGGAACTTGCGGCTCGGGCAGGAGCAGTTGAAGCCCGGCCCGCCCTCCTCGGACAGATCCACCACCGTGCGGTACGGCGTGCTGCCACTGCCGGAGCACTCCCCCCAGACCGCGCCCCCGCCGCCCTCCGGACGGGCCCCCGCGCCCGACCACGGACCGGGCGCCGCGAGCTTGCTTCCTGCCTTGCGTGATGCGGCGTCAGGCGCCAGTGCGAGCACCGTCTCCGCCGTCCAGCGTTCCCCCTGCGGATTCATGGCCCAAACGCTAGGACCCCCCACTGACAATCGCCCTGACCTGCGGGTTCGACACGTCCCGGCTCATTGTCAGTGGGGTGGTGCAGGGTGGTTCACGCATCCCGGAACCGCACACCGAGGGGGACTTGTGACCGTGCCCGGAACCGAAGCCCAAGCCCGATCCGAAGCCCTGCGCCCGCACGCGGAGCACGCCTTCGCCGGCGAGCTGAAGGCCCTCGCGGCCGCCGACGACCGGCCCCGCCCCGAGCGCTGGCGGCTCTCGCCGTGGGCCGTCGCCACCTACCTGCTCGGCGGCACCCTGCCCGACGGCACCGTGATCACGCCCAAGTACGTGGGCCCGCGCCGCGTCGTCGAAGTCGCCGTCACCACGCTCGCCACCGACCGCGCCCTGCTCCTGCTCGGCGTGCCCGGCACCGCCAAGACCTGGGTGTCCGAGCACCTGGCCGCCGCCGTCAGCGGCGACTCCACGCTCCTCGTCCAGGGCACGGCCGGCACCCCGGAAGAGGCCATCCGCTACGGCTGGGACTACGCCCGGCTCCTCGCCCACGGCCCCAGCCGCGAGGCGCTCGTGCCCGGCCCCGTCATGCGGGCCATGGCCCAGGGCCTGACCGCCCGCGTCGAGGAGCTCACCCGCATCCCCGCCGACGTCCAGGACACCCTGATCACCATCCTCTCCGAGAAGACCCTGCCCATCCCCGAGCTGGGCGAGGAAGTGCAGGCCGTCCGCGGCTTCAACCTGATCGCCACCGCCAACGACCGCGACCGCGGCGTCAACGACCTCTCCAGCGCCCTGCGCCGCCGCTTCAACACCGTCGTCCTGCCCCTGCCCGCCACGCCCGAGGACGAGGTCGACATCGTCTCCCGGCGCGTCGACCAGATCGGCCGCTCCCTCGACCTGCCGTCCGTGCCCGACGGCACCGACGAGATCCAGCGCGTCGTCACCGTCTTCCGCGAGCTGCGCGACGGCGTCACCACCGACGGCCGCACGAAGCTCAAGTCCCCTTCGGGCACGCTCTCCACGGCCGAGGCGATCTCCGTCGTCACCGGCGGCCTCGCCCTCGCCGCCCACTTCGGCGACGGCGTGCTGCGCGCGGGCGACGTGGCCGCGGGGATCCTCGGCGCGGTCGTCCGCGACCCGGCCGCGGACCGGCTCGTCTGGCAGGAGTACCTGGAGACCGTCGTCCGCGAGCGGGACGGCTGGAAGGACTTCTACCGCGCCTGCCGCGAGGTCTCCGCGTGACCGGCCCCGGCTCCGGCCCCTTCCTGCTGGGCATCCGTCACCACGGCCCCGGCTCCGCGCGGGCCGTACGGGCCGCGCTGGAGCAGTGCCGGCCCGCGGCCGTGCTCATCGAGGGCCCGCCCGAGGCCGACGCGATCGTCCACCTCGCGGACGAAGAGGGCATGCGGCCGCCCGTCGCGCTGCTCGCCCACGCGGCGGACGACCCGGGCCGCGCCGCGTTCTGGCCGTTCGCCGAGTTCTCCCCGGAGTGGGTGGCGATCCGCTGGGCCCTCGCGCACGGGGTGCCCGTACGGTTCATCGACCTGCCGGCGACGCACACGCTCGCGCTGGGCGGAGACGACGGGGAACGCCCCGCCCCGGACCCCGCCTGCACGACACCGGGACCGGACGGCCCGAAGGCCGGCGGCGCGAGCACTCCGGGCGACGCCGCCCCGGACCCGGCCGGGCCGGAAGCGGCGACCGCTCCGCACGCGGTGCCTCGCCGGGCCCACGGCCGCGGCGGGCCGCAGCCGGGCGCGGGCCCGGAGCCCACGGCGGGCTCCGCCGCCCCGCACACCGCCCCCCGTCTCGACCCCCTCGCCGCGCTGGCCGCGGCAGCCGGTTACGACGACCCCGAACGGTGGTGGGAAGACGCCGTCGAGCACCGCCGCGGCGAGGACGGCGGCGATGCCCTCGCCCCCTTCGCCGCGCTCGCCGCCGCCATGGCCGAACTCCGGTCCGCGTTCGGGGACGGCAGCGACGGCGGCAGTGACGCCGCCGTCGGCGGCGACCTGCCCGACGGCGCCCGGGACCTCGTCCGCGAAGCCCACATGCGGCTCAGGATCCGCGACGCCCGGCGGCGGTTCGGCGACGGGATCGCCGTCGTCTGCGGCGCCTGGCACGTCCCCGCCCTCACCGCGAAGCGGACCGTCACCGCCGACCGGCAGGCCCTCAAAGGCCTGCCCAAGGTCAAGGCCGAGCTCAGCTGGGTCCCCTGGACCCACCGGAGGCTCTCCCGCCACAGCGGCTACGGCGCGGGCATCGACGCGCCCGGCTGGTACGGCCACCTCTTCCACGCCCCCGACCGCCCCCTCGAACGCTGGCTCACCAAGGTCGCCCGGCTGCTCCGGGACGAGGACTTCCCCGTCTCCTCCGCCCACGTCATCGAGGCCGTCCGGCTCGCGGGCACCCTCGCCTCCCTGCGCGGCCGCCCCCTCGCCGGGCTCACCGAGACCACCGACGCCGTCAGGGCCGTGATGTGCGACGGCTCCGACGTGCCGCTCGCGCTCGTACGGGACCGGCTCGTCGTCGGCAACGTCCTCGGCGAGGTCCCCGGCACGGCCCCGGCCACGCCCCTGCAGCGCGACCTCGCCCGCCTCCAGCGCAGCCTGCGCCTCAAGCCCGAAGCGGACGCCCGCGACTGGGAGTTCGACCTGCGCAAGGACACCGACGCCGCGCGCAGCCGCCTGCTCCACCGGCTGCGGCTCCTCGGCGTCGACTGGGGCGAGCCCGTCCGCTCCCGCGGGGGGACCGGCACCTTCCGTGAGTCCTGGCGGCTGACCTGGGAGCCCGAGCTGGCGGTCCGGGTCGCCGAGGCCTCCGCCTGGGGCACGACCGTGCTCACCGCGGCCACCGCCCGGGCCGAGGCCGGGGCCGCCGGCACCACGGCCCTCGCCGACGTCACGGCTCTCGCCGAGCACTGCCTGCTCGCCGGCCTGCCCGGCGCACTGCCCACCGTGATGCGCGCCCTGGCCGACCGCGCCGCGCTCGACACGGACGTCGCCCACCTCGCCGAGGCCCTCCCGGCCCTGGTCCGCTCCGTGCGCTACGGCGACGTCCGCCGCACGGACACCGCCGCGCTCGGCGAAGTGGCCGAAGGCCTGGCCGAGCGCGTGTTCGTAGGCCTTCCCGCCGCGTGCGCGGGCCTGGACGCGGACGCCGCGGCCACCATGCGGGGCCTGGTGGACGAGGTCCACCAGGCGGTGGGCCTGCTGGCCGCGGGCTCCCCGGCCGACGCCGCCCCGCCCGCCCTCCGGCACCGCTGGGCCGCCGTGCTCGGGGTGCTCGCCGGGCGGGACGGGCTGCCCGGCGGGATCCGCGGGCGGGCCGCGCGGCTGCTGCTCGACGACGGGCTGCTTCCCGGCGGCCGGGCCGCCCGGCTCATGGGGCTCGCCCTCTCCGCAGGCACTGAGCCGGCCGAGGCCGCCGCCTGGATCGAGGGGTTCCTCGGCAGCGGCGGGCCCGGCGGCATGCTCCTCGTCCACGACGAGCGCCTGCTCTCCCTCGTCGACGAGTGGCTCACGGGGGTACCGGCCGCCGCCTTCCCCGGCGTCCTGCCGCTGCTGCGCCGCACCTTCTCCGCGTTCGACCCGGGAACGCGCCGCGCGGTGGGCCGGCAGATACGCCGGGGCGGCCCGGGAGCGGCGGGAACGCCGCCCGCGACCGGGGCGCGCCTCGACGAGGAGCGGGCGGCGGCGGTGCTGCCGACGATGCGCCTGCTGCTGGGCACGGCACACACAGGGGGAGAACGAGGATGAGCACGGACACCCACACCCACACCGATCCCGCCGCCGAGCGCCTCCGCCGCTGGCGGCTCGTCCTCGGCGCGGACTCCGCCATGGACCCCGCCGCGGGCGCCGGCGGCGGGTTCGCCGCACTGAGCGGCGCCGACTCCGCCATGGACCGCACCCTGGAGGCGCTCTACGGCGGCCAGGGAGACCCGGCCGCCCAGGGCTCCGGCCCGCGCGAGGCCGGCCTCGGCGGCTCCGCGCCCCGCGTCGCCCGCTGGCTGGGGGACATCCGCACGTACTTCCCGGCGTCCGTCGTTCAGGTGATGCAGCGCGACGCCATCGACCGGCTCGGCCTCGCCTCGCTGCTCCTGGAGCCCGAGATGCTGGAGGCCGTCGAGGCCGACGTCCACCTCGTCGGCACGCTGCTCTCGCTCCACAAGGCGATGCCCGAGACGACGAAGGAGACCGCCAGGGCCGTGGTCCGCAAGGTCATCGAGGACCTGGAGAAGCGCCTGGCCACGCGCACCCGCGCCACCCTCACCGGCGCCCTCGACCGCTCGGCCCGCATCGCCCGCCCCCGCCACCGCGACATCGACTGGGACCGCACCGTCCGGGCGAACCTCAAGAACTACCTGCCCGAGTACCGCACGGTCGTCCCCGAGCGCCTCGTCGGCTACGGCCGGGCCGCGCGGTCGGTGAAGAAGGACGTGATCCTCTGCATCGACCAGTCCGGCTCCATGGCCGCCTCCGTCGTCTACGCCTCCGTCTTCGGAGCCGTCCTCGCCTCGATGCGCTCCCTCGACACCCGCCTCGTCGTCTTCGACACCTCCGTCGTGGACCTCACCGACCAACTGTCCGACCCGGTCGACGTGCTCTTCGGCACCCAGCTCGGCGGCGGCACCGACATCAACCGCGCGCTCGCCTACTGCCAGTCCCGCATCACCCGCCCGGCGGAAACCGTGGTGGTCCTCATCAGTGATCTCTACGAGGGCGGGATCCGGGACGGGATGCTCAAACGGGTGGCGGCCATGAAGGCGGCCGGAGTGCGGTTCGTGACGCTGCTCGCGCTCTCCGACGAGGGCGCCCCGGCCTACGACCGCGAGCACGCGGCGGCCTTGGCGGCCCTCGGCGCGCCCGCCTTCGCCTGCACCCCGGACCTCTTCCCGGAGGTGATGGCCGCGGCCCTGGAGAAGCGACCCCTGCCCGTGCCCGGCACGGCCGCCCGCCCGGCGGCCGAGCCCTCCCCGTAGTCCGGATGCGTGGGGAGGTAACCCGGATGCGTACGGATTCCGTCGCGATCTGTGAGCGTAATCACGGCCGTAGTGTGACCTGTGATTTAGGGCCGCCCCTCCGGCGGGGATAACCTGCGAGACGGACATGCCGCGTCAACGGTGAACGTGTGCCGCCCTCGCCCGTGCTACCCCGGGGCGCAACCCCGGACCTCTGCGGAGATCGCGTCGTCACGCCGCCCAGCGGCACGCCCGCGCAGACAACGAACCGCGATATCCATGGAAAAGGGACGGACGCGCGTGGACCTGTTCGAGTACCAGGCGAGGGACCTCTTCGCCAAGCACGGTGTACCGGTGCTGGCCGGTGAAGTCATTGACACGCCTGAGGCGGCCCGCGAGGCGACCGAGCGGCTGGGCGGCAAGTCGGTCGTCAAGGCCCAGGTCAAGGTCGGTGGCCGTGGCAAGGCCGGTGGCGTGAAGCTCGCCGCCACCCCGGACGAGGCCGTCGCCCGCGCGACGGACATCCTCGGCATGGACATCAAGGGCCACACGGTCCACAAGGTCATGATCGCCGAGACCGCTCCGGAGATCATCGAGGAGTACTACGTCTCGTACCTCCTCGACCGGACCAACCGCACCTTCCTCGCCATGGCGTCCGTCGCCGGCGGCATGGACATCGAGGAGGTCGCCGCCACGACCCCCGAGAAGCTCGCGAAGGTCCCGGTCGACGCCAACGAGGGCGTCACCATCGAGAAGGCCCGTGAGATCGTCGCCCAGGCGAAGTTCCCGGCCGAGGTCGCCGAGAAGGTCGCCGAGGTCATGGTGACCCTGTGGAAGACCTTCGTCGCCGAGGACGCGCTCCTCGTCGAGGTCAACCCGCTCGCCAAGGTCGCGAACGGCGACGTCCTCGCCCTCGACGGCAAGGTGTCCCTGGACGCCAACGCCGAGTTCCGCCAGCCGGAGCACGAGGCGCTCGAGGACAAGGCCGCGGCCAACCCCCTCGAGGCGGCCGCCAAGGCCAAGGGCCTGAACTACGTCAAGCTCGACGGCCAGGTCGGCATCATCGGCAACGGCGCGGGTCTCGTCATGAGCACCCTCGACGTCGTCGCGTACGCCGGTGAGAACCACGGCGGCGTCAAGCCCGCCAACTTCCTCGACATCGGTGGCGGCGCCTCGGCCGAGGTCATGGCCAACGGTCTTGAGATCATCCTCGGCGACCCGGACGTCAAGTCCGTCTTCGTCAACGTCTTCGGTGGCATCACCGCGTGCGACGAGGTCGCCAAGGGCATCGTCCAGGCCCTGGAGCTCCTCAAGAGCAAGGGCGAGGACGTCTCCAAGCCGCTGGTCGTGCGCCTCGACGGCAACAACGCGGAGCTGGGTCGCAAGATCCTGTCGGACGCCAACCACCCGCTGGTCCAGCGCGTGGACACCATGGACGGCGCGGCCGACAAGGCCGCCGAGCTGGCTGCGGCTAAGTAAGGGACGAGGACTCCACAACCATGGCTATCTTCCTCACCAAGGACAGCAAGGTCATCGTCCAGGGGATGACCGGTGCCACGGGCATGAAGCACACCAAGCTCATGCTGGCCGACGGCACCAACATCGTCGGTGGCGTGAACCCGCGCAAGGCCGGCACCGAGGTCGACTTCGACGGCACCTCCGTGCCCGTCTTCGGCTCGGTCGCCGAGGCGATGGAGAAGACCGGTGCCGACGTCACCGTCGTCTTCGTCCCGCCGGCGTTCGCCAAGGCCGCCGTCGTCGAGGCGATCGACGCCGAGATCCCGCTGGCCGTCGTGATCACCGAGGGCATCGCCGTCCACGACTCCGCCGCCTTCTGGGCGTACGCGGGCTCGAAGGGCAACAAGACCCGCATCATCGGCCCGAACTGCCCCGGTCTCATCACCCCGGGCCAGTCCAACGCCGGCATCATCCCGGGCGACATCACCAAGCCCGGCCGCATCGGTCTCGTGTCCAAGTCCGGCACGCTGACCTACCAGATGATGTACGAGCTCCGTGACATCGGCTTCTCCTCCGCCGTCGGCATCGGTGGCGACCCGGTCATCGGCACCACGCACATCGACGCGCTCGCCGCGTTCGAGGCCGACCCGGAGACCGAGCTGATCGTGATGATCGGCGAGATCGGCGGCGACGCCGAGGAGCGTGCCGCGGACTTCATCAAGGCCAACGTCACCAAGCCGGTCGTCGGCTACGTGGCGGGCTTCACCGCGCCCGAGGGCAAGACCATGGGCCACGCCGGCGCCATCGTCTCCGGTTCGTCCGGCACCGCCCAGGCGAAGAAGGAGGCCCTCGAGGCCGCCGGTGTGAAGGTCGGCAAGACCCCGTCCGAGACGGCCCGCCTCGCGCGCGCCGCGCTGGGCGCCTGAGCCTGACGGTTCCGCAGTACGGGCCCGCACCCCGAGAGGGGTGCGGGCCCGTGCCCGTTTCAATGCGCTTCCAATAGGTTTATCCGCGTATCAAAAGCGACACGACGGTCATTTACCCGCTACCCGAACGAAAGCCGTGTTCTTGGCAGCATGACCACGTGACCCAAGATGCCGAGCACAGCCCGCCGTTGCCCGCGCCCGGCCGGCCCGCCGCGAGCGCGCCGCCACCGGCGGGCACGGTGTTCGTCGGCGGGGCGATCGCCGCGGGCCTGGGGCTCGGGGCGCTGGCCGTGGTCGTCCTGCTGCTGTGGATCACCTCGCCGTACCCGGACGGCGGTGCGGGCGAGGCCCTGCGCGCCGCCGCCGGCCTGTGGCTGCTCGCGCACGGCGCCGGCCTCGTCCGCACGGACACCCTCACCGGGGCGCCCGCCCCGATCGGCCTCACGCCGATGCTGCTGACCGTCCTGCCCTGCTGGCTGCTCTACCGGGCCGCGCGGCACGCCCTGGAACCGCCGGACGAGCCCGCGGACGACGAGGACGACACTCCGTACCCGGACGTCATGCTGCCGGCCGAGGAGGACCCGGCCGGCGCCGGTGCTCCCGAACCCGTGGCGGCCCCCGGCCCCGCCCCGCGCCGCGCCGCCCTGACCCTCCTCTGCGGCTACCTGCTCGTCGCCGTGTGCGCCGCCCTCTACGCCTCCTCCGGCCCCGTGCGCGTCGAGCCGCTGAGCGCCCTGCTGCACGTGCCGGTCGTGGCGGGCGCGTCCGTCGCCGCCGGGACGTGGGCCGCCCTGGGCCGCCCCTACGGGGCCCCGCCGCCGTTCGTGCGCCGCGCGCTCGCCGTCGTCCCCGCGCGCCTGCGGGGCTGGTTCACCCGGGACCGGGTCGCCGCGGCCGCCGGTGCGGCGACGGCCGGCACCGTCGTCCTGCTCAGCGGCGCCGCCGTCCTCCTCGCGGGCTCCCTCGCCGTCCACGCGGGCGCCGCCCACGAGTCCCTCCTGCAGATCACGGCGGCCTGGTCGGGCCGCGCCGCGGTGCTGCTGCTGTGCCTCGCCCTGCTGCCCAACGCCGTGGTCTGGGCGGCGGCCTACGGGCTCGGCCCGGGTTTCGCCGTCGGCACGGCCGGCGCGGTCGCGCCCCTCGGGATCACGGCCTACCCGCTGCTGCCGTCCTTCCCGCTCTTCGCGATCCTCCCCACGCCCGGCCCCGCCGAGCCGCTGCCGCTCGCGGCCTCGGCCGCGGTGAGCCTCGCGGCCGGAGTGACCGTCGCCTACGCCGCCGTGCCGCGGCGCTCCGCGGACCTCGCGCGGTCCGGGGCCGGCGAGACCGCGGGCATCGCCGCCCTCGGCTCCCTCTTCTGCGCGCTGGTCGTCACCCTGCTGGCCTACGCGGCGGGCGGCTCGCTGGGCGCGTCCGTCCTCGCCACGTTCGGGCCCTCGTCCCGGCTCGTCGGCGCGGCCGCGCTCGCCTGGACGACGGCCGTCAGCGTGCCGGGAGCGCTGGTGCTGCGGTGGCTGCGGCGGCGGGTCGCGCTGGGGGGCATGCCGGTGGAGCGGCCCGCCGAGGCCGCGGCGGCCGCCCCTGCCCGGCCCGTGGGGGCCGTGGCCCCGGCGGGCGCGGCTCCGGCGTCCCCGCGCCCTGCGGCGCCCGTACGGATTCCCGCGGGCGCCCACCGGCGGGTGCGTCCGGAACGGCACGAGCGGCGTGGGCGCGGGCGCTGGTGGACCGGCGCGCGGGCCGCGCGGGCGGTCGGGGCATGGCTGGGCTTCGGATCACCCCGCGCCGTCCCGGGCGCCTGCGCCGACACGCCGACGCTGTCCTTCGCCACCCGGACGCCGGTGGAGGCCCTGCCGGTGCGGCCGGCCCCCGCGCCCTTCGCGGCGGCGCCGGCCGCCGCGTGCGGGCCGGAGGCCGGGCCGGAGCGGCGGGGCTGGTTCGGTCGCCGGGCCCGGCCCAAGGGGGCGCGGCCCGAGGGCGCCCGGGCGGGAACGGTCGTGCCCGCCTGGCACGACTCGCGGGCGCGGCAGGTGCGGTGGGCGGCGCTGCGGGAGTCCGGGGGCGGGCTGGTGCCGGACTTCGAACCGCGGGACGCGAACCCGGACCGGGGCTGAACGCCGGGGGCTCCGCCCTGGGCCGGGACTTGAGCGCCGCACGGACGGGGCCTTGCCGGGCCGGTCGCCCAGGTCAGGGCCTGCTGGCCCACGCAAGGATGTCCGCCGCACAGCGAATCGCCGCAACGGCGAACCGCCACGACGGTGAGGGTCCGGCGGTATGCCCGGTCACTGCCGGTGGTGCGTCCGCTGTCCGGTGGAGCCGTGCCGGGTTGCGGCGTGTCCGGCACCGCCCCGCGCCGTCGTGGCTTCGCGACGGCACCGCCGGTCCGTGCCGTTGTGGCTTCGCGCGGTGGCGGCGGAAGGAAAGTGCCCGCCGCGGTGAGGAAGTGCGACGGTGAGGGTCCGGCGGAACATCCGGTCACCGCCGGTGGGCGTCCGTCGCGCCGGAGGCGGCTAGTCCCGGTTCCCCAGCAGCGGCCTCAGCTGCTTCGGGAGGTGCCGCTCGCACGCCTGCTGCGAGCTCTGCGTCAGGGCGTCGTCCACACACGTGTAGTAGTCGCTGTAGACGATCTGGAAGACGAACGTCGCCGCCACGATGGCCAGGGCCAGCCCGCCCGTCACCAGGCCGCTCACCGCCGCCGTGGTCTGCGGCTTGAACGCGCCGGGCGTCGGGGTCGGCGGGCCCGCCGGGATGTCGGGGTCCGTGCGCCGGGGCCGGGGCTTGGCGCGGAGGGAGCTGACGCCCCAGTAGATCGAGAGGGCGCCGAGCAGCAGGGCGACGTACGGGATGCTGAAGAGGGCGAAGAAGAAGCCCCACATGCCCGCGAGGAGGGCGTAGCGGGCGCGCCGCTGGGCGGGGTCCGTCGGGTCCCAGCGCAGGCCGCCACCGCCCGGGCCGCCGGTTCCGCCAGGACCGCCGCCGAAGCCGCCGTCGTGGCGGCCGGGCTGCCGGCTGCTCCACTGGCTGCCCCACGCCGGGGGCCGCTGCCCCTCCGGGCCCTCGGGGCCTTCCGGTCCGTCGCCGCCCTCGCCGCCCTCGCCGCCCCCGCCGTTCCCCCGGCCCTGCGGCTGCTGCGGCTCGCGCGGCTGCCACGGCCGGTCGGGCGTTCCCTCGGGCGGCGGCGCGAAGGGGTTGTCCCGCTGCTCGTCCGGGGACGGGGAGGGGCGGTGAGCCGCGTCACGGCGTCGGTCCGGCATGTGGAGTGTGTCTTCCCCTTGTGTCGTCTACCGCACTCCGAACGTACGGCGTCGCGCCCGGATTCCGTGCATGTGGCACCACGCTTTCCGGGCACCGCTTCCAGACGCTACCTTCCGCGGCCGCCCCCGTCCCGCGGGGGCCGTTCGGTGTGCCGGTATCGTTGCTGCCGGTCGGCGGGTTCGTAGAGTCCCCCGTATTCCGCGGCACCCTCGTCTCGTACGACCATACAAACCGTACGGCGCTGTCCACCGTACGGCCATGAATACGGCCGTCACACCGCTCCCGCCCGCGAGAAAGGGCCCCACCGTGGCCTCCCCGCCTCCCGCGCCCCCCGCCCGCCTCGTCGTCCTCGTCTCCGGCTCCGGCACCAACCTGCAGGCCCTGCTCGACGCGATCGCCGCCGATCCCGAGGGCTACGGCGCGCGGGTCGTTGCCGTGGGCGCCGACCGGGACGGCATCGCCGGCCTGGAGCGCGCCGAGCGCGCCGGGATCCCCACGTTCGTCCGCCGGGTGAAGGACCACCCCTCGCGCGAGGCCTGGGACCGCGCGCTGACCGAGGCCACGGCGGCGTACGAGCCGGACCTCGTCGTCTCGGCCGGCTTCATGAAGATCTTGGGGAAGGAATTCCTCGCGCACTACGGCGGGCGCATCGTCAACACGCACCCCGCCCTGCTGCCCAGCTTCCCCGGTGCCCACGGCGTGCGCGACGCGCTCGCGTACGGCGTGAAGGTGACCGGGTGCACCGTCCACTTCGTCGACGACGGCGTCGACACCGGCCCGATCATCGCCCAGGGCGTGGTCGAGGTCGTGGAAGAGGACACCGAGGAAGGCGAATCCGCGCTGCACGAGCGCATCAAGGAAGTCGAGCGCGAGCTGCTCGTCGATGTCGTGGGGCGTCTGGCCCGCAACGGCTACCGCATAGAGGGACGAAAGGTAAGGATCCCGTGACCGCCGAAGGTATGAAGCGGCCCATCCGCCGGGCGCTGGTCAGCGTCTACGACAAGACCGGGCTGGAGGAGCTGGCCCGTGGTCTGCACGAGGCCGGTGTCGAGCTCGTCTCCACCGGCTCCACGGCCGCCCGGATCGCCGCGGCCGGCGTCCCCGTCACCAAGGTCGAGGAGCTGACCGGCTTCCCCGAGTGCCTGGACGGCCGCGTGAAGACGCTGCACCCGCGCGTCCACGCCGGCATCCTGGCCGACCAGCGCCTCGACGCGCACCGCGAGCAGCTCGCCGGGCTGGGCGTCGAGCCCTTCGAGCTGGTCGTCGTCAACCTCTACCCGTTCCGGGAGACGGTCGCCTCCGGCGCCTCGCCCGACGAGTGCGTCGAGCAGATCGACATCGGCGGCCCCTCGATGGTCCGCGCCGCCGCCAAGAACCACCCCTCCGTGGCCGTCGTCGTCAGCCCCGGCCGCTACCAGGACGTCCTCAAGGCCGTCGCCGACGGAGGCTTCGACCTCGCGCAGCGCAAGCGCCTGGCCGCCGAGGCGTTCCAGCACACCGCCGCGTACGACGTGGCCGTCGCGAACTGGTTCGCCGCGGGCTACGGCGCCGACGAGGGCCCCTGGCCGGACTTCATCGGCGTCTCCTACGAGCGCAAGCAGGTCCTGCGCTACGGCGAGAACCCCCACCAGCCCGCCGCCCTCTACACCGACGGCACGGGCAAGGGCCTCGCGCACGCCGAGCAGCTGCACGGCAAGGAGATGTCCTACAACAACTACGTGGACACCGAGGCGGCCCGCCGGGCGGCGTACGACCACGCCGACCCGTGCGTCGCGATCATCAAGCACGCCAACCCGTGCGGCATCGCGACCGGTTCGGACGTCGCCGAGGCCCACCGCAAGGCCCACGCCTGCGACTCGCTGTCCGCCTTCGGCGGCGTCATCGCCGTCAACCGGCCCGTGTCGGTCGCCATGGCCGAGCAGGTCGCCGAGATCTTCACCGAGGTCATCGTCGCCCCGGCCTACGAGGACGGCGCCGTCGAGGTGCTGGCCCGCAAGAAGAACATCCGCGTGCTGCGCTGCGCCGACGCGCCCGAGGCGCACGGCGAGTCCCGGCCGGTCGAGGGCGGCGTCCTCGTCCAGGCCAAGGACCGCCTCCAGGCCGAGGGCGACGACCCGGCCAACTGGACGCTCGCCACGGGCGAGGCGCTCTCCGCCGCCGAGCTCGCCGAGCTGGCCTTCGCCTGGCGCGCCTGCCGCGCCGTGAAGTCCAACGCCATCCTGCTCGCCAAGGACGGCGCGACCGTCGGCGTCGGCATGGGCCAGGTCAACCGCGTCGACTCCGCGAAGCTCGCGGTGCAGCGGGCGGGCGAGGAGCGGGCGCGCGGCTCGTACGCCGCCTCCGACGCGTTCTTCCCCTTCCCGGACGGGCTGGAGGTCCTGACGGCCGCCGGCGTCAAGGCCGTGGTGCAGCCGGGCGGTTCGGTCCGCGACGAGCAGGTCGTGGAGGCCGCGAAGGCGGCGGGCGTGACGATGTACTTCACGGGTACGCGGCACTTCTTCCACTGATCCCCGGTTCCGCCGGTGAACGGCCGGAGGCCCGTACCCCTCGGTGACGAGGGGTACGGGCCTCCGGGTCCGCGGGAGCCGCCGCTTTAGAAACGCGGACGGCGGAACCAGTCCTGCGAGGCCTGCTTGGCCGCGAAGACGATCACCAGGATCGACAGGATCAGAGCGATGAGGCCGATGCCGTAGAAGACGATGCACACCAGACCGCTGATGATGCCGAACGCCGCGTAGACGATCGAACCGACGCGGACGCCGTTGCCACCCTTGGCGTAACGCACCGCGAGAATGATGCCGAGGATCGCAAAGATCACGGCCAGCGCGGCGAGGAACGCGAAAACGCCCTTTCCGGCGTCGAAGACCGTGTCGGCGTCCACCGTGTCACCCTGAGCGGTGGTGACCGTGCCGCCTCCGTGGGTCTTCTTCGCGTCACCGATCGCCGCGACCGCGGCGGCGCACAGGCCCGCCACGATCACGTGCACCGCGGCGATCGCGTACAGCATGATGCGGGCCGCCTTGGTGATGCCCGGCATGACCTGCGGGCCCTGCGGCACACCGGCGTAACCCCCCTGCGCCTGCGGGTAGGCGGCGTACGGCTGGCCGGGCTGGGCGCCCTGGGGCTGCTGCGGATAGCCGTAACCGGGCGCCTGCTGGGGCGCGCCGTACGGGTTGTTCTGATCGCCGAAGCTCATGGCTGGCTATTTCCTCCGTTGCTGTCGTGCGGGGACGGCGCGGGCATTCGGAGGAGAGTTGTGTCGGCGGCTCGCCCCCGGTTTTTCGCCCGCGGCACGCGGATCATCGTTATCGGGGCTGTGACTTTTGTCCAGCCGATACCCCTATCGGCGGGGCTGCAGGGGCTCCCGGGAATAACCGGTGCGAATTCGTCACCAACTGCGGACCGCCCTGATTGGAACCATGGCCACCCCATCCGGGAGGATGGGGTCATGACCGCCCAGATTCTCGATGGCAAGGCCACGGCAGCAGCGATCAAGTCCGAACTCACGGCGCGCGTGGAGGCGCTGAAGGCCCGCGGCGTCCAGCCCGGTCTCGGCACCCTCCTCGTCGGCGACGACCCCGGCAGCAAGTGGTACGTGGCGGGCAAGCACCGCGACTGTGCCGAGGTCGGCATCGCGTCGATCCAGCGCGAACTGCCGGACACGGCCACGCAGGAGGAGATCGAGGCGGTCGTCCGCGAGCTCAACGACAACCCCGAGTGCACCGGTTACATCGTCCAACTCCCCCTCCCCAAGGGCATCGACACCAACCGCGTCCTGGAGCTGATGGACCCGGCCAAGGACGCCGACGGCCTGCACCCGATGAGCCTGGGCCGCCTGGTGCTGGGCGAGCCCGGCCCGCTGCCCTGCACCCCCAACGGCATCATCGAGCTCCTGCGTCGCCACGACGTGGAGCTCAACGGCGCCCACGTGGTCGTCGTCGGCCGCGGCATCACCGTCGGCCGCTCGATCGGCCTGCTGATGACCCGCCGGACCGAGAACGCCACGGTCACCCTCTGCCACACCGGTACCCGTGACCTCTCCGAGCAGCTGCGCCGGGCCGACATCATCGTCGCCGCGGCGGGCGTGGGCCACCTGATCAAGCCGGAGGACGTCAAGCCCGGCGCGGCCGTGCTGGATGTCGGCGTCAGCCGCGACGGCGAGGGCAAGATCATGGGCGATGTGGACCCGGCGGTCGCCAAGGTCGCCGGCTGGGTCTCCCCGAACCCGGGCGGCGTCGGCCCGATGACCCGGGCCCTGCTGCTCGTGAACGTGGTGGAGGCCGCGGAGCGCGCCGCCGGAAGCGGCAATGCGGGCTGAGTCGGCCGGGGCGGCCGGGCCGGACGGGCCGGCCGGATCCCACGGGCGGGCCGGATCCCACGGGCGGGCCGGGGCGAACGGAGCCGCCGGCTCCGGCGAGCCCCGGCGAGAGCCCGGCGCCGGCAAGGGCCGCCGCTTCCAGCTCACGCGGGACACCGCCCGCCCCGAGGGCGGCGGGCGCGCCGCTCCCGGGGACGCCCCGGCGCCGGCGCGCCAGTGGCCGCTGCTCGCGGTCATGGGCGCGACCGGGCTCGGCCTGCTGGTCGTCGCCGCGGGCGCGTTCCGGGTCGGGACGCTGCTGATCGGGCTGGCGATGATCGGCGGCGCGGTGCTGCGCTGGGCCCTGCCGTCCGTGGGCATGCTGGCCGTGCGCTCCCGCTTCACGGACATGATCACGTACGGCGGGCTGGGGGCGGCGATCCTGCTGCTGTCCCTGATGGCGCAGCCGCACCCGTGGCTGAAGGTGCCGTTCCTGGAGGACATCCTCCACTTCACGGTTTAGTTTGTTTGCCCGGCTTTGCCGGATTTCGAGTAGCTTGATGACGAGGTGATCCCTTTCCTGCCCTCGCGGGCGGGGGAGGGCCGGTGCTGCCCGCGAGAGGGACGGTCCCCGTCATGGCCAAGATCAAGGTAGTCGGCCCGGTCGTCGAGCTCGACGGCGACGAGATGACCCGGATCATCTGGCGGTCCATCAAGGACCGGCTGATCCTGCCCCACCTCGACATCGACCTGAAGTACTTCGACCTGGGCATCGAGCACCGCGACGCCACCGGTGACCAGGTGACCGTCGACGCCGCGCACGCCATCCTGGAACACGGCGTCGGCGTGAAGTGCGCGACGATCACACCGGACGAGGCGCGGGTCGAGGAGTTCGGCCTCAAGGCGATGTACCCCTCGCCCAACGGCACCATCCGCAACATCCTCGGCGGCGTGATCTTCCGCGAGCCGATCATCATGGGGAACGTGCCCCGGCTCGTCCCCGGCTGGACGAAGCCCATCGTCGTCGGCCGTCACGCCTTCGGCGACCAGTACCGCGCGACCGACCTGAAGGTCCCCGGCGCGGGCACGCTCACCATGACCTTCACCCCGGCGGACGGCTCGGAACCCGTCGAGCTGGAGGTCTTCGCCTTCCCGGGCCCCGGGGTCGCGCTGTCGATGTACAACCTGGACGCCTCGATCCGCGACTTCGCGCGCGCCTCGTTCCGCTACGGCCTGGACCGCGGCTACCCGGTCTACCTGTCCACCAAGAACACGATCCTGAAGAAGTACGACGGCCGGTTCAAGGACCTCTTCCAGGAGGTCTTCGACACCGAGTTCAGACCGGAGTTCGACCGCGCCGGACTGACGTACGAGCACCGGCTCATCGACGACATGGTCGCGTCCGCGCTGAAGTGGCCCGGCGGCTACGTGTGGGCCTGCAAGAACTACGACGGCGACGTCCAGTCCGACACCGTCGCCCAGGGCTTCGGCTCGCTCGGCCTGATGACCTCGGTCCTCATGACGCCCGACGGCCGCACGCTGGAGGCCGAGGCCGCGCACGGCACCGTCACCCGCCACTACCGCCGCCACCAGCAGGGCAAGGAGACCTCCACCAACCCGATCGCCTCGGTCTTCGCCTGGACCCGGGCCCTGGCCCACCGCGGCAGGCTGGACGGCACGCCCGAGGTCACCGCCTTCGCGGAGGCGCTGGAGCGGGTGTGCGTCGAGACCGTCGAGGACGGGCGGATGACCAAGGACCTGGCGCTGCTCGTCGGCGCGGACACCCCCTGGCTGACGACCGGGGAATTCCTTGAAGCCCTCGACGCCAACCTGCGGCGGAAGCTGGTGCCCGCGGCCGTCGTGTGAGCGGCCGCGGTGACCGGTCCTCCACCCCCGTGGGAGGACCGGTCACCGCCCGGATAAGAGGATCTTGAACCGGTGCGCCGGTTTCAAGATCTTCAAGCCCGCTGTGGCCGGGAGGTGACGGATCCGCGACGAGTTCGCCGTCGCGTATCAGTTGTGCAGCAGATGTGACAAGAGCGCATGCCGGGGCCTCCGATTAACCCAAATGCCACGATGCGCCCCGCCGGTGGGAACTGCCATGCTGGATTGCGGCATCCCCTTGGGTAGCCAGCACCGGGGCTGCGGATGGGGCGCCGCGGCACGCACATCAGTACGTCAGCAGATCAGTACGTCACGGCAGGGGTCACGGAACGGGAAGAGACCCGTACGTATCGGGGGACAGGGGAGTGCAATGCCTCGCTGGAGGGCGCTACCGGAGGAACTCGACCCGGAAGTGCGCGAATTCACCGAACAGCTGCGCAGACTCGTGGAGCGCAGCGGGCTGAGCATCGGCGCCGTCGCGGACCGCACGGGATACAGCAAGACGTCGTGGGAGCGCTATCTCGGCGGGCGGCTGCTGCCGCCGCTGGGGGCCGCCGAGGCGCTCGCCGAAGCGACCGGGACCGACGTGGTCCACCTGAGCACGATGTGGGAGCTCGCCGAGCGGGCGTGGAGCCGCAGCGAACTGCGGCACGACTCCACGCTGGAGTCGTCGCAGATCGCCCGGGCGCGGGCCGCGCTGGGCGAGTTCGGCCCGCCGCAGGACGCGACGGTGACGCAGGGGGCGGCGCAGGGCGCCGTACAGGCCTCCCGGGCCGACGGGCAGCCGGGGGCGGTCATCTCGGAGCCGCTCTGCCACGAGGCGGCGCGGCGGGCGACGGCGGAGGAGAGCGCTTCGGGGGCCGCGGGGCCCGGCGGCTTCCCGGCCGCCTCCGCCTCCGCCGCCCCTTCCGCCCCTGCCGACCCGTCCGGTCCCTCCGGCCCTTCCGGCGCGGACCCGCGGCCGCAGGCCGTCCCGCGGTCGCCGCAGCCGCCGGACTACCGCGCGAACGCCATCCCGGCCGACGGCCCCGCGCCGCGCCGCCGGGCGGCCCTCTTCGTCACCGGCGTCGTGGGGGCCCTGCTCGTCGTCGCGGCGGCCGTCCTGCTGCTGGGCGTGGGCGGCGGCACGGACAACGGCTCCGGCCCCGTGGCACCGCCCGTCTCGCCCTCCGCGGTCCTGCCCGCCGGGGTGAAGTGCACGGGCGCGGAGTGCGGCGGCAAGGACCCCGAGGCCATGGGGTGCGGCGGCGGCCGGGCGACGACCGCCGGCTCCGCGACCGTCGGCACGTCGTACGTCGAGGTCCGCTACAGCCAGGTGTGCGGCGCGGCCTGGGCGCGCATAACGCAGGCCGTTCCGGGCGACGCCGTCCGGATAGACGCGGCCGCGGACGGCGGCACGCCCGCCCGTTCGGAGTCCGGCAAGGTCGTGCGCGACGCCGACGGCTACACGCCGATGGTGGCGGTGTCGGGACCGGGCAAGGCGAAGGCCTGCGCGACGCTGACGACGGGGGCGAAGGGGTGCACGGTCCCTCGCGGCGCGCCGTCGGGGGGTCCGCCCTCGGTGGGCTAGGGCCTGGTCCGCCTCCCCGGCGGATGCCCGCCGGGACTGCGGGACGGTTCGGCACTGCCGGGCCGGCCGCGCTGTGGTTCTCCGCCGTCGCGGCGGAGAAGAAGGCCCGCCGCCATGGCGCTGCACCCCGACGGCGAGGGTCCGGCGGAATGCCGGGACCGGCCCGGAGGGCGCGCCGGTGATACGCCGGACAGGGGCCGGGGACGGCACGGTGAGGCGTCCCACACCGGGCCGGGGGTTCGGAGCGTGCCGGGTCGGATAGCCTGACGCCGGATCTCTTGATACCGAGAGAGATCCGAACATCATGGGCAGGGACACCCACCCCAGTTCGCAGCAGGAGATCGCCATGACCCGCACTCCCGTCAATGTCACCGTCACCGGTGCAGCCGGCCAGATCGGCTACGCGCTGCTCTTCCGCATCGCCTCCGGTCAGCTCCTCGGCGCGGACGTGCCGGTCAAGCTGCGCCTGCTGGAGATCCCGCAGGGCCTGAAGGCCGCCGAGGGCACCGCCATGGAGCTCGACGACTGCGCCTTCCCGCTGCTGCGCGGCATCGACATCACCGACGACCCGAACGTCGGCTTCGCGGGTGCGAACGTCGCGCTGCTGGTCGGCGCCCGCCCGCGCACCAAGGGTATGGAGCGCGGTGACCTGCTGGAGGCCAACGGCGGCATCTTCAAGCCGCAGGGCAAGGCCATCAACGACCACGCCGCGGACGACATCAAGGTCCTCGTCGTCGGCAACCCGGCCAACACCAACGCCCTCATCGCCCAGGCCGCCGCGCCGGACGTCCCGGCCGAGCGCTTCACCGCGATGACGCGCCTGGACCACAACCGCGCGATCTCGCAGCTGGCGAAGAAGACGGGCGCCTCCGTCTCCGACATCAAGCGCCTGACGATCTGGGGCAACCACTCCGCGACCCAGTACCCGGACATCTTCCACGCGGAGGTGGCCGGCAAGAACGCCGCGGAGATCGTGAACGACGAGGCGTGGCTGGCCGACGACTTCATCCCGACCGTCGCCAAGCGCGGCGCGGCCATCATCGAGGCCCGCGGCGCGTCCTCGGCCGCCTCCGCCGCCAACGCCGCGATCGACCACGTCCACACCTGGGTCAACGGCACCGCCGAGGGCAACTGGACCTCCATGGGCATCCCGTCGGACGGCTCCTACGGCGTCCCGGAGGGCCTGATCTCCTCCTTCCCGGTCACCTGCAAGGACGGCAAGTACGAGATCGTCCAGGGCCTGGAGATCAACGACTTCTCCCGCGGTCGCATCGACGCCTCGGTCCAGGAGCTGGTAGAGGAGCGCGACGCGGTCCGCGCCCTCGGCCTCATCTGATCCGCAACGCCTTCGACGGGGGTGCCCCGGCAGCGACAGCTGCCGGGGCACCCCCGTTTTTGCGCACAGGCGTGCCGCGGTACACCCGGACGGGGTCGATTTCCGGCCCGGTATTCGGGTGCAAGGAGGGGTTCGCAAGAACCGGATTGGCTTATTGTGAGTTCTCCGACTAACCGTCAACTCCTGCTTATTCGCAGGTGAGTTCGACGATCGGAGAGTTCATGACGTTATCCACAGGATCCGCAAGAACTGATCAGGCCAAGTCGTCCGGGCCGGCGAAAACGGCCGGTACCGCCAGGCCGGACGCGCGGAGCGAAGCCACCCGGCTGCTGTGCGCGGGGGTCTATCTCGACCTCGACTTCCGGCGGCGCGTCATCGAAGAGCTGGTGGAGCACGAGGAGCGGCCGATCGCGCCGTCGCTCGGCATCGATGTCGTGCCGGTGCTCACCCACGCGCTGCGGGCGCGGGCGCAGGACGTGCTCACGGCGGTGCTGCTGGCCTGCTTGTGGGCCGCGTTCTTCGTCTCGGGAACCGTGACCGACGACTCGGAGGGCCTTCCGGAGGAGGTGCCGCTTCCGTGGGCCGGCATCTACGCCGTGGTGTGCGTGGTGCACTGGATCGGGCAGGCCGCCGCCGGGCGCGGGAGCGCCGTCTACGGCGTCGACAAGTCCACCTTGCGCCAGGCCCTCAAGGGCCGGGCCTCGCTGCGCGCCCTGCGGGCGGTCGGCCCGCCCGTGCTGCAGCTCGCCTACTGGATCGTGGCCGTCGCCGCCCTGCTCGAGGGCGTGGGCAGCTGGGCGGCCGTGCTCTTCCCGCTGCTGCTCGTGCTGCCCGTGTGGATGCACCGGTCGCGGGTCGCCTCCGTGATGCGCCTGGAGCTCGGGCGGGAGGTCTTCGCCCGCCACCCCCGCACGCTGCCGCGCTCGCGCCACCACCGCCGCATCGCGGAGACGATCGACCGCGAGCAGTACGCGGGGCTGACCATCTACGACCCCTCCCGCCCGTTCATCGGCATGGGCCGCCCGTACGAGCCGTGGTCGTTCGTGCTGGAGCTCAAGCCCAGGGACGGCGGGAAGGGCGGTCAGCGGCCGCCGTTCACCGCCCGCACCGTCGTGGACCTGATCCGGCCCCGCCTGGAGGCGCTGCGCGACTCCGCGGCCGCGACCAGCCGCGACCGGCTCAAGGACCTGGAGGTCGAGGAGTTCGTCTACCTGCCGGTGGGCCCGCACCGGCCCGAGGTCCGCTACGACGAGCCCGTCGTCCGGCAGCACCTGCACGAGGCCGTGGACGAGGGCGGCGAGGCGCGCCGCTACTTCCTGCGGGTCCGCGTGGGCGCCTGGGACGAGCAGGTCGTGGTGTCCGTGCTGGTCAGGGTGCACACCCAGGGCGGGATGCTGGTGCTGGAGGTCGTGCCGCACGTGCTCATGCCGGTCAAGCCGGAGTTCCGCGCGGTCGACGTGATCGCGTCCCGCGGCGAGGACGACATCCTGCGCGACGGCGCCCGCGCCCTGCTGACCGCGCCCGCCGCCGGGTTCGCGTCCGCCGTCTCGGCGGTCCGCACGGCCGTCGCCGGCTTCCGCACCTGGCTGGCCGACCCGCGCCGCGCGGTCCCGGACGGGCCGGCGGGGTCGGTGCGGGAGATCGCCGGGGTGCACTCCGTCTCGCTGTTCCAGGAGATGGACATCAGCCGCTACGTGAAGACGGTCCAGGACCGGATCGCGAGCGGCGTGCGGGACGCCCTGCGCTCCCAGGGTTACGAGACCGACCAGTTCGAGCAGCAGATCGTGCAGGTCAGCGAGGGCGGCGTCTTCATCGGCTCGATGAGCGGCGGCGCCGTGGCCGCGGGCAGCGGCGCGCAGGCCAGGAACACCGCGAAGGACGGGGGATCATGACGGATCACAAGGACGACAGGAACGGCAACGGCCGTGGCACCGGCGGCGGGATCGCCATCGGGCGCATGACCGGCGGCGCCGTCGCCGCGGGGGAACGGGCCCGGGCCGAACACCGCGGTGCGGGGCAACGGGACGCCGGCCGGGACGCCGGTACGGGCGGCAGCGCGAAGGGCCGCTTAAGCGACGAGCCCGCCGGCCCGCCGGTGAGCGTGCCCGCCGACGTGCCCCGCGACGGCGGCATCGCCGTCGGCGAGCTCTCCGGGGGCGCGGTCGCCGCGGGCCGGGAGGCGCGGGCCGTCGACTCCTCCCGCGACCTGCTGGCCGTGACGCCCGAGCTGCTGGCGGCCGTCACGGCGCTGCGCGGGCAACTGCCCCTGCTCGTACGGGCCGAGGGCGACGGCGTCGACGCGGTCGGCGACGAACTCGCGGGCCTGGAGGCAGAGGCGCGCCGCACGGGCCGCACGCAGCGCGGCCGCCTGGTGCGGCTGCGGGCCCTGCTGAGCAGCGGAGCCACGGCCGTCGGCGGGCTGGCATCGGCGGCGGCGGTCGCCGAGGCGGCCGGCCGGCTGCTGGCGTGAGGGGGCGGGGCGCATGAGCCGCTGGGACGCGGATCTCCAGCAGTGGGTGGAGGACGACCCGCCGCGGCGCGGACCGCATGCGGACGGAACCCCGTACGACGCGGAGGAGCCCGAGGTCCACCTGCTCCCCGGGCCTGCGGACGGCCCGCCCGAAGGGCCGTCGCACGCGGCGATCCTGGCCGGCGCGCTGGCGGGGGTGGTCCTCGTGGGCGGCCTCGGCGTGGGCGCCTGGTCGGTGCTGCGGGACGACGGCACGGACACGGGTGGGCGCGGGGGCGCGTCGCCGGGGCCCGGCGTGAGCGGGCTGCCGACGCCGGGCCCGTCGTACGACTACGGCACGACGTCCGGCAGCACAGGAACCACGGGGACCACTGGGACTACAGGAACCACGGGCCTCACCGGCACCACGGGCTTCACCGGTTCCACCGGCACCACGGGGATGACCGGCACCACGGCCGGTGCGTCGGCCGGTACGACGCCCGGCACCACCGGCGGTTTCGGCGGCGGTTCCGGCTCGACGCCCTCGTCCGGCTCCCCGGCCGTCCCGGGGCTGCAGTACGCGACCGGCACCCCCAGCGGCTTCGAGCGGACGGAGGACCCGGCCGGCTTCCGCGCCGACGTGCCGTCCGGCTGGGAGCGCAGTACGGAGGGCGCCAGCGTCTTCTTCCGGCGGTCGGACGGCAAGAGCCTGGTCCAGGTGTTCCGGCTCGACGGCCCGGAGCCGACGCCGTACGCGGCGCTGGAGGAGACCGAGGGGGCGGTGTCCCGCAACACGGGCTACCGCAAGCTGTGGCTGACGCAGGAGAGCACCCCCTCGGCCGGTGCCGCCGAGCTGGCGTACACCTACGTCCGGCCCGACGGGAGCGTGCGGCGTGTTGTCGACCGTGCGTTCACCGGCCCCGACGGCCGGCAGTACGCCCTGCTGGTCGGCGGGCCGGAGGACGAGTGGCCGCGTCACCAGGAGATCTTCCGTGTGCTGCTGGGCTCGTTCTGCCCCTCCGGCTACTGCGCGAGCGGCGACGCTCAGTGACCCGCATCACTCTTTGTGAAGAATGAGGCATAGCTTTTCGCCTTTTGGTTAGGCGCGTCCCGTTGCCGCCCGAGCACCCTGCCCGGCGGCAGCGGACCGTCCAGGAACCGGAAGGCAGAAAGAACATGTCGTCAGCCGAGACCATCCACATCGACGGGGTGTGGCGTGCCGCCGCGTCCGGCGCCCAGCGGGAGGTGCTCGACCCCGCGGACGCCAAGACCCTCGCCGTGGTCTCCGAAGGCGGCGCCGACGACACGGACGCCGCCGTCGCCGCGGCCCGCCGCGCCTTCGACGGCGGGCAGGGCGCCTGGCCCCGCACGCCCGTTGCCGAGCGGGCGGCGCTGCTGCGCCGCGTCGCGGAGCTCCTGCAGCGCGACCGCGAGGAGATCGCGCTGACCGAGAGCCGCGACACCGGCAAGACCCTCGAAGAGGGCCGCATCGACGTCGACTGCGTCGCCGACGCCTTCCGCTACTTCGCCGACCTCGTCGTGAGCGAGGGCGCCGGCCGCGTCGTGGACGCGGGCTCGGACACCCTGCACAGCGTCGTCGTCCACGAGCCGGTCGGCGTCTGCGCGCTGATCACTCCCTGGAACTACCCGCTGCTGCAGGCCAGCTGGAAGATCGCCCCCGCGCTGGCGGCGGGCAACACCTTCGTCATCAAGCCCAGCGAGGTCACCCCCCTGTCCACCGTGCTGCTGATGAAGCTGCTGGTGGAGGCCGGTCTCCCGGCCGGCGCCGGCAACCTCGTCACCGGCGCGGGCGACCCCGTGGGCGCCCGCCTCTCCGAGCACCCCGACGTCGACCTGGTGTCCTTCACCGGCGGTCTCACCTCGGGCGTCAAGGTGGCGCAGGCCGCCGCACCCACCGTGAAGAAGGTGGCCCTCGAACTCGGCGGCAAGAACCCCAACGTGGTCTTCGCCGACGCCTGCGCGACCGACGAGGACTTCGACACCGCCGTCGACCAGGCCCTCAACGCCGCGTTCATCCACAGCGGCCAGGTCTGCTCGGCCGGCTCCCGTCTCATCATCGAGGAGTCCGTCCGCGACCGCTTCGTCGCCGAACTCGCCCGCCGCGCCGGGAAGATCCGCCTCGGCCGGGGCACCGAGGACGGCGTCGAGTGCGGCCCGCTGGTCTCCGCGCAGCAGCTCGACAAGATCGAGGCGTACGTCTCCTCCGCCCTCGCCGAGGGCGCGACCCTGCGCTGCGGCGGCGCCCAGCCCGAGCCGGACGCGGTGCGCCCCGCGGGCGGTTACTTCTTCGCGCCGACCGTCCTCGACCACTGCCACGGCGCCATGAGGGTCGTCCGCGAGGAGACCTTCGGCCCGATCCTCACCGTCGAGACCTTCCGCACCGAGGACGAGGCCGTGGCCCTGGCCAACGACACCGAGTACGGTCTCGCCGGCGCCGTGTGGACCAAGGACGCGGGCCGCGCCCGCCGCGTCGCCGGCCGGCTGCGCCACGGCACCGTGTGGATCAACGACTTCCACCCCTACCTGCCGCAGGCGGAGTGGGGCGGCTTCGGCAAGTCCGGCACCGGCCGCGAGCTCGGCCCCGCGGGTCTGGCCGAATACCGCGAGGCGAAGCACATTTACCAGAACCTCGCGCCCGAGCCGGTGCGCTGGTTCGCAGGCTGAGCCGGCCTCGTTTCCGTAGGCGAAGAACCGCAAGCGAAGAGCACGCACGCGAATCCGTACGCGAAGACCCCGCACGCGAACAACCCGTAAGCGAAGAACCTTCCTGCCCCCGAGGAGTACCCCCATGCCCCCCGCCCAGAAGATCGCGGCCGACTACGTCGTCGTCGGTGGCGGCACCGCCGGTTCCGTCATCGCCTCCCGCCTCGCCGAGGACCCCGGGACCTCCGTCGTCGTCATCGAAGGCGGCCCGTCCGACATCGACCGCGAGGACGTGCTGACGCTGCGCAAGTGGCTCGGCCTGCTGGGCGGCGAGCTGGACTACGAGTACACGACCACCGAGCAGCCCCGCGGCAACTCGCACATCCTGCACAGCCGCGCCAAGGTGCTGGGCGGCTGCTCCTCGCACAACACGCTGATCTCCTTCAAGCCGCTGCCGTCCGACTGGGACGAGTGGGAGGCCGCGGGCGCCACCGGCTGGGGCGCGAAGGACATGGACCCCTACTTCGGCAAGCTCCGCAACAACATCGTGCGGGTCGCGAAGAAGGACCAGAACGCCATCGCCTCCGACTGGATCGAGGCCGTCAAGACCGCGCTCGGCGTCCCCGAGGTCGTGGGCTTCAACGACGAGCCCTTCGACGAGGGCGTCGGCTTCTTCGACCTCTCCTACCACCCGGAGAACAACAAGCGCTCCTCCGCCTCCGTCGCCTACCTCCACCCCCACATGGAGGCCGGCGACCGCCCCAACCTCCGCCTCCTGCTGGAGACCTGGGCGCACAAGCTGGAGCTGGACGGCACCCGGGCCAAGGGCGTCCACGTCCGCACGAAGGACGGCGAGGAGATCTACGTCGAGGCCGGCCGCGAGGTGCTGGTGTGCGCGGGCGCCGTCGACACGCCCCGGCTGCTGATGCACTCGGGCATCGGCCCGAAGAAGGACCTCGAAGCGCTCGGCATCCCCTGCGTGCTCGACCTGCCGGGCGTCGGCGAGAACCTCATCGACCACCCCGAGTCGGTCATCGTCTGGGAGACCGACGGGCCCATCCCGGGCAACTCCGCGATGGACTCCGACGCGGGCCTCTTCGTCAAGCGGGACCCGGAGCACCAGGGCCCGGACCTGATGTTCCACTTCTACCAGATCCCCTTCACGGACAACCCCGAGCGCCTGGGCTACGAACGCCCCGAGCACGGCGTGTCCATGACCCCCAACATCCCCAAGTCCCGCGCCCGCGGCCGCCTCTACCTCACCTCCGCCGACCCCGAGGCCAAGCCCGCCCTCGACTTCCGGTACTTCGAGGACGAGGACGACTACGACGGCCGCACCCTCGTCGACGGCATCAAGCTCGCCCGCAAGGTCGCCGAGGCCGAGCCGTTCAAGAAGTGGCTCAAGCGCGAGGTCTTCCCCGGCCCGCACGTCACCGACGACGCGGAGATCAGCGAGCTGGTCCGCAAGGCCGCGCACACCGTCTACCACCCCGCCGGCACCTGCCGCATGGGCGCCGCCGACGACGCCCTTGCCGTCGTCGACCCCGAGCTGCGCGTCCGCGGCCTCGCGAACATCCGCATCGCGGACGCTTCCGTCTTCCCGACGATGCCCGCGGTCAACCCGATGATCGGAGTCCTGATGGTGGGGGAGAAGTGCGCGGAACTGCTTGCCGAGGCCCCGGCCACAGGCGGTGATCGCATATGAGCGCCGCCGGCACAGCAGCCACTGCTGCTCCCGTCTTCTCCGTCCGCAACCTGTGGAAGGTCTTCGGACCGAAGGCCGACCGCGTCCCCGGCAGCGAACACGCCGCGCTCTCCCCCGAGGAGCTGCGCGAGCGGACCGGCTGCACCGTCGCCGTCCGCGACGTCTCCTTCGACGTCCGCCAGGGCGAGGTCTTCGTCGTCATGGGCCTGTCCGGCTCCGGCAAGTCCACGCTCGTCCGCTGCCTGACCCGGCTCATCGAGCCGACCTCCGGCACCATCGCCATCGACGGCGAGGACGTGTGCGGCATGGACAAGGGCGCCCTGCGCGACCTGCGCCGCCACCGCGCGGCCATGGTCTTCCAGCACTTCGGGCTGCTCCCGCACCGCTCCGTCCTCGACAACGTCGCCTACGGCCTGGAGATCCAGGGCGTCGGCAAGGCCGAACGCCGCGCCAAGGCCGCCGAGATGGTGGAGAAGGTCGGCCTCGCCGGCCTGGAGGACCGCCGCCCCGGCCAGCTCTCCGGCGGCCAGCAGCAGCGCGTGGGCCTCGCCCGCGCCCTCGCCGCCGACCCCGAAGTCCTCCTCTTCGACGAGCCGTTCAGCGCCCTCGACCCGCTCATCCGCCGCGACATGCAGGAAGAGGTCGTCCGCCTGCACCGCGACGAGGGCCGCACCATGGTCTTCATCACCCACGACCTGTCCGAGGCGCTGCGCCTCGGCGACCGGATCGCGCTCATGCGCGGCGGCCGCGTCGTGCAGTGCGGCACGCCCGAGGAGATCGTGGGCTCCCCGGCGGACGACTACGTGCGCGACTTCGTCCGGGACGTCCCGCGCGAACAGGTCCTCACCGTCCGGCGCGCGATGCGCCCCGCCGCCGCGGACGAGTCGGAGACGGGCGAGGCCCTCGACCCGGCGACGACCGTCGCCGAAGCGATCGAGACGGTGGCCCGCACGGGCACCCCGGCCCGCGTCGTCGAGGGCGGCCGCTGCGTCGGCGTCGTCGACCACCGCAGCCTCCTGGGCGTGGTCGCGGGGCTGGACGCCGGCGAAAGGACGGCGGCATGACCGTACACACAGCCCCGCCGCAGGTGAAGACGGCCCCGCCGGGCCGCGACGCCTCGGCACCGCACCCCGCGGCCCTCGCGCTCCGCGCCCTGTGGGCCCGGCCCGCCGCCCGGAAGCTGCTCCTCCTCGCCGCCGCCGCGGCCGTCCTCGTGCCCGTGGCCGCGGCCACCCACGGCAGCGGCACCTGGCCGTCCGCGTTCACCGTCGACCTGACCAAGCCCCTCACCGGGGCCAGCGACTGGATCATCGACAACCGCGACAGCCACTGGGCCTTCCTCTACTTCTTCGGGCACATCAGCGGCGCGATCATCGGCGCCGTGCACGCCGTCTACACCGTCCTCCTGGCCCTCGGCTGGGCCGGTGTGACGGCGGCGGCCGCGCTGCTCGCGTGGCGGGTCGCGGGCGCGCGGGTCGCCGTCGTCGCCCTCGCCTCGTTCGCCGCCTGCGGCCTCCTCGGCATGTGGGTGCCCACGATGCGCACCCTCGCCCTGATGATCGTCGCCGTGGCGGCCTCCGTCGCCGTCGGCGCGCTCCTCGGCCTGGCCGCGGGCCTGTCGGACCGCACGTTCCGCGCGCTGCGGCCCGTGCTCGACACCATGCAGGCGCTGCCCGCGTTCGCGTACCTGCTGCCCGTCGTCCTCGTCTTCGGCATCGGCGTGGCGCCCGCCGTCCTCGCGACCGTCGTCTACGCCGCCCCGCCCATGGCCCGGCTCACCGCGCTCGGCCTGCGCTCCACCGACCAGGGCGTCCTGGAGGCCGTGGAGTCCCTCGGTGCGACCGGCCGGCAGCGCCTGCTGACGGCCCGGCTGCCGCTCGCCCGGCGCGAGCTGCTCCTGGGCGTCAACCAGACGATCATGATGGCGCTGTCCATGGCCGTCATCGCGTCCGTCATCGGCGCGGACGGCCTGGGAGACCGCGTCTACCAGGCCCTGTCCACGGTGGACGTGGGCAGCGCCCTGGCAGCGGGCATCCCGATCGTCCTCCTGGCGATCGTGTTCGACAGGATCACCTCCGGATCCGCCTCTCGTCCTGGAGCCGGGCAGGCGTTCCGCAGGGCTGGGGGCACCGCCGGCCGAAGGCTGGGGGAGGGTGGGCACAACCGGACACGGACCCGCACCCGAACGGCAACCACGTGGGCGCTGGCCATCGCACTGACCGCGGCCCTGGGCCGCCTCGGCGGCACGGCGTGGCCCGACGGCTGGACCGTCGCCATCGCCGCCCCGGTCAACACCGCCAAGGACTGGATGGTCGACCACCTCTACACCGGCCTCCCCGGCATCGGCGGCACCGCCGACCTCGCCGCCCACTACACCACCTGGGTCCTCGACCCCCTCCGCGACGGCCTCCAGGCCCTCCCCTGGTGGGGCGCCCTCCTCCTCGTGGCCGCCCTCGCCTGGCTCATCGGCACCTGGCGCACGGCCCTGACGGCGGTCCTCTCGCTCGCCGCGATCGGTGTGCTGGGCCGCTGGGAGCTGTCCATGGACACGCTCTCGCAGGTCCTGGCCGCCGTCGCCGTCACGCTCCTCCTCGGCTTCGCGATCGCCGTGCCCGCCGCGCGCAGCCCGCGCGTGGAGCGGCTGCTGCGCCCGGTCCTGGACGTCTTCCAGACCATGCCGCAGTTCGTGTACCTGATCCCCGTCGTGGCGCTGTTCGGCATCGGCCGGGCCCCGGCCGCCGCGGCCGCCGTCGTGTACGCGCTGCCCGCCGTCGTCCGCATCGCGAGCGAGGGCCTGCGCCGGGTGAACCCGGGCGCGATGGAGTCGGCCCGGTCGCTGGGCGCGACCGGCGGCCAGCAGCTGCGCCAGGTGCAGTTCCCGCTGGCGCGCCCGCAGTTGCTGCTCGCGGTCAACCAGGCCGTGGTGCTGGTGCTGTCCGTCGTCATCATCGGCGGTCTCGTGGGCGGCGGCGCGCTGGGCTACGAGGTCGTGTTCGGCCTCGCGCAGGGCGACCTGGCGACCGGTCTCACGGCGGGCGTGGCCATCGCCTGCCTGGGGCTGATGCTCGACCGGGTCACCCAGCCGACGAAGGGAGCGCGTGATGGCGCGTAAGACGATGGTGGCGGCCTCCGCGCTGTGCGTCCTGGCCGCCGCCACGGCCACCGGCTGCGGCGCGGCCGACATGACCAAGCAGGCGTCCCCGTACGCGGACGCGGCCGGCACGAAGACCGTCACGCTGTCCGTGCAGTCCTGGGTGGGCGCGCGGGCCAACACGGCCGTCGCCAAGTACCTGCTGGAGCACGAGCTGGGCTACCGCGTCGACACCGTGCAGGTGGACGAGGTGCCCGCGTGGGACGCGCTCAGCCAGGGCCGCGTCGACGCGATCATGGAGGACTGGGGCCACCCGGAGCAGGAGAAGCGGTACGTCGAGGACAAGAAGACCATCGCCCCCGGCGGCGACCTCGGCGTCACCGGCCACATCGGCTGGTGGGTGCCCAAGTACTTCGCGGACGCCCACCCCGACGTCCTCGACTGGCGGAACCTCAACACGTACGCGTCGCAGCTGCGCGGCCCGGAGAGCGGCGGCAAGGGCCAGCTCCTGGACGGCTCGCCGTCGTACGTCACGAACGACAAGGCGCTCGTCGCGAACCTCGGCCTGGACTACAAGGTCGTCTTCGCGGGCTCCGAGGCGGCGCAGATCACCCAGCTGCAGCAGTCCGCCAAGGAGAAGAAGCCGTTCCTGACGTACTGGTACGAGCCGCAGTGGCTGTTCAACGAGGTGCCGATGGTGGAGGTGAAGCTGCCGCCGTACACGCAGGAGTGCGCGGACAAGGGCACGGCCGACCCGTCGACCGTCAACTGCGCCTACCCCACCACGCCGCTGAAGAAGTTCCTCAACGCGGACTTCACGCGGAAGGGCGGCAAGGCGGCCCGGTTCCTGAAGAACTTCGCGTGGTCGAAGAAGGACCAGAACGCCGTGGCCCAGATGATCGCCGAGGACAAGCTGAGCGCGGACGAGGCGGCGAAGCGCTGGGTGGAGGAGAACCCGGACGTATGGAAGAAGTGGCTGCCGTAAGGAGCTGAGGAGATGCCGAGCGAGCGGCGCCGTACCCCCGTGGACGGCGCCGCTCGCTCGTGCGCGCCGGTGCTCAGACCGCGTACGCGCCCGGGCCCAGGCCCGTCGTCACGCCGATCCGGTTCCACGCGTTGATGGTGGTGATCATGGCGATGAGCTGGGCGAGCTCCTGCTGCGGGAAGTGCTTCGCGGCGCGGTCGTACACCTCGTCGGACACGCCGCCGGGCAGCAGGGTGACCGCCTCGGTCAGGGCGAGCGCCGCCTGCTCCTTCTCGGTGTAGAGGCCGGGGGCCTCGTGCCAGGCGTTGAGGAGGTAGATGCGCTCCTCGGACTCGCCGAGCTTGCGGGCGTCCTTGGTGTGCATGTCCAGGCAGAAGGCGCAGCGGTTGAGCTGCGAGGCGCGGATCTTGACCAGCTCGATGAGGGAGGTCTCCAGGCCCTTCCGGGCCGCCCGCTCCAGGTTCAGCATGGCCTTTCCGACCTCGGGGGCGACCTCGTGGAGCAGCATGCGGGGGGCGTGGTGGTGGCCGGTGACCTGTGCGTTCGTGTTCGTCATAGGAAAGACATTAGGGCGCGGGCTGCCCACGGGTATGGTCCATTCCCATGGAGAAATCATGGGCCACTTCGGGGGGCGTCGGGGAGCCGGGCCCGGGCGCCGGTGACGGCGCGGGCGCGGACTTCCACCTGGACCTGAGCGGGCCCGGCGGCGTACGGGCCTCCCTGATCCGCGCCCTGCGCGAGGCCGTCCGCAGCGGGCGGCTCGCGCCCGGCAGCCGGCTGCCGTCCTCCCGCGCGCTCGCGGCCGACCTCGGCCTGGCCCGCAACACCGTCGCCGACGCGTACGGCGAACTCGTCGCCGAGGGCTGGCTGACCGCCCGCCAGGGCTCGGGCACCAGGGTGGCCCGGCGGGCGGCGGCGCGGGCGCCCGAGCGGCGGACGCCGCCCGTGCGGACGCCGCGGCGGGCCGCCTACAACCTGCGCCCCGGGACCGCCGACGTCTCCGCCTTCCCGCGCGCCGCGTGGCTCGCCGCGGCCCGCCGCGCGATGGCGGCCGCCCCGAACGACGCGTTCGGGCACGTCGACGAGCGGGGCCGGACCGAACTGCGGACCGCCCTCGCGGGCTACCTGGCGCGGGCGCGCGGCGTGCACGCGGATCCGGAGCGGATCGTGGTGTGCGCGGGGTTCACGCAGGGCCTGGGGCTGGTGAGCCGGGTGCTGCGGGAGCGCGGGACGCGGGAGATGGGGGTGGAGGAGTACGGGCTGTGGTTCCACCGCGAGGCGCTGGAGCGGGCGGGGCTGCGGTGCCTGCCGATGCCGCTGGACCAGGAGGGCGCCGACGTCGGCGTCCTGGAGGGCGGCAAGGCGGGCGCGCGGTCGGTGCTCATCACCCCGGCGCACCAGTTCCCGACCGGCGTCCCCCTGCACCCCGACCGGCGCGCCGCCGTGGTCGACTGGGCGGCCCGCACCGGCGGGACGATCCTGGAGGACGACTACGACGGCGAGTTCCGCTACGACCGGCAGCCCGTGGGCTGCCTCCAGGGCCTCGCCCCGGAGCGCATCGTCTACTTCGGCACGGCGAGCAAGTCCCTCGCGCCGGGGCTGCGGCTCGCGTGGATGGTGCTGCCGGAGCATCTCGCCGGCGAGGTGCTGGCCCACAAGCGGGCGGGGGAGTGGAGCTCGGGGGCCCTGGAGCAGCTGACGCTCGCGGAATTCCTCACGTCGGGGGCGTACGACCGGCACGTCCGCGCGATGCGGCTGCGGTACCGGCGGCGGCGCGACCGGCTCGTCGAGGTCCTCGCCGAGCGCGCCCCGCACATCAAGGTCACCGGCATCGCGGCGGGCCTCCACGTCGTCCTCGAACTCCCGCCGGGCACCGAGCACCCGACCCTCCAGGCCGCGGCCTGGGAGGGCCTGGCCCTGGAGGGCCTCTCCCCCCTCCGCTCCACCCCGCCCGCGACGTCCGCCCCCACCCCCGACGGCCTCATCGTCGGCTACGGCACCCCGCCGGACCACGCCTTCCCGGGCGCCCTGGAGGCGCTGCTGAGGGTGCTGCCGCCGGCGGAGTGAGGAGGGCCGGCCGATGCGTCCTCGGATGGTGGGCGCGCGCCGTCATGAGGTCGCCGGACCGGCGACGGCCCACCCGCTCCACCCCGTCACCTCGACCGCCACGACCGGCCCTTCCGGCGGGTGGTCGCGGTACTGCGGGTACTTCTCCGCCAGGAGGGCGAGCGGGGTGCGGCAGTGCTCCGGGCCCGTGCGGACGGTCGCGCGGCCGTCCGCACGCGCCCACCACAGGGTGGTCCAGTCGTCGGCGTAGTGGTCGGCGAGGAGGGCGACGCGGGGGTTCTGCGCGATGTTGCGCAGGCGGCGCAGATCGCGCGTGCGCTTCGGCTTGTGGTCGACGGCGAAGTAGACGGTGTCCCCGGTCACGGCGAACGTGACCGGCACGAGGTGCGGCACGCCGGACACGTCGGCCGTGGCCAGCCGGGCGACCGGTGCCGCGGTGAAGCGCGCCCGCGCCTCGGCGGATCCCAGCCTCATGCTTCGACCGTAGCGCCCTCGCCGCCCTCGCCGAAGCGGGCCAGGGCCAGCGCGCCGGCGACCGCGAAGGCGAAGCCCGTGGCGGCGAGGGGAAGCAGGCCCGGGCGGGTGCGGTCGCCCAGCCAGACGATGCCGACCAGGGCCGGGCCGAGGGTCTCGCCGATGACCATGCCGGCCGTGGCCGCCGTCACCGAGCCGCGCTGCAGGGCCGACGTCAGCAGCAGGAACGCCGTGCCGCCGCCGAGCAGCAGGGCGTACGCCGCCGGGTTGCGGACGAGCGCGCCGAAGGAGAGGTCGTCGATCAGCCGGACGGCGACCTCCACCACGCCGAAGCCGAGGCCCGCGCCCAGGCCGAGCGCGGCCGCCCGGGCCCGGCCCGGCAGCCGCCCGGCGGCCCCGCCCAGGGCCAGGACGCCGGCCGCGACGGCCAGCGTGCCGGTGCGCAGGGCCGTGGAGCCCGTACCGCTGCCCTCCGCGCCCGAGGCGAGCCCCAGCATCGCCAGGCCCCCGCACACCACGGCCACCGCGCCCCACTCGACGCCGCTGAGCCTCACCCGCAGCACTCGCGACGCCACGACCGCCGTCACCGCGAGGCTCGCGGCGAGCGCGGCGCCCACGGCGTAGATCGGCAGGGAGCGGAGCGCGACGAGCTCCAGCAGGAAGCCCGCGGCGTCCAGGGCGAGCCCCGCCAGATAGCGCCACTGCCGCAGCACCCGCAGCAGCAGGACGGGGTCCACGCCCGAGCCGCTGCCCGGCGCGGACGCCCGGGCGGCGACGGCCTGCAGGACGGACGCGGTACCGAAACACACCGCCGAACCCAGCGCGCAGAGCATCCCGAGGAGCATCGTCCGACTGTAGGCCGCCCCGCCGTCCGCCGTGCGGAAACGCCCCTTAGGGTGAGTGGCCGCATCGCACGCGAGTACGCGCGTGGAACAAGCGATGCAACGCAGAACTACCGATGCAACACCAGGCGAAACGCCAGAAGCAGCACATGACGGGGGTCATCTGCATGACGGAAAAGACGGGCAGGACGGTCAGGACACGGCGCAGGCTGCGCTCGTCCACGGTCATCCTCGGCGGAATGGGCGCGCTCGCCGCGGCCCTGACCTCCTGCGGCTCCGAACCGGACAAGCGCTGCGTCGACCCGTACAGCTACGACGCCGCGCGCGGCGGCTACAAGGTCGTCGACTCCAAGGCGTGCAAGAACAAGAGCGGCGGAAGCGGCGGGAGCAGCGGCAGCAGCAGCGGCACGAGCACCACCGGCCGCTGGTACTACGGCTCCGGCAAGTCCGGCAGCTACACCGACAGCGGCACCTTCAGCAAGAGTCAGGCCGCCGACCGCGGCGGCTTCGGCTGCTCGAACTCCGGCTCCTCCGGCGGCTGACCGCATGCGACGTCACCGCACCGAGCCCCGTCCCGGCTGGCAGGCCACCGTGGAGGAGCAGGGGGTCGTCTACCCCCTCACGCGCCTCCCCGACGGCTCCCTGCGCCCGTACTGGGACGAGAGCGCGTACTACTCCTTCACGCTCGCCGAGGTCGAGGCCCTGGAGGAGACCGTCGCCGAGCTGCACGAGATGTGCCTGGAGGCCGCCGCGCACATCGTGGCGCACGACCGCTTCGCCGACCTCGGCCTCACCGACCCGCGGCTGACCGCCCTGATCGCCGAGTCCTGGCACCGCCGCGACGAAGTGCCCTCCCTCTACGGTCGCTTCGACCTGCGCTACGACGGCGGCGGCCCGGCCAAGCTGCTGGAGTACAACGCCGACACGCCCACCTCCCTGGTGGAGGCGGCGAGCGCCCAGTGGTTCTGGATGGAGGACCGCTTCCCCGGCCTCGACCAGTGGAACTCGCTCCACGAGCGCCTCGTCGACGCCTGGCGGCGGCAGGCCCCGCTGCTGCCGCCCGGCGCGCCGGTGCACTTCGCGCACTCCGCCGCCGACGAGCTCGGCGAGGACCTGATGACGGTCGCCTACCTGCGCGAGACCGCCGAGCAGGCCGGCCTGGACACCCGCGCCATCTCGATGGAGAACATCGGCTGGGACACCCTGTCCGGCCGCTTCGTCGACGAGCGGTACGCCTTCATCCGCTCCTGCTTCAAGCTCTACCCGTGGGAGTGGCTGACGGGCGACCGCTTCGGCCCGCACGCGCTGGACACGCTCGACAACGGCGGCGGTACGGGCTCCACGCTGTGGATCGAGCCGGCGTGGAAGATGCTCCTGTCCAACAAGGCGCTCATGGCGATCCTGTGGGAGCTCCACCCCGGCCACCCCAACCTGCTCCCCGCCCACACCGACGGCCCCCGGGAGCTGGCCCGCACCGGCGGCTACGCGGCCAAGCCGCTGCTGGGCCGGGAGGGCGCGGGCATCACCCTGCACGAGGCCGGCGCCGCCCCGGTCCTCCGGGACGAGCCGTGCTGCTACCAGCAGCTGTGCCCGCTCCCGGACTTCGACGGCAACCGCACGGTCCTCGGCGCGTGGGTCGTCGACGGGGAGCCGGCGGGGCTGGGCATCCGGGAGTCGGCGGGCCTGATCACGGACGAGTACGCGCGGTTCGTCCCGCACGTGATCGACGGCTGAGCCGTCAGGCCGCTCCGGTCAGTCCGGCCGGTCCGGCCGGTCCGGCCAGTCCGGGCGCGGACAGGTGCAGCACCTCGTACCGCTCGGTGGCGTCGTCGCCGGGCGGTACGGCGTCCTCCCACAGCACGAAGCGCAGCAGCTGCCAGTGGTGCGGGTCGACGGCGAGGGCGGCCGTGTGCACGCCGTCCTGCGCGGCGAGTTCGCGCAGCGCGGCGGTCTCCGCCGCGACCGCCTCGGTCAGCCCCTCGGCGGGCAGCGGGGTCAGCCGCCGTGACGCCGCCCGCGGCACCGCGCCCCGCGCGGGCCCGGCCTCGGCGGCGATCCCCGTCCAGTGCCGCACGACGGGCCGCCCGAAGGCCTGGACGATGCCCTCGAACCCGCCGCCGCCGACGAGGAAGCGGCCCATCGCGGCGGTGTCGTTCCACAGGTAGAACGGCGCGTACTGGTTGACGGGCGAGCCGTCCGCGCCCCGCTCGCGGATGACGTAGGCCTTCAGGGCCAGGCCGGCGCGGTCGTCCAGGAGGTGGCCGCGGGCGGCGACGCGCTCGCGGATGATCCCCATGTCGTAGTCGGCGGGGAGGGTGATCTCGTACTGCTTTGCGTACACGGTGCGTTGTGCCTTTCGCGTGCTCGGGCGGCGGTGTGCTCAGACGGCGTGTGTGCTCGGACGACGGGCGTGCTCAGAGGACGGGTCCGGCCGGGTAGCAGGCGTCGGTGACGGGCTCGCCGCGCTCGGCCTCGGTGCCGTCCTCGGCGGCCGTCAGGACGGCCAGGTGGGTCATGGACGTCGTGGGCCCGGCGCCGTGCCAGTGCCATTCGCCGGGCGCGATGACGACCCGGTCGCCGGCCCGCACGACCTCGGCCGGCCCGCCCCGGCGCTGCACCAGCCCGGTGCCTTCGGTGATGTGGAGGACCTGGCCCCCGGGGTGGCGGTGCCAGTGGGTGCGGCCGCCGGGCTCGAAGCGGACGTCGTCGATGCGCAGCCGCGAGGTGTCCCCCGCGGCGGCGACCGGCGTGACGTAAACGGTTCCGGTGACCCACTCGGACGAGGCCGTGGTGGTGGTCGCGGGGGTGCGGGTGATCTGCATGGCTTACCCCTCAGGAAGCGGTGGACTGCGCGGCCAGGAGCCCGAGCACCCCGTCGACGGCCTGCTCGAACGGCGCCGTCGAGTCGGCGGCACGGGCCAGCACGTAGCCGCCCTGGAGGACGGCGACGACGGTCGCGGCCGTGGCCGCCGGATCGAGGGCGGCGGACAGCTCGCCGCGGGCGACGCCCTCCGCCAGCACCTCGCCGAGCCGCCCCCGCAGCCACACGAACGTCTCGTCCACGGGCGCCCGCAGCGCCGGGTCGGCCATGACGTCGGGGTCCTGGGTCAGCCGCCCGACGGGGCACCCCTTGAGGACGTCGCGCTCGCGCCGCAGATAGGCGGTGATCCGCTCCACGGCCGTGCCGGGCCCGCCGAACTGCTCCTCCGCCTTGCCCCGCATCTCCTCGGCGGTCCGCCGGATGGCCGCCAGCGCGAGGTCCGGTTTCCCGCTGAAGTGGTGGTACATGCTGCCCTGCCCGGCTCCGGCGCGCTGCTGGATGGCCTTGGGGCTCGTGCCGACGTAGCCGCGCTCCCACAGCAGCTCGCGGGTGCTCTCGATGAGGCGTTCCGAGGTTTCCGAGGTGCTCATGAAAGGAGTGTACATACTAGTAAGTACAGAAGATCAACTCTGGATGGAGAAGAAGAAAATGGAGAAGAAGAAAGGAGGGACCGGCGTGCCGCCGGTCCCTCCTTCCCGCCCGGATCACTCCATCAGGAGCCCAGCACCGCCCGCAGCTGGTCCAGCCCCCAGTCCAGGTCCTCCTTGCTGATCACCAGCGGCGGCGCGATCCGGATCGTCGAGCCGTGCGTGTCCTTGACCAGGACGCGCCGCTCCATCAGCCGCTCCGAGATCTGCCGCCCCGTGCCGTGGGACGGCGCGATGTCGATGCCCGCCCACAGGCCGCGCCCGCGCACCGCCTCCACCGCGCCACCGCCCACCAGCAGATTCAGCTCCTGGTGGAGGTGCTCGCCGAGCTCGGTGGCGCGCTGCTGGAACTCGCCGGACTTCAGCATCGCCACGACCTCCAGCGCCACCGCGCAGGCCAGCGGGTTCCCGCCGAACGTCGAGCCGTGCTCGCCCGGCCGGTACACGCCGAGGACGTCGCGGTCCGCCACCACGGCCGACACCGGCACCACGCCGCCGCCGAGCGCCTTGCCCAGCACGTACACGTCGGGGACGACGTCCTCGTGGTCGCACGCGAACGTTCTGCCCGTACGCCCCAGGCCGGACTGGATCTCGTCCGCGATGAAGAGCACCCCGCGCTCGGAGGTCAGCCGCCGCACCCCCGGCAGGTAGCCGGCCGGCGGCACGAGCACCCCCGCCTCGCCCTGGATCGGCTCCAGCAGCACGGCGACCGTGTGGTCGTCGACGGCCTCCTCCAGGGCGGCCAGGTCGCCGTACGGGACGATCTCGAAGCCCGGCGTGTACGGGCCGAAGTCCGCGCGCGCCTCCTCGTCCGTCGAGAAGCTGATGATGGTGGTGGTCCGGCCGTGGAAGTTGTTTCCGGCCACGACGATCTTCGCCTGGCCGTCCGGCACGCCCTTCACCCGGTACCCCCACTTGCGGGCGGTCTTCACGGCCGTCTCGACCGCCTCCGCGCCCGTGTTCATGGGCAGCACCATCTCCTTGCCGCACAGCGCGGCCAGCTCGGTGCAGAACTCCGCGAAGCGGTCGTGGTGGAAGGCGCGCGAGGTCAGCGTCACCCGATCGAGCTGCGCCTTCGCGGCGTTGATCAGCCGTCGGTTGCCATGGCCGAAATTGAGCGCGGAGTACCCGGCGAGCATGTCGAGATAGCGCCGCCCCTCGACGTCCGTCATCCAGGCGCCCTCCGCATACGCGACGACGACCGGCAACGGATGGTAGTTGTGCGCGCTGTGGGCCTCAGCGGCGGCGATGCTGCGTTCCGTGGATGTCACCGTGTGCTCCGTTCGTGTACGGGCATGCGTGTGCGGGCATTGCTGTGCCCCCTGTTCCACCTTTCTACTACTCACGGCCCCACCGTCGGACGGAGTCGGGCACCGCACCTGAGAGAATGTGCGCATGGCCCTCGATCGACCGCGCGCTCTCTCCGGTATCCAGCCCACCGCAGGCTCGTTCCACCTGGGGAACTACCTCGGTGCCGTCCGCCAGTACGTGGCCCTGCAGGAGACCCACGACGCCTTCTACATGGTGGTCGACCTGCACGCGATCACCGTGCCGCAGGACCCGAAGGAGCTGCGGGCCAACACCCGCGTCGCCGCGGCCCAGCTGCTCGCCGCCGGCCTCGACCCGGAGCGCTGCACCCTCTTCGTCCAGAGCCACGTCCCCGAGCACGCCCAGCTCGGCTGGGTGATGAACTGCCTCACCGGCTTCGGCGAGGCCTCCCGGATGACGCAGTTCAAGGACAAGTCCGCCAAGCAGGGCGCCGGCGCCACCACGGTCGGCCTGTTCACCTACCCGATCCTCCAGGTCGCCGACATCCTCCTCTACCAGGCGAACGCCGTCCCGGTGGGCGAGGACCAGCGCCAGCACATCGAGCTCACGCGCGACCTGGCCGAGCGCTTCAACGGCCGCTTCGGCGACACCTTCACCCTCCCGGCCGCGCACATCGTCCGCGAGACCGCGAAGATCTACGACCTGCAGGACCCGTCGGCGAAGATGAGCAAGTCCACGCCGAACCCCAAGGGCCTGATCAACCTGCTCGACGAGCCCAAGGTCTCCGCCAAGAAGATCAAGAGCGCCGTCACCGACACCGACACGGTGATCCGCTTCGACCCCGAGAACAAGCCCGGCGTCAGCAACCTGCTCACCATCTACGCCACGCTCACCGGTACGGGAACGGCCGAACTGGAGCAGAAGTACGAGGGCAAGGGCTACGGTGCGCTGAAGACGGACCTCGCCGAGGTCATGGTGGAGTGGGTGACGCCGTTCCGCGCCCGCACGCAGGAGTACCTCGACGACCCCGAGACGCTGGACTCCGTCCTCGCCAAGGGCGCCGAGAAGGCCCGTGCGGTCGCGGCGGAGACGCTCGCCCAGGCGTACGACAAGGTCGGCTTCCTGCCCGCCAAGCACTGAGGCACGGAAGAGCCAGGAGCTCTGGCACGGTGTGCGGCACAGCCGTCACACTGGCCACGGGGACATACAGGCGCACAGGAGGGAGAACGCAATGGGGACCGTGACGCTCGGCGTGTCGATCGCGGTCCCGGAGCCGTACGGCAGCTTCCTCCAGAAGCGCCGCGAGGGCTTCGGGGATCCGCACGCGCACGGCATCCCCACGCACGTCACCCTCCTGCCGCCCACCGAGGCCGACGCGTCCTCGCTGCCCGCGGTCGAGGAGCACCTCGCCCGCGTCGCCGCCGAGTGCCGCCCCTTCCCCATGCGCCTGTCGGGGACCGGCACCTTCCGGCCCCTCTCGCCCGTCGTCTACGTGAACGTGGTCGAGGGCGCCGCCTCCTGCGCCTGGCTGCAGAAGCGCATCCGCGACGCCTCCGGGCCCGTCGCCCGCGAGCTGCAGTTCCCCTACCACCCGCACGTCACCGTCGCCCACGGCATCGCCGAGGAGGCCATGGACCTGGCCTACGCCGAGCTGGCCGGGTTCGAGGCCGCCTGGACGATCGACGCCTTCGCCCTCTACGAGCAGGGCCCGGACGGCGTGTGGCGGCTGGAGCGCGAGTATCCGTTCGGGGAGGGGGAGGGGACGGCGCCGGCCGTCCCCCACCAGACGGGCGTCCGACCGCCCGCCCCTTCTCGCTAGCGCCCCCTCGGCGTGGGCGTACGCCCACGTCAGGGTGGTAGACGTACGCCATGGAATGGCTGACGCGGCTGCCCGTCATCGGGCCCCTGACCTCCCGCCTGATGCGGACCCACGCCTGGCGCTCCTACGAGACCCTGGACCGGGTGAAATGGACCCGGCTCGCCGCCGCGATCACCTTCACCAGCTTCGTCGCCCTCTTCCCCCTGCTCACCGTGGGCGCCGCCGTCGGCGTGGCCGTCCTCAGCGAGGAGCGCATGCGGGACCTGGAGCGGCGCCTCGCCGAGCAGGTCCCCGGCATCTCCGGCCAGCTCGACCTCAGCTCCCTGGTCGACAACGCGGGCACGGTGGGGATCGTGGCCGGAGCGCTGCTCCTGCTCACGGGCATCAGCTGGATCGGCTCGCTGCGGGAGTGCCTGCGCGCGGTCTGGGAGAAGGAGGAGAGCCCCGGCAACCCCGTCCTCCTCAGGCTCAAGGACGGGGCGCTGCTGCTCGGCCTCGGCGGCGTCGTCCTGCTCTCGCTCGCCTGCTCCGTCTTCGCGTCGGCGGCCGTGGACTGGGTGGTCGGCAAGGCCGGGCTGCAGGGCGTCGGCGTGCTGCTGACCGCGGCCGGCTTCTGCATCGCCGTCCTCGCCGACTTCCTGCTGATGCTCTACGCCCTGTCGCGGCTGCCCGACGTGCAGCCGCCGGTGCGCCGGCTCGTCGTCGGGGCGCTCATCGGGGCGATCGGCCTGGAAGTGCTGAAGCTGCTGCTCGGCGGCTATCTGCGGGGCGTGGCGGCGAAGAGCATGTACGGCGCGTTCGGCACGCCGATCGCCCTGCTCCTGTGGATCAACTTCATGGCCAAGCTGACGCTGTTCTGCGCCGCCTGGACGGCTACGCCGTCGCGTGAGAACGACCGTACGGATTGAGGCGAGCCCGGCACCGCCGGCGACCGCCGTGGGGGGTTCTCGCCGTTGCGGCGGAAGAAGAGCGGCTGCCGCCGCAAGCTTCGCGCCGCCACGGCGGGAAACCCCCGCGGCGAGGGTCCGGCGAAATACGGGGGCGCCGGAACCCGTACGTGCCCTACGCCTTCGGGCGAGGCCACCGGCGGTGGACGACGAACGCCCCCGCGCCCAGCGCCACGAGCGCCCCGCCCGCGATCCCCAGGGCCGTCCACATGCCGCCGGAGCCCGAGCCGGCCACCGAGGCCTGCGCGTGGTCACCGCCGGCCTGCCCGCCGCCGCCCTTGGCGTTCGCGGCGGCCCCCTTCGGGGGAACCAGCATGCCGACCGGCTTGACGCGCCCGGCGGCCTCGAAGCCCCAGTCCAGCAGCCGCTCGGTCTCCTTGTAGACCTCGTGCGGCTCCTGGATGTCGGGGTTCATCACCGTCACCAGCAGCTTGCGGCCGTCGTGCTGGGCGACGCCGGTGAAGGTGTTGCCCGCGTTCGTGGTGGAGCCGTTCTTGACGCCCGCCATGCCCTTGTACGGGCCGTGCTCCATGCCCTCGCCCGTCAGCAGCCGGTTGGTGTTCACGATCGCGAAGCTCTCGCGCTTCTTGCCGGGCTGCTCCTCGCCCGGGAACTGCGCCGAGACCGTCGAGCAGTACTCCCGGAAGTCCGCCTTCTGCAGGCCCGAGCGCGCGAACAGCGTCAGGTCGTACGCGCTGGAGACCTGCTGGTCCGCGTCGTAGCCGTCGGGGGTGACGACGTGGGTGTCGAGCGCTTGCAGCTCCTCGGCGTGCGCCTGCATGTCCCTGACGGTCTTCGGGATGCCGCCGTTCATGGACGCCAGCACCCGCACCGCGTCGTTGCCCGAGCGCAGGAACACGCCCAGCCACAGGTCGTGGACGCTGTACGTCGACCCCTCCTTGACCCCCACGGCGCTGCTGCCCGCGCCCATGCCCTCCAGGTCGGCGGGGACCACCTTGTGGGTCTTCGCCCGGGGCAGCTTCGGCAGCACGGTGTCCGCGAAGAGCATCTTCAGCGTGGAGGCGGGCGGCAGCTCCCAGTGCGCGTTGTTCGCGGCGAGGATCTCGCCCGACTCGGCGTCCGCCACGAGCCAGGAGCGGCCGCTGAGCTCGGTGGGCAGCTGCGGCGCGCCCGGGCCGAGCTGCACCTGCGGGCCGGGGCGGCCCAGCATCTCCCCGCCCACGGTGGACATCCGGGAGGGCGGCGTCTTGGGCGCGCGCCGGCCGATGCCCTTGCCGTCGTCCTCCCGGCCGGCCACGCCGCCGTTCGCCGAGGCGGCCGGGTTCGCACTGGCGCCCGACGGGCTCGGGCTCACGCTGGGGCGGCTCGGGCTCGGGGAGGCCGTGGGGTCGGCCAGGGCGGGGGCGGCGGTCATCAGCGGGACGAGCAGGGAGGCGGTGGCCGCGAGCGCGGCGGCCCCGCGGCGGCGGCGCGTCGCGGCGGCCCGCGTGGGGTGTGATGTCGTCGTCGGCACGTCCGTGAAACTACCCCGCCACCTGGGGGTTCCAGTCGCCGCCTCACTGGCTCGGATGACGGCCGGGGACCCGATAGGACTATTGCGCTGACCCGAACGCATACTGAAACCCATGCCGAGCACTACGCCTGACGCGCCCGCCGCGGCCCCCGCTCCCGCCGCGTCGCCCGCCCCCGCCGTCCTCTCCCGTCCCGTCTCCTGGTTCCTGCTCGCCTTCGGCGTGTGGAGCTGGGTCATCTGGATCACCTTCGCAAAGAATCTGTGGAAGGACGGCAGCGGTCTCGCCTTTGACGACGCGGGTGACCCGACCGCGTACTTCTGGGTGCATCTGCTGCTCGCGGTCACCTCGTTTCTTCTGGGGACGGCTGTGGGGCTGATCGGGTTGCGCGGGGTGCGGGCGCTGCGGCGCACGTCATAGGACGCCCGTCACAGGGCGCACAGGGCGCGCGTACGGGCGGCCCCCGGGGCGCGTCCGGGCCGCGTCAGATGCGGCCGAGCTCCCAGAGCCGCCACAGCCCGGTGCCGTCCGACAGGTACTGCGTCCCGGAGATCGACGACGAGCTCAGCACGTAGTCCTTCTTCTGCCACAGGGGCACCACGGGCACGTCCCGGGCGATGATCTCCTGGATGGCCCGGAAGTCCTTCGTGACGCGGTTGCGCTGGTAGCTGCCCTGCGTGGCCTGGATGAGCTGCTCGACCCTGGGGTTGTCGTAGCCGGAGCGGAAGCTGGAGGTCCGGCCGACGAGCGGGGCGGTGAAGTTGTCCGGGTCGGGGAAGTCGGCGAGCCAGCCCACGCAGTACGCGTCGTAGGCGCCCCTGGCGTAGCCCTTCTGGAACTCCGTCCACTCCACGTACTGCGTGGCCACCTCGAACAGCCCGGTGCCCTCCAGCTGCTTCTTCAGCAGGGCCGCCTCCTCCTGCGTGGCGGCGCCCTGCGAGAAGGCGATGGTGAAGCGGACCGGGGTGGTGATGCCGGCCCGGCGGAGGGAGGCGCGGGCGGCCTCGGGGTCGGGCTGGGGGTGGAGGTCGAAGAAGGCCGTGGAGTGGCCCGTGAGGCCCTGGGGGATGAGGGAGTACAGCGGCTCGACGGTGCGGCGGTGGACGTCGCGGGCGAGGGCCTCGCGGTCGATGACGGCGGCGACCGCCTGGCGGACCGGCTGCTGCTCGAACGGGGAGCCGCCGCGCAGGTTGAAGAACAGGGAGCGGGTCTCGGAGCCGGTGCTCTCCATGAGCTTCACGCCGCTGTCCGACAGGGAGTGCCCGGCGATGTCGGCCGGCGGCATCAGGCGCCCGGCGACGTCGATGGACCGCTCCTTCCAGGCCCGGCTCATCGCCGCCGCGTCGCGGTAGTAGTGGACGCTGACCGCGCCGCCCTTGTGCTTGACGGCTCCCTGGTAGTTCTTGCTGGGCCGCAGCTCGGCGACGGCCTTGGGGCGGTAGCGCTCCAGGCGGTACGGGCCGGAGCCGTCGGCCTCGGTGCCGGTGCGGAGGCGGTCGGCGGGGTAGCGCGAGCTGTCGACGATGGCGCCGGCGCCGGTGGCTATCTTGAACGGGAACGTGGCGTCGGGGACCCGTAATTGGAAGGTGATGGTCCGGTCGTCGGTCGTGACCGACTGCAGGGTGTCGAGCAACGACAGGGGTCCTTGGGGGGACTTGATCCGCTTGATTCGCTCGAACGAGAACTGCACGTCCTTGACGGTCACTTCACGGCCGTTCCCGAATTCGAGCCCCTCGCGCAGCTCGCACTCGTACGTCCGCAGGTCGCCGCCGCGGAAGCCGCAGCGGCTCGCCGCGTCCGGCACGGGGACGCCCGTGCCGGGGGTGTAGGTCAGTAACGACTGGTAGACGTTGCTGAACAGCGCCCAGGATCCGGCGTCGTAGGCCCCGGCGGGGTCGAGCGTGGTGACGGTGTCCGTGGTGCCGATGCTGATCGGCCCCTGGTCGTCGTCCCCCGGGGACATCAGATCGCACCCCGCCGCACCGCTGCCCAGCACCACGGCGGCCACCAAGGCCACCCCCACCCGCACCCCGCGCATCGCCGTGCCCCCTCCGCCCAGTGATGCGCCACACTCAAACACAGGAACGCGCGTGCGTCCGGCGATTCGGCCAAGTGATCGTCAGAGTTCCTTTCGGGCGAGGAAGTCCAGGATCAGCTTCTCCCACTCGCGCGGCTTCTCGGCCATCGGGACGTGACCCGTCTCCAGCTCGGCGTACTCGGCACCGGGGATGTGCTCCGCCAGGAAGCGGGAGTTGGAGGGTGCGACGAGAGTGTCCCGCACGGTGGCGATCACCAGGGTGGGGACGGAGATGCCGGCGAGGTGGGGCGTGGTGTCGGCGGCCGCGACCACCGCGGCCTGCTCGGCGGCTCCGGCCGGGACGCCCTCGGCGATCAGCTTCAGGAACGCCGGCACCTCCCGCTCGGGCACGGCGTTGAAGAACTCCTCGCCGAAGCCGCTCAGCGCGACGAAGTGGGCGAACCCCTCGGCGTCGCCCGCCGCGAGCAGCCGCTGCCAGATCGCCAGGGAGGACCGCGTCCGGTTGTCCGGCCGGGCCAGTCCCGCCGTCAGGACCAGGCCGCGCACCCGGTCCGGATAGCGGGCCGCCGTCCGTACGGAGACCAGGGTGCCGAGCGAGTAGCCGAGGAGGGTGAAGGTGTCGAGGCCCGCCTCGTCCGCGGCGGCCACGATGCCGTCCACCAGCCCGTCCAGGGTCAGCGGGTCCGTCGCGCGCGGGGTCGCGCCGGAGCCGGGGTAGTCGGGGGCCACCACGGTGTGGTGCGCGGCGAGGGCCGGGATGACCGGCGTGTAGTTGCCCTCGATGCTGCCGCCCGCGCCGTGCGCGAGGAGCAGGCCGGGGCCGGAGCCGTGGACGGTGGTCGAGAACGCGGGAATCTGTGTCATGGCCACGAGGTTGCCGTATGACATCAGTGTCAAGGTCAAGTCCTGACGGGAGAGAACTGCCCATGCGCATCGGAGAGCTGTCGCGTCGCACCGGAGTGAGCCCCCGGCTCCTGCGCTACTACGAGGAGCAGGGCCTGCTCCGCTCCGAGCGGGACACCAACGGCTACCGCAGGTACCACCCGGACGCCGCCGAGCGCGTGGGCCGCATCCGCGAGTTCCTCGCCGCCGGGATGACCACGGAGACCATCCGCACCCTGCTGCCCTGCGCCCAGGGCGGCCCCGGCCTGCAGACCTGCACGCACACCGTCCGGGTGCTGGACGACGAGCTCGCCCGGGTGGACGAGGAGATGGCCGAGCTCCGGCGCCGCAAGGAGGCGCTGCTCGGGGTGACCGAGGCGATGGACGCCCGCAGGCGCGAGGACGAGGCCCTCGCCGGAGCGGCGCTGAACTCGGCCTGACCTGCGGCTTCACCCGGTGCCGGGGCGTTGTCAGTGGCCGCCCCCACTCTCTGTGACATGGCAGAGGTGAGGCTCGTCGACGAGACGACATCGGGGGAGCGCCGTGACGCGTGGGCGCTCGACGTCGCCGAGGAGCGGCTGACGCTGCGTGAGGTGATCCGCCGTCGGGTGTTCGTGGAGGTGGCGGGGTTCAACGCGGGACGGGCGCAGGCCGGTCCGGCGCCGGTCCGGCCGACCGGGACCGAGCGCCTGCTCAACGGCCCCGGGCAAGCACGAGACGGGGCGGCTGCAGCCCCAGCGGTGCTACGGCGCGCGCTCGCCGCGTTCGCGCGCAACGGTTTCCCCCTGAAGGACGGGCCTCCCGGGAGACGCAAGGTGAACGGCCGTGGGGGGCCCCCCCCCCCCCCCGCCGGGGGGGCGCCCCCCCCCCCCCCCCCCCCCCCCCGCCCC
>NZ_JBMMMZ010000007.1:0-80537 GCF_049725035.1 Streptomyces sp. XH2 | reverse complement strand
CGGCTTGGCGCGGGGGGGGGGCCCCCCCCCCCCCGGGGGGGCCCGGGCCCCCCACGCCACGCGAACCGGCGAACCGGACCGGAGGTCAGAAGCGGCGCGTGATCAGCGCCCGCTTCACCTCCTGGATCGCCTTGGTGACCTCGATGCCACGCGGGCAGGCGTCCGTGCAGTTGAACGTCGTGCGGCAGCGCCACACGCCGTCCTTGTCGTTGAGGATCTCCAGCCGCTGCTCACCGGCCTCGTCGCGCGAGTCGAAGATGAAGCGGTGGGCGTTGACGATCGCCGCCGGGCCGAAGTACTGGCCGTCGTTCCAGAACACCGGGCACGAGGAGGTGCACGCGGCGCACAGGATGCACTTGGTGGTGTCGTCGAAGCGCTCGCGGTCCTCGGCGGACTGCAGGCGCTCGCGCGTCGGCTCGTTGCCCTTGGTGATCAGGAAGGGCATGACGTCGCGGTAGGCCTGGAAGAACGGCTCCATGTCGACCACGAGGTCCTTCAGGACCGTGAGGCCCTTGATGGGCTCGACCGTGATCGGCTTGGCGGGGTTGATGTCCTTGATCAGGGTCTTGCACGCGAGGCGGTTCTTGCCGTTGATCCGCATGGCGTCGGAGCCGCAGATGCCGTGCGCGCAGGAGCGGCGGAACGTCAGCGTGCCGTCGAGTTCCCACTTGATCTTGTGGAGACCGTCGAGGACGCGCTCCTTCGGGTCGATCTCGACCTCGAAGTCCTGCCACATGGCCTCGTCCGAGACCTCCGGGTTGAACCGGCGGATACGGAAGGTGACCGTGATGTAGGGCGAGGCCGCGGATTCGGCCTCGACCTTGTCGAGAGTCGCGGTGCTCATCAGTACTTACGCTCCATCGGCTGGTAGCGGGTCTGGACGACCGGCTTGTAGTCGAGGCGGATCGAGTCCTTGCCGTCCGCGTCGACCTCGCGGTACGCCATGGTGTGGCGCATGAAGTTGACGTCGTCGCGGTGGGGGAAGTCCTCGCGGTAGTGACCACCGCGGGACTCCTTGCGCGCCAGCGCGGACACGGCCATCACCTCGGCCAGGTCGAGCAGGTTGCCCAGCTCGATGGCCTCCAGCAGGTCGGTGTTGAAGCGCTTGCCCTTGTCCTGGACGGACACGTTCTTGTAGCGCTCGCGCAGCTCGGCGATCTTCTCGACGGCCGTCTTGATGGTCTGCTCGGTGCGGAAGACCATGACGTTGGCGTCCATGGTCTCCTGCAGCTCCTTGCGGAGCTCGGCGACCCGCTCCTTGCCGGTGGAGTTGCGCAGCCGCTCGACCTGGTCGGCGACGAGCTGCGCCGGGTTCTCCGGCAGCTCGACGTAGTCGGCCTTCGCGGAGTACTCCGCGGCGGCGATGCCCGCGCGGCGGCCGAAGACGTTGATGTCGAGCAGCGAGTTGGTGCCCAGGCGGTTGGCGCCGTGCACGGACACGCAGGCGACCTCGCCGGCGGCGTAGAGGCCGGGGACGACGGTGTCGTTGTCGGCCAGCACCTCGCCCTCGACGTTGGTCGGGATGCCGCCCATGGCGTAGTGCGCGGTGGGCTGGATCGGGATCGGGTCCGTGTAGGGCTCGATGCCGAGGTACGTGCGCGCGAACTCGGTGATGTCCGGCAGCTTGGCGTCCAGCTGCTCCGGCGGCAGGTGGGTGAGGTCGAGGTAGACGTGGTCGCCCTCGGGACCGCAGCCGCGACCCTCGCGGATCTCCGTGTAGATGGAGCGCGAGACGACGTCGCGGGACGCGAGGTCCTTCATGACCGGCGCGTACTTCTCCATGAAGCGCTCGCCGTCCTTGTTGCGGAGGATGCCGCCCTCACCGCGGGCGCCCTCCGTCAGCAGGATGCCCATGCGCCAGATGCCCGTCGGGTGGAACTGGAAGAACTCCATGTCCTCCAGCGGCAGGCCGCGGCGGTAGCAGGCCGCCTGGCCGTCACCCGTGAGGGTGTGCGCGTTGGAGGTCACCTTGAAGAACTTGCCGGTGCCGCCGGAGGCGTAGATGACGGCCTTCGCCTGGAAGACGTGGATCTCGCCGGTGGCCAGCTCGTACGCGACGACGCCGGCGGACTTCTTGACGCCGTCGACCTCGGTGATCAGCTGGTCCAGGACGTAGAACTCGTTGAAGAACTCCACGCCCTCCTTGACGCAGTTCTGGTACAGCGTCTGGAGGATCATGTGGCCGGTGCGGTCCGCGGCGTAGCAGGACCGGCGGACCGGGGCCTCGCCGTGGTTGCGGCTGTGACCGCCGAAGCGGCGCTGGTCGATGGTGCCGTCCGGGGTGCGGTTGAACGGCAGGCCCATCTTCTCCAGGTCGAGGACCGCGTCGATGGCCTCCTTCGCCAGGATCTCGGCGGCGTCCTGGTCGACCAGGTAGTCACCGCCCTTGACCGTGTCGAAGGTGTGCCACTCCCAGTTGTCCTCCTCGACGTTCGCGAGGGCGGCGGCCATGCCGCCCTGGGCGGCGCCGGTGTGGGAGCGGGTGGGGTAGAGCTTCGTCAGGACCGCGGTCCGGCTGCGCTTCGTCGCCTCGATGGCGGCGCGCATGCCGGCGCCACCGGCGCCGACGATGACGGTGTCGTACTTGTGGATCTTCATGGTGTCGTCAGCCCCGGGCTCTAGCGGATGTTCGGGTCGAAGGTGAAGATCACCAGCGTGCCCAGCAGGACGGTGAACACCGTGGCCGCGTACAGCAGGTTCTTCAGCCAGAAACGGGTCGTCGCGCGCTCCGCGTAGTCGTTGATGACCGTGCGGAGGCCGTTGGCGCCGTGGAGCATCGCGAGCCAGAGCATGACCAGGTCCCAGGCCTGCCAGAACGGCGAGGCCCAGCGGCCGGCCACGAAGGCGAAGCCGATCTTGCTGACGCCGCCGTCGAGGACGAGCTGGATCAGCAGGTGGCCGAGGACCAGGACGACCAGGACGATGCCGGACAGCCGCATGAACAGCCAGCCGTACAGCTCGAAGTTGGTGCGGGTCGTCTTCGGGGTCTTCTTGGTGCGCTTGCGGGGCGCCTCGATGACCGGGGCCGGGTTGTCGACGTCGTAGAGGGAGACGTCGGCCGCGGCGGCGGTGGCGGGGGTGGTTTCAGACATTTCGCGACTCAGCTCCCGAACAGCGTGCGCAGCGTGTGCTGGAGCACGGGGTAGAAGGCGCCGCCCATCAGCACGACCCAGATACCGACGACCCACCACAGCATCTGCTTCTGGTGCCGCGGTCCCTTGGACCAGAAGTCCACCGCGATGATGCGGAGGCCGTTGAGCGCGTGGAAGAGGATGGCGGCGACGAGGCCGTACTCCATCACATTCACGACGGGCGTCTTGTACGTCGCGACGACGTCGTCGTACGCCTCGGGGGAGACGCGGACGAGCGCGGTGTCCAGGACGTGCACGAACAGGAAGAAGAAAATGAGGACGCCGGTGACTCGATGAGCCACCCAGGACCACATGCCTTCCCGGCCGCGGTACAGCGTTCCAGCCGGCACGGAAAACCCTCCGGGAGCGGGGATCAGGGCCTGCCGGCTTCTCTGTCGGTCGGGCCCGGCCGGGTACGGTCCACCGGCCCTGGCCATCGTAGCGACGCCTTGTCGGTTCGGCGTCCCGGGGTCCGCAGGTGTGATCAAACAGGCATGTACGCGCCGGTCAAGGGCCGGAAGGGGTGCTTCCGGGGTGCTGGGCGTCCCCCTTGTGACCTGCGATGTTCGGCTGAATGGGTGTTATGTCCCACCGGGTCGGGCCTGTTGCGGCCCGCAGGGCCGCAGGGTGTGCGGCCGCACGGGCGGGGTGTCCGGCGCGAGCCGGGCGAGCCGGCCGCGGGCGAGCCGGGAGAGCTCGGCGGCGGTGACGGCGGCCTCGTCCGCCGGGGCGGCGGCCAGGCGGACGCGCAGGGAGGCCAGGGAGCGGTCCAGGGCCTCGTCCGGGCGGCAGCCGTCCAGGCACAGCACGAAAACATGGCCGAATCTGTGCTCGTAAGCGGCGTGGGCCCGGCGTAAGGCGCGGCGGGCCGCCTCGGTCGCGGGGGAGGGCGGGGCGCCCGGGGACCCCCGGGAGGCCGCGCGGCCGGAGCCTGTGAACAGGTGCTGGGGGACCGTCTCGTCGGCGAGCGCCTCGGCCAGGTCGGCCGGGCCGAGGGCGCGGGCGATGTGCTCCGCCGTGCGCAGCAGGGTGCGCAGGTCGGGGTAGGGCCGCAGGTCGGCGAGGTGGCGGGCCCAGCGGCGGCTCCCGCAGCAGGCCAGGAGTGCGGCTTCGGCGGCGCCCGGCGCGGCGGAGTTGAGCCGGTCGAGGCCGTGACGTTCGAGGCCGTGACGTTCGGCGTGGGACAGCGCGGGCCCCCGATCTCCGGCGAGTCAAACTGGGCCGCCACCGTAGCGACGCTTATCGGACAGCGGCCGAGCGATGCAGGAATTTCATTCGGACGGAGGCGATTTCCGGCGCGCAGTGGACATGGGCCGTCCCTTTGCGGACAAAAGCCATTATTTTTGGGGCAAGCGGACCGAAAGGTCTCATAAGAGGAGGCTTGCTCCATGGGACTGCGCCTCAGGACGACAAGGGCATCGGCCGTCCGCGGGACCGTCTGCGCCGGCGTCCTCCTCGTCACCATGACGCTGATGGGCTGCCCCCGCGAAGGCGGCACCGGCCGGCCCGGCCAGGACGACTCGCGCTCCCCGCGGGCCTCCTCCGCCTCGCCCTCGGCTGCCGGCTCGTCCGCCCGGCAGTCCTCCGCGCAGGCCCCCGTCCCCGCCGGCATCCCCCGCGCCATCCCCGCCGTCCGCTCCGCCGAGTCCGCCCCCGGCCCCGGCTGGCGGCCCGCGGACGGCGCCCGCGTGATCGCCTCCGGCCCGCTCGCCGACGAGGGCCGCCGGCTCGCCGGCGAGCTCCACCTGCAGTACGCGGCCGCGGGCCCCGCCCGCTCCGGCGACGTCGAGCTCGCCCTGCGCCCCGGCGGCGCGGGCCCGGGACCGCTCGCGGCCGAGGGCTACGAGCTGACCGCCCGCGACGGCAGGGTGCTGGTCGCCTCGGCCGGCGAGCCCGGCGTGTTCTACGGCACGCGCACCCTCCTGCAGGCCGTGCGCTCCGGCGGCGGACTCCCCGAGGGCGTCGTCCGCGACGCCCCCGACCGCGCCCAGCGCGGCCTCCACCTCGACATCGCCCGCAAGCACTTCACCGCCCGCTGGATCGAGGACCGCCTGCGCGAGCTGTCCGCCCTCAAGCTCAACCAGCTCGCCCTGCACTTCTCCGACGACCAGGGGTTCCGCATCGAGAGCGACTCCCACCCCGAGATCGTCTCCAAGCAGCACCTGACCAAGGCCGAGGTCCGCCGCATCGTGGCCCTCGCCGAGTCCCTGCACGTCACCGTCGTTCCCGAGCTCGACTCGCCCGGCCACCTCGGCGCCGTGATCGCGGCCCACCCCACGCTGCAGCTGCGCGACGCCGCCGGCACCGCCGCCCGCGGCGCGATCGACATCGCCAACGCCGACTCCGCCCGCATCGTCGACGACCTGCTCCGCGAGTACGCCCCCCTCTTCCCCGGGCCGTACTTCCACCTCGGCGCCGACGAGTACCGCGCCCTGATGGCCAAGAACCCCGAGGCCTCCTACCCGCGCCTGGCCGCCCGCGCCAAGGAGAAGTACGGGCCGCGCGCCCGCGTCCAGGACCTGGCCACCGGCTGGCTCAACGACCGCGCCGCCGTCGTGCGCACCCTCGGCAAGAAGGCCAAGGCGTGGAACGACGGCTTCTTCCCCGGCGGCGTCGTCACCGCGAACAAGGACATCGAGGTCGAGTACTGGACGGGCAAGGAGATCGGCGCCCGCGCCCCGCAGGACTACCTCAACGAGGGCCGCAAGCTCGTCAACCTCAACGACGAATACCTCTATTACGTCCTCGGCGAGCCCAACCAGTTCACGTACCCGACCGGGCAGCGCATCTACGAACAGTGGTCGCCGGCGGTGCTGCGCGGCACGGCACCGGTGCCCGCGCCCGCCGGGCCGGACCGGGTGATGGGCGGCCGGCTCGCCGTCTGGTGCGACCGGGCCGCCGCGCAGACGCCGCAGCAGGTCGCCTCCGGCATCCGGCTGCCGCTCGCGGCGACGGCCCAGCGGCTGTGGGACGCGCGCCGGCCGGCGATGCCGTGGCGGGACTTCGCGTCCCTGGACGCGGCCGTCCGTTAGGCGGTCATGCAGGGGCTCCGGTGACGCCCGATTCCGCCGGACCCTCGCCATAGCGGTGGCGCGCCGCGGCGGCGGATTCAGGGATGCGGCAGCATCTTTGACCTGCCGGGCTGCCGGGTTCCCTGACCTGTGGGACTGCCGGGCTGCCGGCCTGCCGGGGCCGGTGAAGGGTGACACCCGTCACCCCTCGCACCGCCGCCGCGGCGAGCAGCCACAGCGGCGGCATCCGGCGGTGCCGGACCCACTCGAACCCGTACGGCATCGCCCGCCCCCACCGCAGGCGGGACCCGCGGAATGCGGAGCTACCGGTACAACCCCGGCCAAGGGCCGGGCGGCCGCGCCCGGTGCGTGCGACCGTCCCCCCGGAGGGCCTAACCTCCGGGGGAAGGCACGCGCATCCGAACGAGGGCCCGATGAAGATCGAATTCCTGCTGCACAACGCGTACGGCATCGGCGGCACCATCCGCTCGACCGTCAACCTCGCCGCCGCCCTCGCGGACCGGCACGAGGTGCGGATCATCAGCGTCAACCGGCCCGTGGACGAGCCCGAGCTGGTCATCGACCCGCGGGTGCGCCTCACGCCGCTGGTCGACCTGCGCGAGGGCACCGACGGCGACGAGTACGAGGCGCCGCTCAACCAGCAGCCCAGCGCGATCTTCCGGGACGAGCGCATCGACAACGGCCGCATGGCCGCGACGGCCCTCACCGACCAGCGCGTGCGCGACCACCTCGCCGCCACCGACGCCGACGTGGTCATCGCCACCCGCCCCAAGCTGATCGGCTACCTCTCCACGTACGGCGCAGGCCGCTACCTGCGCCTGGGCCAGGAGCACCTCACGCACGAGGCCCACGTGCCCGAGCTGCACGCGGTGATGGACCCGGCGATCTCCGCCCTCGACGCCTTCACCACCGTCTCCGAGGCCGACGCCGGGCACTACCGGGAGGCCCTCCCCGACGCCCGCGCGCGCATCCTCTCCATCCCCAACGCCGTCCCCGCCCCGGCCGCGGAGCCCTCCGACGGCACCTCCCGCCTGATCGTCTCCGCGGGCCGGCTCGTCGCCGTCAAGCGCTACGACCGGCTCATCGCCGCCTTCGCGAAGGTCGCCGCCCAGCGCCCCGAGTGGCACCTGCGCATCTACGGCCGCGGCCCCGCCAAGGCCAAGCTGCGCAAGCAGATCGAGGAGCTCGGCCTGTACGAGCGGATCACGCTCATGGGCGCCCGCTCGCCCATCGAGACCGAGTGGTCCAAGGGCGCCGTCGCGGCCGTCGCCTCCGACGCCGAGTCCTTCGGCATGACGATCGTCGAGGCCATGCACGCCGGCCTGCCGGTCGTCGCGACCGACTGCCCGTACGGCCCGCGCGAGATCCTCACCGACGGCACGGACGGCGTGCTCGTGCCCCTCGACGACTCCGACGCCGTCGACGCCTACGCCGACGCCCTGCTGAGGGTCACCGGGGACGCCGCCCTGCGCGCCCGCCTCGGCGCCGCCGCCCGCGAGACCGCCGGCCGCTACGAGCCCTCCCGCATCGCCGCCCGCTACGAGGAGCTGTTCGAGGAGCTGCGCCCGGGCTCCACGACCGTCGCGGAGAAGAAGAAGGGCCTGTTCGGCGGGCTCTTCGGCGGCGGCCGCAAGAAGCAGCCGGCCGTGGCCGCCCCCGCCCCGGCCGGGACCGCCCACCCCGAGGCCCGCTGCGCCGTCGCCGCCGACGGCTCCCTCGTCGTGCGGCTGCGCGCCGACCAGCTCACCGCCGCCGACACCCACCTGCTCCTGCGGCACCGCGGCACCAAGGGCAAGGAGGCCGTGCGCGTGCCGCTCCCCGCCCGCCGCGAGCCCGGCACCTGGGTCGAGGCCCGCCTCGACCGCGCCGCGCACCCCCTGGCCGAGGGCCGCTGGGACACCTACGCCGAGCGCTCCGGCGACAAGTCGCGCCGCCGGCTCACCGCCGCGCTCGTCGAGCAGAAGGGCCTGCTCGGCCTGGACCTCGCGGAGACCGCGGCCGGCGTCGCCGCCGTCGTCCCGTACGAGACGAGCGACGGCTTCCTCGCCGTCCGCACCTGGCTGCGCCCCCAGCACGCCGAGGCCGCCGAGGTGGTCGTCGGCGACGACGGCATCCGCGTCGGCGTCCGGGCGTACGGCACCGAGCTCGGCGCGGGCGGCGAGCTGATCGCGCGGCTGCGGCACGGCGACGGCTCGGCCGGCGACGTCCGCGCACCGCTGGCCGACGGCTCGGGGACCCTGCCCTACGAGCCGATGCGGCAGCGGCAGAAGCCGGACGAGGAGCAGGACCTGTGGGACCTGTGGGTGCGGCCGAAGGCGGGCGCGGCGCTCGTGCGCGTCGGCCGGCTCGCCGGCGACTTCGCCGACCGCAAGGGCGTCGACACCTTCCCGGGCGCCGTCCGCGGCGAGGTGCGGCTGCGCCCGTACTTCACGGTGACGAACGACCTGACGATCACGGTGAAGGACGTGGCGCGGGAGGACGCGGCGTAGGCCCTCGCGGCAGGGGGAGGGCGGGCCGGAACGGAGGACGGCCGGTGCCGCCACCCCCCACAGGAGAGGCACCGACCGCCGTCCGGCGTGAACCCTGGTGGGGCCCACACCTCCTACAGCGCCGCAGGCCATTAATTCGTCACACTGTCAGACCGGCCGGTGCGGGGTCCCCGCGCCGGGGTGCCGGTGACCCTTTCTGGACGAAGCCGGGTCACTGCCCGTAACGTGCGGGTCCGCGCCGGTGCCGGTGCGCATCTCTCGCTTGTTGGTTCCAGTGGCCGGGGCAATCCGGACGAACGGGAAGCCGGCCGCTCCCAGGGGGTTCTCACCTATGTATCCGTGCGGTAACTGCCGCGCCGCCGCCGTCGGTCCGGACGGCCGCTGCGCCGCCTGCGGCGCATACCAGCAGCAGGCCGCCGCCATGGCGCCCGGCCCCGCGCCCGCCTACCCGTACGCCCCCGCGATGCCGGCCGCCCCGATGCCCGTCGGCGGCGTCGACCTGCGCCGCGGCCTGCGCATCGGGCTGATGGTCGCGCTCGGCGTGAGCGTGGCGGTCATGCTGGCCGTCTTCTGGGCCGGCACCCAGACGCGCATGGCGCTGCAGGACATGCTGGACAACGGTGTGACCGCCACCACGGAGGGCGACCTGGAGGACGCGCAGGGCGCGGCCACGGTGACCACCATCCTGTCCTTCCTGGCCACGGCCGCGACGGCCACGCTCTGGGCCGTCTGGTTCCGGCGCGCCCGGATCAACGCCGAGTTCTTCGCGCCCGGCGGCCACCGGTTCGGCATCGGCTGGGCGGCGGGCGCGTGGTTCACGCCGGTCGTCAACCTCTGGTTCCCCAAGCAGATCGCCAACGACATCTACAAGAGCAGCGCTCTACCGGGCGCCCGCGCCCCCAAGGGCCTGCTGAACTCCTGGTGGACCCTGTGGATCGCCGCCATGGTCTGCAAGATCGTCTCGTCCGCGCTGAGCGCCGGCGCCAGCGCGCGGATCGCCACCAAGGGCTACGACGGCTCGACCTGGCGCGAGGACGTCGAGGCGCTGCAGAACTCGGTCAACGTCGCGAGCTTCGGCACGCTGCTGATGGCCGTCGCCGGCGTCCTGGCCCTGCTCGTCGTCCGCCAGCTCGGCGGCCTGCAGGAGCAGCGCGCGATGGCGGGCCCGGCCGGCATGCCCGGCGCGCCCGGCGGACCCGTGCCCGCCGGTGTGCCGTACGGCGCGCCCGGGTATGTCCCCGGGCAGCAGCCCGGCGGCCCCGCGGCCGGCTGGCCCCACCCGCCGCAGAATCCTTACGGCAGCGGGCCGGCGGGCTACTGAGCCACGGAATCTCCGAGTGGTGCAGGATGAGGGCGTGCAGGGGGACGACGCCGAGCTGACGGCCGCGGTGTGCGCGGCCCAGGGTGGGGACGAGACGGCATTCCGTACGGTCTACCGCTCCGTGCAGCCCCGTCTGCTCGGGTACGTGCGGACGCTCGTCGGCGAGGCCGACGCGGAGGACGTGGCGTCCGAGGCGTGGCTGCAGATAGCCCGTGACCTCGGCCGGTTCAGCGGCGACGCGGACCGTTTCCGGGGCTGGGCCGCGCGGATCGCGCGCAACCGCGCCCTGGACCACATACGCATGCGCGGCCGGCGCCCGGCCATCGGCGGCGACGAGAGCGAGCTCGCCGGCCGCGCCGCCGACGCCGACACTGCCGGGGAGGCCCTGGAGGCCCTCGGCACCGGCAACACCCTCGCGCTGATAGCGCAGCTCCCGCAGGACCAGGCCGAGGCCGTCGTGCTGCGCGTCGTCGTCGGCCTCGACGCGAAGAGCGCGGCCGGGGTGCTCGGCAAACGCCCGGGCGCGGTGCGCACCGCCGCGCACCGCGGGCTGCGCCGGCTGGCCGAAATGGTCACGGCGGGAACCAACGGGGTCGATGCGGCGACCGGGACTGTGGGGGCGAACGGAACGGTGCCGGCGGGCAAGCGGGTCACCGAAGCCGTCCCCCAGCAGCGGCGGGCACACCCCGGGGACCACCCCGGAGCGAACGCTTCTGCCGGTGTGACGCAAATGCGTGCTCGGACGCAGAAGGACATGTGATGGCGGACGACCACCGGTACGACTGGCTGGAAGACTGGCTGGACGACGACGCCGTGGAGCGCTTGCTGAACGGGTCGCCTGCCGCCGGCCCGGCGCGAGGCAGCGCAACTGCCGACGAAGACATGACGGCCGATCCGGCCGGCGACGCTCCTGAAAACGGGACTGCGCACGACGGCGGCGCCTCGGGCACGGGTGCCACCGGCGGCGCCTCGGGCGGTGCGGGTTCGGGTGCGGAGTGGACGGCGGGTGCCGCGGGTTCGGGTGCGGGCCGGGTGGCGGGTGCTGCGGGTTCCGGTACGGAGCGGACGGCGGGCGTTGCGGGCTCCGGTGCGGACCGGACGACCGGCGCTGCGGGGTCCGGTGCGGACCAAACCGGCCTCTCTGCGGTCGGCGCGGCCGGCGACGGCGGGTCTGCAGCCGGTGCGGTCGGCGTGCCCGCCGCCGAAGCCGGTGCCGCTGCCGAAGTCCATGCCGAAGCCCATGCCGAAGCCGTCACCGACGACGCCTCCCCAGGAGGCCGCACCGTAGCCGGGACCGGCGCATTCGCCTCCGGGGCGGAAGCCGCGAGCGGCGCGGCCCCCGCGCCCCGGGCGGCCCGGAGCGCGCCGGACGGCCGCGCCGGCAGCCCCGCGCCGGAGGGCGCCCCCGTTCCGGCCGAGGCCGAGCGGCTCGTCGCCGCGCTCCGCGCACTCGTGCCCCCGCCGGCCGTGGACGGTGTGCCGCTGCCCGGGGAAGAGGCCGCGCTGGCCGCGTTCCGCGAGGCGAACGCCGCCGTGGCGGTTCCCGTCACGCCCGAGTCCGCGCCCGAACCCTCCGTGCGGCTCGGCGTCCCCGCCGCCCCGCGCCGCCGGCTCTTCTCCCGCTGGCAGCCCGTCAAGGCCGCGCTGGTCACGGCCCTCGCGGGCTGTGCGATCGGCGGGGTCGCGGTGGCCGCCGGCGCGGGCGTGCTGCCCGCGCCCTTCGGCCGGGCGGGCGGGGAGCCCGCGGCCGCGCCCAGCGTGTCCGCCTTCGGCGACGACCCCGCCGGGAACGTCACACCGGACGGCCGCCGCGTACCCGGCGCCTCGCCGTCCCGCGGCCGGGACGGCGGCCCGAGCGGCAGCGGCACCCCCGACGGGTCCGGCAGCTCCGCGCCCGGCGCGGGCAGGAGCCGTACGCCCGGCGACAGGAACGAGCCCGCGGGCTCCCCGTCCGCCTCGCCGCGCCCCGGCAGGAGCAAGGACGGCGACAAGGACGGCAACGGCCGTGGCGACGGCACGAAGCCCGGCACGGCCTGGGCCGTCCGCATGTGCCGCGACTACCTGGACGCCCAGAAGCACCGCGGCAGCACCGTCGACGAGGACGACGTCCGCACGCTGGAGCGCGCCGCCGGCATCGGCAGCGCCGTCGACCTGCGCGCCTTCTGCGAGCGCCTGGTCAAGGCGGACGACGCCGCCCGCTCCGGCACGGCGACGGGAACCGGCGGGCTCACGAGCGGCCCGGCCGGCTCCGGCACGGGCGGCGACGGCAGCGGCGGTACCGGCGATCCGAACGGAGTATTCCGCCTTGTGCCGCCCGTCCGGAGCAGTACGGGTTTCGGCGCTCCGGCCCCGGGTGTGACGTTTTCCGACCCCGCGGCGCTGTAGGAAGTGAGCCGACTGGTCATCGGCTGCGCATGAGCCGGAGTTCCCCCCATACCGTCGGCTCCTGCGCATCGGCGCGGGCGGGGCTCTTCCCCCGGCTCTGCCCGCGCCCCCCTCTCTTCCGCCCGCCCCGCCGCTAGAGTCCGGTGGAGGAACGCCCGCCACCGAGGGCGCTCCGCAGCGGAGAGCGGGAGGCGTCGCATCCCATGACCCGGTCGACCGAATCAGGCCTGCCCTTCCAGCCCGTCTACGGCCCCGAGGCCCTCGCCGGCTGGGACCCCGCCGAGCGGCTCGGCGCGCCCGGCGCGTACCCCTACACGCGGGGCGTGTACCCGACGATGTACACGGGCCGGCCCTGGACGATGCGCCAGTACGCGGGCTTCGGCACCGCCGCGGAGTCCAACGCCCGCTACCGGCAGCTCATCGCGCACGGCACCACCGGCCTGTCCGTCGCCTTCGACCTGCCCACGCAGATGGGCCACGACTCCGACGCGGACGTCGCGAGCGGCGAGGTCGGCAAGGTGGGCGTCGCCGTCGACTCCGTCGAGGACATGCGGGTGCTCTTCGGCGGCATCCCGCTCGGCGAGGTCTCCACGTCGATGACCATCAACGCCCCCGCCGCGCTCCTGCTGCTGATGTACCAGCTCGTGGGCGAGGAGCAGGGCGTCCCCGCGGACCGCCTCACCGGCACGGTCCAGAACGACGTCCTCAAGGAGTACATCGCCCGCGGCACGTACATCTTCCCGCCGAAGCCGTCGCTGCGGCTGGTGGCCGACACCTTCGCGTACTGCGGCGCCGAGCTCCCCAAATGGAACATGATCTCGATCTCGGGCTACCACATGGCCGAGGCCGGCGCCTCGCCCGCGCAGGAGATCGCCTTCACCCTCGCCAACGGCATCGAGTACGTCCGCACGGCGGTGGCCGCCGGCATGGACGTCGACGCCTTCGCCCCGCGCCTGTCCTTCTTCTTCGTCTCGCGCACGACGCTGCTGGAGGAGGTCGCCAAGTTCCGGGCGGCCCGGCGGATCTGGGCGCGGGTGATGAAGGAGGAGTTCGGCGCCCGCGACCCGAAGTCGCAGATGCTGCGCTTCCACACGCAGACGGCCGGCGTCCAGCTCACCGCCCAGCAGCCGGAGGTGAACCTCGTGCGCGTCGCCGTCCAGGGCCTCGCGGCCGTCCTCGGCGGCACCCAGTCCCTGCACACCAACTCCTTCGACGAGGCCATCGCCCTGCCGACGGACAAGGCGGCCCGGCTGGCGCTGCGCACGCAGCAGGTCCTCGCGTACGAGACGGACGTGACGGCCACCGTCGACCCGTTCGCCGGCTCGTACGCGGTGGAGTCCCTGACCGACGCGGTCGAGGCGGCGGCGGTGGACCTCATGACCCGCGTGGAGGAGCGCGGCGGGGCGGTCGCCGCCATCGAACAGGGCTTCCAGAAGGCCGAGATCGAGCGCAACGCGTACCGCATCGCCCAGGAGACCGACAGCGGCGAGCGCGTCGTCGTCGGCGTCAACCGCTTCCGGCTCGACGAGGAGGAGCCGTACGAACCGCTGCGCGTGGACCCCGCCATCGAGTCCCGGCAGCGGGAGCGGCTCGCGCGGCTGCGGGAGGAACGGGACGGCCGGGCGGTGGAGGCCGCGCTGACGGCCCTGCGCGAGGCCGCCGCGGGGACGGACAACGTCCTGTATCCGCTGAAGGACGCGCTGCGGGCGCGGGCGACGGTGGGGGAGGTGTGCAACGTGCTGCGGGAGGTGTGGGGGACGCACGTCCCGGCGGACGTCTTCTGACGTCATCCGACGTCTTCCGGGGCGGTTCTCCGCGTGCTCTCCGTGAGCGACACTGGAGGGTATGTCCGCTCCCCGCCGCGCCTGCCCCGTATGCACTCGCGAGATCGCCGTCGTCGGCGGCCGCTACGCCCGCCACGACCCGCCGGGCCGCCGCCCCGCCTTCTCGTACGAGCTGGTCTCCTGCCCGGGCTCGCGCCGCTCGGCGCCGCTGCTGGCGACGGAACCGCGGCTGTTCGACCCGGAGGAGCCGCCGATGGACGGCCAGCAGCAGCTGTTCTGACCGGGGGTTCCGCGAAGATCTGACCGGGGTTCCGCGAAGAGGGGAGTTTCTCCCACCGACACGCGCCCGTGTGACCCCGGAGAATGACGGGACGTACAGGAACGGCACGGGGCGGACGGGAATGAAGGAAGAGAGGCGCGAGGGCTTCTCCCTCGGCAAGGGACTGGTCACGGGGCTCAAGGCGCTACGGCGCTCCCTCGTGCTCAGCGCGCTGTCGGTCACGGAGAGCCTGGCGGGCCTGTGGTTCGGCCTCGCGGTCACGACGGCCGGCTGCGGCCTGGGCCTGTTGCTGCTGCCGCGCGCCGCGCAGAAGATACGCGGGCTGGCTGCCGGGCAGCGTGAGCTGGCCCGCCGGTGGTCGGGGGTCGGCATCCCCGACCCGTACGCGCCTCCGTACGAGCCGCCCGCGCCGGCTTCGGAGGGCGTGGTCGCCCGCGCCCGGCTCGTCCTCAAGGACGGCCGGACCTGGCGGGACTGGCGCTGGGTGACCGTCGGCCCGATCGTGGGCGGAGCGCTGGCCTTCGCACCGCTCGCCCTCGTCCTCAGCGGCCTCTGGGGCGTCTTCCTCGGCTTCGAGGGGGAGCGGCTCGCGGACGCGTGGGGCGGGATCCGGTTCGGCTTCCTGCCCGTCGAGGGCCCGGTCACGGCCACGCTCGCCGGGGTGCTGGGCGTCTGCGAGCTGGGGCTCGCGCTCTGGGTCGCGCCACGGACGGTGCGCGCCCACGCCCGGTTCGCCCGTACGCTCCTCGCACCGGGCGAGGCCGAGCGGATGGCCCACCGCATCGAGCACCTCTCCACGACGCGCTCGTACGCCGCCGACGCGCAGATGGCAGAGATCCGGCGCATCGAGCGGGACCTGCACGACGGCGCGCAGGCGCGCCTCGTGGCCATGGGCATGACCCTGGACGCTGCCGAACACCTGCTGGAGAAGAACCCCGAGGCCGTCCGGGGGCTGCTGAGCGAGGCCCGCAAATCGTCCGCCAAAGCGCTGGAGGAGCTGCGCGACCTCGTGCGCGGCATTCACCCGCCGGTCCTCGCCGACCGCGGCCTGCCCGACGCCGTACGGGCCCTGGCCATGGTCAGCCCGCTGACCACGGAGGTGGTCTTCGAGGTGCCCGGGCGCCCCGAGCCGCCCGTCGAGTCCGCCCTGTACTTCGCGGTCTCCGAGGCCCTGACCAACGCCGCCAAGCACTCCGGCGCCGGGCGGGCGTGGATCGACGCCCGCTACGAGGAGGCGGACGGCACGCTGCGGGTGACCGTGACCGACGACGGGCGCGGCGGCGCCGACGTGACGCGCGGCACCGGGCTGCGCGGCCTCGAACGGCGCCTCGCCACCTTCGACGGCGTGCTGGCCGTCAGCAGCCCCGCGGGCGGCCCGACGATCGTGACGATGGAGGTGCCGTGCGCGTTGTCCTCGCCGAGGACCACTTCCTGCTGAGGGACGGTCTGATCCGGCTGCTGGAGGCCTTCGGGCACGAGGTCGCCGAGGCCGTCGACAACGGTCCCGGCCTCCTCGCCGCCCTCACCGCCCACCGCCCCGACCTGGCCGTCGTCGACGTCCGCCTCCCCCCGGGCTTCGCCGACGACGGCCTGCGCGCCGCCCTCACCGCCCGCCGGGCCCTGCCCGGCCTGCCGGTGCTGCTCCTCTCCCAGTACGTCGAGCCGCTCTACGCCCATGAGCTCCTCGCCGACGGCGCGGGCGCGGTGGGCTACGTCCTGAAGGACCGGGTCTCCAACGGCGTGGAGTTCATGACGACGCTGGAGTGCGTGGCGGGCGGCGGCACGGTCATGGATCCCGAGGTCGTCTCCAAGCTCCTCGGGAGCAAGGACCGCGACCGCGGGGTGGCCGCCCTCACGCCGCGCGAACGCGAGGTCCTGTCGTGCCTGGCACAGGGCCGCTCCAACGCCGGCATCGCCGAGGCGCTGTTCGTCACGGAGAAGGCCGTGTCCAAGCACATAGGGAACATCTTCACGAAGCTGGAGCTGCATGCCTGCGACACGGACAACCGGCGGGTGCTGGCGGTCCTGGCCTACTTGGAACGCTGAGCGCGGCAGAGGGTGTCGTGCGCCGGCCGCTTGCCGGTGACGAGGAACTCGCTGACCGCACGGTCGCTGCAGGCGTTGCCGGTGTCGAGCCACACGCCGTGGCCCCCGGCGTCCACGGAGACGAGACGGGCGCGGTCGCCGAGGGCCTCGCGCATCTTCAGACCGCCGCGGTGGGGCGTGGCCGGGTCGCGCAGGTTCTGCACCATGAGGATGTTGGACGGGCCGCGGGAGGTGATGCGGGTGGTCTTCTCCGCGGGCGCGTCCTTCCAGAACGCGCACGGGGTGATGGACGCCGGCATGCCTGCGGTGAGGGGATGGCGGACGCGGTCCACGGCGACGTCCCGCTGGTACGAGGCGACGTCGCGGGGCCAGGCCACGTCGTTGCAGACGATGCCGGCGAACACGGCCGCGTCGCGCTGCGTGAGCGGCTGGGGGAAGGGGTCGGGCGCGGTGACCGGGCCGTCGCCGCCGCTGCGGGCGGCCCGCATCAGCGTGGCCAGGGTGGGGTAGCGCTCCTTGCCGTACAGGCTCATCTGCATCACCTGCCGCAGCACGTTGCCGGTGAGCGGACGGCCGGTGTCCTTGAACGTACGGGGAGCGCGGTCGAGCTCCGCGGCGAGCGCGAGGAACCCGGGGCGGACGTCCTCGGCACGCTCCGCGACCCGGTCCTTCCCGCGGGCCGGGTCGGCGGCCCACCGGGCGAAGTCGGGGAAGGCGTCGTCGGCACCTCCCGACATGTTGTTCAGCCAGCCGTGCGCCACGCGGGTGGGATCGGGGTCCGCACTGCTGTCGAGCACCCAGCGGTCGGTGCGCTCGGGGAACATCTGCGCGTAGACGGCACCGGCGTACGTCCCGTAGGACGTGCCGACGGCGGACAGCTTCTTCTCGCCCAGGGCGTCGCGGAACCGGTCCATGTCCCGCGCCTGGTTGCGGGTGGTGAGACTGCGCAGGACGTCCCCGCCGTTACGGGCACAGGCGTCGGCGATGCGCCGGGCACGTTCTATCCCCTCGGAGATGTCGCCGTCCGGGCGCGGCCAGGCCCGGAAGCTGAGCATCTGCCGGTCGTCCTCGGACACCCCGCAGTCGGCGGCGGTACTGCCGCCGACGCCGCGCGGATCGAGCCCGACGATGTCGTACGCCCCCTTGGTGGCCTTGCGCACCTTCTCCCCCTGCCGTGCCACGTCCTCCACCCCGGACCCTCCGGGCCCGCCCGCTATCAGCAGGAGCGTGCCGCGCCGTGCCTGCGGCCGGTCGGAGCGGAGCCGGGACACGGCGATGTCGACGGTGGGCCCGGAGGGCTTGCGGTAGTCGAGGGGGACGGGGAGCGTGGCGCACTCGCTCCCGGGGGCGCTGCCTTCGGCGGTACAGGGGTGCCACTTGAGGGCGGGAGGGCCGGCGGACGAGGAGGCGGCCTGCGCGGGAACGCTCAACGCGGTGGCACAGGCGGCGGCGGACAGGGCCACGATCACGGCTGTACGGCTACGGGATCTCATGGACACAAGGCTGTCCGCCGCCGGATCACCTGCCCATGAGGCCAACTCCCGGTCCGGAGGTGGGGACAGCCATACCCGTAAGGGCTGGATGTCAGGGCGATGTCGGGGTCTCCTGCCCTATTTCCAGGGGATGTTGAGCCAGGGGCTGGCAGGGTCAGTGGTGAGGAGACGGTGAGCGTCGACCATTTCCTGGTACCAGCTGCCGAATTCCTCCTCGTCGAAGTGGAGGCATCGCCCAAGGGTGAAGCCGGCGGAGAAGTCCTCCCACGAGCGGTAGGCGGACTGCGCGGCACGACCGGCACGGAGCACGGCCTGCTCGGCCTCCTCCAGGGTGCAGAACCGCGCCCCGAGCCCCCAGCGGGCCATGCCGGAGGCCCGCCCGTAGTCCCAGGCCTCCGTGGTCCGGATGAAGGAGCCCTCCGGCAGCAGTCCGTCCGCGCGGAAGCGGGCCTCGTAGCGGGCGATGCGCCCGATCATCCGTCGCACGCCCGCGACCTGCGACTCCGCCTCGGCTGCCGATACGGTCCGCCCCTGGGTGACCCCCTCGGGCGTGATCCGGGCCTCCCCGGCCTCCTCGATGCGGCGCCGCAGCACGCGCTCGGCGCTCTCGCGCCAGTGCTCGACGGTGACGGCCCCGGCGAAGTCCCGGGCGAGCGCGTGCCGGACGCCCAGGACGAACTGCCACACGTCACTGACCATGTCCGCGTTGAGCAGCTGTTCCTGGGAGCGGGACCATTCCTCACGGCTGGTGACGCCCCAGAATTCCGCCAGCCGGTGGCGTTCGTGGTGGTAACCCGTGCCGTGATAGGCCATGGAATTCCACAGCTCGCCGTTCTTCACGAACAACAACGCCCCGCAGGCCAGCCCGTGAGCGACCGGCCCGTGCAGGGGGCCGCCCACGTGGAGAGCGCGCAGCGTGCCGTGCGCGTGGGACTGCCCGCAGGCGCTGTCGGCGCTGCGAGCGTTGCGGGCGCGCTCGTGATGCTGCCGCCAGACGGCCCGGTGAGCGGGCGTCGTCGGCAGGAACGCCTCGCAGGGACTGCCGGGGTTGACCGCCAGGAACGGCGGATCAGCGTCCTGCCAGGCGCGGCCGTACCACTCCAAGGAACGCGAGACGAACACCGGGTCGGGGACCGGCACCGGCAGCATCCCCTCGGTGAACACCGCCAGGCATTGCGTGTTCGTCTGCGGATTCCAGTACGGGGTGAAGAACACGGCGTCGGGAGCCGAGTCGGCCTGCCGCCGCGAGACGGCCAGGAAGAGGTTGGTCCCGGCCAGCACGTCGAAGAAGGCGGGCCAGTCGCCGCGCGTCTTCGCCTCGTACAGGCGCCGCTCGATCTCGCTCGGCGCGGTCCAGGGAGGCGGCGTTGCCGGTCGGCCGACTGGCCCCTCCTCGACGTTCAACATGCCCATGGTGGAAATTTTAGCGATGGCACAGTGAGCCCTGTGTGCCCCCGGCACTCACAACAGGTAGGGGTAGAGATCGATAGCTGATGCGGTAAATGCCAATACGGACCCCTCCGCCGGTCTCTCCGCAGCGTCAAGCTCTACGAGCACGATGTCTGAATGAATCCTGAGTGAAATAACGGGGTCTTCATCGGCATGCTCTACGGTTCCGGAGACGTGGATTATTTCACCCTCTGCGGATTCGATAGTGTCGAGCCTGCCGCCAGGCACACCTGTCGAATCCCAGGAGTGAATGACTTCGGGAACTTCGATTTCGACGTCGAAGTTGCCGAGCAGAGCAGGCTGTGGCCCCTTCCAGAATCCTCTCGCCGTCCCCGCGGGGGAGTGAAACTCAACCTTGCCGGATTCGCTGTCCAGGATGTTCGAAACTTCGATTCGCATTATTTCAATCCTAGCGGGACTCGCACCATGGTGTTTCCCACAACCCATTCGTTGGTCGGGGCGTAATACTCCCACGTCTCCATGTGGAAGTGGAACTTTGTCGGTTTGCTGTTCATTTCATGGTCGCCCATTCGAATGCTTCGCTGTCCATCCGCAGAGACCAGACGGTTTGGATCTATTTGGCCGGTTCGGGGATGAATATTCGTATATGGCCCATCGCCGAGAAAGTTGCGCCAAGCATCTGTGACCTGGTGAGGCTTCAGCGGTTTGGGTGCGGTCACTTCCGCAAGGCTGGTTACCTTCTCCTGCGGAGGACAGGGCGCGAGCCCCAGCGGGTCGACCCAGGCATTCGGATTGTCGACGTATATGGACGGGTTGGGGCCCGGGGTCAGGCCCAGGGGGTCCGGGGACGTGTAGCGGGCCGAGTCCGGGTCGTAGTGGCGGTGGTAGTTGTAGTGGAGGCCCGTTTCGGGGTCGAAGTACTGGCCCGGGAAGCGGAGTGGGGTGTACGTCGTGCTGTCGCGCGACCACGCCGTCGTGCCCCAGAGCGTGGAGCGGGTGCGCCAAGCCGTCCGGCCTGTTTCGTCGATCAGTTCCGTCGGCGTGCCGACCAGGTCCGTCACGATCGCGAAGAACCGGCGGTCCACCTCGCGTTGAGGCGCCTCCGCCGCCGAGATGCGTTCCGTCTGGGATATCGGGTGGAGGCCCTGGTAGTCCCAGGTCAAGGTTATGGGGTTGGGCAACCCCACAGCCGTGCTGGTCTGTTCAGCGAGTTTCGTGCCGTCCCACGTGAAGTCCACGCGTTCCGCCACCCCGCCCGTCGCCGACAGGCGTTCCTTCGCTATTCGGCGGCCCAGTGGGTCGTACGCGTAGCGCCAGCGCGTGCCGTCCGGAGTCACCACCGACGTGAGGCGGTCCTCCGCGTCCCACTCGTAGCGCCATGTGTCGGGTTTACGAGACAGGCGCGTCTTCTGGCGGACCACCACCCGGCCCTGCTCGTCGTGCTCGTAGCGGATTCCGCCCGCGCGCGTTATGCGCGTGCCCGTGTACGTGCGCGCGCCCTGCGCCTCCGCGCCCGGGTGCCTCGCCGGCCACTCCGCCTCCGTCTGGTTGCCCGCCTCGTCGTAGGCGTACCGTTCCTGCCAGTTCGCCGCGCTGACCGTCGTGACGCGGCCCGCCGCGTCCAGCTCGAAGGTGCGGGAGCCGTTCGTGACGTCCGTGATGCCGGTGAGGTGGCCGTCGCGGCGGTAGGTGTAGGCGCGGTGCTGGAGGAGTTCCTCCCCGGCGCCCTCCAGTCCCTGGGACACCAGGCGCCCCACGGCGTCCCATGCCGACGACAGGGTCAGGCCCTGCCCGAAGCGGCGTGCCACCTCCCGGCCCGTCGCGTCGTGTTCGAGGTCGAAGACCTGCCCCGAGGCGGTCAGTGACGCCCGCCGCCCCGCCGCGTCGTACGTCCACGTGCTCACCGCCCCGCCCGGCGTCACCCGGCGCGTGCGCCGCCCGAGCGCGTCGTACGCGAAGGTCAGCGTCCGGCCGTTCGTCGTCTCCGACTTGACGCGGCCGAGCCGGTCCCGGCTGTAGACCACCGTGGCGTCGGGGCCGCTCGCCTCCGTCAGGCGGCCCGCGGCGTCGTGCACGTACGTCGTCTCCGTGCCCGCCGCGTCCTTCCGGACCACGCGCCCCAGCACGTCGTGCTCGTACGTGATCGTTTCGCCCAGCCCGTTCGTGCGGGACACGAGCCGCCCCGCCGCGTCATGCGCGTACGTCAGCGTCCGGCCGTCGAAGTCGGTCTCGGCGGCCGGACGCCCGGCCGGGTCATAGACGTAGTCCCAGGTCAGGCCCTGCGGGTTGGTGACGCGGGTGAGCTGGAGGAGGGTGTCGTGCGTGAACTCGTGGCGCACGCCGTCCGGGCCGGTCCGGGCCGTCAGGACGTCGAAGGGCCCGTACTCGTAGCGCGTGACGCCGCCGAGGGCGTCCGTGTGCGCCGTGCAGTTGCCCTCGCCGTCGTACGTCCACCGTTCCTCGGCGCCGTCGGCGGCGATGCGGCGGGTGAGCTGTCCCTCCACCGTCCACGTCAGGCGGGTCGTGGAGCCGAGCGGGTCGATGACGGTCGTCACGCGGCCGAAGGAGTCCCGGCGGTAGCTGGTGACGGCACCGAGCGGGTCGGTGATCTCGACCGGCAGGCCCGCCCTGTTGCAGGTGATGCGGGTGGTGTTGCCCAGGGCGTCCGTCACGGATGACAAATGGCCGGCGTCGTCGTACGCGTACCGCGTCTCCGCGCCCGCCGGGTCCGTTGTCGACGTGCGGTTCCCCGCCCCGTCGTACCCGTGGCGCCAAACCGAGCCGTCCGGGCCCGTCGTCGTCTCCGGCAGGCCGAGGGCGTTGTACGTGGCCGTGATCCGCTTGCCGTCCGGCCGGAACACGTCCGTCAGGCGCCCCTCCGTGTCGTAGCGGAACTCCGTCCTCACGCCCAGTGGGTCCGTGCGCGAGAGAAGGCGGTCGTGGCGGTCCCACGACGACAGCGTGGTGGCGCCGGTCGCATCCGTCTCGGCGACGATCTGCGAGCGCCGGTTGATGGTGAAGGCGGTGGTGTGACCCAGAGAGTTCGTCACCCGGGTGACGCGCAGACCGCTGTCCGGATCCGGGGCGCCGTACTCCAGGGAGGAGCGCATGTGCCCGTCGGTGCCGGTCTGGAAGACGCAGCGGTCCCCGTCGTCGTAGACGTACTCGTAGTGCGTGTCGTTCCGGTCGGTCCACGACGTCATCCGGCCGCGATCGTCGTACCCGAAACGCAGCGGCAACCCCGAGGAGTTGGTGACCTCCGTGAGGTCGCCCGCCTCGTCGTAGCCGTAGCGGATCACCTCCGTCCCGGCCAGGTGCAGGGCCGTGACGCGGCCGCCGTCGGTGGTGATGCGGAGCCGCTGGCCGGCGCCGTGGACGATCGCGGCAGGCGTGCCGTCCGCCTCGTACTCGTACGTGATCCAGTGATGACCGCCGCGGTCCGTCAGCTGGTGCAGCAGAGCCTCGCGGCCGCCCTCGCGGAGAGCGAAGTGACGGATGAGGCCCGTGTCCGGCTCCGTGACGGCGTACGAGCCGTCCGTTTCGACCGACAGCGGCCACCGCGGCCCCCTGGCGGGCAGCGTGGCCACGCCCGGCACCGGGTGCGGGTACTCCAGCAGCCGCCCGTGCTCGTCGACGAAGATCACGCCCTCGTCGTCGATCTCCAGCCGCTGGTCCACGGTGCTCGCCCACGACGGGCCGAACCACCGGCCGCAGCGGTATCCGGACTTCATGTGGCGGGAGAAGACCAGGGGGAGCGCGCCGGGCAGCGCGACGTCGGTCTGCGGCAGGAACATGCGGCCCGTGGCGATGTCCACGGGGTCCGTCTCGCAGACCTCCACGTTCTTGGGGTCCTTGTTCGGCTCCGGCGGGTGCTCCCGGGTCGCGGCGCGCGCCGCGCTCTCCGCCCCCTCCTCACCCGCTCGCGCCCCGGCCCGGGCTCCCGCCCGCGCGCCGATCTCCGCGCCCTTCCGCGCCGCCCCCGCCCCGAAGCGCGTGCCTGCCCCCGCCGCCCCGCCGGTGGGCAGGGACAGCAGGAAGTTGCCGAAGAGGCGTCCCCCGGCCTCGGACGGGTCCGATCCCCAGCCGGGGCCGAGCAGGGCGCCCGGAATGCGCTCCGGGTGGGACGCGAGGGAGACGAGACCGGCAGCGGTGTTGCTGACACCGTTGAGGTACTCCGCGGGGTGCGTGACGTTGTACGGGTCCAGCGGGTTCATGCTGCGGCCGAACTTCACCAGGTCCGTACCGGCCCGGAAGACCCCGCCGCCGAAGTGCAGCAGCTCGACCTGCGCGCCCTGGGCGAAGCCCTGGGCGTCGCCCTTCATGCGGGTGTGGAAGGCCGGTTCCTTCGGGGCCGCCTCCACCGCCTTGTCGATCTTCGCCTTGGCCTCGCCCGCCGCCGTGTTGCGCTGCTTGCGCGCCTCGTCCAGGATGCGGTGGGCCTCCTTGACGTCGGCGGCACCGGGGTCGTGGAAGTCCCCCGGCCGCTTGCCCGGGTCCTTGCCCTCCTTCACCTTCGCCTTGTACGCGTCGACCTTCTCGTCGTGGGCGTCGGCGGCCTCCTTCGTGGCCTTCTTGCCCTGCTTGTAGAGGCGGATCGCCTCCAGCGCCTGCTTCTGCGCCCAGCGGACCGTGTGCGCGTACGAGGTGAGAGCGCTCGCGGCGTGCTCGCAGGCGTCGGCGGCCTGCGCCCACTTCTTCGCCTCCGGCGCGATCCGGGCGTCGAAACCCTTCGCGCCCTCGCCCTTCCACTCCCCGGAATGGACGCGCTGAAGGCCCGCGTGGGTGGTGTTGAAGGCCTTCTTGAAGGCCTGGAGGTGCTTGGCGGCGGCCTCGATGTTCCCGGGCTCGCCGTGGATCAGGGCCAGCGGGTTCTCGGTCTGCCCGAGCTGCTGTTCCTTGACCTCGGCACCGAGCTCCGAGGCGGCCCGGTCGCCCAGGTACCTGACCGCGAGCGCCTCGTCGTGCGCGCCGACCTTGTCGAGGGCCTTGGCGGCCTTGCCCGCGCCCCACTCGACGGCTTCGCCGGCCTTCTTCTCGACCTTGTGCACACCCTTTTCGGCCAGCTCGCCGACGGCGTCGATCGGGTCCCAGAGCCCCATCAGCCGGCCACCTCGGGCTCGCCGGACTGCGAGGGCCGGCCGCCATCCAGCTTGTCGGCGAGCTTGTTCGCCGCGTCCGTGCCCTGACGGCCGAGCGGGCCCCTGCCGAAGCCGTTCCCCGCACCCGTGCTGGCGTCGCGGAGGGTGTTCGCCCACACCTGGCGGCTGTTCTCGCCGGCCTTGCGGAACGATTCGGCGCTGTAGTCCGGGTTGCGGAAGTCGTTGACGGGGTTGTCGGCGAGGATCTCGCTCATGGACTTCTTCTCGACGTCCTCTTCCAGGAGGTGCGGATTGCCCATGGCGGCGTTCACGCCGACCTTGAACGAGTCCCGGATGTACACGTCCTGCTCGTGGTAGTAGCCCGCGGCGAGGCCGACCCGCTCGGCGAACCGGCTGCCGTCCTGGACCAGGGTCCGGACGCCCCAGTCCCACCGGTCGCAGAACGTCTTGAAGGCGGCGGCCAGCCCCTCGTGGCCCAGCTCGACGCCGCTGAGGGCGAGTTCGTCGAAGCCGCGGCCGACAGCCGCCTCGCCGGGGGTGCCGAGGGACTTCAGCTCGCCTATGGCTTCGTTGATGCCCTTGGCGATGTTGTTGAGTGCCGCCGCGTCTGCGGCGAGGTTGGGGTCGTTCACGCCGCACCCTCAGCGTCCGCGTCCGCATCAACGGCGTACGCGTCCGGCACGATCCCGACCACCGGCGGGAACAGCACCGGCTCCGGGCTGCCGACATCGAGCGCGACGCCCGCCGGTACGCCGACCGCCGGCACGACCACGTCCAGCAGCCGCGCGCCCAGCACCGTCCGGTACGCCCAGTCCGCCGTCCCGTCAGCCCCCTGCGCGAGCGCGAACCGCCCGAGAGCCGCCTCGTTCGTGAACGCGTAGATCCACCGGATCCCGCCGTATTCGGCGGACCACAAACCGTCCTGACTGTCCGACGGCACCAGCACCGCCGTGCGCCGGAACCGGCCGACCAGTGCGGCCGGCCGCCCCTCCTGCGCGTGCAGTGCGCGGATTTCGTCCGTCAATGCCGTCGATGACGTCAACTCTCGCCTCCCCAAGCCAGAGGAAGGGTACAAAATGAGGCCAGAGGTGCACTCACGGTATTCGGAGCGAAGGGCTTCGAACCACGGGGGAGGGACCGGATGACAGACAGGGCGGACACGACAGACACGACAGACACGGCAGATACAGCAGACACCTCGGGCTTAACGGACCTGACGGGCAGTGGACTGGTGGCCCAGGCACGGGCACTGGCCGCCGGCGACGTCTCCTCGCGCGAGCTCGTCGAGCGCGCGCTGGCCCGTATCGCGGCGACGCAGCCCCTGCTCAACGCGTTCCGCCGCGTACGGGCCGGGGCCGCGCTCGCCGAGGCGGACGCGGCGGACCGGCGGCTCGCGGACGGCGGGCGAGCCCCGCTGCTGGGCGTCCCCGTCGCCGTGAAGGACGACATCGACGTCGCCGGGGAGCCCACCGCCTTCGGCTGCGCAGGCGATTTCCCGCCGAAATCCGCCGACAGCGAGGCCGTACGACGGCTCCGCGCCGCGGGCGCGGTCATCGTCGGCAAGACGAACACGCCGGAGCTCGGGCAGTGGCCCGTCACGGAAGGCCCCGCGTTCGGCGCGACCCGCAATCCCTGGAGCACGGAGCACACGCCCGGCGGCTCCTCGGGCGGCGCCGCGGCAGCCGTCGCCGCGGGCCTCGTACCGGCCGCCCTCGGCTCGGACGGCGCCGGCTCGCTCCGGATCCCCGCCGCCTGGACGCACCTGGTCGGCATCAAACCGCAGCGCGGACGCGTCTCCACCTGGCCCGAGCCGGAGTCCTTCCGCGGCATCACCTGCCACGGCCCCCTCGCCCGTACGGTCGCCGACGCCGCGCTCCTGCTCCACGCGGCGAGCGGCAGCCACGGCGGGGACCTCCACCGGCCGCGCCCTGTGGACGTCCTCGGCGCCGCCGACCGCGACCCCGGCCGGCTGCGGATCGCGCTCTCCCTGCGCCCCGCGTTCGCCGCCGCCCGCCAGCGGCTCGACCCCGAAGCCCGGTCCGCGACCCTCCGCATCGCGGAACGACTGGCAGTTCTCGGGCACGAGGTGGTCGAGGAGGAGCCGCGCTACGGGCTGATCGGGCTCACGTTCGTGCCGCGCTCGATGTCCGGCGTACGGGAATGGGCCGGGCGCGTCCCCGACCCCGCCCTGCTGGACGCCCGCACGAGGGTGAACGCGCGCGGCGGGCTGCTGCTGGGCGGCGGGATCCTGCGTGTGGCCCGGGCGGCGGAGGAGCCGCTGCGGCGGCGCGTGGGGGAGATCTTCGACCGCTTCGACGTCGTCCTGACCCCGACCACGGCGGTCCCGCCGCTGCGGATCGGGGACCTGACCGGCCTGTCCAGCAGCCGTACGGACGCGGCGATGATCTCGGCCTGTCCGTACTCCTGGCCGTGGAACGTCCTCGGCTGGCCGGGCATGAGCGTCCCGGCCGGCTTCACGACCACCGGCCTCCCGCTCGGCGCCCAGCTTCTCGGCCCGGCCGACAGCGAGCCGCGGCTCATCTCACTCGCTGCGCAACTGGAGGCGTCGGAGCGGTGGTTCGAGCGCCGGCCGGGGCCGGGGCCCGTCGGCGACGTGGCTGCGGGTGAGCGAACACCAGACGGCCTTGGAGGCGCCGCACGTGAAGCCATGGGGTGAGGAGTAGACCCCCCACTTGTCGGCGAGCGAACGGACGAGGATCAGGCCGCGGCCGTCGACGTCGTAGGGGCAGGGGTCCGGCCGTGGTGCCGGCGGCAGATCCTCGGTGTCCCACGCTGTGAGCGTGAGCACGTCCCACTGCGACCAGGAGATACGGAGTTCCGCCTCGTCGACGGTGTGCACGATCGCGTTCGTGAGCAGCTCGGTAGCCAACAGCTCGGCCCTCGGGACGAGTTCGCCCAGCTCGTGGGCGGTGAGTGCGGCCCGGACGGTGCCGCGCGCGAGGGGAATGGCGCGGGCGTCGTTCGGCACGCGCAGCCGGTATTCGAACGGCTCGATCTCAGGAGCGACGGGCGCGGGCTTCGGGGCAGGCAGGAACATGGCGCCTCCGGCGGGGTGGGGTGAAGTGATCGCGCGCCCGGTGTCATTGCCGCGGCGCCTGCCCACTGCGTGGGGGCAGGGTGGGGCGGTGCGCTTCCGGGTGGGCGGTGAGCTCGCGGTGTGAGCTGCGCGACACTCAACGTAGGAGCCAAATTTGGTACTGCGCAAGCGATCCCGTGAAGTTCGCCCCATCGGGGCTCGCTGTGACACATTGGCGCCGCAAGCGCGCGAGAAAGAGGACGACATGGCGAGGCGGACCATCGTCACGGCCCGGCAGGAGCGGCTGGGCGCCGAGCTGCGGAAGCTGCGCGAGTGGGCGGGCGTTTCGGCGCGGGACGCTGCCGCGGCCGTCGGGCGCGATCAGGCGTGGCTGTCCCACATCGAGGCGGGCAACGCGGCGGTGGGCGCCGAGAGGACGCGTCTCCTGGCGGAGCGGTACGGCGTGGAGGACGCCGCCTTGGTTGATGCCCTCGCGGAGCGGGCGGCGGAGCGATCTCGGGGGTGGTGGGAGAAGTACCGGGGACGCATGAGGAGTCAAGCCCTGGACCTGGCGGAGCTGGAGTGGCACGCGAGTGCCTTGCGCAGCGTGCAGATCGTCAACGTGCCGGGGTTACTGCAGACTGAGGACTATGTGCGGTCGCTATTTGCCTACGTGGCTGATGAACTTGAGCCGTATGACGTCGATGTCGATACGGTCACTGCATTTCGCTTGCAGCGCCGAGCGGTACTCGAGCGTGACAATCCTCCGGCCATCTCCACGATCGTGCATGAGGCTGCGCTGCGAATGAGGGTGAGCGATCGCAAAGTCGCCCGCGATCAACTCCACTTCCTGCTGGCCGTATCCGACCGGCCGGGGGTCACGATCCGGGTTGTGCCGTTCGAGGCTGAGGGCTTCGCGGGTATGGGGTACTCGATGCTCTACGCGGTCGACCGCGTGGCCGCCCTCGATACGGTCCAGGTAGACCACCTCCACGGCAGCGCTTTCTTTCACGCTAAGGAGCAACTCGCCAAATACCGCAACCGTTGGAACAAGGTGGAGCGTGCGGCACTTGGCCCGCGGGAGACTCGCGACTTGATTCATCGGATCGCATGCGAGCTGTGAGGGGCTGACGATGCATATGGTTGCCTGGCAGAAATCCACGTTCTCGGGGAACGAACAGACCAACGATTGCGTGGAGGCCGCCGCGGCCGGAGCCGCGATCGCCCTCCGCGAGAGCGACGCCCCCGCCACCGTCGTGCGGACCACCCCACCCGCCTTCGGCGCACTGATACGCGCCATCAAGGCGGGAGTGCGCCATGAGTGATAGGTGGCAGAAGTCCACGTATTCGGGAACCGGCGACAACAACGACTGCGTCGAGGTCGCCGCGACCGGCGCCGCGATCGCCCTCCGCGAGAGCGACGCCCCCCGCACCGTCGTGCGGACTACCCCACTCGCGCTCGGCAGCCTGATACGCACCCTCAAGGCGGGGACCCGCGGCGGCTGAGATCCGTGCTGTGACTGCAGGTCAGAACAGGCTGGCAGCGGGGGCGGGGGCGCCCCCTCGGCGCGGAAATCCACCGGCCGGGCAGGCCTGCCTGGTGTACAAGCGGGCTGGGGGCGAGGCCCGCCGGCCCCAGCGCCACCCAGGCCTCACCGGTCCCTCTGCCCGTGCTGCCCAACTCGGCACGGCCGCGGCTGTCATGAGGGCGATGGGTCGTGCCTGCCGCCGCCGGATCCGGTACCGTGAACACGAAGGGCCCCCGCCCGGGGCCGGGAAACCACAGGGCGGGAGCTTAGAATCCGAACAGGTGCTTGACCTGAGCCTCGTTCTCTGAGGCTCAGATCAGCCCTTGAACCACCTCCCCAGCTTCCACGCTGCGCGGACCAGAACGTCCTCGACGCGCTGCCGGATCGACGGCTTCGGCTTCCTGCGACGCCCCATGGGCGCCTCCCCTCAGACCGGCCGCCGAGATCCCGGTCGACGGCCTTTCCTCAGGGTCGGGCCGGGCCCCGAGGGCACGAGGCCCGGAGACGATCCATGAGGGGAGGCGCACCGCGGTGCGCTGAGATCACCCTAGTGGCCCAACTCGGTGGGGAAGTAAATCCGTTGGGTGATGACGGGCGATGATAAATATCGACCTGCGATGTTCGCCCGCTTTCACTACCGACCCGCTCCGCGGGTCATCAGCAGCAGCGCCCCGATCGCCACGATCGGCACGATCATGATCAGTGCGAGGCCCACCGGGTTGCGGTGGTTGTAGACCCAGCGGGTGCCGTAGCGCTGGCGGATGAAGACGGGCTGGTCTTCGTCGTCGTGGGCGCGGTCCCGGGCGTGGTCGTTCTCGTGGCGCATGGGATCAGGCTACGGACGGTCGTTCGAGATGGCGATCATTTTGTCGCACCTCTGTCGTTTTGTGGCGCGCCCGCGACACTCCCGTCACGGCCCCGCCATGACCCGCTACGGCGCGAGGATGTCGAGTTCGGCCATCGCGCCGGCCGTGATCTCGCGCGTCAGGGCCTCCGCGCGGGCGGCGTCCCGTTCCCGTACGGCTTCGGCGACGCGGACGTGGAGGGTGACGGCGGCCGGGTCGGGGTCGGTGAACATGACCTGGTGTTCGGTGCGGCCGGTGAGGACCTCGGCGACGACGTCGCCCAGGCGGGCGAACATCTCGTTGCCGGAGGCGCGCAGGATCACCCGGTGGAAGGCCACGTCGTGGACCAGGTAGGCGCCGAGCTGCTGGCCGCGTGAGGTGGCGACCATGCCGAGGGCGTGCCGGGTGAGCTCCTCGCACTGCTCGGGCGTGGCGAGGCGGGCGGCGAGCCCGGCCGCCACCGGCTCGACGGCCGAGCGGAGCACGGTGAGGGAGCGCAGCTGGCGCGGCCGGTCGGCGCCGGCGAGGCGCCAGCGGATGACCTGGGGGTCGTAGACGTTCCACTCCTCGGTGGGGCGGACGGTGACGCCGACCCTGCGCCGGGACTCGACCAGGTGCATGGACTCCAGGACGCGTATGGCCTCGCGGATCACGGTGCGCGAGACCTCGAAGCGGCGTTCCAGCTCGTCGGTGCGCAGGACGCTGCCCGGCGGGTACGTGCCCGAGGTGATCGCGGGCCCGAGGGACTCCAGCACGCGCGCGTGCAGCCCCTGCCCCTGGTTTTCCATGGGGCAAGCCTACGATCCCCGCCCACGGCAAATTAAGTATGACGTTTGAGTCACAGGGGCTTGAATATGTCGTACGTAATGCGTTTCAGTGTGGCCACACCCCCGTCAATGAAGACAGTGAGGCCCCGATGAGCAGCCGTCCGGCACACCCCCGCGTCGTCGTCGTGATGGGCGTCGCCGGCACCGGCAAGACCACCGTCGGACCGCTCGTCGCCCAGGCCCTCGGGGTCCCTTACGCCGAGGGCGACGACTTCCACCCGGCCGCCAACATCGCCAAGATGTCCGCCGGGACCCCGCTCGACGATGCCGACCGGGCCCCCTGGCTCGACGCCATCGGCGCGTGGGCCGCGGACCGTGCGGGCCGCGGCGGGGTCGTCAGCTGCTCCGCGCTCAAGCGGGCCTACCGGGACCGGCTGCGCGCCGCCGCGCCCGGACTCGTCTTCCTCCACCTCACCGGCGACCACGATCTGATCGCCGGCCGCATGGCGGCCCGCAAGGGCCACTTCATGACCACCAGGCTGCTGGACTCCCAGTTCGCGACCCTCGAACCGCTGGGCGCGGACGAGGCGGGCATCGACGTCGACGTCGCGCCCGGCCCGCAGGCCATCGCCGAGCGGGCCGTAGGGGCCCTGAGGCAGCTTTAGCCCCCTTCTCTCCCTCCACCTCCTCCTCCAAGGAAGCCCCGTGAGCACTCTCAGCGTCGAGATGCTGGCCGCGGCCCCCGCCGGACCGATCACGTCGGCGGGTCACGCACAGCTGGGGATCGCCGTCCTCGTCGGCATCGCCGTCATCGTTCTCCTCATCACCCGCCTCAAGCTGCACGCCTTCCTCTCCCTGACCATCGGCTCGCTGGTGCTCGGGGCCGCGGCGGGCGCGCCGATGGACAAGACCATCGCGAGCTTCACCGCAGGACTCGGGGCGACGGTCTCGGGCGTCGGCGTCCTCATCGCGCTCGGCGCGATCCTGGGCAAGCTCCTCGCCGACTCCGGCGGCGCCGACCAGATCGTCGACACGATCCTGGCGAAGGCGGGGCCGCGCTCGATGCCGTGGGCGATCGTGCTGATCGCGGGCGTCATCGGCCTGCCGCTGTTCTTCGAGGTCGGGATCGTGCTGCTGATCCCGGTGGTGCTGCTCGTGGCCAAGCGGGGCAACCACTCCCTGATGCGGATCGGCATCCCCGCGCTCGCCGGGCTCTCCGTGATGCACGGCCTGGTGCCCCCGCACCCCGGCCCGCTGGCCGCCATCGACGCCATCGGCGCGAACCTCGGCGTGACCCTCGCCCTCGGCGTGCTGATCGCCGTGCCGACCGCCGTGGTCGCCGGGCCGCTGTTCTCGCGGGTGGCCGCCCGCTGGGTGGACATCGCCCCGCCCGAGAAGCTGATACCCCAGCGGCCCTCGGCCGAGCTGGAGCGCCGCCCGGGCTTCGGGGTCACCGTCGCCACGGTCATGCTGCCGGTCGTCCTCATGCTGGCGAAGGCGCTCGTCGACATCGTCGTGGACGACCCCAAGGACCACGTCCAGCGCGTCACCGACGTCGTCGGCTCGCCGCTGATCGCCCTCCTCGCCGCCGTCCTCGTCGGACTGTTCACGCTGGGCCGGGCCGCCGGCTTCGGCCGCGACCGGCTCGCCGGGACCGTCGAGAAGTCCCTCGCCCCCATCGCCGGCATCCTGCTGATCGTGGGCGCGGGCGGCGGCTTCAAGCAGACGCTGATCGACGTGGGCGTCGGCCGGATGATCCTCGACTTCTCCAAGGGCTGGTCGATCTCGGCCCTGCTGCTGGCCTGGCTGATCGCCGTCGGCATCCGGCTCGCCACCGGCTCGGCGACCGTCGCCACCATCTCCGCCGCCGGGCTCGTCGCCCCGCTCGCCGAGGGCATGAGCACCACTCACACCGCGCTGCTCGTCCTCGCCGTCGGCGCCGGCTCGCTGTTCTTCAGCCACGTCAACGACGCCGGCTTCTGGATGGTGAAGGAGTACTTCGGCATGGACGTCGGCCAGACGATCAAGACCTGGTCGCTGATGGAGACCGTGATCTCCGTCGTCTCCCTCGTCCTCGTCCTGCTGCTGTCGCTGGTCCTCTGACCCGCTGTCCCCGCTTCCCCGCCCCGCCGTCGCCGGTCCTCCGGCCCGCACCGGCCGGCGGCCACCGGTTCTCCGAGCCGCCGGCCGCCGGCCCGCCGGTCCTCCGTACGTCCCCCGCGTTGCTCCTCTCGGCCCTGGCCGTTCTGCGTTGCTCCCGCTCCAATGGACATATCGGACCTTAGGGTTCGCCTATGCGTATTGGAAGACCTGTCGCCCCCGCAGCGGTGCTGCTCGGCGCCGCCCTGCTGGCCGCCGGCTGCGCGGGCGCGCCCGCCCCGAAACACGCGGACGCGAAGAGCACCCCGAACGGCGGAGCCACCGCCACCGCGGCCCCCGACGCGGCGGCGGGCCCGCTCAGCCCCTCCGACCTCCAGGGACGCTGGTGGACCTGGGCGTCCTCCAGCCCCAGCGGCTCCAACCCCGTCGAGGACCGGGACGGCAGCATGTGCGCCCAGGGCCAGAAGGACGGCGGCGTCTGGTTCCTGGCCGGCACCTTCGGGGAACGCGCCGAGCGCACCTGCGCCGTCCCCGCGAACCGGCGCCTGGCCTTCCCCCTCGTGAACCTGATGAGCGACCAGGCCGGCTGCTCCGAGTTCATGGCCCCCGCCAAGGGCACCGCCACCCTCGACGGCAAGCCCCTGCGGGCCGAGCGCTACGACGCCACGCCCGTACGGGTCACCGCCGAGGAGGGCAACCCGCTCACCGACGGCGGTGGCACCTTCCGCAGCCACGCCTGCGGGCTGTGGGTGCAGACGGAACCGCTGCGCCCCGGCAACCACACCCTGCAGATCCGCGGCTCCTCCGGGCGGTTCACCGTCTCCGTCGACTACACCCTCAAGGTCCCGGCGGCGGGGGCGGCGACGAACCATGACGCGGTCTGACGCCGTCCACAGCCGCCGGGCCCGCCGGCCGCGGCTCAGTCCCGTATCGCCCGCGCCGGTGCCTGAGCCGGCACCGGTGCCTGAGCCGACACCTGCGCCAGGTAAGCCCGTACGTCCTCCGCTTCATCCGTGGCCAGCCCCACATAGCCGTCAGGCCGGACCAGGAACAGCCCCGTGCCGTACGCGGCCTTGGCGTGGCCGCCGGCGTCGACCAGATCGGGCGTAGGCCCGCCCACCCGGTACGTACGCACCCACTCGACGTCCGCCACCGCCGCCGCGGCCGGCGCGCCCGCGGCCTCCGACCCGGTGAGGTCTAGCAGGGTGAAGTGCGGGCCCCGGAAGGCGTCGAAGAGGCTGAAGGGCGCGCCCGAGGCGTCGGTGCAGGGCGCGTCGGGGGCCCGGTCACCCGCCCGCAGCCCGTCCTCCGGCAGATCCCGGCGCAGCTCGCGGGCCAGCGGGCCCGTGCGGTAGTTGAGGGTGAGCTGGTGGGTCTCCTTGCCGCGCCGTGACATGCCCCGCTCGAAGCCGACGTTGCGGTCCTGCCCGTGGACGCGGGTGCTCAGCTCCAGCACGTCGGCGGCCACCTGCGTGCGCTCGGTGTCGTACGTGTCGAGCAGGGCGTCCGGCGCGCCGTGCCGCAGGACGGCGCCGAGCTTCCAGCCGAGGTTGTAGGCGTCCTGCAGGCTGGTGTTGAGCCCCTGCCCGCCGGCGGGGGAGTGGATGTGCGCGGCGTCCCCGGCGAGGAGGACCCGGCCGGTGCGGAAGCGTGCGGCCATGCCGGCCTTCGGCTGGAAGGCCGACGCCCAGATGACCTCCTCGGGCACGAGGCCGGTGAGCCCCGTGCGCTCGGTGATGAGCCGCGTCAGGGCCTCGGGCGTGGCGTCGCGCGCCGGGTCCGGCACGTAGGAGGTGTCCGACCAGAAGGCCATGACCTGGATGGTGTCCGTCGTGAGCTCCAGCGGGCGCAGGCCGAGCAGCCCGCCGGGGGCGCTGGTCCACATGTGCCAGTGGCCGCGGTCGATCCCCGCGCGATCGAAGCCGGTCATCCGCACGTCGGCGACCATCGCGTGGCGCTCGTCGACGACCTTGACCTCGAAGGGCACGCCGAGCGCCTTCCGCACGGCGCTGCGCCCGCCGTCCGACGCGACGAGATAGCCGGCCCGCACCGTCTCCACCGTGCCGTCGGCGTGCCGCAGCTCGGCCGTGACGCCGTGCTCGTCCTGCGTGAAGCCCGTCAGGCCGGTGCTGAAGTCCACCCGGCCGCCCAGCTCTTCGAGGCGCTGGTACAGCACCTCCACCGTGCGCCACTGGGGGCACATCAGCGCATTCGGGTAGGGCGTGCCGGGCGAGGGGTCGCCGGGCTCGACGAGGGGCCACTCGCGCCCGCGCTCGGTGCCCTCCCACGACTGCACGGGCGGGATGGGGCCGGCCGAGGCGAGCAGGGCCGTGATGGCCCCGAGGTCGTCCATCACTTCCAGGCTGCGCGGCTGGAGGCCCGTGCCGCGCGAGCCGGGGAAGCCGCGCGCCTCCTGCTCGACGAGCCGGTGGCGGATGCCGCGCCGGGTCAGGTCGATGGCGAGGACGAGGCCGGTGGGCCCGGCGCCGGCGATGAGCACTTCGACGTCGGGCGCCGGAGCGGGAGCCGGACCCGAAGCGGGCAGGGCGGCAGAGTTCGGTGCGGTGGTGTCCAGTGCGGCAGTGGTCGGTGCTGCAGCGTTCACGAGATCCCCCTTAACGTTGTTAAGTTCGCGCTGTCCCCAGAGTGAACTGAACACCGTTAAGCTGTCAAGGTGGCAACTCGCATCGACCGCGCCCAAGTGGCCGAAACCGCACTCGACCTGCTCAACGAGGTGGGCCTCGAAGGCCTGACCCTGCGCAGGATCGCCAAGGAGCTGGGCGTCCAGGCCCCGGCGCTCTACTGGCACTTCAAGAACAAGCAGGAGCTGCTCGACGAGGTCGCCACGGAGATGTTCCGCCGCATGGCCGAGCCGCTGTCGGCCGTCGACAGCAGCACCTGGCAGTCGTGCCTGGCCGGATCGGCCCGCGTGATGCGCCGCTTCCTGCTCGGCTACCGCGACGGCGCCAAGGTCTTCGGCGGCACGCGTCTGACCGGCCGCAGCTACGCCGGGCCGGTCGAGGAGATGATGGAGAAGATCGTGGCGGCGGGCTTCACGCCGAGTGCCGCCGCCCGCGCCTGGTTCACCGTCAACACGTACACGATGGGGTACGTGATGGAGGAGCAGTCCGTGCACCCGGTGCCGGGCGGCGAGCGCGACCCCGCCTACGACCTGGAGGACCGCGCCGACCGCCTGAAGGGCTACCCCCTCGTCATAGCGGCCGGCGTGGAGTTCTTCGGCGAGATGGAGGCCGGTTTCGAGACCGGCCTGCACGCCGTCGTCGCCGGCATCGAGGCCACGCTGCTACCGCCGGGCGCCGCCGGGGTCGAGTGACCTGCGCAGGAGCGGCGTCAGCCGCCGCTCCACGAAGCGGTGCAGGAGCCAGGCCAGGCCCAGCATCAGGGCGATGGTCAGACCGAGCGTCGCGTACGCGGGGATGCCCAGGCCGCGGTGCAGGGCGCCGATCACGACCCACCCCAGGTGCTCGTGCACCAGATAGAACGGGTACGTCAGCGCGCCCGCGACCGTCAGCCAGCGCCAGTTCATCCAGCCGGCCCTGCCCAGGGCGACGGCCGCCACCGCCGCGTACCCGAGCGCCACGACGGCCACGATCACGTACGGGGAGCGGTACGAGAAGAAGTGCGGGTTCGGCACGTGCCACAGGCCCGCCACCGCGTAGTGCTGCCCCACGAGGAAGCTCACGGCCACGATCCCCCAGTGCAGGAGGTCGTTCCCGAAGCGGTGGACCAGGTACAGGCCGATGCCGCCGATGAAGTACGACGAGTACTCCGGCATCACGACGACCCGCAGGAACTCCACGTGCGAGGCGGTCGTCACGACCGTCGCCAGCGTCCACACCGCGCAGAACATCACCACGCGGTGCCGGGTCGCGCCCGGCAGGACGACGAAGAGCGCGAAGAGCGCGTAGAAGCGCAGCTCGGCCCAGAGAGTCCAGCACACGCCGAGCACGCGCTGGGCGCCCACCGGCTGCTGCAGCATCGTCAGGTTCACGAGCGTGTCGCTGAACGACACCGTCCTGAACCCCACCCACGGCAGTGCGAACGCCACGGTGACCAGCACGATCGCCGCCCAGTAGGCGGGGTAGAGGCGGGCCGCGCGCGAGGCGAAGAACGAGCGCAGGGGGCGGCCCCAGCCGCTCATGCAGATCACGAAGCCGCTGATGACGAAGAAGATCTCGACACCCAGGCAGCCGTAGGCGAAGGCGCCCGACAGGGTGGGGAACTCGTGCCGCGGAGACGCGCCCCACGCGCGGCTCACGTCGCCGTCGCGCCCGCCGTAGTGGTAGAACGCCACCATCAGGGCGGCGATCAGGCGCAGGGCGTCCAGAGCGCGGAGGCGGCTGCCGCCGTGGGTGCCCTGTAAGGGCGCGGGTTGCTCGGTGGGCGCCTTCCGGCGCGGCCGGGGGAGGGCCGGGGCGGTCATGAGTTCACCATCGCCTTGGCCGGTGCCTTCGCCTTGGTCAGGCGCCGCTGCAGCGCCCGTGCCCGCCGGGCGACCCTGCGGACGGCCGCGTTGCGCGGCAGGAACGACAGCTGCGACGGGATTCCGCCGGGGAGGGCGAGGGCGGTGAGGCGGCGGCGCTTGAAGTAGCGGCGGCTGCGGGGGGTGAGGCGGGTGCGGAGGTAGTCTTCGGCGGCTTCGCGCAGGTGCGGGTAGATCTGGGGCTGCATGGCGAAGCCGACCGCGGCCAGGAGGCCGTTGAGGTCCGCTTCGGGCTCAGGGTCCTGAGCGCTTGCGCTCAGCTCCGGCAGGAGCGCGTCCACCAGCGTCACCGGCACCCTGTTGCTGTTCTGGTACGGGCTCAGCCGTTCCAGGAGGAGGTCCGTGCCCGTGCGCGCCGCCCGCAGGCCGTAGAACGTCCTCGCCGTCACCAGCGCCGTCGAGAAGCAGCCGGCCACCAGCGCCGGGCGCAGCCGCTGGTAGACCACCTCCGCCAGGACCGGCGTGTCGAGGACCGTCAGGGTGACGCCGAGCCGCTCCGCCTCCTCCTCCAGCATCCGCGACCAGCGGGCCGGCGCGGCCGGGTGCGGCTTGAAGACGAGTTCGCGGTGGCCGCGCCCGGCCGCCCCGCGCAGCATCCGTACGTGCAGCTGCTCCTCTTCCTCGGGGGTGAGGATGTCGAGCGCCGACAGGTACTGGCCGAGCAGGAGCGCCGCGCCCTCGGGCGCGTCCGGGGCGGGCGCGTCCTCGGCGAGTTCGGCGAGCACCTTGGCGAAGGCCTCCGTGGGGACGATCTCCGGTGCGACGCCGAACTCCGTGAGCAGCAGCGGCCGCAGCCCGGGCACGAGGTCCAGGTGGAGCAGCCGGCCGGCGCGCGTGCCGGTCAGCGGGTCGAGCTTGTTGCGGGTGGGGCCGTAGCTCATGAGGCCGTCGGCGTAGACGTCGAGCGCGGCGTCGGGGAAGCACTGGACGATCGCGCCCGCCGGGCTGACCTGGATGGACTCGACGACGAGCGACACGTCGTCGTCGCCCAGGCCCCAGAGCAGCCTCAGGTGCCGCTCCCACAGGGGCGCGTCGTCGGGCCGGGGCGACCAGCCGGACGGGTGGAAGGGGCGGATCGCGTCGTTCCAGGACAGGACGCCGTCGAAGCGGGTGCGCAGCCGCCCGAAGCCGGGCGCCTCGTCGAGGGCCGGGGTGGTCTCCGGGACGGCGGCGGTGTTGGCGACGAGCAGCAGCCGGCGGTCGGCGGGGGCGAAGCAGCCGGCGTCCAGGGCTGCGGCGAGCGTGGCGGCGCCGTACAGCGTGGACGCGAGGAAGATCTGCGTGCGGCGGCGGGCGGGGGGCGGCGGGGCGGGCATCAGGCGGCCACCCCGGCAGTGCCCGGGGCCCCGGCCGGCCGCCGCCTCAGCCTGCGCAGCAGGACCGCGCGGTCGTAGTCCATGGAATTCACGGCGTCCTTGACGAGTTGCGGTGGCAGTCGGCGCAGTGCGCCCGCGCTCTTCGTACGCAATGCGCGGGCTACCTGCGGCTCAAAACGTTCGATATTCGTGAGGTGGTGGGCAATGATTGCGCAATACGTTCGAACGGCTTTCGGGAGGAATTCCTCCGCGTTCCGGTCGAGGGCCGTCTCCTCGATGACCTGATCGAATGCGCGCAGGAAATCGAGCTGCCGTACGTCCCCGATCTGGGTGAGTGAAGTCGCCACCCCGCGCCGGTAGAAGACGCCCAGCAGGCCGGCCACCGCGAAGGTGCGCGCCTCGCGGTGCAGCCGCCAGATCCACGGCCGGTCCTCCGCCGTCCGCAGGCCGTCCCGGAAGTGCAGCAGGCCCTCGTCCAGCAGCCGCCGGTGGTAGATCCCCGCCCACGCGTACGGGTAGTCGACGGACGTCGAGCGGTCCGCCGGCAGGATCGCGCCGCGCGGGTCCAGGACCACCCCGCGGCGGCCGTGCGGCACGCGCTGCACGGTGCGGGTGCGGCCCGTGCACTGCACGTGGTCCGTGCGGACGAAGTCCACGGCCAGCTCCTCGATGTACGCGACGAGCCGGGCGTAGTAGCCGGGCGCCAGCCAGTCGTCGCCGTCCAGGAAGGTCAGGTATTCGCCGCGCGCCGCGTCGAGCCCGGTGTTGCGGGCGGTGGCGAGGCCGCCGTTGCGCTCGTGGCGCAGGACCACGGCCCCCGGCAGCTCGCGCCCGGCGCGCTCCAGCAGCGCCGGCGTGCCGTCGGTCGAACGGTCGTCCACGAGAATGAATTCGAAATCCTCACGGGCGTTCGCCCGCAGACTTCTCAGCACGTCGGGCGCGAAGGTCTGAACATTGAAGAACGGGACGATGACGGAGAGCTTGACCACCCCGGCGACATTAGGCGGCCCCCCGGCATTCGTCTTGGCCGCGGGCGGGCGCGGAGGTGAACGAAGCGCGGCGGAATGATGAACCCGCCCCTCCGCCGGGCCGATTCGCCGATCGTCGGTGTGCTGTTTACCGGCTGTTGCCCTCGCGTTGGGCAACGAAACGGAATGGATTTCTATCGTCGGCGACGTGCCATCACGTACGCCATCACGTACCGAAACCCCGCTGCGGATCGCCGTCCTCGCCGACTCCGACACCCGGTGGAAATGGGGCGCGCTCACCGCGCACCGGCTCGTCCCGGGCGCCCGGCTCGACGGCCGCCTCCTGCGCGGCCGCGCGACCCCCACCGCCCGCCAGCTCGGCGAGGTGGGCGTGCGCGCGGCGGAGATCGGCGAGGTCACCGGGACCGAGTTCGTGCGCACGGCCGGCCGCGACCGGTACGACGTCGTGGTCCTCGCCTGCGTCGGCGGCGCCGTCCAGGCCATGCTGCACGGGCTCGCCGCCGCCTGGGAGGGCGCGCCGTCCAGGCCCGTCGTCGTGACCGGCTACGTGGGCGTCGTCTACGAGAAGCTCGCCGACGGGCTGCTGCTGCGCCACGGCGCGGACGTCGTCCTCGCCAACTCCCCGGACGACGCGGCCCGGTTCCGCGCCGTCTACGAGGGCGTGGGCGCCGACGCGGACTGCGTGACCGAGTGGGCGCTGCCGTTCCTCGGCGACCGCCGCACCGGCCCGCCGGACGGGCAAGTCCGCCCGTACACCGTCGTGTTCGCCGCGCAGCCCTCCGTGCCCGAGAGCCGCGCCGACCGCGGCTACCTGCTCCGCCGCGCCGTCGCGCACGCCCGGGCGCACCCGGAGCGCGAGGTGCTCATCAAGCTGCGCAGCAAGCCCGGAGAGCACACGACGCACATCGAGGAACTCCCGTACCAGAAGCTGGCCGCCCGCCTGCCCGGCGGGCTGCCGCCCAACTGCCGCCTCGTCTACGGGCACATGGGCGAGGTCCTCGACCGCACGGACCTCCTCGTCACCGTCAGTTCCACCGCGGCCCTGGAGTCCCTCCACCGCGCCATCCCCACGGCCGTGCTCACCGACCTCGGCGTCCGCGAGGCCCTCGGCAACCACCACTTCCTCGGCTCGGGCTGCCTCGCCTCCTGGGACCAGCTCGACGCCGGCCACGTGCCCGGGGCCGACCCGGAGTGGGCCGCCCGCCACGGCGTGCCCGCCGACGGCTCCGGCGAGGCCGTCTTCGCCGCCGCCCGGCAGCGCGTCACCGGCCTCGCCGCCCGGCCCTGCCTCCCCCCGCTCGCCCCCTACTACACCCCGGCCACCGCACCCGGCTACCTCCCCGCCGTCCTCGCCCGCCACGGCCTCGACCACCGAGGCCGTCCCCTTCCCGGCCGGGCGGGGGCTCCCCGCGAGGAGAGCGCCCTGCGGCGCGCGGGCCGCGCCGCCCTGCGCGACGCGGCCCGCGGCGCGTACCGCCACGGCGTCCAGCGGGTCGCTCCGCTGATCCGCCGCGTGGGGGAGCTGTGACCGTCCCTGCGGCGTCCGGCCCCCGGAAGAACGCCGCCGGAGCCCGGCGGGCCCTCACCGTGGGCCCGGGGCGGTGCGGCACCGCCGGGACGGCCCGCGGTGCGGCACCGCCGGGCTCCGCCGCGCCGGTTGCTCGCCGTTGCGGCGGAGGGAAGCGCTCGGCTCCGCCGGGTCGTGGTCGCCGCCACGGCGCCTTCCTTCCGCCGCAGCGCCGGAGCACCACCGCGGTGAGGGACCGCCGGCACACGCAACGGCCGCCACAGGCGGTGGGGTCCGCACAGGTACCGCCACGGGCACAGGGGTCCGCACAAGGCGCCCGCACACGCGCCGTCGTCGGCAGGCGCCCCGCCGTCGTCCGCCCGCCCCAGAACTCCCGGACACGCAAGGAGCCCGTCATGCAAGCCGTCCCGGCTACTCCGACCGCCATGGTCACCCCGGCCGAACCGGTCGCCGCGCCGGCTTCCCCGGCCGGTCCGGCCGCCGCCCCGGCGGCTTCGGCCGCCCCGGCTGACCGGCCCGCCCCGGCTGACCGGCCCGCCCCGGCCGTCCTGGCCGTCATCCCCGCCCGCGGCGGGTCCAAGGGCGTCCCCGCGAAGAACCTCGCCCCCGTCGGCGGCGTGCCCCTCGTGGCCCGCGCCGTCCGCGAGTGCCGCGCCGCCCGCCTCGTCACCGACGTCGTCGTCTCCACCGACGACCCCGGCATCGCCGCCACCGCGCGCGGCGCCGGAGCCGTCGTCGTCCAGCGCCCCGCCGCCATCGCGGGGGACACCGCCACCAGCGAGGCGGCCGTGCTGCACGCCATGGACGCGTACGAGGCGATGCACGGCACCGAAGTGGGCACGGTCCTGCTGGTGCAGTGCACGAGCCCCTTCCTGACCAGCGGCGACGTCGACGGCGTCGCCGAGGCCGTGGTCGAGGGCGGCGCCGACAGCGCCCTGACCGTCGCCCCCTTCCACGGCTTCCTCTGGCGGCAGGACTCCGCGGCCCACGGCGTCAACCACGACAAGAGCCGCCGCCCCCGCCGCCAGGACCGCCCCCAGGACCTCCTGGAGACCGGCGCCGCCTACGCCATGCGCGCCGACGGCTTCCGCGCCGCCCGGCACCGCTTCTTCGGCCGCACCGAGCTCGTCCCCACCGAGGCCGCCCGCGTCCTGGAGGTCGACGACCCCCACGACCTGGCCCGCGCCCGCGCCCTCGCGCCGCTCCTCGACGGCCCCGGCACCGCCGCGCTCCCCGCCCGCGCCGACGTCGACGCCGTCGTCATGGACTTCGACGGCACCCAGACCGACGACCGGGTCCTCATCGACGCCGACGGCCGCGAACTCGTCGCCGTCCACCGCGGCGACGGCCTCGGCGTCGCCGCCCTGCGCCGCGCCGGCCTCGCCCTGCTGATCCTCTCCACCGAGGAGAACGCCGTCGTCGCCGCGCGCGGCCGCAAGCTGCGCGTGCCCGTCCTGCACGGCGTCGACCGCAAGGACCTCGCGCTCAAGCAGTGGTGCGAGGAGCAGGGCATCGCGCCCGACCGCGTGCTCTACGTCGGCAACGACGTCAACGACCTGGCCTGCCTCGGGCTCGTCGGCTGGCCCGTGGCGGTCGCGGACGCCCACGACGCGGTACGCGGCGCCGCCCGGGCCGTGACCTCCGCGCCCGGCGGCAGCGGCGCCCTCCGCGAGATCGCCTCCTGGCTCCTGGGACCCGCCCTGACCGCCCCCTGAGCCCCCCCGATCACCACTTCCCACCGTCCCCGCACCGCGAAGGAACCGCCCCGTATGAATTCCGTGCACGCCGCCCCGTACGCCCCGGTCCGGGCCCTCGGCCGCAAGCTCGCCGGCCCCGGCCACCCCGTCTACGTCACCGGCGAGATCGGCATCAACCACAACGGCGACCTCGCCAACGCCTTCGCCCTCATCGACGCCGCCGCCGACGCCGGCTGCGACGCCGTCAAGTTCCAGAAGCGCACCCCCGAGATCTGCACGCCCCGCGACCAGTGGGACATCGAGCGCGACACGCCCTGGGGCCGGATGCGCTACATCGACTACCGCCACCGGGTGGAGTTCGGCGAGGACGAGTACCGCGCCATCGACGCCCACTGCCGCGAGCGCGGCATCGACTGGTTCGCCTCGCCCTGGGACACCGAGGCCGTCGCCTTCCTGGAGAAGTTCGACGTCCCCGCCCACAAGGTCGCCTCCGCCTCCCTCACCGACGACGAGCTGCTGCGCGCCCTGCGCGCCACCGGCCGCACGGTCATCCTCTCCACCGGCATGTCCACCCCGAAGCAGATCCGGCACGCCGTCGAGGTGCTCGGCAGCGAGAACATCCTGCTCTGCCACGCCACCTCCACCTACCCCGCCAAGGCCGCCGAGCTCAACCTCCGCGTGATCCACACCCTCCGCGCCGAGTACCCCAACGTGCCCATCGGCTACTCCGGCCACGAGACCGGCCTGCAGACCACCCTCGCCGCCGTCGCCCTCGGCGCCGCCTTCGTCGAGCGCCACATCACCCTCGACCGCGCCATGTGGGGCTCCGACCAGGCCGCCTCCGTCGAGCCCGGCGGTCTGCAGCGGCTCGTGCGCGACATCCGCGTCGTCGAGGAGTCCCTCGGCGACGGCGTGAAGCGCGTCTACGACAGCGAGCTCGGCCCGATGCGCAAGCTGCGCCGGGTCGCGGGCGTCGTCGCCGAGGCCGGCGACCGCGAGCCGGTCACGGCCTGACGGGCGGCCACGTGACCCCGAGCGCCGCCGACGAGGGCGGCCCCGCACCGGGCCCACGGGCCCGCCCGCCGGGCTCGCGAGCGATCCCGAGCGCCGCCGAGAGCGCCCCCGTGCCGGGCCTGCGGGCCCGACGGGCATCTCGCTCCCGGCGCGACGGCGAGCAACCACGCACCACGCCGGCGGTGGTGCCGAACCCGCCGGAGGCCGTTCCGGCACCACCGGAGTCCGTTCCGGCACCGCCGGACACCGCCGCGGAGGCCGGGCGCCGTCGCGGCGGGACGGAGGAGCGGCAGCCCGCCCCGCCGGCCCGGCCGGAGCCCGCCCCCGACCCGGACTCCGGCCGGGCGCCCGCTGCCGTGCCGGCCCCGGACCGTCCGCTGGACACCCCGCCGGAGCCGCTGGGCGGCCCGGACCCTGACCCGGCCTCCGGCCTCGGCGGCACCCTCGCCTTCGTCGAGAGTCCCGTCCAGCTCCTCAACGTCCTCGAATGGGCGTACGCGACGGAGCCGGACGGGCAGCGGGCCCGGCCGCCCCGTACCGCCGACCGGCCCGCCCCCGGACTGCCCGGCTCGCCCCTCGCGCGCGGAGTTCCCCGGCAGCCCGGGCCGCGCGACCAGAACGCCGGTGCCGGGCCGGGGGCCTCACCCGTACGGCCCCGCCCCACCGGCCTCGTCGTCGTCGTGCTCGCGCCGCACGACCCGATGTCGCGCGGCCAGCTGCGCCGGATGGCCGAACTGGCCCGGGACCAAGGGCACGAGGTGCGCTGGGAGGAGGCGCGGGGCGGGCCCACAGCGCCCGTGGCCACGGTCGGCGGCCTCGCGGGACCGCTCCGCCGGGCGCACCGGATCGTGATCGGGGACCCGTTCTCGCGCTACGTCCAGCTGCTGCTGACGATCACCCGGGCCCGTGAGCTGGTGGTGGTCGACGACGGCACGGCCACCATGGAGTTCATCGCCCAACTCGCGCGGGGCGAAAGCCTCGTACGGTGGCACCGGCGCGGAAGTCGAGGGGCGCGCGATCTCCTCTTCGCGCCGGTCTCTGCTTCAGCGCGCCGGATGCTGACACCCAACGATCGCCGGAGCGTGGAGGTGTTCACCTCGTTCACTTCCCTCCCGGTGGAACCGCCACCCGGCGTACAGGTCAGGGCCAACGACTTCGCCTGGACGCGCTCCGCCTTCGGCCCGCCCCGGATCACCCGCGGCACGGACCTCGTGGGAACGTCCCTGGTCGAGACCGGGGTCGTGGACCCCGAGCACTACCTCGGGGCCGTCGCGGCGCTGGCCCGCGCCCACGGCGCCACGCGCTACTTCGCCCACCGCCGCGAGAGCGCGGAGAAGCTGCGCCGCATGGCGGACCGGACGGGGCTGGAAGTCGTGCGCCCCGAACTGCCGCTGGAGATCGTGGCCCGCCGGGGGCCCGTCGGCCGCACCGTCCTCAGCTTCCCGTCGACCGTCGTCCACACGCTGCCGCTGGCCCTCGCGGACACCGGGATCACCGTCGCGGTCTGCGACATCGACCCCGTATGGCTCACGGAGCACGCCTCGCCGCGGGCCGAGGGCTTCCTGTCCGAGGTGACGGACACGGCCCGGGATGTGCGGCGACTTCCGGCCAGCCCCCTGAGCGCTCCCTGAGCCGTAAAGACTGGTCATACCCCTCCGATGCGCCATCCATGCGGCTGAACTTTTCTTGATCGGGGGGCAGTTGCCCGGGTGGGGGCTCTACTCTTCCCTGCGTGAACCATCTGATGCCTTGCGACGCCGGGACTGCCACTTCTCAGGGGACGGGCGAGGGGGTGCTCGCCGGTGCGCTCCCCCCGGGGCTGCGCGACGAACTCATCGCGTTCCGGCGGGATTTGCACATGCACCCCGAGCTGGGCAACCGGGAGTTCCGGACCACGGCGGCGGTCAAGGCGAGACTGCAGCGGGCCGGGCTCTCCCCGCGGACGCTGTCCACGGGCACCGGGCTGTTCTGCGACATCGGCCGGGAGCCGGGGGTGCCCGCCCGGCCGATGCTGGCGATCCGCGCCGATCTCGACGCGCTGCCCATCCCGGACACCAAGACGGTCCCGTACCGCTCGACCGTCCCCAGGATGGCGCACGCCTGCGGGCACGACGTGCACACCACCGCGGTCCTCGGCGCCGGCCTGGTCCTCGCCGACCTCGCCGAGCAGGGCCGGCTGCCCAACCCCGTGCGGCTGATCTTCCAGCCCGCCGAAGAGGTGCTGCCGGGCGGAGCCCTCGACGCCATCGAGTGCGGGGCCCTGAAGGGCGTCGGCAAGATCATCGCGGTGCACTGCGACCCGAAGGTCGAGGTCGGCCGCATCGGCCTGCGGGTCGGCCCCATCACCTCCGCGTGCGACCGGCTGGAGGTCACCCTGGCCGGCCCCGGCGGCCACACCGCCCGCCCGCACTTCACCACCGACCTGGTGACCGCCGCCGCCCGGATCGCCATCGACGTGCCCGCGGTGCTGGCCCGCCGGGTCGACGCCCGCTCGGGCCTCTCCCTGACCTGGGGCCGGATGGAGACGGGCCACGCGCCGAACGTGATCCCGCAGCACGCCGAGCTCTCCGGCACCGTCCGCTGCCTCGACCTGCACGCCTGGCGGGACGCCCCGGACCTGGTGCACGCGGCGATCGACGAGGTCGCGGCCCTCCACCGGGCCAAGTCGGAGATCAATTACGTCCGCGGGGTGCCCCCCGTGGTCAACGACGCGGAGATCGCGGATCTGCTGCGGCGCGCGATGGCCGCCCGCCGCGGCCCCGACTCCGTGGAGGACACCGAGCAGAGCCTGGGCGGCGAGGACTTCTCCTGGTACCTGGAGCACGTGCCGGGGGCGATGGCCCGGCTGGGCGTCCGCCCCGTGGGCGATACGACCCGCCGCGACCTGCATTGTGGCGATTTCGACGTGGATGAGGGTTCGATCACCGCCGGAGTCGAGCTCTTCACCGCCGCGGCATTGCTGGACGGGCACCGGGTTCAGGTGTAGCGGGCACCCAATTTGGGACGGGTTGAGGGGACGTATTGCTTGCACATTGGCGTGCATATTGCCTTCGTTGATGCCGGACCGGTCGCTGATCAAGCGTCGCAGGTCACGTTGTACGTAAAACCTGGCCGATTGGGGCCAGATCACGTTGTACGTAAAACCTGTGAGAGGGTCCGGATGGCGGATCCTAGGCGGGACTGGGCCGGATGCGTCTATCAAGGACGTAAACGGGTCAATAGTGGTTCGCCTCGATCCGATAACGGCTTTCTTCTACCCCCTTTCACTCCATCTACGCGCGTTACGATTCCGGCGACCAGCGCCAATGGAGGCGCTTCGAGTGAAGGGGCCCCTCGTGCGCCGGGTATCCACCATCGCTGTCGCGGGCATCAGCACCGCGGCTCTCGCATTCACCCTCACCGCCTGCGGTGAGTCCTCCACCGAGTCCGGTGGCGGCTCGGGCCAGGGCGTCGGCCTTGCGTTCGACGTCGGCGGTCGTGACGACCACTCCTTCAACGAGTCCGCCGCTCGTGGCCTGGACAAGGCCGAGAAGGAACTGGGCATCAAGAGCAAGATGATGACCGCCAAGAACGGTGAGACCGAGGCCGAGCGCGAGCAGCGCCTGAGCTCCCTCGCCGACAAGGGCTACAACCCGGTCATCGGCGTCGGCTTCAACTACGCGAAGTCGATCGAGAAGGTCGCCAAGGAGTTCCCGAAGACCAACTTCGCGATCGTCGACTCGGTCGTTCCGGGCCCCAACGTCGACAGCATCACCTTCGGTGAGCACGAGGGTTCCTACCTCGCGGGTGTCGCCGCTGCCCAGAAGTCCAAGACCAAGAAGGTCGGCTTCATCGGCGGCGTGGACAACGAGCTGATCAAGAAGTTCCAGGCGGGCTTCGAGCAGGGCGCCAAGGAGTCCGACTCCAAGGTCGAGGTCACCTCCGAGTACCTGGGCAGCACCGACAAGGGCTTCAACGACCCGGCGGCCGCCAAGGACAAGGCCAAGGGCATGCTCGACCGCGGCATCGACGTGATCTACACGGCGGCCGGCCTCTCCGGCAACGGCTCCATCGAGGCCGTCGCGGGCCAGAAGGACGCCTGGGCCATCGGCGTGGACTCCGACCAGTACCAGCAGCCGGGCCTGGAGAAGTACAAGGACCACATCCTCACCTCGGTCGTGAAGAACGTGGACGTGGCGGTCTTCGACATGATCAAGAGCGTCAAGGACGGCAAGCCGCTCACCGGCCAGCACGCCTACCTGCTCAAGGACGGCGGCGTCTCGCTGGCCACCTCGGGTGGCTTCATCGACGACATCAAGGCGAAGATCGAGGAAGCGAAGAAGAACATCGTCGACGGCAAGGTCAAGGTCAAGACCACCCCGTGACGCCCCGCCGGTCCCCGACCGGCACCTTCCGGCCGGTCCGCGTGACCGGCCGGATCCGCAAGGCCTCGGGCCCGGCGAAGAGAGGACCTCTCCGCCGGGCCCGCACACACGCCCCCGGCCCCCGGCTGGGGGCACTGCGGCTGACGCTACGCGCGTAGCGTGACGTTGACGCGTGTAGCCTCACCCCCGCCCGACGGAGCTTGATCCGGTCCCCGCCCGGTCGGCTCCGCCCCTTCCTCCCGCTCCCTTCCCCGAGGAGAGTGCGCCATCAAAGCGTCCACCAGTACCGAAGCCGAAGGTACGCAGGCCCCCGCAGTAGAACTCGAGGGCATCACCAAGCGGTTCCCCGGTGTCGTGGCCAACCACGACATCCGCCTCACGGTCCGCCGCGGCACCGTCCACGCCCTCTGCGGCGAGAACGGCGCCGGCAAGTCCACCCTGATGAAGATCCTCTACGGCATGCAGAAGCCGGACGAGGGCACCATCACGCTCGACGGCGAGCAGGTCACCCTGCACAGCCCGAGCGACGCCATCGCGCGCGGCATCGGCATGGTGCACCAGCACTTCATGCTCGCCGACAACCTCACCGTCCTGGAGAACGTCGTCCTGGGCGCCGAGAAGCTGCACGGCATCGGCGGCAAGGCGCGCGCGAAGATCAAGGAGATCTCCGACGCGTACGGCCTGGCCGTCCGCCCCGACGCCCTCGTGGAGGACCTCGGCGTCGCCGACCGCCAGCGCGTGGAGATCCTCAAGGTCCTCTACCGCGGCGCCCGCACGCTGATCCTCGACGAGCCGACCGCCGTCCTGGTCCCGCAGGAGGTCGACGCGCTCTTCGGCAACCTGCGCGAGCTCAAGTCCGAGGGCCTCACGGTCATCTTCATCTCGCACAAGCTCGGCGAGGTGCTGTCCGTCGCCGACGACATCACCGTCATCCGGCGCGGTACCACCGTCGGCACCGCGGTCCCCAGCGAGACCACCCCCAAGCAGCTCGCCGAGCTGATGGTCGGCAGCGAGCTGCCCTCGCCGGAGACCCGCGAGTCGACGGTCACCGACGTCGAGATGCTGAAGGTGGACGGACTGCACCTGTCGGCGACCGACCCCGACGGCGTGGTCCGCGCGGTCCTCGACGGCATCTCCCTGACCATCCACAAGGGCGAGGTCCTCGGCATCGCCGGTGTGGAGGGCAACGGCCAGGCGGAGCTCGTCGAGGCCATCATGGGCATGCGCGACCCCGACGGCGGCACGATCCTCCTCGACGGCAACGACATCAGCCACGCGCCGACCCGCAAGCGGCGTGAGGACGGCATCGGCTACGTCCCCGAGGACCGCCACCGGCACGGCCTGCTGCTGGAAGCCCCGCTGTGGGAGAACCGCATCCTCGGCCACGTCACCGAGAAGCCCAACAGCAAGCGCGGCGTCCTCGACAACAAGGCCGCCCGCACCGACACCGAGCGCATCGTGCGCGAGTACGACGTGCGCACGCCCGGCATCGAGGTCACCGCGGCCTCCCTGTCCGGCGGCAACCAGCAGAAGCTGATCGTCGGCCGCGAGATGAGCCACGCGCCCAAGCTCCTCATCGCCGCGCACCCCACCCGGGGCGTGGACGTCGGCGCGCAGGCGCAGATCTGGGACCAGATCCGCGAGGCGCGCCGCGAGGGCCTGGCGGTGCTGCTGATCTCCGCCGACCTGGACGAGCTGATCGGGCTCTCCGACACCCTGCGGGTGATGTTCCGCGGCCGCCTGGTCGCCGACGCCGACCCCGCCACGATCACCCCGGAGGAGTTGGGCTCGGCCATGACCGGCGCCGCAACCGGCCACCTCGAACACGCCGAGGAGACCGAAGAGACCGCGGAGACCGCCTCCGGCGAGGAGACCGCCTCCGGCGAAGACACCGCCAAGGGCGAGAAGAACGCTACCGACGAGGCCGCGGGGGAGGGTGACGAGAAGTGAAGAAGTTCGACAAGAACAAGGTGATTCTGGGGATCGCCGCCCCGCTCCTGGCCATCGTGGCCGCCCTGGTGATCACTTCGATCATCATCGCCGCCACCGGCAAGGACCCGTTCCACGCCTACGAGGTGATGGTCGACTTCGGCTCCAAGGCCGACAGCCAGGTCTGGATCATCAACAAGGCCACCCCGTACTACCTGTCCGCGCTGGCCGTCGCCATCGGCTTCCGGATGAACCTGTTCAACATCGGCGTCGACGGCCAGTACCGCATCGCGGCCTTCTTCGCCGCCGCCGTCGGCGGCGCGCTCACGCTGCCCGGCATCATCCAGATCCCGGTCATCATCATCGTCGCGATGCTGGTGGGCGCCCTCTGGGCGGGCATCGCCGGTCTGCTGAAGACCACCCGCGGCGTCAGCGAGGTGATCAGCACGATCATGCTGAACGCCATCGGCGCCTCGGTGATCGCCTACTTCCTGAAGGACGGCCGGCTCGCGGTGAAGGAGGGCAACCTGGTCCACACGCCCTACCTGCCCGACTCGGCGCACTTCTTCGAGATCCCGACCACGCCCAAGCCGATCTACGGCTTCGTGGTCATCGCGGTGCTGGCCGGCATCGCCTACTGGTTCGTGCTCGGCCGCACCCGCTTCGGCTTCGACCTGCGCACCGTGGGCCAGTCCGAGTCCGCCGCCCACGCCTCCGGCGTGAGCGTCAAGCGCATGGTGATCACCGCCATGCTGCTCTCCGGCGCCATGGCCGGCCTCGTCGGCATGCCGACCCTGCTCGGCGTCTCGTACAACTACGGCACCGACTTCCCCGCCGGCATCGGCTTCACCGGCATCGCCATCGCCCTCCTGGGCCGCAACCACCCCATCGGCATGGTGGCCGGCGCCCTGCTCTGGGGCTTCCTGGACCGCACCGGCACCCAGCTGGAGTTCGAGGGCTACGCCCAGGAGATCGTCGGAGTCATCCAGGGCGTCATCGTCCTGTGCGTCGTCATCGCCTATGAGCTCGTGCGCCGGTACGGCCTCAAGATGCAGCAGCGCAAGGTCGGCGAGGAGCTCGCCGCCCAGGCCCGTAAGAGCGACAAGGCGGAGGTTTCCGCGTGAGTACGACCTTCACCGCCGCCCTCACCGACCGGCTGAGCGGCAAGAACAAGGACAGCAAGGGCGGGCGCAAGCTCTCCTACCCCGTCGTCCTGCTGATCATCGCGGGCGCCCTGCTCCTGCTCTCCGCCCTGCGGATGATCACGGACGCCAATGACCTGACCTCCTCCGGCCAGTACAGCTCCGCCCTCGCCGCCGCCGTGCCGATCGGCCTCGCCGGCCTCGGCGGGCTGTGGGCCGAGCGCGCGGGCGTCGTCAACATCGGCCTCGAAGGCATGATGATGCTCGGCACCTTCTGCGCCGGCTGGATGGGCTGGCAGCACGGCCCGTGGGTCGCGGCGCTCGCCGGCGTCATCGGCGGCGCGGTCGGCGGCCTCGTGCACGCGATCGCCACCGTCACCTTCGGCGTCGACCAGATCATCTCCGGTGTGGCCATGAACATCCTGGCCCTCGGCGTCACGCAGTACTTCGCCAAGCTGCTGTTCGGCGCGGAGGGCAGCGCGGCTCAGCAGGCCGGCGGCAACGACAAGCAGTCGCCCGTCATGCCGGACATGCCCAACTTCTCCATCCCGGGCCTGTCCGACTGGCTCGGCACCATCGAGAAGCACCACTGGTTCCTCGTCTCCGACCTCGCCGGCATCGTCCGCGGCCTGGTCACCGACGTCTCGTGGCTGACGATCGTCGCCGTGCTGCTCTTCGCCGCCACCTTCTACGTGCTGTGGCGCTCCGCCTTCGGCCTGCGCCTGCGCTCCTGCGGCGAGAGCCCGGTGGCCGCCGAGTCCCTCGGCGTCAACGTCTACACCTACAAGTACGCGGCCGTGGTCGTCTCCGGCGCCCTCGCGGGCCTCGCCGGCGCGTTCCTCGCCATCGGCACGCACATGTACTCCGACGGCCAGACCGCCGGCCGCGGCTACATCGGTCTCGCGACCATGATCTCCGGCAACTGGCGGCCGGGCGGCGTGGCCATGAGCGCCGGCCTGTTCGGCTTCATGGACAGCCTCCAGCTGCGCTCCGGCGGCCCGACCGTCCACGCGCTGCTGCTGCTCCTGGCCGTGCTGCTGGTCGGCTTCGCCGCGTGGCGCCTGAAGGCCGGCAAGATGCGGGCCGCGGCCATCGCCGGCGTGATCGGCGCCCTGCTGGTCGTCTGGTACGTCACGACCGACACCGTGCCGCTGGAGCTCGTCGTCGCGACCCCGTACGTGGCGACCCTGCTCGTCCTGTCGGTGTCCTCGCAGCGCCTGCGCATGCCCAAGGCGAACGGCAAGCCCTACCGGAAGGGCCAAGGAAAGTGACCTCTTCCCCCAACTGGGAGGAGCTGCGCGGGAAGGCCCGGGACGCGATGTCCCGGGCCTACGCCCCGTACTCCGGCTTCCCCGTCGGCTCGGCGGCCCTCGTCGACGACGGCCGCGTCGTCAGCGGCTGCAACGTGGAGAACGCGGCCTACGGCGTCGCCCTGTGCGCCGAGTGCGGCCTCGTCTCGGAGCTCGTCGCCACCGGCGGCGGCCGGCTCGTCGCCTTCACCTGCTGCGACCGCCACGGCAACGTGCTCATGCCCTGCGGGCGCTGCCGGCAGCTGCTGTGGGAGCACGGCGGCCCGGAGCTGGCCGTCGACACGGCGACCGGCATCCGCCCGTTGGCGGAGCTCCTGCCCGATGCGTTTGGGCCCGCTGACCTGAATCGTTAAAGATGTCCCTAAGCGCCGGAGGGGTTGCTCTTGCAGCAGCCCCTCCGGGTCACTTTCCGGCCCCGGAAAGACCTGAGGACTACGAACTTAAGGAAAATGTGCTGATGGACGCCATTTCCGTGATCCGCGCCAAGCGCGACCGCGCTCGTCTGACCGACGAGCAGATCGACTGGGTCATCGACGCGTACACGCGCGGCGAGGTCGCCGACGAGCAGATGTCCGCGCTCGCGATGGCCATCCTGCTCAACGGCATGGACCGGGCCGAGATCGCCCGCTGGACCGCCGCGATGATCAAGTCCGGCGAGCGCATGGACTTCTCCTCGCTTCCCATGCCGACCTCGGACAAGCACTCCACGGGCGGCGTCGGCGACAAGATCACGCTGCCGCTGGCGCCCCTCGTCGCGGCGTGCGGCGCGGCCGTCCCGCAGCTGTCCGGCCGCGGCCTCGGCCACACCGGCGGCACGCTGGACAAGCTGGAGTCCATCCCCGGCTGGCGCGCGCTGCTCTCCAACGACGAGATGATGGACGTCCTGCGCAACGTGGGCTCCGTCATCTGCGCCGCGGGCGACGGCCTCGCCCCGGCCGACAAGAAGCTCTACGCCCTGCGCGACGTGACCGGCACGGTCGAGGCGATCCCGCTGATCGCGTCCTCCATCATGTCGAAGAAGATCGCCGAGGGTACGGGCTCGCTCGTCCTGGACGTGAAGGTCGGCTCCGGCGCCTTCATGAAGAACATCGAGGACGCGCGCGAGCTGGCGTCCACGATGGTGGGCCTGGGCACCGACCACGGCGTCAAGACCGTGGCCCTCCTGACGGACATGTCCACCCCGCTCGGCCTCACCGCGGGCAACGCCCTGGAGGTCCGCGAGTCCGTCGAGGTCCTCGCCGGCGGCGGCCCGGCCGACGTCGTCGAGCTGACCATCGCCCTGGCCCGCGAGATGCTCGACGCGGCCGGCATCAAGGACGCCGACCCGGCCAAGGCGCTGCGCGACGGCACCGCCATGGACCACTGGCGCCGGATGATCCAGGCCCAGGGCGGCGACCCGGACGCGGCGCTCCCGGTCGCCCGCGAGCAGCACGTCGTGAAGGCGACCGCCTCCGGCGTCCTCACCAAGCTCGACGCCTACGCCGTCGGCGTCTCCGCCTGGCGCCTGGGCGCCGGGCGCGCGCGCAAGGAGGACCCGGTGCAGTTCGGCGCGGGCATCGAGATGCACGCCAAGCCGGGCGAGAAGGTCACCGAGGGCCAGCCCCTGATGACCCTGCACACGGACACCCCCGAGAAGTTCGACTACGCGCTGAAGGCCCTGGAGGGCGGCGTGGAGATCGCCCCGGAGGGCACGGACTTCACGGCGAACCCGATCGTGCTGGACCGGATCGCGTAACGCGGAGCGTTGTCTTCCCGCGAACGGGGCCGGCGGACTTCCGCCGGCCCCGTTTCGCGTGTCGGCGCGGTGCATCGCTGCCGCTTCCGGCGTGCTTCTCCGCCGGGGCGGTCGAGCGCAGGAAGTCCACCAGGTCGTCCAGGGCAAGTCCGCAGTACGCGGCCCGGTGGACCGCTGCCGGCAGCAGGTGCGCGGTGATCCTCCGGTTCCACTCGTCGCCGAGCCACTCTCCCGGCTTCTCGACGCCCGCGTCATTGAGGAGCACCCCGTGCTTCGCGGCCACTTCGGCCACGACGCTCCCGATGGCGTGGAACTGCGTCGGCGCCGCACGGCGGCCGGTGACGCCCGGGTAGCAGCCCCAGGTCTTGTCCGAGTGGGTGAAGCCGGCCGGAGGATCGTCCGGTGATTCGCGCGCGTGCGGTGGGGGAGGCCGGTGCGCGCGCCCGCCGGATATCGTGGTGCGCCGAAGCATCCGCAAGAGAGGTGGTCCACGGCCGTGACGGCGGACTGGGATCCGGGCGATCTGATCGAGGTGTTCAAGGCCCTGGGGAATCCCGCCCGTTTGCAGATCATGCAGTGGCTGAAGGATCCCGAGACGTCCTTCGCGGCGTACGAGCCGATCGCGGACCGCCGGTCGGTCGGCGTGTGCGTCACGCACATCCAGGCGAAGTCGGGGCTCGCCCAGTCGACGGTCTCCAGCTATATGAGCACGCTCGAACGGGCGGGGCTGGTGCGTCCCACCCGGGTCGGCAAGTGGACCCACTACCGGCGCGACGAAGAGCGGCTGGCGGAACTGGCGCGGATGATCGGCGACGCCCTCTGATCGGCAGCACCATCTGATTGACGCATCGCAATATGTCGATACGATTTCTTCATGCCGAGCTTCGATGCCGCTCCCACCGCCCTCATCGTTCATGCTCACCCCGAACCCCGCTCGTTCAGCACGGCCCAGATGGTCACCGCGGCCCGGGCTCTGCGCGATGCGGGGTACCGCGTCGACGTCCTCGACCTCTACGCCGACGGGTGGGCCCCGGCCCTCACCCGTGAGGAGTTCGCGCCCGTGGAGGGGCACTTCAAGCCGCAGGCCGAACAGCGGCGGGCGGTCAAGGAGGGGACGCTCGACGCGGCCGTCCGGGACCACCTCGACCGGCTGCTCGCCGCCGACCTGCTCATCCTGTCGTTCCCGATGTGGTGGTTCTCGCTGCCCGCCGTCCTCAAGGGCTGGGTGGACCGGGTCTTCGTGATGGGCGGTGTCTTCGGCGGGGACCACGGGCTCTTCGGTGACGCGGCGCTGGCCGGCAAGCGGGCGATGCTGCTGTTCACGACCGGCGGGCCCGGCGAGTGGTTCCGGCCCGGCGGCACCTTCGGGCCGATGGACGACTTCCTGTTCCACATCCGCCGCGGGATGCTGGAGTTCGTCGGCTTCGAGGTCCTCGACCCCGTGATCACCCATGGTCCGGCCCAGCTGACCGACCAGGAACGAGCGGCCGCGCTGGACGCGGTCGGAGCGTCCGTCACCCGCGTCGCGGCGGGTGCCCGGACCGCCGGCCGCTGACCCCGCCCGGGCGACCGCCGCGGCGGCACCGCCCCGTGGCCGGAAACGGCGAAGGCCCGCCCCACCAGGACAGGTGGCGGGGCGGGCCCTTGCGGTTCGCGGTTCGGAGCGGCTCAGGCCCGGACCGCCGTCCGGCGGCGCTCCAGCAGCGCCCGCCGCGTCGCGTACAGCGTGATCGACGCCGCGCCCACCATCGCCAGCAGGCCCAGCACCACCGTGCCGTCCCAGCCCGCCGCGCCGAAGGCGAGCGCGCCGAGCGTGCCGCCGACCGACGAACCCAGGTAGTACGCCGTCTGGTAGAGGGCCGAGGCCTGGGCCCGGCCCGTCTTCGCGGCGCGGCTGACCGAGGACGACGCCACCGCGTGGCCGGCGAAGAAGCCCGCCGTGATGAGGACCAGGCCCGCCAGGACCGTGAGCAGCGACGACGTCAGCGACAGCAGCAGGCCCAGCGTCGTCGTGCCCACCGCCAGGTACAGCGCCCCGCGGCGCCCCAGCCGGCCGACGAGCTTGCCGGCCGCGGCCGACGACGCCGTGCCGACCAGGTAGATCAGGAAGATCGAGCCCACGACGCCCTGGGGGAGGGAGAACGGCGCCTCCGCCAGCCGGTAGCCGATCACGGTGTACACCGCGCCGAAGACCGTCATGAAGAGCGCACCGATCGCGTACAGGCGCCGCAGCAGCGGGTCGGAGAGGTGACCGCCCACCGTACGGGCCAGGCGCTTCGGCGACACCGCCGCCGCCTTGAAGTGCCGCGCCCGCGGGATCAGCAGCCGGAACGCCAGCGCGCACACCACCGCCAGCGCGCCCACCGCGGCCAGGCCGGCCCGCCAGCCCCACGCCTGAGCCACCCAGCCCGCGAGGATCCGGCCGGTCATGCCGCCGATGCTGTTGCCCGCCACGAACAGCCCGATCGCGCCGACCAGCGCCTTCGGCCGGACCTCCTCCGCGAGGTAGGCCATCGCCGACGCCGGCACCCCCGCCAGCGCCGCGCCCTGCACCGCGCGCAGCGCGACCAGCCAGCCCAGGCTCGGCGCGAGCGGCACCAGCAGGGCCACGAGCGCGGCCACGCACAGCGAGGCGGTCATCATCGTGCGGCGCCCGAAGCGCTCGGAGAGGGCGCTGAGCGGGACGACCGCGAGGGCGAGCCCGCCCGTCGCGGCGGAGACCGTCCAGCTGGCCTGATCGGCCGTCACCCCGAGGCCGGCGGAGATGGCCGGCAGCAGCGCCTGCGTGGAGTAGAGGAGGGCGAAGGTGGCGATGCCCGCGGCGAACAGGGCGAAGCTCATCCGGCGGTAGCCGGGGCCGCCCGGCTCCAGCCGGGAGTCCTCGTCGGGAACGGGAGAAGAGAGGTGAAGGGACGACAGAGCAGAGGCACCCGAACGCACGATGACGCTGGATGCCCCGGTATCGGCAGGAGGCATACGAAAACCGTAGGCAGCCTGGGCTGATGCGTCCAATGCACAGAATGGCGATAATCGATCCTGTGTTGCATGAACGCAGGTCACGGCCGCCCTTGTCACCGCCCGGCAATGAAAAAGACATCCCCGTAACAGCGGACGTCGAGGCCGACTCCTGGGCCGCCACCCTCACTCCGCGGCTCGCGCAGTTCGTCGCCGTCGCCCGCCACGAGCACGTGACGCGCGCCGCGCAGCAGATCGGCGTGCCGCAGTCCACGCTCAGCCGCTCGATCGCCCGGCTCGAAGACGACCTGGGCGTCGCCCTGTTCGCCCGCCACGGCCGCACGGTCTCCCTGACCGCGGCCGGCCGCACCTTCCTCGCCACCGTCGACCGCGCCCTGTCCGAGGTCGACCGCGCCGCCGAGTCCGTACGGGCCGACGCCGACCCCGCCGCCGGCAAGGTCGCCTTCGGCTTCCTCCACACGCTCGGCACCGAGACCGTACCCGAGCTCATCCGCGCCTTCCGCGCCGACCATCCGCGCGTACGGTTCCAGCTCGTGCAGAACTACGGCGAGTCCATGCTGCAGCGGCTGCGGGACGGCGAGCTCGACCTGTGCCTCACCTCGCCCGTCCCGGACGCCCCGGACCTCGTCTCCCGCCGCCTCGACGAACAGAAGCTGCGGCTCGTCGTCCCCGACGACCACCCCCTCGCCTCCCGCAAGCGCATCCGCCTCGCCGAGGCCGCCTCCGAGCTCTTCGTCACCCTCGAACCGGGCTACGGGCTGCGGCGCATCACCGACGCGGTCTGCGCGGAGGCGGGGTTCACCCCGAAGATCGCCTTCGAGGGCGAGGAGGCGGAGACGCTCCGCGGCCTCGTGGCCGCGGGCCTCGGCGTGGCCCTCCTGCCCCCGCCCGCCGTCCCGCGGCCCGGCGTCGCCGAACTGACGGTCACCGCGCCGCGCGCGTTCCGCGAGATCGGGGTGGCGTGGCTGGACGGCCATCCGGACACGCCTCCGGTGGCGGCGTTCAAGCGGTTCCTCTTGTCGCGGAGGGGGCAGTTGCTGCCGCGGTGACGGTTCCGCTCCGCGGGGTTCGTTTCGGTGGGGGCGCGCCGGGTCCGGCACCGCCGGTCACGTCCCGTGGGGGGGGCGCGCGCCGTCGCGGCGGGATTTCTTTGCCTGCGGCCAGGTTCGCTCCGCGGGGCGCCGGGTCCGGCACCGCCGGAGACGCCGAGTTCGGTTGCGCGCCGCTGCGGCGGATTCGAGAGGTGAGGCCTCTCGGCGACCCTGCGGGCGCATTCGCAGCTCTTTGCCGCAGGTAAAGAAGTCCCACCGCGACGGCGAGCAACCCCCCCGGGCGCTGAACGGCGGTGCCGGACTCGGCGCCCCCCGAGAAGCGGCCCGGTGCCGAACCCGGCGCCCCCCCCCGCGGAGCGAACCCCGCGGAGCGGACCCGGCCGCAGGCCAAAGTCTCCCGCCGCGACGGCGAGCAACGCCCCGCCGGCGTGACCGGCGGTGCCCGGCGAACCCTCAGTACCCCAGACTCGCCCCGAAGCCGGAGGCCAACGGCATGCGGAGCCCCAGCGGCGGCGGAGCCGCCAGGGCGTCCGCGACCGGCCGGGCGAAGTGGTGGCCGAAGAGCACGCCGCGGACGAAGTCGGCGGCCAGCGCCTGGACTTCCGCGCGGTGCTGGCGCAGACCGTGGCCGTCCGAGTGGACCTCGAAGCGGCACACGTCCCGGTTGACCTTCTTCGCCCGCTGGGCGAGGCGGAACGACAGATCGGGATCCGTGTGCTCGTCATTGGTGCCGTGCACGATCAGCACGCGCCGCCCGCAGAGCTGCCGCACCGGTTCGGGCTCCGGGTGGCCGCCCGCGTCCGGCAGCCACGGGGCGACGGCGAGTACCGCCGTGACGGCCGCGTGCCCCGCCGCCCGGAGCGCCGCGCGGCCGCCCATGTCCGTGCCGACGAGGCAGACCGGTACGTCGCCGTAGCGCCGCACCACCTCGTCGGCCGCCCATTCGGCGTCCCGCACGGGGTCCGCCGCGGAACCGTTCCACCCGCGCAGCCGGTAGTGGACGACGTGGGTGACCAGTCCGTCCGCCGCGGCCGCCGCGGTCAGCCGGCGGGCCAGCGGCCGCTGTGCGGCAAGGGCGAGCGCCGAGGGCGGGCGGGTGCTCTCGGCGCGGCCGCCGGGCAGCAGCAGCGCCACGCCGTGCACGCCGTGCACCGCGCGCCCGGCCCCGAGCGGCTTCCCCAGCCGCGCCGTGGGCCGTGCCGTACCCCGCTTCTCGCGGACCCGCTTCTCCCGATCCCGCTTCCCCCGCGGGGGGTTCGGCTGTCCGTGCGTTCCTTCCGGGTCCCGCTGAGGCAACGCTTGCTGAGCCATGGCAGAACGATGGCAGAAGGACCGGAGGTGTCCACCCCGCCGACGGGTCACCGTTCCGTATCGTTCGCCGACATCTACGCGCGTAGGGGCTAGAGTGCCGAGATGACGACCGAGACCATCTCCCAACCGAACCCCGAACAGATCCGTCGCGCCCCCAAGGTCCTGCTGCACGACCACCTGGACGGCGGGCTGCGCCCCGGCACGATCGTCGACCTGGCACGCGAGACGGGCTACACCGGTCTGCCCGAGACCGACGCGGACAAGCTGGGTGTCTGGTTCCGCGAGGCGGCCGACTCCGGCTCGCTGGAGCGGTACCTGGAGACCTTCGCGCACACCTGCGCCGTGATGCAGACCCGCGAGGCCCTCGTCCGGGTGGCCGCGGAGTGCGCCGAGGACCTGGCCGCGGACGGCGTCGTCTACGCCGAGGTGCGCTACGCACCGGAGCAGCACCTGGAGGCCGGCCTCACCCTCGAAGAGGTCGTGGAGGCCGTCAACGAGGGCTTCCGCGAGGGCGAGCGCCGCGCCAAGGCCAATGGCCACCGCATCCGGGTGGGCGCGCTGCTGACCGCCATGCGGCACGCGGCCCGCGCCCTGGAGATCGCGGAACTCGCCAACCGCTACCGCGACGCCGGCGTCGTCGGCTTCGACATCGCGGGCGCCGAGGCGGGCTTCCCCCCCACCCGCCACCTGGACGCGTTCGAGTACCTCAAGCGCGAGAACAACCACTTCACCATCCACGCGGGCGAGGCGTTCGGCCTGCCGTCGATCTGGCAGGCGCTGCAGTGGTGCGGCGCGGACCGGCTCGGCCACGGCGTCCGCATCATCGACGACATCGAGATCGGCGAGGACGGGAAGGCCAAGCTGGGCCGCCTCGCGTCCTACGTCCGGGACAAGCGCATTCCGCTGGAGATGTGCCCCACCTCGAACCTGCAGACCGGTGCGGCCAGCTCGTACGAGGAGCACCCGGTCGGACTGCTCCGTAAACTGCATTTCCGGGCGACGATCAATACCGATAATCGCCTGATGAGCGGCACCAGCATGAGCCGGGAATTCGAGCACCTGGTGAAGGCCTTCGGCTACACGCTGGACGACATCCAGTGGTTCACCGTCAACGCGATGAAGTCCGCGTTCATCCCATTCGACGAACGTCTGGCGATGATCAATGACGTGATCAAGCCGGGTTACGCCGAGCTCAAGTCCGAGTGGCTCTTCCAGTAGGAGCGGCCGGGCCTTTCTGACCAGCGGCGTTTTCACCGGCCGCAACGGACGGTGAATCCGCGGGGAATAGCGTGCGGCGGCCGGGACGTTTATCGTCCCGGCCGTGTCAATGATTGCGGCGGCCGGGAAGTCGTGGCTAGGTTGCAGTGCCGCTCGAAGAATCCCCCGTCGCGAGGACAGAATTCAGATGAAGCTCGGAAACTTCAGGACTCTCGGTGCCGCCGCCCTCGGTGTTGCCTTCGCCGCCGTGGCGGCGGGGAGCGCGCAGGCGGCCGGCACCGCGGGTGCCGTCGAATCGCTCACGACCACCGCCCGGACCACGACGGCGGGGCTGCCCATCCAGCAGGTCGCCCAGGTCGCCCCCGCGGGCGGCCCGGTGATCTCCGCGGCGGACCGCGCGATCCAGAGCGGCATGCTGCAGGCCCCGGCCCAGGCCGTGGACAAGGCCGTGGCGCCGCAGCTCCCCACGCACGAGCTCGCCCCGAAGGCCGCGACCAGGTCCGCCGCCCCGGAGACCCAGGCCGCCCCGGCGACCAAGGAGGCCCCGGAGACGACCACCGGCCTGCCGACCGACAACAAGGGGAACACGGGCCTGCTGGCGCCCCTGTCCGGGCTGCCGCTCGGCAGCCTGCCGGTGTCCGGCATCGGCGGCTGACCCCACCGGTCCCCGCGAGCCCGTCCCGCTCGTACGACGGCGGGCCGTCCCCGGAACATTTCCGGGAGACGGCCCGCCGTTTTACGTTTTATGTTTTACGTTTTGCGTACGGAACGCTTTTCGGCTCAAAGGCGGTGCTTTACCAGGAGTGCGCGGCCCGGTCGTTGCGCGCGTCCTCCGACGGCAGCAGGATCCACAGCGCGATGTAGAGCAGGAACTGCGGGCCGGGCAGCAGGCACGAGAGCAGGAAGATCACCCGCATCGTCGTGCGGGACGTCCCGAAGCGCTCGGCCAGACCGGCGCACACCCCGGCGATCATCCTGTGGTTGCGGGGACGGACCAGCTTGGCGGACATGACGGCGACTCCTCGTCTTGCGGGAACCCATACGGCGCGGGAACGTTTTTCCCGTCTCTTCCGTCGGCTTCCCGATGACTCCACGTTATGTCCGAGGACCCGGCCGGAACGTCGGCCTAAGGGGCGATCCGAACCCTGGGGATCGTCGGGGTGACACCCTGAGGGGACTCCTCCCGGCGTATGGGCTCCGGGCGCCGCTCGTCCCCCCTGCGACGGAGACGGGCCCGCGCCGCGGGGACGACCGCCAGGTGCACGGCCGCCACCCCCGTCACGTTCAGCAGGAGCGCGTCCACGTCGAGCACCTGGCCCACGACGCCGCTCTGCACCACCTGCAGCGCCAGCGACACCATCGCGCTGGTGAAGACCGTGCGGGTCAGCGAGCCCAGCGGCGACGCCGTGAGGCGGCCCCGCGCCCACGGCAGCAGCACACCCAGCGGGGCGAGCAACAGCACCCCCGCCCCTATGGCCCGCGCCGCCTCCCACGGGCTCAGGGCGAGGTCGGCCCGGATCGTGGCCAGCGGCTCCAGGTGCGCGGCGGACACCCAGGGCACGGTCAGCGGGCGCAGGGCGAGCCAGCCGACCGTCAGCAGATGGACGACGAGGAGCACGCAGCCCGCGAGGCGGTAGCGGTATCGGAGGGCGGGCGTACCGCCGTAACCATGACCCTGCACGCCCCACATGACGCGGTGCGCCGGTCGCACGGTTCCGGCCGACGGGAGCCTCCGGCGGTTCCCGGTGCGCGAGGCGGTTCCGCCTGCGTGTGCCGCCGGACTCGCACCGCGGTGACGGGCGCCGTCGCGGCGGAAAAGGATGGCCCGCCGCAACGCCGGGACGCCGCGACAGGTCCTACGAAACAGCCGTGCCCGTGATGTCCGCGCTGTCCGGATGTGCCCGGAGCTCGTCCGTGCAGGCGTAGCTCTTGGGGCGCTCCTCCGCCGGCCCGCCCAGGATGACCGCCCGCTTGCCGTCGGCCGCGGCCGTGCCCGCGTACGTGCACACGAGCTGCGCCAGGCCGACCTGCGGCAGGTCGCCGGGGTCCCGGCCGAGCCGCAGGGTCCCGGCGGGGTCGCCGGGCCGCGGCCCGGACACGGTCAGCCGCTGCGGCACGGCCGTGGACATGCCCGCCTCGGCCTCCTGGTTCGAGGGCGCCTTGCGGAGCTCGTCGAGCAGCAGGCGGGCGACGGCCACGGCGTCCTCGGAGGTGTCGGGCCCGGCGACCGCGCGGGTGACGGGCACCAGCTGCGAGGTGCACTCCAGCTGGACGGTCACGGTGGCGGAGCCCGAGGGGACGGTGCGCTCGGGCTTGACGACGCACGACGAGCGCGACGGCGCCCCGCCCGCGTCCACCGGCACGGCGGTGCCGCGGATGCCGCAGGCCGTGGCCGTGCCGAGCAGGGCGAGGGCCAGACCCGCGCCGCGCAGGGCCTTCCCCAGCGCTCTCGGATGCGGGGTGCTTCTCACTTGCCGCCCTCCCCGTCCCCGGCCGGCTGCTCCGCGAGGGCGGAGGCGTCCCGCGGGAGGGTGAGCGTGAAGACCGCGCCGCCCTCGGGGGAGTTGGCCGCGGTGATCTCACCGCCGTGGATGTGGGCGTTCTCCAGGGCGATGGACAGGCCGAGGCCGCTGCCCTCGGAGCGCGGCCGGGACGCGCTGGCCTTGTAGAAGCGGTCGAAGACGTGCGGCAGGACGTCCTCGGGGATGCCCGGGCCGTGGTCGCGCACGTCGATGCGCAGCGCGTCGTCCTCCGTGCGGACCGAGACGCGCACCGGGGAGCCGCCGTGCTTGAGGGCGTTGCCGATGAGGTTGGCGAGGATGACGTCGAGGCGCCGCGGGTCGAGCCGGGCCACGATGCCGCGCTCGGCGTCGAGCTCGACGGCGTCGAGCCAGGCGCGGGCGTCGATGCAGGCGGTGACCTGGTCGGCGACGTCCACGTCGTCCAGCACGAGCCGGGCCGTGCCCGCGTCGAAGCGGGTGACCTCCATCAGATTCTCCACCAGGTCGTTCAGCCGGCGGGTCTCGCTCACGACGAGCTGCACCGCCGGGGCGATCATCGGATCGAGGTTGTCCGCCTCGTCCTCCAGCACCTCGGTCACCGCCGTGATGGCCGTGAGCGGGGTCCGCAGCTCGTGCGACATGTCGGCGACGAAGCGGCGGCTCGCGGCCTCCCGGGCGCTGAGCTCCTCGACGCGCTTCTGCAGCGACTCCGCGGTCCTGTTGAAGGTGCGCGACAGGTCGGCGAGCTCGTCCGTGCCGGAGACGCGCAGCCGGGTGTCCAGCTTGCCCTCGCCGAGCCGCCGGGCCGCGTCGCCGAGCCGCTGCACGGGCCGCAGCACGGTGGAGGCGGCGGCCTGCGCGAGCAGCGCGGAGCCGATGAGCGCCAGGCCGGTGGCGATGCCCAGCGACCAGGCCAGCGAGTTGAGGTCGGCGCGCTCGTTCTCCAGGGACTTCAGCAGATAGCCCGTGGGGCCGCCGCCGATCACCTTCGCGCCGCCCACCAGGTACGGCTTGCCGTCCAGCGTGATCCGCTGCCAGTACAGGTGGTACGCGTAGCGGTTGGAGTCGTCCACGCGCCGCTCGCGGTTCACGGCCGCCTGCAGGGACTTCGGCACGACCTTGAGGGAGAACAGGTCGCGGTCCGAGGGCGCGGCGCAGGCCTTGCCGCCCTCGCCGCTGCCGATCAGCAGCACCTCGTACTTCTGCGACGTGGCCGCCATCCGGTCGGCCGCCGCCTGCAGCTCCTGGCAGGTCGGCCCGAGGGGCAGCGTGCCGGTGTTGTCCTGCAGGGACTTGCGGAAGTCGTCGAGGGCCGCGTCCTGGGTGCGGGTGAGCACCGCGTCGCGGTTGAGCCAGTACGCGATCGCCGACGCGGAGACGGCCGCGGCCAGGGCGACCAGGGCGAAGACGAGCATCAGCCGCAGCCGCAGGCTTATCCAGCGCAGGCTGAGCTTCATCACGTTGCGGGCGGCGGCCCAGCGGCGCACGCGTCCGGTCACTGCGGAGCGTCCAGGCGGTAGCCGACGCCGCGCACGGTGCGGATCAGGGTCGGGGACGACGGCACGTCCTCGACCTTGGCGCGCAGCCGCTGCACACAGGCGTCGACCAGCCGGGAGTCGCCCAGGTAGTCGTGCTCCCAGACCAGGCGCAGCAGCTGCTGGCGCGAGAGGGCCTGGCCCGGCCGGCGGCTGAGCTCCAGCAGCAGCCGCAGCTCGGTCGGCGTGAGCTGCAGCTCCTCGCCGTTCTTGGTCACGGTCATCGCGGAGCGGTCGATGACCAGCGAGCCGAAGGCGGCGGAGTCGTTGGTCTCGCGCTCGCCGCGGCGCAGCACCGCGCGGATCCGGGCATCCAGCACCCGGCCCTGCACGGGCTTGACCACGTAGTCGTCCGCGCCGGACTCCAGTCCCACCACGACGTCGATGTCGTCGCTGCGCGCGGTGAGCAGGATGATCGGCAGCTGGTCGGTGCGGCGGATGCGCCGGCACACCTCGAAACCGTCGATACCGGGCAGCATCACGTCCAGCACGATCAGATCCGGCCGCTGCTCACGGAGCAGCTTCAGGCCGTCCTCGCCCGTCGCCGCGGTCACCACACGGTGGCCCTGACGGGACAGGGAGAACTCGAGAGCGGTGCGGATGGCGTCGTCGTCCTCGATCAGCAACAGGGAAGGCACGGTGGTCATTCTGGCCTACGTCAGCCCGGTAGTTCGACCGGCGCCCTCCCCGCGGTGTTCCGCCGGGCTCCTCCGTGCCCCGCCGAGCTGTTGCAGGGCTGTGACAGTCGGCGGACAGCGCGATGAAACTGGCCCGGCAGGCTTTTGGTCATCGGGCAGCGAGGCCCGGTACGGAAATCGGACCGAGGCTGGCTCCACCGACGGGGGGCGCGAGATGAACACACTGCACAGCACCACGACCAGCGCAGTCATTCGCACGCGCCTGCACGACGCCGTGCGGGGCCCGGAGAAGTCCGGTGCCGTGGGCGGGCGGGGGTGCGCCCGCGGCACCGGACGCGTTCGGCCGCCTTACATGGTGGCGATCGACGCGGTCACGTACGGGGAGGCCAAGGGAGCCGCGGGGGCGGCTCCGGGGGCCACGGGGGAGAAGACGGGGGACGTCGCGGGGGCGTCCCGGACGGAGGCCGTGTCCGCCGAAGCGGCGTTCACCGCCTACGTCCAGGAGCGCCGTGCCTCCCTGTACGCGACCGCCTACCACCTGACCGGCGACCGCCACGAGGCGGAGGACCTGCTGCAGAGCGCGCTGTTCTCCACCTACCGGGCCTGGGACCGGATCACGGACAAGGCGGCCGTGGGCGGCTACCTGCGCCGCACGATGACCAACCTGCACATCAGCGCCTGGCGCCGGCGCAAGCTCAACGAGTACCCGACCGAGGAACTGCCGGAGATGCCCGGCGAGAGCGACGCGATGCGCGGCACCGAGCTGCGCGCCGTCCTCTGGCAGGCGCTGGCCCGGCTGCCCGAGCTGCAGCGCACGATGCTCGTCCTGCGCTACTACGAGGGGCGGACGGACCCGGAGATCGCCGAGATCCTGGACATCAGCGTCGGCACGGTCAAGAGCAGCATCTGGCGCTCGCTGCGCCGCCTGCGCGACGACGAGGTCATCGGCTCCGGCCGTGACCAGCTGGAGTCCTTCGGCGAGCTGGTCGCCTGAGAGAGGTCAACGGACGGCAAAGGGCCCTGAACGGGGGGCGCTTCGGGGGGAGCGCGGACAGGGCCACGGGGGAGCGGGAGCGGGTCGGACAGCCGGGGGGCCTGTCCTGACCCGCTTCCGCGCGTCTTCCGCGCCGGGGCCGCGCGCCTCGGCGCGCTTCCGTGCGCGTCCGGCCGCTTCCCGTGCCCCGGTCGGGCGGCGCGCACGGCGATGACGGGCCGGCCGCTCCGTGCGCCGCCCCGTGCGTCCCCGGTGGGATCCGGCGTCCCGGTCAGATCCGTACGCCCTCGCGGCGGCCCGCCGCCGCGGCGGCTATCCGGCCCATGGCCGTCTCCTTGCCGCACGCGTACGCGCCCAGCGCCGTCTGCCGGGCCACGATGCCGCGCTCGGCGCGCATCAGCCGCAGGCCGCGCCGGACCAGGTACGGCACGGGCTTGCGGGCCTCGCGCAGGTCGCGCAGCAGACGGCGGCGGAAGGTCGTCGAGGGGCGGCCGCGCAGGCACAGCGCGTCGGCCAGCACGCCCAGGTCGCGGCAGCGGTCGATGATGTGGGCGGCGAAGATGCCCTCGGCGATGAACAGCGGCGTGCGGCCGATGTCGAGGACGCTCGTGCCCGTGATCGAGCTGCTGGCGATGGAGTACAGCGGCACGTCCGTGCGTGACGTGCGGCACAGCTGCTCGATCGCGGCGACGGCGGCGTCCGCGTGCCACGAGAGCGGGGAGTCCCAGTCCGTGCCCGAGCCGTCCGCGAGGAGCGGCAGCGTCGGGTCGGTGCCCTCCTTGTAGAAGTCGTCCAGGTTGAGGACGGGCAGCCCGGTACGGGCCGCGAGGGACGACTTTCCGGAACCGGACGGGCCGGTCAGGAGGATGACGCGCGCGGGGCTCAAATGGGGAGTCACGGGACACCAGTGTGAGGCATTGGTCCGCATGGGGGATCCCCCCGGGTCGCATGGTGCGCACAGTGTCACGACTCGCATACTCTGCGTTGTCGTTCGTCCGCATCCCGCGACCGTCCGCAACACACGACTCCGGCAGGGCAGGTGGCCATGGCCTCGCACGCACGACACGCACACTCCGCCAGCAAGGCGTCGAGAGCGCTCCGGCGCCGGATGCTGCTGCGCGTGGGGCTGACCGTATCGGCGGGCGCGGCCCTCGCCGCGGGCGGCGCGGCCTCCGCGAGCGCCGCCGGCCCGGACACGGGCATGGGCAGCGGCCTGGCCCGCGCCCAGTTCGGCGAGACCAACATCCCCGCGGCCATCGAGGGGGCCGACAAGGGCCTGGAGGCGGGAGCGGAGGGGATCTTCGACACCGTCAAGACCCTGCGGACCAACCCGCTGGCCGGCACGCCCGTGGACCCCTTCGACAACACGGTGGGCACGAAGGTGGGCCAAATGCAGCCGGTCACCACCAAGCCGGCGACGGCACCGATCTCCAAGGGCGGCAGCCTGACGGACCTGCCGGTGGCGAGCAACCTGACCTCGCTGCTGCCGACCGGACGGCCGGCGGTGCCTCCCAAGGCGCACTGAGGCCGGATACGAGGAGGCGGGGCGGGCCAGTGGCCCACCCCGCCTCCTCGTGCCGTTCAGGCCGGTACGACCCGCTCAGGGGTCAGTACGACGAGCCGCCCGCGCCCAGCGACCCCGTCGGGTGCCAGACCGTGCGCGTCTCCAGGAACGCCGTCATGCGGTCCGTGCCGGGCGCCGCGGCCCAGTCCACAGGCTGTGGACGCAGCACGCGCTTCAGGTTGTCCGCCGCGGCGATCTCCAGCTCCTTCGCCAGAGCGGCGTCCGCGCCCGCGAGGTCGATCGCGTTGACGTCCTGGTGCGCGGCCAGCGACGGCGCGATCTCCGCCGTACGGCCCGACAGGACGTTCACGACGCCGCCCGGGACGTCGGAGGTGGCCAGCACCTCGCCGAGCGACAGGGCGGGCAGCGGGGCCTTCTCCGAGGCCACCACGACCACGGTGTTGCCGGTGGCGATCGCCGGGGCGATCACCGAGACCAGGCCGAGGAACGACGACTCCTGCGGCGCGAGCACGGCAACGACGCCGGTCGGCTCGGTGGAGGAGACGTTGAAGAACGGGCCCGCCACCGGGTTCGTCGCACCGGTGATCTGGCCGATCTTGTCGGTCCAGCCCGCGTACCAGACCCAGCGGTCGATCGCGGCGTCCACCTGGGCCGCGGCCTTGGCCTTCGACAGGCCCTCGGCGTCGGCGACCTCCGCCACGAACTGGTCGCGGCGGCCCTCCAGCATCTCGGCGACGCGGTAGAGGACCTGGCCGCGGTTGTACGCGGTCGCGCCGGACCAGCCGCCGAACGCCTTGCGCGCCGCCACGACGGCGTCACGGCCGTCCTTGCGGGACGACAGGGGGGCGTTGGCGAGCCACTTGCCCTTGGAGTCGGTCACCTCGTACACCCGCCCGCTCTCGGACCGGGGGAACTTGCCCCCGACGAACAGCTTGTAGGTCTTGAAGACAGTCAAGCGCTCAGACATCGAGGTACGCCTCCAGGCCGTGGCGGCCGCCCTCGCGGCCGAAACCCGACTCCTTGAAGCCGCCGAACGGCGACGTCGGGTCGAACTTGTTGAACGTGTTGGCCCAGATGACACCCGCGCGCAGCTTGCTCGCGACGGCCAGCATGCGCGAGCCCTTCTCCGTCCAGATGCCGGCGGAGAGGCCGTACTGCGAGTTGTTCGCCTTGGCGACCGCCTCGCCCGGGGTGCGGAACGACAGCACCGACAGGACCGGCCCGAAGATCTCCTCGCGGGCGATCCGGTGGGCCTGGGTGACGCCCGTGAACAGCGTCGGACGGAACCAGAAGCCGTTCTCCGGCAGCTCGCACGCCGGGGCCCAGCGCTCCGCGCCCTCGGCCTCGCCGCTGTCGGCCAGCTCGGTGATCCGCGCCAGCTGCTCCGCGGAGTTGATCGCACCGATGTCGGTGTTCTTGTCCAGCGGGTCGCCGAGGCGCAGCGTGGACAGGCGGCGCTTGAGGGCGTCCAGCAGCTCGTCCTGGATCGACTCCTGGACCAGCAGGCGCGAGCCCGCGCAGCAGACCTGGCCCTGGTTGAAGAAGATGCCGCCCACGATGCCCTCGACGGCCTGGTCGATGGGCGCGTCGTCGAAGACGATGTTGGCGCCCTTGCCGCCCAGCTCCAGCGTGAGCTTCTTGTCCGTGCCCGCGACCGTGCGGGCGATGGCCTTGCCGACCGCCGTGGAGCCGGTGAACGCGACCTTGTTCACGCCCTCGTGCGCGACGAGCGCGGCGCCCGTGGTGCCGTCACCGGTGACGATGTTGACGACGCCCTTGGGCAGGCCCGCCTGGCGGCAGATGTCCGCGAAGAACAGCGCCGACAGCGGCGTGGTCTCGGCCGGCTTGAGGACGACCGTGTTGCCCGTGGCGAGCGCCGGGGCGATCTTCCACGCCAGCATCAGCAGCGGGAAGTTCCACGGGATGACCTGGCCCGCGACGCCCAGCGGGCGGGGGTTCGCGCCGTAGCCCGCGTGGTCGAGCTTGTCGGCCCAGCCCGCGTAGTAGAAGAAGTGCGCGGCGACCAGCGGGAGGTCCGCGTCGCGGGTCTCCTTGATCGGCTTGCCGTTGTCCAGGGTCTCCAGGACGGCGAGCTCGCGGCTGCGCTCCTGGATGATCCGGGCGATCCGGAACAGGTACTTGGCGCGCTCGGCGCCCGGCAGCGCCGACCACTTCTCGAAGGCCTTGCGGGCGGCCTTCACCGCGCGGTCCACGTCCTCCGCGGAGCCCTGGGCGACCTCGGAGAGCACCTCCTCGGTGGAGGGGCTGATCGTCTTGAAGACCTTGCCGCCCGTCGCCTCGGCGAACTCGCCGTCGATGAACAGGCCGTAGGACGGGGCGATGTCGACGACCGCGCGCGACTCGGGCGCGGGTGCGTATGCGAATGCCTTGTTAGCCATCTCAGCCATGTCGGTCAGTCCACCGTCACGTAGTCGGGACCGGAGTAACGCCCGGTGCTCAGCTTCTGCCGCTGCATCAGCAGGTCGTTGAGGAGGCTGGAGGCGCCGAAGCGGAACCAGTGGTTGTCCAGCCACTCCTCGCCCACGGTCTCGTTGACCAGGACCAGGAACTTGATCGCGTCCTTGGTGGTGCGGATGCCGCCGGCCGGCTTCACGCCGACCTGCACGCCGGTCAGCGCGCGGAAGTCCCGCACGGCCTCCAGCATCAGCAGGGTGTTCGCCGGGGTGGCGTTGACCGCGACCTTGCCGGTCGAGGTCTTGATGAAGTCGGCGCCCGCGAGCATGCCGATCCAGGACGCGCGGCGGATGTTGTCGTACGTCGACAGCTCGCCCGTCTCGAAGATCACCTTCAGGCGGGCCTTGTCGCCGCACTCGGCCTTGACGGCCCGGATCTCCTCCAGGACGTCCATGTACCGGCCGGCGAGGAAGGCGCCACGGTCGATGACCATGTCGATCTCGTCGGCACCGGCCTCGATCGCATCGCGCGTGTCCGCGAGCTTGACCGGCAGCGCGGCGCGGCCGGCGGGGAACGCGGTGGCGACGGAAGCGACCTTCACGTCCGTGCCGGCGAGGACGGCCTTGGCCGTCGCCACCATGTCGGGGTAGACGCAGACGGCGGCCGTGCGGGGCGTCGTCCGGTCGGTGGGGTCGGGGTGGACGGCCTTGGCGGCCAGGGCCCGGACCTTGCCCGGGGTGTCGGCACCCTCGAGCGTCGTGAGGTCGATCATCGAGATCGCCAGGTCGATGGCGTACGCCTTCGCCGTGGTCTTGATCGAGCGGGTGCCGAGCGAGGCGGCGCGGGCCTCCAGCCCGACCGCGTCGACCCCCGGGAGTCCGTGCAGGAAGCGGCGCAGCGCACTGTCGGAGGCGGTGGCGTCCGCCAGCTCCTTCAGCCGCGTCGCGGCGTCGTTGCCGTGTGCGGTATCTGTGGTGGGCATGGTCACCAGATGAGCATATCTACGCGCGTAGCGCGTGTACACCCCTGCTGGTGGTGGCGCTCTTTCGAGCGGGGCGGCCGTCCGGCCGGGGTGCGGTGTACGGGGCGCGGCACGCATGCTTGCCGCGGTCTTCCGCCGCGACGGCGGTGGGCCGCGGCGGTGGGGCCCGGCGGTTCGGGGCGGGCGTCCGGCCCGGGGCTGCGCAGGGGGCGCCGCACGCGTGGTTTCCGCGGCGGCGGCGATGTGCCACGGCGGTTCGGGGCGGGCCTTGCGGTTCGGGTGCTGTGCCCTGGGGCGCGCCCCGTCCTTCCGCCGCGGCGGTGACGTGCCACGGCGGTGGGGCCCGGCGGTGCCGGGCGGGCCGTTCGGTCCGGGTACGGGGTGCGTATGTGCTGCGTGTTCGTCCCGCCGTGGTGGCGCGTAGCCACGGCGGCGCGGTCCGGCGGTGCCGGACCCGGCTCGTGGCGTTGCCGCGGGCGCGTCCCGGCAGCGCCGGGCCGGCCTCGCACTCCGCCGCGGTGCGCCCCCGGCCGTGCCGGGACGCCGTGCCCGAGGCCCCCGCCGGAGGCGTCAGGCACAATCTGCCCATGACGAGCCCTAGCCCCGAACAGGAATACGCCGATAGGCGCTACCGCTCGCCCGCCGGCATCGCCGGCGGCGTGCTGCTGCTGGCCCTCGCCGGCTGGCTGGGCGGCGACGCCGTGGCCCGCGGCGAGGGCAGTACGCCCTGGCTGGCCCTGGCCGGCCTGCTGTGCGTCGTGCCGTTCATCATCGCCTTCACACTGCGGCCCGCCGTCTTCGCCGGGGCCTCGCGGCTGCTCGTGCGCAACCCGTTCCGGACGATCACGCTGCCCTGGGCGGCGGTGGACGCGGTGCGGGCCGGGTACTCCAGCGAGGTGCTGGCCGGGGGCTCCACGTACCAGCTGTGGGCCGTGCCGGTGTCCCTGAGGAAGCGCAAGCGCGCGGCCCGGGGCGGGGCGGAGGCGGCTCCCGCCGACCAGACCGTCGCGGAGCTGCAGGAGCTGGCCGAGCGGGGCGCTTCGCGGGAGGACGCGAAGGGGGACGTCGCGGTGCGGTGGGCGTACGAGGTGCTGGTGCCCGCGGCGGTCGGGCTGGTGTTGTTCGTGGTGTTGCTGGTCGTCGGCTGACGGCCGCCGCGGCTGACGGCTGTCGCCCCGAAATCCTCCGCCGGGCGGGCTGAATTCGTTCAGCCCGCCCGGCGTTCGAGGACCGGGGCCCGGGGCGGAGCCCCGGGAATCAGATGCCCGCTGCCTTCGACAGGTCCGTCTTGATCGAGGCCAGGACCTCCGCGGCCTTGGCGCGCGCGTCCGCGAGGGCCGCCGCGTCCGCCACCGGGACCACGACCTCCAGGTAGCACTTGATCTTCGGCTCCGTGCCGCTCGGCCGCACGATCACCCGCGCGGCGGAGACCGTCCCCGACTCGTCACCGGCGAGGTGGTAGCGGAGGCCGTCCGTCGGCGGCAGGGACTCCGTGCCCTTCGCCAGGTCCTCGGCCGACGTGATGTGCAGGCCCGCCAGAACCGTCGGCGGCTGCTCGCGCAGCCTCCGCATCGCGTCCGCGATCAGCGACAGGTCCTGGACGCGCACCGACAGCTGGTCCGTGGCGTGCAGGCCGTGCTCGACCGCCAGGTCGTCCAGGAGGTCGCTGAGGGTGCGGCCGGACTCCTTGAGCTCGGCGGCCAGCTCGGCGACCAGCAGGGCCGCGGTGATGCCGTCCTTGTCGCGGACGCCCTCGGGGTCGACGCAGTAGCCGAGCGCCTCCTCGTAGGCGTAGCGCAGGCCGTCGACGCGGGCCAGCCACTTGAAGCCGGTCAGGGTCTCCGTGTACGGAGTGCCCGTGCTCGCGGCGGCGATGCGGGAGAGCAGGGACGACGAGACGATCGTCGTGGTGAACGTGCCGCGGGCGTTCTTGTGCACCAGGTGCGTGGCGAGCAGGGCGCCGACCTCGTCGCCGCGGAGCATGCGCCAGCCCTCGGGGCTGTCCTGGTCGGGGACGGCGACGGCGCAGCGGTCCGCGTCCGGGTCGTTGGCGATGACGATGTCCGGCCGGGCCTCGCGGGCGGTGGCGAACGCCAGGTCCATGGCGCCCGGCTCCTCCGGGTTGGGGAACACCACGGTCGGGAAGTCCGGGTCCGGCTCGGCCTGGGCGGCGACCACGGTCGGGGCGGGGAAGCCGGCGCGCTCGAAGGCGGCGGTCAGGACGTCGCGGCCGACGCCGTGCATGGGCGTGTAGACGACGCGGACGTCGCGGGCGGAGCCGCCGGTCAGGACGGCGTCGGTGCGCTCCAGGTAGGCGCCGACGACGTCCTCGTAGCGGAGGGTCTCCCAGCCGGCGGACGGGCGCGGGACGTCGTCCAGGCTCGCGACCGCGGCGATCTCGGCGGCGATCTCGGCGTCGGCCGGCGGCACGATCTGGGAGCCGTCGCCGAGGTAGACCTTGTAGCCGTTGTCACGGGGCGGGTTGTGGCTGGCCGTGACCTCGATGCCGGCGACGGCGCCGAGGTGGCGGATCGCGAAGGCGAGGACGGGGGTGGGCAGCGGCTTGGGGAGGAGGGCGGCCTTGAGGCCGGCGCCCACCATGACGGCCGCCGTGTCGAGGGCGAAGTCGGCGCTCTTGTAGCGGGCGTCGTAGCCGATGACGACCGTGCCACCGGTGTGGCCCTGCTTCTTCAGGTACGCGGCGAGGCCGGCTGCTGCGCGGATCACGACGGAGCGGTTCATGCGCATGGGGCCGGCGCCGAGTTCGCCGCGGAGGCCGGCGGTGCCGAACTGGAGGGTCCCGGCGAAGCGGGCGGCGAGCTCGGCGGTGTCCCCGGCGTCGATGAGCCGGGCGAGCTCCTCGCGGGTGTCGGGGTCGGGGTCCTCGGCGAGCCAGGTCCGGGCCTGGGCGATGAGGACGTCGTCTCGCTCCACGGTGTCTCCTACGGAGGGTTCGGGGTATGGGGTCTGTGTCGGGTGGGGCGGGTGCGGGGCGGGCCGAGCCCTACGGGGCTGCATGATTTACGGGCCCTCTGGCCCAAGCTTTGGGTGCCCGGAAGGTCGGCCCACAAATCACGCTTTACGCCCCTTGCCGGGCCCGGCCCGCCCCGCACCCTCCCGTGCGTACGCATCCTGCGGGCCCGCTCGGGCTTGTGGTCCGCGGTACGCCGGTGGCTGCCGGGCCCGCCCCTGACCGTGAACCGCGCGGTTCCGGGCAATCGGGCGGGTGGGTGGGCGTGTCGCGCGCCGCAGGCGCGCGGGGGCGGCGAGGCGCGGCGCCGCACCGGCATACGGCACCCCCGGCGAGGGGATCCGCACCCCCGGCAAGGGGAACGGCGCCGCACCCCACGAGGGGAAACGGCGCCGCACCGGCAAGGTCAGAGCTTCGGGAGGACCCGGGCGAGGAGCTCGCCCATGCGGGACGCGGAGTCGCGCCCGGCCTGGAGGACCTCTTCGTGGTTGAGGGGCTCGCCGGTCATGCCCGCGGCGAGGTTCGTCACGAGGGAGATGCCCAGGACCTCGGCACCGGCCTCGCGGGCCGCGATGGCCTCCAGCGTGGTGGACATGCCGACGAGGTCGCCGCCGAGGGTGCGGACCATGCGGATCTCGGCCGGGGTCTCGTAGTGCGGGCCGGGGAGCTGGACGTAGACGCCCTCCTCCAGGGTCTCGTCCACCTCCTTGCAGAGCGCGCGCAGGCGGCGGGAGTACAGGTCGGTGAGGTCGACGAAGTTGGCGCCGACGATCGGCGAGGTCGCCGTCATGTTGATGTGGTCGCTGATCAGCACGGGCTGGCCGGGGCGCATGCCGTCGCGGAGGCCGCCGCAGCCGTTGGTGAGGACGACGGTCTTGCAGCCGGCGGCGACGGACGTGCGGACGCCGTGGACGACGGCGGCGACGCCGCGGCCCTCGTAGTAGTGCGTGCGGCCGAGGAAGACCAGGGCGCGCTTGTCGTTGACCTTGTACGAGCGGACCGTGCCGGCGTGGCCCGCCACGGCTGCCGCGGTGAAGCCGGGGAGCTCGGTGACCGGGAACTCGGCCTCGGGGGTGCCGAGCGCCTCGGTCGCGGGGAGCCAGCCGCTGCCCATGACCAGGGCGACGTCGTGGGTCTCGGCGCCGGTGAGCTCGCGCAGACGGGCGGCGGCGGCGTCCGCCGCGGCGTACGGGTCGGCCTGGATGTCGGGAGTAACTGATGCGTTCACGCGGACGAGGGTAGCCGCTTATCGCCTACGCGCGTAGATGTCACTGGTCACGGTGTTCCGATTGTTGCTTTGTGGGTTGTGACGAGATGCAATCGTCACAACCCGGGCGCGGCGCGTCAGCAGGGGCGCTTGCGCAGCTCCATGACGTAGTCGTGGGGGGCGCCGGCGGACTCGGCCGCGTCGGCGATCTCGCCGAGGTAGCGGGCGGAGGGCAGGCCGCCCTCGTAGCCGTTCAGGACGTAGATCCACGCGGGCTCCTCGCCGTCCAGGGTGTGCACGCGGACGCGCATCCGCCGGTAGATGTCGAGGCCGACACCCTCCCAACGGTCCATCGAGTCCTCGTCCATCGGAGCGATGTCGTAGAGCGCGACGAAGACCTGGGAGCGGGGGGCCTCGACCACGGTCGCGAGGGCGCCCTCCCAGCCCAGCTGCTCGCCGCCGAAGGTCAGCCGCCAGTCGGCGAGCCAGCCCGTGCCGCGCAGGGGCGAGTGGGGTGCGCGGCGGGACATCAGCCGCGCGTCGAGGTTGCCGGCGTACGCGGCGTAGAGCGACATGGTTTCGAGGGTACGGGAGTGAGGCGCGACGGCATTTGGGATGGCAGGCTCGAAGGGAGGTTCGTCCGGAACCTCCTGCCGGTTCTCGCACGGATTGCCGCACGGTTGCGGGGAGCGATCCGCGGGGGAGGCCCCGGGAGAAGTCGCTTTGATGGGTGCGGGACAATGGAGTACGTGACTCGGATCGTGATCATCGGTGGCGGACCCGGCGGCTATGAGGCGGCGCTCGTCGCCGCGCAGCTCGGTGCGGAGGTGACCGTCGTCGACTGCGACGGTCTGGGCGGGGCGTCGGTGCTGACCGACTGCGTGCCCTCGAAGACGCTCATTGCGACGGCCGAGGTGATGACGACCTTCGACTCCTCGTACGAGGAGCTCGGGATCATCGTCGCCGACGACACGCCGCACATCGAGCAGGCGGCGCGGGTCGTCGGCGTGGACCTGGGCAAGGTGAACCGCCGTGTGAAGCGGCTGGCGCTCGCGCAGTCGCACGACATCACGGCGTCCGTCACCCGTGCGGGCGGGCGCGTGCTGCGCGGCCGGGGCCGGCTGGAGCCGAACCAGGCGCCGGACGGTTCGCGCCGTGTGATCGTGCGGGCCGCGGACGGCACCGAGGAGACGCTGGTCGCCGATGCGGTGCTGGTCGCCACGGGCGCGCACCCGCGGGAGATCCCCGACGCGCTGCCGGACGGCGAGCGCATCCTGAACTGGACCCAGGTGTACGACCTCGATGAGCTCCCCGAGGAGCTCATCGTGGTCGGCTCGGGTGTGACCGGCGCGGAGTTCGCCGGCGCGTACCAGGCGCTGGGGTCCAAGGTGACGCTGGTCTCGTCGCGGGACCGCGTGCTGCCGGGCGAGGACCCGGACGCCGCGGCCGTGCTCGAGGACGTCTTCCGGCGCCGCGGCATGAACGTCATGGCGCGGTCGCGGGCGCAGTCCGCGAAGCGTGTGGGTGACCGGGTCGAGGTCACGCTGGCCGATGGCCGCGTGATCACGGGCACGCACTGCCTGATGGCGGTCGGCTCGATTCCGAACACCGAGGGGATCGGGCTGGAGGAGGCCGGGGTCCGGCTCAAGGAGTCCGGGCACGTCTGGACCGACCGGGTGTCGCGCACGAGCGCCCCGGGCGTCTACGCCGCCGGTGACTGCACGGGCGTGCTCGCGCTCGCGTCGGTCGCGGCCATGCAGGGACGCATCGCGATGTACCACTTCCTGGGTGACGCGGTGGCGCCGCTCAATCTGAAGTCGGTTTCCGCGAACGTCTTCACGGACCCGGAAATCGCGACCGTCGGATACACCCAGGCCGACGTCGACAGCGGCAAGATCGACGCGCGGGTGGTCAAGCTTCCGCTGCTGCGGAACCCGCGCGCGAAGATGCAGGGCATCCGGGACGGCTTCGTGAAGATGTTCTGCCGTCCGGGCACGGGCATCGTGGTCGGCGGCGTCGTGGTCGCCCCGCGGGCCAGTGAGCTCATCCACCCGATCTCCATCGCCGTCGACAACAGCCTCACGGTCGAGCAGATCGCCAATGCGTTCACGGTCTACCCGTCGCTTTCCGGCTCGCTGGCGGAGGTCGCGCGGCAGCTGCACACCCGGAAGACCCAGCGCGAGGCGTAAACGCTCCGCGAGGGTTTGGGGATTGATTGTTGCGCTGAGTGGTCGGGAGGCGCCGGTCGTTGAGACCGGGCCTCCTATACCACTTTGAGCGTTCCGGAGCGGACAACTTCCGTTAATTGCTGCAACCTGCTGAAAACGGATGGTCGTTGGCGTTACTGTCGGTTTCGTGTTCGCTGCAGAACGTCGCCAATTGATCCTCGAAATGGTGCGGGCCAACGGAGCGGTTTCGCTCCGTGAGCTCGCTCGCGTCGTCCAGACCTCCGAAGTGACCGTACGGCGGGACGTGCGGGCGCTGGAGGCCGAAGGACTCCTCGACCGCCGGCACGGCGGTGCGGTGCTGCCGGGCGGCTTCACCCGGGAGTCCGGCTTCCCCCAGAAATCCCATCTAGCGACCGCCGAGAAGACGGCCATCGCCGATCTCGCGGCGAGCTTCGTCGAAGAGGGCGAAGCCGTCGTCGTCGGCGCCGGCACGACCACGCAGGAGCTGGCCCGCCGGCTCGCGCGCGTGCCCGGTCTGACCGTCGTCACCAATTCCCTGCTCGTCGCCCAGGCGCTCGCCCACGCCAACCGGGTCGAGGTCGTCATGACCGGCGGCACGCTGAGAGGGTCCAACTACGCGCTGGTGGGCAGCGGGGCGGAGCAGTCCCTGCACGGCCTGCGGGTCACGCGGGCGTTCCTGTCCGGGAGCGGGCTGACCGCCGAGCGGGGCCTCTCCACGTCCAACATGCTCTCGGCGAGCGTGGACCGGGCGCTGGTGCAGGCGGCGGCGGAGGTGGTCGTGCTCGCGGACCACACGAAGCTGGGCACGGACACGATGTTCCAGACGGTGCCGACGGATGTCATCACGCGGCTCGTGACGGACGAGCCGCCGTCCCACGACGACCGCGCGGCGACGGAGCTGCAGGCCCTCGCCGACCAGGGCGTCCACATCTCGGTCGCCGGGCCCGGCGCGGGGGCCCCTGCGGGGGCGGTGCCGGGGCCGGGGCCCGAGCAGGTGCCGCAGCAGCAGCGGCGGCGGGATGTGCCGCCGCTGCCGGGGCAGCGGCGGACGCACGGGGGCCATCACCCGTTGCCCCCGGGCGGCCCCGCCGCCCAGTCCGGCGGCGGCGCCTCCCCGCCCTCCCAGCTCCGCAGCGCGGGGTCACTGGGCGCGGAGCCGCCGACGGCGAGGGTGGCGGACCTGGCCCCGAGGCGGCGCTAGCGGGTCGCCTCGCGGCGCGTAGGCGGCACGTATGCGGCCGGGGCGCCCCATCTCTTTCCGCCGCGGCGGTGATCAGCCCCCGTGTGGCTGTCCGGCGGTGCCGTGCCGTGCCGGGCTTCGGGGGTACGGCACCGCCGGTGTGCGCCGCGGGGGCGGGCCGCCGTTGCGGCGGGGGAGAGGTGCGGGCATCTGTTCCGCGGGCCTGCGGCCGGGGTCTTGCCGTGGGTCGCCGGGGAGGAGTGCGGGCGTTCTCTCTTGTCGGCCTGTGGCCGGGTTTTTGCTTCCGCCGCGGCGGTGATCAGCCCCCGTGTGGCTGTCCGGCGGTGCCGTGCCGTGCCGGGCTTCGGGGGTACGGCACCGCCGGTGTGCGCCGCGGGGGCGGGCCGCCGTTGCGGCGGGAGGAGGGGTGCGGGCGCCGGGCCCGCTACTCCGCGTCGGGGCACGGCACCGTCTGGAGGCCCCGTAGCGTGAGTTTCAGGAGGCGGTCCGGGAGTTCCGGGTCGTCGGGGGACTGCTCCGCGGCCAGGGAGATCGCGTTCGTCAGCTGCATGACGTCGGTGATGCCGACGTCGGGGCGGACCGCGCCCACCGCCTGCGCCCGGGCCAGCAGCACGCTCCCCGCCTCCCGCAGCGGCAGGCTGCACCGTGACATCGCCGAGGCCTCGTCCGACTGAGCGGCCAGCAGGGCCCGCGAGAGCCCCCGGTACGTGCTGGCGTGCGCCACGCACGCCCGGAGCCAGTCGACCAGGGCCCGGCACGGCTCGGGGGCGGCGAGGAGCTCGCGGGAGCGGGCGAGGAGGCCGTCGACCTCGACTTGGAAGACGGCGCTCATGAGCGCCGTGCGGTTGGGGAAGTGGCGGTAGAGCGTGCCGATGCCGACGCCGGCCCGGCGGGCGACGTCCTCCAGAGACGCGTCGGTGCCGTGCTCGGTGAACGCGGTCCGCGCCTCCACGAGCAGCCGCTCGTAGTTGCGCCGCGCGTCCGCGCGCATGGGGCGTGGTGACGCCTGTGTGATCTCCGTGGCCATGGCTGCCGAGTCCTCCCTCTCGCTCCCCGTTTGCCAAGCATGCCACCGGCCTTGCCGGCCGCCGGGGGACGGCTTGAAGCATCGAACGCCCGCGGGCCCCCACCGATCACTCGGCAGGGGCCCGCAGGGCGTTGCTGGACGCGTTGCGTCAGTCCTTGCGTCAGTCCTTGATTTCGCAGATGACGGCGCCGGAGGAGACGGACGCGCCGACTTCGGCGGTGATGCCCTTGATCGTGCCCGCGCGGTGGGCGTTGAGGGGCTGTTCCATCTTCATCGCCTCGAGAACCACGATCAGTTCGCCCTCGGCGACTTCCTGGCCCTCCTCGACCGCGACCTTCACGATCGTGCCCTGCATCGGCGACGTCAGCGCGTCACCCGACGCGGCCGAGCCGGCCTTCTTCGCCGCACGCCGCTTCGGCTTCGCCCCACCCGCAGCCGCCGTGCGCGCCAGCGTCATCCCCAGCGACGACGGCAGCGAGACCTCCAGACGCTTGCCGCCGACCTCGACCACCACGGTCT
>NZ_JBMMMZ010000006.1:358426-439849 GCF_049725035.1 Streptomyces sp. XH2 | reverse complement strand
AAAACCCCTGACAAGCACTGTGACCTACTACCCCCGCTCATAGCCCCCGGAAATACACCCCCCATTCCCCACCATTCCGCCACCCCACCCACTAACCCGCTTCGTAAGTGACCCACGCCTCATGGGCGGCCTCACATCCCGGGGCCCCGCACGTCACTCCGTGCGAGGGTGCGTTCACTCGGGGGCGGCGGCGTTCGTCTCGCGTCCGCCGGGGTGGCGATGGCGCCAGATCCAGAAGACGGCACAGGAGACGGCGGCCCACGCGCCCAGCACGGCGAACGGGAAGAAGTGCTGGTGCTGCCGGAAGTACACGGCCGTGTGCTGGGCGTTCACGGAGGCGCCGGGCGGCAGCCAGCGGCCGATCTCGCCGAGGAGCGAGGGCAGCAGGGGCCAGGAGACGGCACCGCCGGAGGAGGGGTTGCCCAGCAGGACCATCAGCCCCCAGGTGGGCAGCATCGCCCACCGCCCGAACAAAGCGTTGAACATCGTGAAGACCATTCCGGACGTGAACATGGTCAGCGCGAGAATGAACCAGGATTCCGCGAACGGCAGCTTCAGGGCGCCCAGGACCCAGTCCACGACGACGGCAATGGTGAAGCCGCCCAGTACGGAGTATCCGGCGGTGAAGGCGATGCGCTCGGCGGGATTGAGCGCGGAGGCGTGGACGCCCATCTGAATGGCGCCGACGAATCCGACGATGACCGCGGCGAGGGTGATGTAGAAGAGCGCGAGTCCGCGTGGGTCGCCCTTTTGCAGGGGGTTGATGTCCTTGACGGTGACGGGCACGCCGATGGTCCTGCCGACTTCCGGCGCGGTCTCGGTCAGGAGCTGGGCGACGGTGGCGCCGGAGGCTCCGGAGACGTCCAGCCCGGCCGTGCCGGGACGGTCCTGGAGGATGGCGTAGACCCGCTGCTCCTCGACGGCGTTCCGGGCGGCCTCGTAGGTGGTGAAGTGGCGCAGCCGGAGCTCGGCCCCGAGCGCCTCCTCCATGCCCTGGACGAACTCGCCCCGCTTGATCTCGGGGGCGGGGACGCCGACGACCGCGGTGGGGATGTCGTGCGGGGTCGGATTGGCCATGGCGTACGTGTAGGAACCGGCGAACAGCCCGGCGGCCGCGGCCACGATCAGCAGGAGCACGGTGGCGGGGAAGAACGGCGAGTGGCGGAACGCGTGCCGGCGGGTACGGGCGCGCCGCCGGGCACGGACGGGGGCGTGGGCCCCGGCGCGGGGCGCGCCGGGGCCGCTCTCTTCACCCGTGGGATCACCCATGGGGTCACGATATGCGGATGATCCTCACAATCCGGGTACGGCGTGGCCGGGCCCCGCGCGTCGCGGGCGAGCGGTCAGCACTCCCCCGCCTACCCCGCCTGTGATGCCTGTGACGCGTCGAGGTTCTCGGTGAGCCGTTCCAGGAGCCCTCGCAGTGCGAGGGCGTCCTGCAGGGACAGGCCCGACGCGGCGACGATGCGGCGGGGCACCGGCAGGGCGCGCTCGCGCAGCTCTTCGCCGGCGCCCGTCACGCGGACCACGACCGAGCGCTCGTCCTCCGCGCTGCGCTCGCGCACCACGAGTCCGGCCGCTTCGAGCCGCTTGAGCAGCGGGGAGAGGGTGCCGGAGTCGAGTCGCAGCCGTTCGCCGATGGCCTTGACCGGCTGGGGATCGGGCTCCTCCCACAGGACGAGCATGGCGAGGTACTGCGGGTAGGTGAGGCCGAGGTCCTTGAGGGCGTCGCGGTAGACGCCGCCGAAGGCGCGGGCCGCGGCGTGCAGCGAGAAGCAGATCTGGTGGTCGAGGCGGAGCAGCTCCGCGTCGTCCGGGAGGGGGGAGGGCGGAGCGGTCATGCCTCAAGGGTAACCCGCACCCTATTGAATTGCGCACAACTCAATTGCGTGCAATGATTTTGGCTGTACGGGGGCGAGCCGCTTCCGTACAGGAACCGCCGAACCGAAGGAACTCCCATGGACGCGCTGTACACCGCTGTCGCCACCGCCAACGGCCGCGAAGGCCGCACCGTGAGCTCGGACGGGCAGCTGGACCTCGCCCTGGCCATGCCCCCCGCGCTCGGCGGCAGCGGCCGGGGCACCAACCCGGAGCAGCTCTTCGCCGCCGGTTACGCGGCCTGCTTCGCGAGCGCGCTCGGGCTGGTCGGCCGTGAGGCGAAGGTCGACACGAAGGACGTCTCCGTCGCCGCCGAGGTCTCCATCGGCAAGGACGACACCGGCTTCGGCCTCGCCGTCACCCTCCGCGTCGAACTCCCCGACAGCCTCGCCGGCGAGACGGGCACCCGCCTCGTGGAGCAGGCCCACCAGGTCTGCCCGTACTCGAAGGCCACCCGGGGCAACATCGCCGTCGAGCTCGTCGTCGAGTAAGCCGGGATACGCCTGAGTCGAGATACGCCCAAGCCGGGATACGCCTGAGTCGGGATACGCCTGAGTCGAGGTAAGCCGAGACGAGCCGGGCAGGCCGGCCGGCGTCCGGTGAGGCGAGCGGCGCGGCCCCCACCCCCGCGGGGGACCGCGCCGCTCCCGGCCGCCGACGCGACCGCGACGGCGAAGACGGCAAAGGTGGCACGATGACGACATGTCACCTCACCCGTTACTGGACACCTCTCACGCCTCGTCCGTATCCATCGAGGCTGATCTCACCCGGGTCGGAGAGATCTTCACCGCTTTCCGGGAACAGGACTCGGGCTGTGTGTCCTACGGCGTCCGTCTCGCCGATGGAGAGCGCTGGTTCGTCAAAGAAGCCGTCACCAGCGGCGCGAGGCGGTCCCTCGACCGGGCCTGGGCCTTCCACCGGGCCGTGCGGCACCCGGCGATCGTCCCGCAGGTGCACCGGATCGCCGTACGGGGCGGCTGGGCGGTCGTCATGCCGTGGCGCGACGGCGAGGTCCTCTACCACCCCACCGTCCGCGGCGCCGCCGACCGCACCGCCCCGGACAGCGCCATGGCGCGCTTCCGCGCACTGCCCCTCCCCCTCGTCCTCCGCGCCTTCGAGCGGATCCTGAGCGCACACCTCGCGGTGGAGGACGCGGGTCACGTCGCCGTGGACCTCTACGACGGCTCCCTGCTGTACGACTTCACCGGCGACACCATGCACCTCGTCGACCTCGACGAATACCGGCCGGGCCCGTTCGTCCTGGAGGAGGAACGGCTGCCGGGATCCACGCGGTTCATGGCGCCCGAGGAGTTCGTACGCGGGGCCGTCATCGACATCCGCACCACCGTGTTCGCCCTCGGGCGCACCGCTCGCCTGCTCCTCGACGCCGGAGACGGCGAGCGCGCCTGGCGGGGCGGGCCCGGTCGGCTCGCGGTCGTGGAGCGGGCCACCCGGGCCGACCCCGGGCAGCGGTTCGCGTCGGTCCGTCGACTCGCCGGTGCGTGGCACGCCGCCGGCCGGTCATGAGTCGAGCACGCACCCGGTCTGGCACGCCGGTCACGGCACCCGGCCACTGGACCCCGGCCCGGCCATGAGCCGCGCAAGTGCCCCGGTCCGGTCATGAGTCGTGTCGGCGCTCCGGCCTCGTCATGAGCCGTGCAAGTGCTCCAGTACGGACCGCATCGCCCGTTCCACGGCATCGCGCGCCTGCTCGCCGTGGTCGAGCGTCTCGAAGCCGTGCCGGGCGTCCGGCACCTCGATCACCTCGACCGCGGCCTTGCAGTCCTCGGCGGCGGTGAGGAACTCCCCGACCGTCGCCGCGAGCTCCGGGAATTCCCGGCCCACCCGGGTCAGCACGAGCGGCAAGGGCCCGGCCGCGCGCACCGCAGCCGCGGGCCGGAAGCGGGAGCCGGCGTGCCCCCAGTTCGGCAGCGGCGCGAGGAGGGGGTAGGTCGCCGCCACGCACCGCAGCCACGGCGGGGGCGCGGCGAGCCAGTCCGCCGACAGCAGCCCGCCTGCGGAGAAGAACCACAGCGCGACCCGCTCCCCGTCGACGCGCGGGTCGGCCCGTACGAGCTCGACCGCCGCGGCGACGTCCTCGGCCGCACGCTCGTAGTCGGTGACGTCGTGCAGCCGGTGGTCCAGCATCGCGCCGACCGCGCCCAGGCTCGCCGCGTACTGCGCGTAGCCGGTGTAGAGCGACCAGTCGCGCGGCGTCGGCCGCAGGCCGGCGGGTACCGGGCCGCCGTGCACGAAGACCACCGCGGGGCGGGGACCGTCGGCGTCGGGCAGGTGGAGATCGACCCGCCCCACGCGCTCGCGGCGCTGCTCCGGTACGTCCAGGAGGAAGGGCCGCAGGTGGGGCGGCAGTTCGTTCACGGGCGCGGACAGCCGGTGCCCCTCCCCCGCGGCGGCGCGGAGCAGGATCGCGGCCAGTTCGCCGGGGGCGGAGAGCATCGGCCAGTGCCCGGTGGCGAGTTCGAAGAAGCCGGTCCGGGGGTTGGCGAGCTCCTGGATGCGCGGGTCCCCCAGCTCCAGGAGCGACTCGACCAGGGCGATGCCGGGCCCGTTGGCGGTGCAGAGGATGCCGGTCGTCGGCAGCTCGGAGACCGCACCGCCCGGCACGCGGAGCGGCCGGGTGAGCGTGGCCAGGGGTTGCGGTGCCGCCAGGGCGGCCAGCCGGTCCAGCGCGTCCCGGGGAATGCCGGCGAGACTGCCCCAGCGCTGCCATTCTGCGGGTGCCGGCGGGGCGAGCCGGCCGTCGGTCCCGGCCTCCCCGGCCCGCTTCCGCAGCGCGTCGCGCAGTGCCTGATCCGGTATCAGTTCGAGGGCGGGGGCGCCGTCCTGGGGCACAGTCGTGTCCACGTAGACGATCCGGGCGACCCGCTCGGCGCGCCGAGCGGCGGCGCCGAGCACCGGGTGGACGCCGTAGCAGTGGCCGACCAGCACCACCTCCGGCGCGTCGATCTCGTCGATCAGCCGCACCAGGTCCTGGACGTGCGTCTCCAGGTCGGTGCCGGCGGGCGTGCCCGTGTCCGCCTCATCGTGCTCGTCGCGCTCGTCGCGCTCGTCGTGGCCGCCGCGCATGCCGGTCAGTGTCACGGGACGGGCCTCGGCGCCCGCCTCCCGCAGCCGGGCCGCCACGTCCTCCCAGATCCAGCCGCCGGTGTGGGCGCCCGGCACCAGGACGAATGTCGTCATGATCTCCTCCGTACGTCGTGGGGCGGCCCGGCCCGACGGGCCGCCCGCGTCCGCCGGTACGGTAAAAGCTCCTGCTGGGGGAGGATCAAGCCGTGTCATCTGAGGGCATGTGGAGCATCGGGGAGCTCGCCGAGCGCGCGGGCGTCACCGTCAAGACCGTCCGCTTCTACTCGGACCGCGGTCTGCTGCCCGAGGCGGGCCGCAGCGCCGGAGGCCACCGGCGGTACGGGCCCGAGGCCCTCGACCGGCTGCGTCTGATCCGCTCCTTGCGCGCCCTCGACCTGCCGGTCCCGGACGTGGGCCGGGTCCTCGACCGCGAGGACGCGATGGAGGACGCTCTGGAGGACGCCGTCGCGGGGCAGTTGCGGGAGCTCGGCTCACAACTGGCCGCCCTGCGCTGGCGGGAGGCCGCGCTCCGGCTCGTCCGGGACTGCCCGGCCGGGGAGCGCGCCGACCGGCTGCGCCTGATCGGCGCCGTGTCCGCCCCGCCCAGCACGGCCGCACTGGCCGGGTTCTGGCGCCGCTGGCTGCCCCCGAGGCTGCCGGCGCGCGTGCGGTCCGCGGTCGTCGACCAGGCGGTTCCGCAGCCGCCCGCGGACCCGACCCCGGCTCAGGTCCTGGCCTTCGCCCGGCTGCACGCCCTCGTCTCGGGCCCGTGCCCCGGCGGGGCCGGCGCCGGCGACTGGCAGCCTGCGGCGCACCGGACCGGAGGCGGCTACCGCCCGGCGGTGCTCTACGAGGGTCTCAGCGAGGCGTACGCACTGGCGTCGCCCGCACTGCGGGCGCAGCGGGCGCCGTACGACGGCGAGGCGCTCGACTGTTTCGTCGCGGCCTACGCACGTTCGTGCGGCACGCGCGACACCCCGGCCTTCCGCCGTGAGCTCAGCGGCCAGCTGGCCGCGGATCCCCGCATCGACGTCTACTGGCAGCTCGCCGCCGAACTGCGGGGCCCGGCGCAGCCGACTCCCGGGGCTTCCCACGACTGGCTCTGCGCCGCCCTGGACGCCCAGATCGCCCGTACGGCGGCGTGAGCCGGCCCGGGGCCGCCCTCGGGGTGAACCCCTCCCGGGAAACGTTTCCCGTGGCACTCCGGCTCGTTGGCCTGTTATACGCGAAAACGCCATGACCCGTACGAACCGGAACGAATCGGTATGAGAACGAGAAGGCGGAGAGAAACAGTGCGTCGGATGAGAATCGTGCTGGCCGCGGCCGTCGTGGCCGGATTCCTGGCCGCGCCGGCAGCGGCCGCGCAACCCACCCCCGCGGCCCCGCCCGCCGCCCAGAGGGCCGCCGACAAGCCGCCCTTCCCCTACGCGGACTGCATCAAGGCCACCAAGAAGCGCGGGGAGAGCAAGCGCTACGGCAAGTGGCACTGCGACCAGCTGGTCAAGAAGGGGTGGGTCAGGCCCCCGAAGCGCTGACGGCGCGACGGGGGCCCGCGGGCCCGGAACGTGCGGGCCGGGCGGTCACGCGGCGGCGGCCTCGGCCAGGCGCTCGATGACCGCGGTCAGGGCGGTGGTGACCTCGGCGTCCTCGACGGGGTGCAGGCCGGCGAAGCGCGTCACGGAGCCGGGGATCGAGAGCTTGACGTCCTCCAGGACCGCGGCGCCGGCGATGCCGGCGGCCTTGCGGGCCTCGTCCTGTGCCCAGACCCCGCCGTACTGGCCGTAGGCGGTGCCGACGACGGCGACCGGCTTGCCGGCGATCGCACCGGCGCCGAACGGGCGCGACAGCCAGTCGATGGCGTTCTTCAGCACGGCCGGCATCGTGCCGTTGTACTCGGGCGCGACCAGCAGGAGGGCGTCGGCGCGGGCCACGGCCTCGCGCAGCTCGGCGGCGGCCGCCGGGACGCTCCCCTCGACGTCGATGTCCTCGTTGTAGAAGGGCACGTCGGCGAGGCCCTCGTAGAGCTGGACGTCGGTGCCGGCGGGGGCGATCTTGACGGCCGCCTCGGCGAGCTGGCGGTTGTGGGACCCGGCGCGGAGGCTGCCGACGAGCGCGAGGATGCGGACAGACATGGGGAACTCCAGAGGGGGGTGATCGACAAGAGTTAAAACCGGACCGAGGTCCTGTTTAAAGTTGTAGCACTTATCCGGACCGCGGTCCAGTTATTGTTCCGACGCGCTACCCTGGCTCCATGACCGGCCTCACCCCGCCCCCGCCCAGCCCGGACCACGGCACCCCCGACGGCGCTCCTGACGGCACCCGGGGCGAGCATCCGGGTCTCGCGCTCATCCCGGTCGGCGAGCCCCCGCAGCTGCGGGCCGACGCGGCGCGCAACCGCACGCGCCTGCTGGAGGCCGCGTCGCAGCTGACGGCCCGGTGCGGGGCCGCGAACCTGACCATGGAGGCCGTGGCCGCGGCCGCCGGGGTCGGCAAGGGCACGGTCTTCCGGCGCTTCGGCGACCGCACCGGGCTCCTGCTGGCCCTCCTGGACCACCGCGAACAGCAGCTCCAGGCGGCCTTCATCTCGGGCCCGCCGCCCCTGGGCCCCGGCGCCCCCGCGGCGCAGCGCCTGCACGCCTTCGGGCCCGCGGTCATCCGCCACGAGCGCGACCACCACGACCTGATCCTGGCCACCCGCACGGACCCGCTGCGCGCCTACAGCGTCCCCGCCCGCCACCTCCGCCTCGCGCACCTCGCCATGCTCCTGCGCGAGGCGGGCGTGGACGGCGACGCCGAACTCCTCGCGCACACGCTGCTGGGCTACCTCGACACCACGCTCGTCCACCACCTGACCGTCGAGCGCGGCATGTCCCTCGACCGTCTGGAAGCGACCTGGCACGACCTGGTCACCCGGCTGGGGGCCGGCCGGGCCGGATAGAGCCCGCCCCGGGCCTCAGGCGAGCGGCTCGCCGAGCTCGATCGCACGCAGCACGGCGGCATACGCCTGCTCGCCGCCCTCACTGCCCTCACCGGACTCGCTGCCCTCACCGGACTCGCCGGCCTCGCCTGCGACATCGAGCGCCGTGTCGGCGAATTTGATGACGTGTTCGTCGCCGTGCGCCACCGCGCGCTCGATCAGCTCTCCGGCGGCGACGTGACCCGCGGGGACGTACGGGACGGCTTCCGCCGGGGCGTACATCGCCGTCACCGCGGCCGACGCCGCCCAGGCCGCGTGCAGGCTCGGCGCCCACAGTGCCCGCGGCAGCGCCGGAAGGGTGCGCAGGACGGCACTGGGAGCCGTGGCCGCGTGCACGAGCATGGTCGCTTCTCCGTGGCCGTGGGTGGCGTAGCGGTGGGTCGCGGCGCGCACCAGCTCGGCGAGCCGGTCCCGGGCCGTGCCGGGCTCGGTCACGTCAACGGCCCAGACCGGCAGCCGTTCGACGCGGGCCAGCCGCGCGGGGAAACCGCCGGCGAGGTCCCGGATCGGCGGTACGGCGTGCAGGCCGGCGGCGGCGTGCGGGGCGCCGGGGAACCAGATGATGCCGGCGAGCGGGTGGTGGCGGGCCGCCCAGTAGCCCAGCCCGTGGGCGAGTTCGGTCAGGCGGGGCTCGCTCGCGTCGCCGCGGAGGAGGGCGCGTACGGCGTGGCCGACGCGGATCACGGGGTGGGTCGATCCTCCGTACATCCCCGGCAGCAGACGGGGCCACCACGTGGCGAGCACGCTCCTCCAGTCGTGTTCGGAGAGCGTGCGCCCGAAGTGGGCGATCCAGTCGGCGGCCCGGCGCGGGTCGCCGAGCGCGGCGGTCCAGTCGGCGTCGGTGACGGGCGCCACGGCGGCGGGGAACTCCTCCAGCCGCTCCTCGTAGCGATCGAGCCAGCGGTGCACCGCATCCGGGCGGCCGCGGGCGACGAGCGCCTCGGCCACCATGGGGGCGTGGTTGGTGAGCCGGCCGAGCCGCTCCGGGCCCGCGACGTGGAGCCGCTCGAGCGCTTCGTCGAGTACGCCGCTCGTGTCCGTGATGTCCATGCGGAGCACGCTAGGCGCGGTTGCCCGCCGCCGTATCGGGCCGGGGTACCAAGTCCGGCCGCGCGCCGGACCTAGGCCGGCAGGTGGCAGCCGCGGCCGGCCGCGGCCGATCCGCCGGTCCGCCGCGTGCCGTCATTCATTCGCCCGTTCATTCGCCTCGCCAGACATTGTCGAAAGCCGCCTGCTCGACGGCCCGCCGCTGCCGTACGGCTTCCAGGTCGAGCAACGCGTCGTTGACCGCGGCGAGCACGCTCTCGACCGCGTCACCGGCCCCGGCCGGCGCTTCCTCACCGCTCGTGTCGCGGATCCCGGCGGCCGTCGCCAGGGCGGCGAGGACGGGCTCGTTCGCCGCCAGGCGTGCCTCGGCCCGGCGGTGGTCGGCCGAATCGGCCGGGACCGTCCGGCCCGTCCGGAAGGGCAACCAGCGGCTGCCCCGCCATGTGAGCTGCCCTTCCGCGTCCAGGGCGGCCAAGTAGGCCGACGCCAGGCCACGCCCCCTGCGCCACAGCCAGTCGCCGACCGGCTCGTACGGCGCTTCCCGGACGAGCGCCGCCACGGCCTGGTCCAGCACCGGATCGGCCTGGGCCGTCCGGTCGCCCGGCACGATCCTGTCGCCGTCCAGCGTGACGGCCCCGGCGGCCAGCAGGTCGATCACTTCCGCTCCCGCCAGCGCGAGCGACAGATCGCCCGGTTCCACGGGGCGCGTGGCCGCCGCGTCCATGGCGGTCATCATCAGATCCCGTGCCGTGGTCATAGAAGGCTCCCCTTGGGCCGTCAGACGTGGTCCACGATCCCCACCTTCCCCTCGGAGCGGGCGCAGTGGGCTCCGCAGTACCAGTGGCCGTCCGCCTCGACCCCCTGGCCGATGATCTTGACCTGGCAGTGTTCGCAGACCGGGGCCATCTTGTGGATGGCGCAGGTGAAGGAGTCGAAGACGTGACGCGAGCCGTCCTTGGTCTCCACGGCGAACGCCAGGTCGTAGTCGTTACCGCAGACTTCGCAATGTGCCATGCGCCGCATGCTCCGCAGGAAGGGAGGGCGGGGCAAGGGTATGGCGGGCGGGTCGGCGGGGCTGCACCCGGCCGGCGCAACCGGGCCGGAGGACCGCGCTCTGCCGCGCTTTCCGGGTCCGTCCCGCTCAGAACGCGCCGAGCACCGGACCGCAGGCTCGGCGGGCACGGTGCGGCAGGTGAAGCCCAGCCGGGTCAGCGCGCGCGTGACCTCGTCGCTGGTGAAATCACGCCGGTCCTGCCTGGTGATCACCTGCCCGACCTGCTTGACGGGGTACGTACGGCGGCCGATGACCGCGCAGGCACCCGTGGCGGGCTCGGGCGTAATGCCCTTCATCATGTGCTCGACCTCGCTCTTGACCAGGTCGAAGGGGAAACGGGCGATAACACAGCGCATAGTGCCTCAACCAGGTGGGAGGAAAGGGCGATAAATTCCCCGGCGGCCGGTGAGCCGCCACCGGCAGTATTCTGCCGGAAAACGAGCGGAAATACGACGAGCCGGGACCCGCACCCAAAGTGCGGGCCCCGGCTGCGTTCAGCGCGTCGGACGACGGGCGTCAGGCGGGAAGGATGTTCTCCGCCTGGGGGCCCTTCTGGCCCTGGGTGACGTCGAAGGTCACCTTCTGGCCCTCCTGAAGCTCACGGAAGCCCTGGGTGGCGATGTTCGAGTAGTGGGCGAAGACGTCGGCGCCGCCGCCGTCCTGCTCGATGAAGCCGAAGCCCTTTTCCGCGTTGAACCACTTCACGGTGCCAGTAGCCATGTCAAATCTCCTTCGGGGCAGTACCCGGGGTCCGCACTGCGCGGGCCCCGCATCGCCGATGATCGCCCTGTCCGGAAATCAAAAAGCCGGAAATACAAAAAGTGCCGCAACCGACTGGAGGCCGGTCGAGAACACTTGCGAGTCTCTGGGAACCACAACTGCAACTGAAAAGACAGTAGCACGGAATCGTCAACGGCGGGGGCGGAAATTTTTTCCGTCCCCGGCCGGGTGAAAAATCATCTCTGCGCCGGACTTTTTTCGCGCACGCCCCTCCGGCCCGCGCCCCGGCCCCCGGCCGGGGCGCCAACAGCCGGTGCTCATAATGCGTTTCATGTGTTTTCCCGGGGCTGATGATCCCATCCGTGTCGGTTCGCCCCCATCGTCGTTCTGCAGAGCATGAAGAACCGCATCGTGACGCGTATTGCTGTGGGATCGGCCCTCCTGGTGTGCGGAGCCGTCTCCGCATCCGGCACCGCCCAGGCGGCCGGCGGGGGCGGGCTCAGCCCGCGCCCGCTGATGAACCGGCTCGCACACCTCACCGACATCGAGGAGAGCCCCGTGGGCGACACCGTCTCCTTCGTCAACGAGAAGCTCCCCAAGGAGGCCTCAAGCCGCATCTCCCTCCGGTGACCACCCGCCGGGCCGGCGAACCGCGGTGCCGGGGCTCCCGGCGCCGCCCCACCGCTGCCGCGTCCCGCCGGACTTCGCGCATAATCCCCGGGTGACTTCCCTCGACGAGCAGGTGACCGGCCAGTGGCGCAGCGCGCCCTTCGACGCGGGCGCGATGGAGACGAGCGAGCTCGTCCTCCTGGCCGGCGGCCGCGGCTGGAGCCGCTTCGAGAGCTTCGGCGGCGAGCTGAGCATCGGCCGGTTCGCCTGGTGCCTGCCCTCCCCCGGCCTGCTCGAACTGCGGTACACATGGCGGGTCAACGGTCAGTGGGGGCCGGCCGGGGACGGGTTCGAGACCGTGGACAGCAGCGGTCCGGACGACGAGCTGATCCGCACCCCGTACCGCATCGGCACGGAGCGGCCGCCGCTCTCCGGGGAGCCGGTCACCACACTGCGCCTCGACGTCCCGGTCGAGTTCGCCGGGTCCTTCGCCCTCGGCCGGCGGATCATGACCCCCGCCGACGATCCTTCGTCAACGGTGGCCCCGTACGCACCGCCCGTCCATCCCGCCTCACCCGTACGCTGACCATCGCACCAAACCCTCCCCCGGGCACCCGCCGCGGCCCTACGGTAGGCGGTCGCCACCGCCGAACGAGGGGAAGGTCCGTGGACAAGGAGCAGCGCGCCCGCATCGTCGCCAGGGTCACGGAGGAGCGCGAACGGCTGCGCCCGCTGCAGCCGGAGATGACCCGCACCGTCATCGAACTCCTGCGCCGCACCGTGGCGGAGAAGGAGCCCGGCGTCGTGCCGTGGGTGAACCTGGCCACCATCAAGGCCATCCAGGCCAGGCACGGCACGGACGGCATCCTGGCGCTGGCCCTGTCGCTGGGGAACTGGGCCGCCGCGGTCGCCCAGGACTTCGCCCGCACGACCGGACACACGGCGGAACAGCTCATGGATTTCTACGAGACGCAGTTCTTCGAGGACGACGCGTCGTAGGCCGCCGGCGGGCGGCTCACCCCGCGCGCAGCCCGTTCCCGGTGCAGAAGACGCAGCCTTCCCAATGCGGCAGGGCGTCCAGGACCCGGTGGCGGACGCACGAGGCCGTGGCGGCCGCGTCCGGGCCCGGGAAGACGTCCTCGTCGGCGGGGCGCGGGGGCGGGGTGAAGGCCTCGACCACGGCCCGGTACCGCCGCAGGTAGCCGGGGACGTACGGCGGCTCGTAGGTCAGCTCGTCCCAGCGGTGCCGTGCCAGCGCGAGGTCGATCACCCGCAGCACGAAGTCCTTGGCCTGCGCCCGCTCGGCCGGGGTGCCGCCCCAGTCGATGTCCTCCAGGTCGAACCCGACGACCCCGCGGCCCATGACGGTCTGGTCCTGCAGGGCCAGGAGCGCGGCGAACCGGAAGTCCCAGGGGCTGCGGGCCAGGTCCGAGACGGCCAGCCACAGCGCGTCGAGGAAGGCGGCCGTCCCGCCGTTGGACAGGTACAGCTCGTCACCCGTGCTGCCGCTGCCGAAGACGTTTCCCATCGAGTCAGCCTAGGGACCGCCCCCCGGGGGCCTTGATCCGCCCCCGGGCGAACGGCGCAATCCCGCCGCGCGAGCCCTCTTGCGTTGCCTGCGTCACACCCGTCAGGGTCACTTACCGAAGTCAGCGAGGTTCATGCACGCGCCGCAGCTCACATCAGCCCCTTGTGTCCAGGAGGACCGATGCACGAGTCAGCCCCGCAGAACCCCCGGCGGCCCGGGACGTCCGGCCGCGCCCAGGACCCCGACGTCAGCCGCCGCTTCCTCCTGAAGTCCGCCGGCGCCGCGGGCGCGGGCGTGGGTCTCGGGGCGGTCCCGGCGGGGGCGGCCGCCGCGGCAGCAGTGCCGCGGCGGCAGGGCGCGACCATGATCGGGGTGCCGTTCGAGCGGCGCGGCACCGTGCGGGTCGGGATCGTCGGGCTGGGCAACCGCGGCGCCTCGATGGCGGAGTTGTTCCTGGCGGTGCCCGGCGTACGCGTGGTGGCGCTGTGCGACAAGGTGCGGGCCAAGGCGGAGAAGGTCGCGGCCAGGGTCGGAGCGGCGGGGCAGCCCGCGCCGGCGCTCTACACCAAGGGCGAGGACGACTACGCGCAGCTGTGCGGGCGCGGCGACGTGGACTTCGTGTACGTGGCCACGCCCTGGGAGTGGCACTTCCCGATGGCCGAGGCGGCCCTGACCGCCGGCAAGCACGTGGGGGTGGAGTGTCCGGCCGCCATGGAGCTGGAGCAGCTGTGGCGCCTGGTGGACCTGTCCGAGCGCACGCGGCGGCACTGCATGCAGCTGGAGAACTGCTGCTACGGCAAGAACGAGATGCGCGTGCTGCGGATGGCGCACGCGGGCGTCTTCGGCGAGCTGCTGCACGGGGCGGGGGCGTACCTGCACGACCTGCGGGAGCTGATGTTCTCGCCGACGTACTACGAGGGTCCGTGGCGGCGGCAGTGGCACACCCGGCTGCGGGGCGACGTCTATCCCACGCACGGTTTCGCGCCGGTGGCGAACTACATGGACGTCAACCGCGGGGACCGGGCGGTGCGGATCTCGACGGTCGGGTCCCCCGCCGCCGGGCTGGCCGCCTACCGCGCACAGCACATGCCGCCGGGTGACCCGAGCTGGAAGGAGACGTACGTCGGCAGCGACCTGTCGGTGAGTCTCGTGCAGACGGCGAAGGGGCGGGTGATCCGCCTGGAGCACGGGGTCTCCAACCCGCATCCGTACAGCCGCGTGAACACGCTGGGCGGCACGAAGGGCGTGTTCGAGGACTACCCGCCGCGGATCTACCTGGAGCCGGAGATGTCCGGGGACGAGTGGGGGGACTTCGGGGTGTACGCGCAGTGGGACCACTGGCTGTGGAAGGAGCACGCGAACCCGCCCGGCGGGCACGGCGGCATGGACTACATCATGGTTTTCCGGCTCATGCAGTGCATGCAGCGGGGTCTGGTGCCCGACTTCGACGTGTACGACGCGGCCACGTGGAGCGCGCCCGTGCCGCTCAGCCACGCCTCCATCAGGGCCAAGGGGGCGCCCCAGGAGATCCCGGACTTCACGCGGGGGCTGTGGCGCGCCGGGCGGGCGGGGGTGGACTCGGCCAGGCCGTAGGCACGCGCAGAGGCGCCCGCCCCGGTGTTCCGGGACGGGCGCCTCTTGTGGTTCAGCCGATCAGGTCGCCGGTGGGGTCACCGGTCAGGCCTTGTCGGCCTCCGCACGGGCGAGCTCGTTCTTGCGCTGGGCCTCGGCGACCCGGCCGCGGACGAGGTACCAGCCGCCGATGAGCATCGCGACGATGATCGGCAGGCACAGGACGGTGGTGCGGCTCGCGCCCGGCTCCGACGCCATCAGACCCAGCACGCCGGCGAGGAAGACCAGCGTGACGATCTGGGTGTACGGGGCCCAGGGGAGCTTGTAGCCGGGGCGGGTGACCCGGCCGTCCTTGGAGCGGCGGTAGAAGAGCAGGGAGCAGACCATGATCATGCCCCAGGTGCCGATGATGCCGATGGCGGCGAAGTTCAGCACGATCTCGAAGGCGTCCGCCGGGACGACGAAGTTCAGGCCGACGCCCAGCACGCAGAAGAACGCGGTGAGCAGGATGCCGCCGTAGGGGACCTGGCCCTTGTTCATCAGGCCGGTGAACTTCGGCGCCGAGCCCGACATGGCCATCGAGCGCAGGATGCGGCCGGTGGAGTAGAGGCCGGAGTTCAGGCTGGAGAGCGCCGCGGTGAGGACGACGAGGTTCATCACGCCGGCCGCGTACGGGATGCCGATCTTCGACAGGACGGTGACGAAGGGGCTCTCGCCGCCGTGGTAGGCGGTGTAGGGCAGCAGCACCGCGAGCAGAATGACGGAGCCGACGTAGAAGAGGCCGACGCGCCACATGATCGAGTTGATCGCCTTCGGCATGATCTTCTCGGGGTTCTTGGTCTCGCCCGCGGCGACGCCGCACAGCTCGACGGAGGCGTAGGCGAAGACGACGCCCTGGATGACCATCAGCATGGGCATCACGCCGGTCGGGAAGATGCCGCCGTGGTCGAGGATGTTGGACAGACCCGGGGTGCCGTCGCCGACCTTGTGCTGGCTGGCCAGCAGGAAGATGCCGACGACCATGAAGACGGTGATCGCGGCGACCTTGATGATCGCGAACCAGAACTCCATCTCACCGAAGTACTTCACCGAGATCAGGTTCACGGTGAGCACGACCGCGAGGGCGATCAGCGCGAGCACCCACTGGGGGATGTCGCTGAACATGCTCCAGTAGTGCGTGTACGTGGCGACCGCCGTGATGTCGGCGATGCCGGTGGTGGCCCAGTTCAGGAAGTAGAGCCAGCCCGCCGTGAAGGCGCCCTTCTCGCCCATGAACTCACGGGCGTAGGAGACGAAGGCGCCGGAGGACGGGCGGTAGAGGACGAGCTCGCCCAGTGCCCGGACGACGAAGAAGGCGAAGAGGCCGCAGACGGCGTACGCGATGAAGAGGGAGGGTCCCGCGCTCGCCAGGCGGCCGCCGGCACCGAGGAAGAGTCCGGTGCCGATCGCTCCACCAATGGCGATCATGTTGACGTGGCGGGACTTGAGGTCCTTGCTGTACCCGGCATCGCCGGCGTCCACGTGCGTGGAGGCCGCCGGCGCCGCCGTGGCGGCGGGCTGGGTTTCGGCCGCAGTGAGGGTGCGGTCACTCATGTGGTACTTCGCCTTCTTTGGAGGGGGCAGGACCGGGCCGTGGTGCTGCTACGAGGGGGTGGGCCCGGTTACCCGGAGGGCCGGCTGGCGACGCCGTCCTCCGAGGGGTGATGCGATGCCCGCCGGCAGTGAGCCGGTCATGCCCTCCGGCCGGACGCGGGCGGCCCCGGGTACGGGGTCACCTGCGGTGGGGCAGGGGGGAGCGGGCACGAGGCGCGTGGCCCGGGACCGGCGGTGCTGTCGCTGCCGTCCTGGGCGCCGCTGGGTGGCGCGGGGAGGTCAGCCCTCTAAGGGCCGCCGCCGGCCGGATGCCGCCCGACGGGCCGGCCTGCCGTGGGGCGCTTGCGCCCGGTGGCACGACATGGCGCCGGGACGCTGCTGCGCCTCGGTGCTCGGCCGGCTGTCGGTGGACTCCATGCCGTGAATGGTGTGAGGCGTGTAAGGGCGGCGTCAAGAGTTCACGGGGAATTGATATTTCCGCCGGTAAGTGATCGATCAGCGCTGGTCAGAGCGGGGCGGGACGGGCATTCCCCGGACACACAAAGGGATTCGCGCCACGGGAAAGGCGTGCTCGTACATGACCGTTTTCGCGCATTGCCCCTGTCCCGTGTGATCAAGGCCACAGGGTTGTGATCTTGTGTTGTTTGCCCCGGGCGATACATGCCGCCTGCATTTATGCCGCGTACATTCATGCCCTCTACAAGCATCACCCCCGCCCTTCGGTGGCGGACAGCCGGACGGGTGGACCTGGGTCCGGCCGGGCGCGCGGACCGCGGGCGCCGCAGGGGTGCGACTTACAGTGGCCGCCACGGAAAGCTGCACCACCGCGGAGGTGTTTTGCCCATGCAGGTCGCCGGCTGGCACGTAGAAATCGAATTCGACGAGGACGAATCCCGCACCCGGGCCGCCGCCCTCCTGCGACTGCGCGACGGCACCGAGCTCCGCGCCCGCACCAGCTCCACCCGGGACGCCCGCGACCCGAACGAGCCGCGCGTCGGCGAGGAGATCGCCGGCGCCCGCGCCCTGCGCGACCTCGCCGAGCAATTGGAGCTCAAGGGCCGCGCCGAGGCCCGGAACCTCTCCAAGCACTAGGCGCCGGCGCGGACCTGACCCTCCATGAGGTGAGCGGACCCGCGAGATCCGGACGATCCTCGGGCATATGCGCGGGAGGCGGCCGGGAGGCCGGAAGGGGCTCCTCAACTGCGGGGCGAGCACGGGCGGGCGGGCGCCGCACGGCGCTCCAAAGGTGCGGGTGGTCGGCGCGATTGCATCGCCCACCACCCGCTTTTACCTTGCCTATATTGCTGCATGACTATCTCTTGACTAATCTCCCGAAGGCACCGACCGGCACCACCAGCAGCAGAGCGCAGCAAAAATCCCTGGGGTACGCCTTCGCGCGGCGCACCCCAGGGACCTCCGGTCGGTCATCGTCTCCCGCACCGGCTGCGGGCTTCCGTCAAAGACAGCAGCCGAAGCGGGCCCAACCGACGCCAAACCAGTCTTCGGAGGGTACCCGTGAACCACCCCGCCCGGCTACGTGACGCCATCGCCGCGGACGGCACCACCCCCCTCATCGGCATCTTCGACATGTTCTCCGCCTCCGTCGCGGCCCAGCACTACGACGGCATGTTCGTCTCCGGCTTCGGCTTCGCGGCCTCCCACTACGGCCTTCCCGACATAGGTTTCATCGCCTGGCCCGACATCGTCGCCTTCGTGCAGCGGCTGCGCCTCGCCTTCCCCGCGCAGCACCTGCTCGTCGACATCGACGACGGCTACGTCGACCCCGAGACCGCCTGCCACGCCGTGCAGCAGCTGGAGGCCGTAGGCGCCTCCGGGGTGATCCTGGAGGACCAGCAGCGGCCCCGCCGCTGCGGGCACGTGGACGGCAAGCAGATCCTTCCCCTGCAGGAGTACCTGGACAAGCTGAACATGGTCCTGGAGTCCCGCCGCGACCTCGTGGTCGTCGCCCGCACCGACGCCACGGAGGAGCACGAGATCCTGCGGCGCGCCGAGGCCCTGGCCGCCACCGACGCGGACGTCCTGCTCGTCGACGGCGTCCGCAGCGTCGCGTGGATCCGCAAGGTCCGGGACGTCATCGGCGACAAGCCCCTCCTCTTCAACCAGATCGCCGGCGGCAAGTCGCCCCGGCTGTCGCTGCCGGAGCTGGCCGAGCTCGGCGTGGACGTGGCGATCTACAGCACCCCCTGCCTCTTCGCCGCGCAGTCGGCCATGGACCGCGCGCTGGCCGGCCTGAAGGCCCGGGACGGGCGGCTGCCCGAGCACACCTCCGGCAGCATCGGCGTCGCCGAGTGCCTGTCGCTGCTGGAGAAGAACATCAGCCGTCACCACGGCCGGCCCCTGGCCGCCGCGGCCGCCGGCCGCTCCCCCCCCCCCCGCCCCCCCCGGCCCGCGGGGGCCGCCGGGGGCCGCCCCCCCCCCCCCCCCGGCGCGCCCACGGGCCTGTTCGCCCCCTGCCGCGGTGAACCCGTGGGGACGTCCGGTGAACCGGCAGGGTGCGCCGCGGCGTCTGAAGGACTGCCCCCGTCGCCCACGCGGCGGGCGCCGACAGCAGCCAAGGGCAGGGGACACCAGACCGTGAGCCGGACCGGCACGACAGACAGCAGCACCCCGGCGGGCATACCCGCCGGCGCACCGGCGGAGCCCGCGGGCCCGGCGGCGCAGGCGGGGCCCGCGCCCGCGGCGGGGTTCCGCCCCCGCGGGGTGGTCGACCTGCGGGCGGCCGGCTGCCGGGCACCGGCGGTGCTGTCGTATCCGGCGGGGGCGGTCGTCGTCGTGTCGGGGCTGCCCGGCAGCGGCAAGAGCACCCTCATGCGCCGCTGGTCGGCGGCGGCCCCCGCCGTGGACCCGCGGGCCGCCCACGAGCGATGGCAGGCGCGCATGCCGGACCGGCTCCCGTACGCCGTCTACCGGCCGTGCGCCCGCCTGGACCACCTCCTGCGGATCCGGGCGGCCGTGCGCAGCGGGGAGCCCGTCCTGGTGCACGACTGCGGCAGCCGCCCGTGGATGCGGCGCTGGCTGGCCCGCGAGGCCGGCCACCGGGGCCACGAACTGCACCTGGTACTGCTGGACGTGGGCACGGCGCAGGCGCTGGAAGGCCAGCGGGAGCGGGGCCGCCGGGTCGGCCGGCGCGTCTTCACCCGGCACGCGCACGGGCTGGGCCGGCTGCTCCGTGCGCTCGACGGCGCCGCCCGGCCGGGCGGCGGGGGCGGCGCCGTGCCGCCGGAGGTCGCGGAGGCCGCCTCGCTCGTGCTCCTGGGCACCACGACCCGCGAGCACGTCTCCGGCCTGGAGTTCCGGCCGGCCCCGGGACCCCGGCCGGGCCCCCGGGGCGGGCCCCCAGGCGGGGGGGGGGGCGGCCGGCCCGGGGCCCCGGGCCCCCCCCGCCGGTTCAGTACCGCAGGACGGCGGCGAGGCGGTGTTCCTCGGCCAGGGTGTCGTCGGGGACGAACTCGACGTCCGCGCCGCTGTCGAGCGCGCTCTCGACGATCTCGTCGACGGCGTCCTCGATGAGGGAGGCGTCCGCGCTGAGCGGCTCCGCGGTCTCCTCCACCACCTGCGGGTGGCCGCCGTTGCCGTCGGTGCGGACGGTCGCCTGGTAGTGGTCCTCCACGGCCAGGAGGGCCACCCGGCCCTGCCGCACCGTCTGCCAGACCTCGTCCAGGCCGGAGGTGTAGCGGCGGGCCCCGCGCGCGTCGCTCAGCCTCCGCAGCACCTCGCCCCGGCGCGCCTCGCGGCGCTCGTCGAAGGCCGGGCGGAGCACCTCCAGGAGCTCGTGGCCGCTCTTGGCGGTGCCGCTGCCGTTCTCGACCACGGCGGTGATCGCGCCCTGGCCGGGGAAGGCCTCCTTGAAGTGCGCGGTGAGCTCGCGCAGGCCCACGACGTACAGGGGCCGGGGGTGCTTCTCCAGGACGCCCGCGAGCGCGCCGGCGACCGACCGCAGGTACTGCCGTTCGCGCTCGGCCCCGCCCTCCTCGCGGATGGGCATGCTGTAGTTCTTGCCCGGCAGCGCGTCCACGTGGTCGGGCAGGGCGGGGAGCACGGGGAAGCCGTTGCCGGTGAACTCGGTGAGCGCGTCGCCCGCGCCGTCCCACAGACGGCACTCGCCCTTGGTCACGGCCAGGGCCCAGTACGGCTCCTCCATCCGGGCGGCCGCCACGAGGTTGCGGGTGAGGAAGGTCTTCCCGATCACCACGCGCTGGGGCACCGAGCGCGGCAGGTACCACACGTGGTGCTCGCCCGGGGCCGCGAGGACCAGCAGCCCGTCGCTGGAGTGCGTCAGGTCCACTCCGGCGACGGCCGCATCCAGCTGCCCCTCGACGTCCGCCCGGGCGGACCGGGAGACCCCGGCGTCCTCGGCGAGCCGGCGCTTGGCCTCCGCGACGGTGTTCCGCAGCCGGACGGGGTCCTCGGGGCTGTAGGGGGAACGCCGGTTCGTCGGCACGAGCAGCGAGACCGCCGGATAGGCGCGCTCTTTACGCAGATCGCGGAGGATCTCGTCGGTCAGGTCGCCGATGTCCATGGGTGTTCTCCTACCGCCGCGGCCTCCGGGACCCTTACAGATCACCAGAAACACCCCGCCCCAGCCACCCCAGCACCCCCAGACGGGGACGTGGGCGGGCGGGACGTAAGACTTTCGTCACCGGAATCCCGGACCCGGAACAGGCCTGAAGGCGTTTCAAGGAGTGAGAGAACACGCCGGCTTTTCGGAGGCAGAGATGGGACGTGTACGACGGGTGCTGCGCAAGCCGGCCGTCATCGGGGTGCTGGTCGCGGGGGTGCTCGCGGTGGCCGCGGGGCTGGTGTGGTTCCAGCCGTGGAAGCTGTGGGTGGACGAGACCGTACGGGAGTCCGTGCCGGTGGCCACGGGCTCCGCGCAGCCGGGTGGCGTGCGGACGCTGGCCACCGGTGAGCTGATCAGTCACGAACACCGCACCAGCGGGTCGGTGCGCATCCTCCGGTTGCCCGACGGCAGCCGCGTGCTGCGTCTGGAGCACCTCGACACCAGCAACGGCCCCGACGTCAAGGTGCTGCTCAGCGACGCCCCGGTGAAGCCGGGGGAGGACGGGTGGCACGTCTTCGACGACGGCGCGCACCGCAGCCTGGGCTCCCTCAAGGGGAACAAGGGAGACCAGAACTACGTGGTGCCGGCCGACGTGGACCTGTCGCGCTACACCAGCGTCAGCATCTGGTGCGACCGCTTCGACGTCTCCTTCGGGGCGACCGCCCTCAAGCCCGTCTGACCGCGCGACTCCACGCGAACCCGTACGGCCACGCGAACCCGTACGGCCACGTGAACCCGTACGCCCGCGGCCACCCGTCCGCCCGGCCGCGTCAGGTGACGTCGATCGTGGCCGCGACGGGCGCGGTTCCGGAGACCTCGCAGGCGACGGTCACGCCGAAGACGTGCACGGTGGCCGCGCCGGGCGTGATCGTCACGGCTCCGGCCGCGCCGAGGCCGACCGAGGCGGTGCCGCCGGTGAGGGTGACGGTGGAGCCGCTGGGCACCGTGCCGGCGTTGGTGAAGCCGGTTGCCGTCACGGTGCCGGTCGCCGAGCCGCCGAGGCCGAGGGTCATTTCGCCGGTGGCGGCGCGGGCGGGCACGTCGATGGGCACGGTCAGCGCGGTGGTGACCTCGACGGACAGGTCGGCGGTCGAGCCCTGCGGCGCGCCGGCGGGTGCGGTCACGGTGACGAGGAGGGACTGGACGCCGCCGGGGGCGCCGGGGCCCGTGCAGGTGTAGCCGACGGTGACGGCGTCGGCGGCCGCGGCGGGCGGGGCACCGAGCACGGTGCCCGCCCCCGCCAGTACGGCGGCGAGTGCCGCGCCCGTGATCGTCCTGCCGCGGTTCCGCCGCGCCCGGGTGTGGGGGATGCTCATCGCCGTGCTCCTTCCGTCCGGCGCCGCGACGGGCGGCCGGATCCGAGGACGAGGGCTGCCGGAGGACCGGCAGAACTGACGAGAACATGTCATCTCTCGCACGGAGGCGCGGAGAAGTCAACACACCTGCGGGTGCCGCTAGCCCTCCGGGCTCCCCCGGTCCTCCGCGCCCTCCGGGCTTTCCGTGCTCGCCAGAGCGGTCAGGGCGGTCAGGCCGCCCGCGGCGAGGGCGCGGCGCTGGCGGTCGGCCGGGGCACCGCGGCCGAGGAAGAGCCGCAGCAGCCGGTTGACCTCACGCGTGTCCCCGGCCTCGTCCAGGGCCGGTCCGATGTGCGCGAGCAGGCCGCCGACCGCCTCGCCGGGGCCGCGGCGCCGGCCGTGGGCGTCGATGAGGCCGCGGTGCAGCCCGTAGCGCGCGGCGTGCCAGTTCGCGGCGTGCAGCATCTCCGGCGGGCAGGGCGCGAGCGGCACGCCCTCGCGTTCCTCGCGCAGCGCGGTGGCGACCAGGGCGCGGACGATGCCCGCGAACAGGACGGCGTCCTCCACGGTGAGCTGGACGTCCAGCGCCCGCACTTCGAGGGTGGGATAGCGCTCGGAGACGCGCGCCTGCCAGTAGATCTGGCCGGTGTCCATGATCGCCCCGGCCCGGAGCAGGGCGCCGACCCGCCGGTCGTAGTCGTCCGGCCCCTCGAACCGGGGCGGGGGGCCGCTGACCGGCCAGCGTCCGAAGACCACCGTGCGCCAGCTGGCGAACCCCGTGTCCCTCCCCCGCCACAGCGGGGAGTTCCCTCCCATGGCCACCAGCACCGGCAGCCAGGGACGCAGCCGGTTCAGCGCGCCGACGGCCACGGCCCGGCCGGGCACCCCCACGTGCACGTGCATGCCGTTGACGAGCTGCTCGTCCACCAGGCGCGCGCCTTGCGCCTGCAGCGCCAGGTACCGCCCCTCACCGGTGACCGGGACCGGTGCCCCGCCGGCCAGCGGCGCGGCGCCGCAGGCCACTGGCCGGCACCCCGCCTTCTGCGCCGCCGCGCTGACCGCGTGCCGCAACCGCAGCAGGTGCCCGCCGATCTCCGCGAGGCCGGTGCAGACGGGGGTGGCGGCCTCCAGCTGGGCCTGCAGCAACTCGGCCTTGATCTCCCGCGCCTCGGTCATCGCCTGCAGGCCGGAGGCCGCCCGCACCTCCTCCGCCAGCGGTACGGGCAGCGCCGTGACGGGATCCAGGAGCAGGTACTCCTCCTCCACCCCCAACGTGATCATGCGACCGTCCGCCCTCTCGTCCGTTCCGCACCGGGGCAGGGGCTCCCCGGCCTCCCCGGAAGGAGCTGCCAGCTGCACGTGTGCCCGGTGGCCGCGGGCGGTAACGGCCGCCGTGCCAGATCCACCCGGGCGCCCCCGTACCGCCCGGACGGGCCAACAGGGCGGTTCCGGCCAATACTGAGCCTTGCGGGACGGTCCTCCGCGCGGAGGAGCCGCGGCACGGGAACCGCGGCGGCGAGGAACCGCGGCAACGAGGAACTCGGCACGATCAGCACGAGAAGAGGCACGCCGATGCGGGAAATAGCCACCGTGGTGGACATCGCCGCCACGCCCGGCCACGTCTGGCGGATCCTGACGGACCTGGAGCGCTACGGGGAGTGGAACCCCTTCATCCGTGAGGCGTCGGGGACGGTGGCGCCCGGCGGGCGGCTGCGGCTGCGGGTCTTCCCGGCCGGCCGCAGACCCGTGACGTTCCGGCCGAAGGTCAGGGTCGCGGCCCCTGCGGAGGAGCTGCGGTGGGTCGGCCGGACCCTCCTTCCCGGCCTCTTCACCGGGGAGCACCGCTTCGTCCTGACCGACCTGGACGGGGGCGGCACGCGCGTCGTCCAGAGCGAGAGGTTCTTCGGGGTGCTGGTGCCGTTCCTGCGGCGGAGCATCGCCGCCACCGCCGCGGATTTCGAGGCGCTCAACCAGGCCTTGAAGAAGCGCGCGGGGACGACGCCGGAGCAGCGCGCGAAGCCCGCGGCGGGCGCCCTTTGAGCCCGCGGATCACTCGCGGCGCTTCCACAGCACGGCGGTCGACAGGGTGAAGAACAGCAGGTTTCCGACGCTGAGCGCCGCGCCCTGCACGGCGACTCCCGCCGCCCCCGGCACGACCCGGGTCAGCAGCGCGCCGACGGGGATGCAGACCAGCGGGTTCACCGCGCACATCCACCGCGGGTAGGCCGTCGGGCCGCGCAGGACGCACACGGCCATCCACACGGAGCCGGCCAGCCAGCAGGCCAGCAGCACCCCGTAGGGGATGAACAGGACCGTGGCCATGTCACCCGGCAGCCCGGTCAGGACGCCGGAGCCGGCGCCGGACTCGTGGACCGCCTTGGCGGCCTGCCCCCAGTAGTAGAAGGAGCCGTGGGCGAACGGGGCCAGGGCGAAGCCCGTGACGAGGAGCAGATAGGGCGGCAGGGACAGCCGGCGGCGGGCGGGACGCAGGCCCTGCCGCAGGTGCCGGCACGCCACGAGGTAGAGCGGCCCGGTCAGGACGCCGAGCAGGGCGCCCCAGGCCAGCCGCGTCGTCGAGGCGGGCAGCATCGCCGCCAGCGAGTCCCGGGCGGTGCCGTCGTAGGAGGCCAGCAGGGGGTAGCGGTCGGCGGTGCCCATGGGCTTGCCGAGCAGGAGGATGTCGCCGGCGAGCCAGGCGATCGAGGCCACCACGCCGCACAGCCCGGCGATGCGCGACCAGCGGTCCTCCCGGGCCGGTGGCCGTACGCCGGGTGACGGCACATCAGGTGATGGCCTATCGGATGCCGGGGCATCGGATGACGGTTTCTGCGACGGCAGCGGGCTCGGCACCATAGGAAAACCCCCAAAAACTTTGGTGAGCCTAACCTAACTTGATCTCGCCTCAGTGGCCATCGGGGGCTCCAAAATTACAAACCGGACCGTCGGTTTATCACTTTGAGCGAGTGCCGCAATTCAGCACATCCATGGACCAATACCCTCTCACCTGGCGCGACCCTCCGCCCCGACTCCATCGATCACCAGGAAGTCGGCCCGCCAGATATCTCTCCATAGGGAGCATTCCGGGCATGCGAAGTAGAAATCAAACCAGTTAGTTGGTTTCATGTGTCCATGATGTTGTCGAACCCCCGCAGGAGCTGCCGGTGACGAAGCAAGAACGGGCCATGAACACCCGGCACGCGCTGATCCGCTCCGCGGCGCAGGCCTTCGACGAGTTCGGCTACACGCGCGCCAAGCTCGCCGGCATCAGCGCCGGGGCCGGGGTGAGTTCGGGTGCCCTGCACTTCCACTTCGACACCAAGGCGGCCATGGCGGCCGCCGTCGAGTCCGAGGCCACCAGGACCCTGCACGCCCTGGCCCGGCACGCCCACCGCAAGAGCCCCTCCCCCCTGCAGGCGCTCATCGACTCCTCGCACATCATCGCGCAGCAGCTGCGCCGGGACGTCGTGGTGCGCGCCGGTTTCCACCTCAACTGCCGTACCGCACACCACTCCGAGGTGAATCTGCATCAGGAGTGGCTGGAGTGCGTACGCCGTACGCTGGAGCGTTCCGCGACCCACGGGCAGACGCCGCCCCACGCGGCGCAGGAGGAGCTGACGGCCACGGTCGTCGGGGCGACCGCCGGCTTCGAGGCCCTGGCCCGCCAGGACCACAACTGGCTCTCGCGCCCCACCCTCACCGGCCTCTGGCACACCCTCCTGCCGCAGCTGGCCACCCCCAAGGCGCTGACGCAGCTTCAGGCCGCCGGCACGGAAGCCGTCATCAACGCGACCGGGCCCGCCCCCGCACAGCCCGCCGCCCACGCGTCCGGCGGCTGAGGACCGACAGCAGAACCGGGCGGCGGAGCGCCGCCGCCCTCGGGCCCGCAAGCTTCTTGCGGGCCTTTGCCATGCCCGGGAACCCGGCGCTGGAATCGCCCCTTCCATCCCGCCCGGCAGAGCATCCACCCTGGTGACGCGTGTATGGAAAGTCGTTCACCCTTGACAAACAGGATATCCGGTTTGTTAGCGTCCTGGCATCGGATCACGGAGGATCCGTCGCCACGAGCGGCGGCCTCCGGACAGCTTTCCGATGCCGTGCAGGGGTGACGAGGGGGGCTCGTGGCCCGTTGGCGCCGTGCGCCCGCAGCGGCATCGGCCGGACACTCAGGGGGAAATCGTGGACGCCAGCAGGCAGCGGTCCTGTCCAGCCCGCCGCCCGGACATCCTCCGCGCGCCCGGCGTCGCAGCCGGGACGCGCGCGGTGCGTCAGCCGGAGGCCGCGGCCTCCGCCTCTTCGCGCTGGACCCGGTGCGCCCGCCAGACCCGTGCACCGCGGTCGGGGGCGGTGTCCAGCATCCGCAGGGCGCCCGGCACCGCGACGCTCGGCAGGAACGTGTCGTACAGCAGCGCGATCCGCTCCTCCAGGGAGTCGCCCTCGGGGTGCGCCGTCGCCAGGATCTCGACGCCCGTCCAGGCGCTCACGAACAGCATCGCCGTCCGCTCCGCGTCCACATGGGGCAGCAGTTCCCCCTGCTCCTTGGCCGCGGTCAGCTGCCCCGCGATGAACTCGATCCACCCGGGCCAGGACGTGCCGAACAGGTCCCGCGCCTTGCGGTCGGCCGACAGCCGGATCGCGGCGCTCAGCAGGGGCTCCGCGGGCAGCCGGTGCGCCAGCACCATGCCGACGTCCACCCACTCCTGCAGGCGCGACTCCTGGGGCAGCACGCCCTCCGTCGTCAGCGCCTCGCTCAGGACCCCGCGCGCCAGCTCCTCCTTCGACGCGAAGTGGAAGTACAGCGCACCCTTGGTGACACCCGCACGCCCGAGGATCTCCGCGATCGTCGCCGACTCGTATCCGAACTCGTCGAAGACCTCACCCGCCGCCTCGAGAATCAGGCGACGCGTGTGAATCGCCCGCGCCTGCTTCGCCATTGACTACCTCCCGTTCACCGGCAACACGCCGATACGAACGCCCGGCCGGCCACGGCCGCCGGGTGCGCCCCGCCGGACGCACCGGGCGGGCCCCGGAATCGACGGCCAGGGCAAGCACGAGCGACAACCCTAAAGCAAACCGGATAGTCCGTATCTTATCACCGGGCCGGTTAACAACCGGGACGCACGAATCCACTCCGAGGAGAGACGTGTCTCAGATCCTGCTCCGCCCCGCAGCCGACGCCGCCCACAGCGCCCCGCGGCAGTTCGCCGACCACGTCACCGAGTACCGGCTCGTCCGGCTGGAGGCCGACGGAACCAATGCGTCCGGCGGGCTGCAGGTCTCGCCCCCAGACCTTAGCGCCCGCGGCGCACACCCCACGCACAACGGCGACGCCACCGGCGCCGGAACCCACGAAGGAACCGCCGGCGGGCCCGCCGCCAAGGAGCTCGTGCACCTGAGCTTCGAGGACGCCGTGTTCGTGACCCGCTGGGAGCAGCAGGACCCCACGCACTACACCGTCACCGGATGCTGGCCCGCCCACACGACGCACCACGTGCCCGGCCACGGCACGCACTACGAGACCCTCACGGTCGCCCAGACGATACGCCAGGCCGGTCTCCTCCTCGCCCACACCGCGTTCGAGGCCCCCCTCAGCCACGCCACGCTCCTCCACACCTTCAACTACACCCTCAACCCCGGCGCGGACCTCGACACCGAGCGGGCCACCCCGCTGCACATCGACGTCACCGCCACCCCCACGACCGTGCGCAACAAGCGCGTCACCGCCCTCCACCTCAGCATCACGGTCACCGCCGCGAAGCCCGGCACGAGGCCTGCGGCCGCTGACGGCCGGGCCTCCGGCCCGGTCCTCGTGACCGCCGAGACCACCTTCGAGTGGATTCCCCCGGCGGTCTACCGGCGGCTGCGCGGAGCGCACCATCAGCCCCCCTCGGAGCTGCCGCCCCTCACCCCGCACCTCCCGCCGGCGAGCGTCGGCCGGGACAGGGCGGACGAGGTCCTGCTCGGCCCCGCGGACCAGCCCGGCGGGTGGCAGCTGCGCCACCCCTTCGGCAACACGGTCTTCTACGACCACGCCGTCGACCACGTCCCCGGCCTCGTGCTGATCGAGGCCGCCAACCAGGCCGCGTTCACCGCGACCGGTCCCGTGGACGGCGCAGGCGCCGGCTCCTGCGCCTGCTACCCGGCGGCGGGCTCCGGCTACCGCCCGCAGCCGGCCACCACGCACACCACGTTCCACCGGTACGCCGAGTTCGACGCCCCCATCGGCATCACCACCGAGCGTCACACGACGGCGCGCACGACGACCCACACCACCGTCGGGCTCCAGAACGGCGAAGCCGTCTTCACCACCACGCACACCGGTCCGGCGGCCTGACGCGTGGGCCCGGCGGCCGTGCTCCGGCCGCCGGGCCCTCTCCCCCTGCGCGTCACGCCGCCCGAAGGCGCCGTCACACCATCGTGAAGCCGCCGTCCACCGGCAGGACCGCGCCCGTCACGAACGAGGCCCGGTCGCTGCACAGCCACGCGGCGGCCTCCGCGATCTCCGCCGGCTCGGCCGTACGGGCCTGCGGCGTCAAGCGGTGCAGCTCCGGCTCGATGTGCGGGTTCCGCTCGAACCAGCCGGCGATGATCTCGCTCCGCGTCGTGCCGGGGGCGACCGTGTTCACCCGGATGCCGTGCGGCGCGTACTCCGCCGCCGCGGCCTTGGTCAGGCCGATCACGGCGTGCTTCGAGGCGACGTACGGAGCGGCCGCGGGTATGGCCAGCATGCCGGCGACGCTGCTGTTGTTGACGACGGAGCCGCCCGTCCCCGACGCCACCATGGCCGCGAGTTCGTGGCGCATGACGTTCCAGACGCCCCGTACGTTCGTGTCCATGATGGCGTCGTAGGCGTCGTCCTTCATCAGGTGCATCGGCTCCTGGTCCCAGCCGATGCCCGCGTTGTTGAAGGCGGCGTCGAGGCGCCCGTGCCGCTCCACCGCGCACTCCACCGCCCGCCGCGCGTCGTCCGCCACGCGCATGTCCCCGACGACGTACGCGGCGTCGCCTCCGCTCCCCCGGATCTCCTCGCACAGCGCCTCCAGGCGCTCGCCCCGGCGCGCCGTCAGCACCACCGCGGCGCCCTCGCGCGCGAACACCTTCGCCGCGGCAGCGCCGATACCGCTGCTCGCCCCCGTAATCAGCACACTCTTGCCGGCGAGAAATCCCTGATGATCAGTCATGGCCGAATCCTGCCATCCCGAACCGGCCGTTCTTGCCCGCCCCCCGTGCCCCGAGTGGCGCAGCGGTGGCTGACCGGGCGGCGGGAAGGGGAAGGAGGCCGACGTGCCCGTGCTTCGTGACCCCCTGACGATGCTGGTGAGGCGCGGCCGGGAACCGGCGGTCGTGCAGACGGTGCGGTCCACCGCAGCCGCGGTGATCTCCTATGTCGTGGCGCTGCGGCTGAGCAACGAACCGGCCCCGCTGACCGCCCCGCTCACCGCGCTCCTGGTCGTCCAGGTCACCCTCTACTCCACGCTCACCACGAGCGTGCGCCGGGTCAACTCCGTCGTGGTCGGCGTCCTGATCGCGATCGGCTTCAGCGTGCTCGTGGGGCTGACGTGGTGGAGCCTCGGGCTGATCATCCTCGCCTCCCTCGTCATCGGGCGGTTCGCGAAGGCGGGCGAGTTCGTCCCGGAGGTCGCGATCAGCGCGATGCTCGTGCTGGGGGTGACGCGGGTCGCGGAGACCGCCTGGGACCGCGTGCTGGAGACCCTGATCGGCGCGGTCGTCGGGCTGCTGTTCAACGTCCTGCTCGTCCCACCGGTGTGGGTGCAGCCCGCGGGCGAGGCGATCGAGGACCTCGCGCGCCGGATGCGGCGCCTCCTGCAGGACGTCGGGGAGGAGATCACCGGTCACACGCCCGTGGAGGAGGCCGCGGCCCGGCTGCACGCGGCACGGCGGCTCGACCACGACATCGTCGAGGTGGACGCCTCGCTCCGGCAGGCCGAGGACAGCCTCCGGCTCAATCCGCGCGTCAAGGAGGGGCTCCTCTACCGGGTCGTGCTGCGCACGGGCCTCGACGCCCTGGAGATCACGGCCGTCGTGCTGCGCGTGATCTGCCGGACCCTCACCGACCTGGCCGTGCACCGCGCGCAGGAGCCGCTCTTCCCCGGGGACACCGCCGCCGCCCTCGAAGAGCTCTTCGGGCACATGGCCCTGGCCGTGGAGAACTTCGCCGTCGTCATCACCACGCACGTCACCACCAGCGCCGAGCACGCCGAGGAACACCTCACGCGGGAGCTCGACGCCGCCCGCCGCACCCGCGGCCGGGCCGCCGACCTGCTGCTCCACCAGGTCCAGCAGCACCCCCGGCAGTGGCAGCTGCACGGGGCGCTGCTCGCGGAGATCGACCGCATCCTCGACGAGCTCGACGTGGAGAAGCGCACCGAACGGCTCACGGAGGAACTCGACCGCCGCGCCCGGGAACAGCGCGAGCGCTACCCGCGTCTCCACCGCGTCGTGCAGCGCCTCCGCAAGAGTCGCTACGGCCGCCGCAGCACCCTCGGCTAGCCCGCGGTCCCCTCCCGCCCCCTCCATGGACCGCGACGTTCCGCAACCCTGGCGTGACAGCGCGCGGCGATCTACGATCGCAGGCGGCCGGGCACATGTGCGAGGGGGGCTCGTGGTACTGCCATTGACCGCCTTGGGGGCCGCCGTGCGGACCGGGGGACCGCGATGACCCGGCGCCGATACCGGGTCATGTGCCCGCCCGTTCCTACGACTGCGGGAGAAACGACTGAGATGCACTGGAGGCATCTGCGCCGCCGATGCCAGAAGGTGATCGGCGGGATTCCTGTGCCCGACCCTTTCTCCGCACAGGACCTGTGCGACCGCCTTGCCGCCGAGCGCGGCCGTCCGCTGCGCCTGCTGGCCCTGCCCACCCCGACCGTCCCCGGGACGCCCTCCGGGATGCTGCTGTCCGTCGAGACCGAGGACTTCATCCTCTACGACGGGCAGACCAGCCCGCTGCACCAGGAGCACATCATCGTCCACGAGATCGGGCACCTGGTGTGCAACCACCGCTCCGCCCTCGACGACACCCGGCTGTACCGCCACCTCGACATCACCGATCCCACGTCGGTGCGCCGGGTGCTGCCGCGGATCCGCTACGGCGACGAGCAGGAGCAGGAGGCGGAGATGATCGCCACGCTGATCCTGGAGGCGGCCGGGCGGGTGCCCGCCCCGACGCTGCTGTCGGGGATGCTCGGCGGGCTGGAATCGGCGATGGGGCTGCGGGTGGGCCGGCCGACGGGAGCGTCGTGCTCACCTGGATAGAGAAGCTCGCCTGGATCGAGAACGCGGGGATCGCGGCCCTGTGGTCGGCGGCGCTCGTACGGGCCCCGCAGGCGGTCCGCCACCGTGAGCAGCGGCCGCTGTGGTTCGCCGTCGTCATGATCGCCCTGGCGATGTCGATGCACCTCGAACCCGTCACGGCCGTGCTGGCCCGGCTGGTGCCCGGGGCGCACTGGGTGGATCTGACGACCCATCTGTTCAGCATCGTCGACGCGGCGGCCGTCCTGTGGTTCATCCACGGCGCGGCCGGCCGCCACCGCCGCACCGGGGTGGTCTTCGGCACCGCCGCGGCCGTCATGGTCGCGCTCGTCCTGCTGGACGTGCTCGGGCCGGTGCACGAGAGGAACCGGATCGCGCCGTCCCGGGCCACGCCGAGCGTGCCGGACGCCTACTGGTGGGTGTTCTTCGCCTTCCACCTCACGGCCGACACGGTCTGCGGCCTCGTGTGCTGGAGCCACGGCCGCCACGACGCGCCGCGCCTGCTGCGCTACGGGCTGCGCCTGTTCGGCTCCGGCATCCTGCTGGCCTCGGTGCTGTGGCTGCTCAAGCTCGTCTACCTGTACACGCGGTCGCCGGTGTTCGCCCCGCTGTTCTCGCCGGTCACCGGTGTCGAGGCCGTGTGCATGGCGCTCGGGGTGGCCCTCCCGGTGTTCGCCCGGGTCCGGACCCACCTGCAGTACCGCAGGTCGTACCACGGCCTGGAACGGCTGTGGCAGGACCTCACCTCGCACACCCCGGACGTCGTGCTGCGCCCGGCCAACCGCATCGGCGCCGCCGCCGTCCCCCTCCAGCTACGGCTCTACCGGCGGGTCATCGAGATCCGCGACGCGATGATCGTCCTGCGCAACTACATCCCGCCCGCCACGCTCGACTCCATCCAGCAGAGCGTGAACGGGCGGTCCCTGCCGGCCCACCTGATGGACGCGCACATCACCGCGTGCTGGCTCACGGCGGCGCTGCGCAACAAGCGCGAGGGCCTGAAGCCCCACGCCCAGACGGTGAACCTCACCGGGCCCGGCGACGAGGACGGGCCTTCGGATCACAGTCTGACCCACGAGATCGACCACCTCCTGCTGGTCGCGGCCGCCTACCGCGCCGGCACCACGACCGCCCCGCCACGCGCGGGGAAGTAGAGAAGAGGAAGGACGGCGGAACCACCGTGCTCATCGCCTTCACCCTGACGCCCGTCGGCGTCGGAGAGAGCTTCCCCGACGAGATAGCCGACGCCGTGGAAATCATCCGGGCGTCCGGACTGCCGTACCGCTCGGACTCCATGTACACGATGATCGAGGGAGAGTGGGACGAGGTCATGGACGTCGTCCGGCGGGCGACGGAGGCGGTGGCCGCGCGGGCGCCACGGGTCCAGCTGGTGCTGAAGGCCGACGTGTGGCCCGGGAGGCCCGGCCTGCTGGACGGGAAGATCAGCGCGTTCGAGCGGCACATGGACGACCGCGGACAGTGAACGTGTGCGCATGGCGTCGGGTGGACATCCGTGTTGCGATGGAGGAAGGAAGAACCTGCCACGACGGGAGGAGCGATCATGGCACGGAACAAGCCGCTCAAGGCCCGCGACATCATGACGGCGGGCGCGAAGTGCGTCGGCGAGCACGAATCGCTGCTGGACGCGGCGAAGATGATGCGCGAGCTGCACGTGGGCGCGCTGCCCATCTGCGGTGACGACGACAGGCTCCAGGGCTTGGTCACCGACCGGGACATCGTCATCCGGTGCGTGGCCGACGGCGTGGACCCGGCGAGTGTGGAGGCGGGTTCGCTCGGCGGGGAGCTGCACTGGATCGACGCGGACGCGTCCGCGACGGACGCCCTGGCCGCCATGGAGCAGCACCAGATCAAGCGGCTGCCGGTGATCGACGTGCAGAACGGCCACCGCCTCTGCGGCATGATCTCGGAGGCGAACCTCGCGCAGAACCTCTCCGACAAGCAGATCGCGGAGTTCGCGTCGAAGGTGTACGCGGGCGCGCACTGATGCGGCGGGTGGTCCGCGGCGCGGAAGCCGCGGCCCCGGGCATCAGAGGCGGGCACCCGCCGGCGGGGCGGGTGCCGCCGCTGTCCTGAGGTGGGACATGGCCCTCTCGCACAGGTCCGCCGCGTCCGGGTCGGTGGAGGTGACGCTGAAGAACAGCCTGCCGCCGAAGCCGATCAGGATGACCAGCGGGGCACCGGAGAGGCTGGTGTGGGCCGCGCCGTGAAAGGCGGTCAGGCGCAGGTCGCCGTACGTGTCCGGGATGGACGTGAGGAAGTTGCTCAGGGACACGTCGAAGCGTGCTCCCTTGTTCTCGCTGCGGCGCAGGAGCCGTGTGATCATCCCGTCGGGCAGGGGCATCAGGCGGAACCCCGCGACGAGCGGGCGCAGTTCCTCCGGCCTCAGGCGCCGGTGGAGGCGCTCCCTGAGCTCTCGTGCCCCGTTCCAGAGGTCGTCGTGGGGGCGGCCCGGCGGCACGGACAGCAGGAAGCTGGCCGCGTAGAGGCCGACGGACTCCTCGGGCACGGGCGCCAGGATGCGGCGCAGGTCCGCCGCGACGGCGATGCGGGCGGGTCCGGGGGTCCGGCGGGCGCGCGCGAAGGCCGTGCAGAGGGCGGCGTGCACGGTGGTCCGCTCGGCGCGGCAGCGGTCGAGCAGCGCGGTGGTCTCCGCCTCGTCCAGCGTCCAGGTGCGGCAGGTCAGGTCGGTGGCGGGGCCCGTCGGCAGGGCCGGGGCGCCGGCCTGGCGGGGAAGGCGCAGGGAGCGGGAGAGCTTGACGAGGTCGGCGGGGCGGACGCGGGGGCCGGGCAGCAGACCGTCCGCGGGCGGGGCGGCGACGGCGGGCCCCCGGCCGGTGGGGGCGGCCAGGTGCTGGAGGACGTCGCGGAACACGACGGCCGCGGAGTGTCCGTCCGCCACGAGGTGGTGGAAGACGGCGACCAGGTCGAAGGAGTCCCCGCCGTCGACGAGGACGAACCGGGCCAGGGGCCCGTCGGCGGTGGCGAAGGGGCGTCGGAGCTCCTCCTCCAGCACGCGGGCGATCGTGCGGCCGGCGACGGGGTACTCCACGCGCAGGGGCGTCTCGGGTACGCCCCGGGTGGTGAACCAGGCGCGCCAGGGGCCGCCGCGCTCGACGCGGGAGCCGAGGAGGGGGTGCCGGGCGCGGACGGCGGCGATGGCGTCCCGCAGGCGGCCGGGGGTCGTGGCGCCTTCGACGTGCACGGCGCCCGCGACGGTGGCGGGCAGCGCTTCGCCGGCCGCCCACACGGCGCGTTCGTACGGGGAGAGGGGTCGGCGCACGGTCATGTGCTGCTCCGGATGTCGAGGAGGGCGGGGCTCGGGGTGGTGCGGAGCCCGTCGGGCCAGGTGATGCGCGGGGTGAACGCGGGGAGGGTGCCGGGGGCGGTGGTCCAGGAGGGGTGGCGGGCCTCGCCGATCTTGTCGGGGTTGAGCATGCCGGTGCGGCCCAGGGTGCGGGCGGCGGCCAGGGCCAGGGGTGCGGGGAGGTGGACCACGCGGGGCGGGCGTCTGCCCAGGGCGGCGGCGACGGCCGCGCCGATGTCGCTCCAGAGGTGTTCGACGCCGTCGCCGACGTGGTGGACGGCGCCGGGCCGGCCGTGCCGGGCGGCGGCGAGCAGGGCCCGGCACAGGTCGTCGACGTGGAGGAGGGAGTAGCGGCGGGGGCCGCGGGGGCCGACGGCGGGGAGCAGGCCGGTCCGGGCGGCAGCGGCGAGGCGGGGCAGGAAGTGGCGGTCGCCCGGTCCGTAGACGATGGGGGGCCGGACGGTGACGGCCGGGAGCCGGGGGCCGGCGCGGCGCAGGGCGTCCTCGCCGCCGAGTTTGCTGCGGCCGTAGGCGGAGACGGGGGCGGGGGTGTCGTCCTCGTGGCGCAGCCGGCCGGGGCCGCTGGCGGCGAGTGAGGAGCAGTACACCAGCCGGGGCGGGCGGGGCTGGGCGGCGAGTGCGGCGGCCAGCCGGCGGGTGCCGCCGGTGTTGACGGTGGCGAGGGCCCGGGGGTCGGCGGCGTGGGTGAGGGCGGCGAGGTGGACGACGACGTCGGCGTCGGCGGTGGCCTCGCGCAGCCCGGCCCCGGTGACGAGGTCGACGACCGCGGTGCGGGTGCCGGGCACGGGGCGGCGGGGGTCGCGGACGAGGGCGGTGACGTCGTGGCCGAGCGCGGTGAGGTGCGCGACGAGGTGGGTGCCGACGAATCCGGTGGCGCCGGTGACGGCGTACCTCATGAGGCGGCCGGGGCGGGGCCGAGGGGGCGGTGGTAGAGGCGGTGGGTGCGGGTGTGGACGGCGCCCATGGCCCGGGCGTGGCGGGCCGCGTCGCGGTTGTCCTCCAGGATCCAGGAGAACTCGTTCTCGGTGTATCCGAGGCGGGCGGCGGCCTGCTGGGCCTTGCAGAAGAGGGCGGCCATCAGGCCGCGGCCGCGGTGTTCCTTGGTGACGCCGGAGGTGGAGGCGCGGGTGCGGGTGATGCGGCGGCGCGCCGCCGTGATGCGGGCGAAGCCGATCGGCAGGCCCCAGGTGGTGAGGCGGCCGCGGGCCGGGGCCAGGGCCTGGTTGGCGTCGGGGAGCCAGAGGGTGAAGCCGGCGGGTTCGCCGCCGACTTCGGCGATCTGCAGCAGGCCGGGGACGAGGAGCGGTTTGAGGCTGCGGCTCAGGTGCCGGAACTCGGCGTCGGTGAAGGGCACGGAGGCGTAGTTCTCCGCCCAGGCGTCGTCGTAGATGCGCCGGACGGCGGCGAGGTCGGCGTCGTAGCGGCGGGGGTCGAGGGGGCGGATGCGGATGGCGGGATCGGCCAGGGCGCGCTGTGCGGCGCGGCGGATGACGGCGGGGGTTTCGCCGTCGGCGGGCACGGGGCCGGTGAAGGTGTGGAGGTCCTTGGCCTTGGTGAAGCCGCAGGCGGTGAACAGGTCGGCGTAGTAAGGGGGGTTGTGCGGCATGCGGACGGTGGGCGGGCCGTCGAAGCCGTCGACGAGCAGGCCGCATTCGTCGTTGGTGGTGAAGCTCAGGGGCCCGAGGACGCGGTCGGCGCCGCGGTCCGCGAGCCACCGGTCGGCGGCGGCGAACAAGGCCCCGGCGACGGCCGGGTCGTCGGTGCACTCGAAGAAGCCGATGTGGCCGGTGCGTTCCTGGTGGCGCTGCTGGTAGCGGGGGTCGATGTGGGCGGCGATGCGGCCGAGGGGGGTGGTGCCGCGGCGGGCGAGGAAGAGCTGGGCGGTGCCGGTGGCGTGGAAGGGGTTGCGGCGGGGGTCGAGGCAGGCGCGCAGCTCGTGTTCGAGGGGGGCGACCCAGTGGGGGTCGTGGCGGTGGAGCGCGTGGGGCAGCCGGATGAAGGCGGTGGTGGCGGCGCGCCCGCGCACCGGGGTGACGGTCACGTCGGTCATCGGGCGGTCTCCGGGGCGAGGGGCTGACGGGGGCGGGCGAGCACGGGGGCGGCGGGCGGCGGGGTCCGCCGGGCGGTCGCGAAGGCTTCGGCGATGCGGTCGACGTGGGCGTCGGTGTGGGTGGCCTGGAGGGTCACGCGGATGATGCTGGAGCCTTCGGGGACGGCCGGCGGGCCGACGGGGTTGGTGTAGACGCCCGCGTCGAGCAGGTGCTGCCACAGCCGGACGCAGTCGGCCGGGTCCCCGGTGCGCACGGCGATGACCGGCCCCGGGGGCGGGGGCGCGCCGGGTGGGGCGGGGTCGGCGTGCGCGGGGCCGGTGTCGTAGCCGAGGGCGGTGAGCCGGGTGCGCAGGCGGGAGGCGAGGTCCAGGACGCGGTGGCGGCGCCAGGGCTCGTCGATGCTGATCTCCAGGGCGCTCATGGCCGCGGCGAGGGCGGGCGGCGGCATGGAGGCGGAGAAGAGGATGGCGCGGGCGGCGTAGCGCAGGTGGGTGATGACGCGGGCGGGTCCGGCGAGGAACCCGCCGGTGGAGCCGAAGCACTTGGAGAACGTGCCGGTGAACAGGTCGACCTGCTCGTGGACGCCGAGGAGCTCGGCGGCGCCGCGGCCCGAGGGCCCCAGCAGCCCGATGTCGTGGGCGCCGTCGACGAGGGTGCGGGCGCCGTGGCGGCGGGCGGCGGCGGTCAGGGCGGGCAGCGGTGCGAGGGCGCCGTCCATGGAGAACATGCCGTCGGTGACGACGGCCTTGGCCGCGGCGGGGTCGGCGTCGGCGAGGAGCCGGTCGAGGTGGGCGGGGTCGGCGTGGCGGTAGCGCAGGCGGTGCGCGGCGCCGAGGCGGATGCCGTCGATGAGGGAGGCGTGGTTGGCGCTGTCGCTGAAGACGGCGTCGCCGGGGCCGAAGAGCGCGGCGAGGGCGAGGTTGGCCTGGAAGCCGGTGGTGACCACGGCGGCGTCCTCGGTGCCGAGGAAGTCGGCGACGGCGGCTTCGAGTTCGCCGTGGAGCGGGAGGGTGCCGTTGAGCGTGCGGGCGCCCGAGCAGGAGCTCCCGTACGTCTGGAGGGCGGTTGCGGCCGCGGCGGTGACCCGGGGGTCGGTGGCCAGGCCGAGGTAGTCGTTGCAGCCCGCCATCACGACCTTGCGCCCGTCGACGACCGCCTCGCCGTCGCGTGCCCGCAGGGGGCGGTAGTAGGGCCGTACGGGCGTGGCGTGGACGGCGCGCAGGAAGGGGGAGGCCGGGGCCTTGTCGAAGAGGTCGGGGCGGGGATTGCTGTCGGGCATGAGGTGAGGAGGCTCTTCCGTCGGCGGAGTTGAGCGGGAAGGTACACAGGGCGGGGCGGTGTGGAAGGAGCGCGGTGGTGCGCCTGGCAGCCTGCCCTGCGGGGGCGTGCGGGGCCAGGACGTGGGGGCTGCTTTCACTCACGCGTGGTCGTCATTGGCTTTTCCGCTTTTCCCTCTATACGATCGCCCGCCCACCGGGCCCGGTCCGGGCGGGACGCTGCCGCGGGGCCTCCTGATGGGGCTTCGGCTGATCGGCGCAAAGCCCCGGGCGAACGAATTGCGGGGTGCCGGGGGCGGGCGCAAGGTGACCGTAACGATCGCCCGTCCTGACGATCGCCCGTCCTGCCCGAAGGAGTTCGTTCATGGGTGCTTCCCGCAGAACCGCTCTCATGGTCTCCGGCGCCCTGTGCGGTGCGCTGGCCCTTGGTGCGGCCGGCACCGCCGGCGCGTCGGCCGGTTTCCCGCCCCCGAAGCCGCCCACGTCCCCCGCGGCGTCCAAGGCGCCGGCACCCTCGCCCGAGTCGCTGCGCGAGGCCGCCTCCGGCGGGGCCCGGGCCATCGACCGCAACGTGGTCGGACAGCGGGCCGCGGAGGCGCTCAAGGCCTGCCGGACGGCCGGGCAGGGTGCGGCGGAGGCTGCTGGTGAGGCGCGGCGGGGCCCGTCGTGCGCGCAGGTCGAGGAGCATCTGGACGGCCTGAACCGGGCCCGGGCGGTGCTGGCCGAGGAGGCCGCGGCCGCGCACCCTGACCTGGAGAGGATGACGACGGCCGCCACGGACGCGGCCGCGGCCACGGCGCACCTGGCGAAGGACGGGGTCGAGGTGTCCAAGCGGGGCCCGAGTCCCGGGCACGGGCATGGGCACGGGCACGAGCGGTACGACGGCGGGGGCCCGGGACTGCTGGCGCTGGTGACGAACGTGCTGGGCGGCCTGGTGGGCGCGCTCGGCGGCGTCGTCGGCGGGCTCACGGGGCTGATCGGCGGAGTGCTGGGAGGCATTCTGGGCTGAGCGCGGATCCGCCGGCGCGGGCGGCACGGGCCTTACGGGGGCCCGGGCCGCCCTCTCGTGCGCGCCGGGCTCCCTCGCTCTCCGGGGCTTCGTGTGCGGCATGCTCTTCGTTTCTCTTGACACCTCAACAGTTGTCATGGACATTCTCTTCGCTTGGTCCGGTCCAACCCCCCCACCGCGCACACCGTGCCCGTCCGGAGGAGCCATGAAGAGAGCCCGCCCGGCCGACGCGCCGTGGTCCGAGGCGAGCCCGCAGGGCCGCGACTTCCTCTGCCCGCCCCTGAAGTTCCTCCAGGCAGGCGCCAACGACCACTGGACCGTCCACCAATAGCGACGCACAGTAATCAACCCGCCAGAACTCCTGAGCGGATGACACAGAAAACCGAAGGTGCGCCAGGGGAAGAGGACTACCCGGCCCCGGCCGCCATTACACGCTGCGTCACCGGAGCGAGGGAGACATCCACCGATCCGCCCTCCCCGGCCCCGCGCGTCCCCCGAGAGTTACCCCCATGAGCCTCACCACCGCAGGCAAAACCCCGGGCCCCGTCCGCTTCTACCTCGCGTGCGACCACCACGGCTGCACCACGCACACGACCTTCGACCTCGTCATCACCGACCCCGGCCCCTCGCGCGACGACGACCTGTGGGGGCACCTCCTGCACCACACGCACACCGCCTCGCCCCACATCGAGGAGCTGGGCTGGTCCTACGTCCACGGCAACGGCTACACCTGCCCCACGCACCGGGTACCGGCCCTGCCCAGCGCCTCCTGACGTCCCGTCGGAGCGCCCCCCGGCTCCGGCCCCGCCCAGGGGCCGGGCCCGGGCCGGCAGCGCCGTCCGCGCCCCCGCTCCCGGCGGGCCGCCCGGTGGTGGCATGCTGACGGCGTGAGCAGACCGGAAATCCACGTCACCCTCGCCCCTGAGCTGCGGCTCTTCGTCAACTCCGAGCTGCGCCGGAAGCGGGCGCCCGTCGCGGTCGACGCGTCCTCCTCCCTGGGGCACGTCGTCGAATCGCTCGGCGTTCCGCTGACCGAGGCCGGCACGCTGCTCGTGGACGGCCGCGCGGTGCCGGTGTCCCACGTCCCCTCCGCGGGGGAATCCGTCGAGGTGCGCGCGGTCGTACGCCCGCAGCGGGTGCCCGGCGCGCCGCTGCGCTTCCTCCTCGACGTGCACCTGGGGACGCTCGCGCGCCGGCTGCGGCTGCTGGGCGTGGACGCCGCCTACGAGAGCGAGGACATCGGCGACCCCGCCCTGGCCGCGCTGTCCGCGGCGGAGCGCCGGGTGCTGCTCAGCCGCGACCGGGGGCTGCTGCGGCGGCGCGAGATATGGGCCGGCGCCTACGTCTACAGCGACCGGCCCGACGAGCAACTGCGGGACGTCCTGAGCCGGTTCGCCCCCGCGCTGGCCCCGTGGACGCGCTGCACCGCCTGCAACGGGCGGCTCGCGGACGCCGAGAAGGACACGGTCGCGGAGCGGCTGGAGCACGGGACGCGGCGCACGTACGACGTGTTCGCCCAGTGCACCGCCTGCGGGCGCGTGTACTGGCGCGGGGCGCACCACGCACGGCTGGAGGCGATCGTCGAGGACGCCGTGCGGGAATTCGGCGGCTCCGCCGCCTGAGGGCGGCCCTTGCGCGTGCCGTACCGCTGAGGACCGCTTGACGGAATGTAGCGTGCTGTGCGGAGGACGGTCATGCTCAAAGGATTCAAGAACTTCGTCATGCGCGGCGACATCGTCACCGTCGCCGTCGGCCTGATCATCGCACTGGCGCTCAGTACGCTCATCAAGGCGTTCACCGACTTCGTCATCAACCCGATCATCGCCCGGTTCCAGGGCGGTCATTCGATGGGGCTGGGGTGGCAGCTGGGCCGGGCGGGCAACAAGAACACCTACCTGGACCTGGGTTCGTTCCTCTCGGCGGCCGTCTACTTCCTCGTCTTCATGGCGGTGGTGTACTTCCTGATCGTCGTCCCGTACAAGCACGTGCAGGCGCGGCGCGGGGTGGTCGTCTTCGAGGAGCCCGGCCCGCTCAAGACCTGCCCGGCGTGTCTGTCGGAGGATCTCCCGGCGGCAGCGCTCAAGTGCCTGCACTGCGGCAGCGACCAGCCCTCTGCCGCCGCGCCCGCCGGGGGCACGGCGCCCACGGGCCGCTGAGGCCCGGGGCGTTCGGGACGACTCGGGGCGCTCAGGGCCAGGTGCGTTTGCGGGCCTGGGCGCGGGCGCGGCGCTCCTCGGTGCGGATGCGGCGCTCCTCCGCGGCCCGCCGCACCCCCTCGGCCCGCCGCTCCGCATAGCCGTTGGGCTCCACGACGTGGAAGCACTGGCCGCAGACGTAGCCGCCTTCGGGGCCCTCGATAACCGGATTCAGACAGTCCTTACACAGCATCACGACAGCATTCGGCCGGGAAACAATGACATGACCCATTATTCCGCCCGCCACCCGAGGCGGCGGCACAATCCGTTACCTTCAGCCACCCGGAGTAATCGGCGCGGGGAAGATACGACGAAGAGGGCGGCCGGTGGAGGCTGCCCTCTTCGTCGGTGACGGCGTCTCAGCCCATGGCGGCACGGGTGGCCGGGGCGTTGTCCAGGGGGGTGCGGTCGACGTCTCTGCACAGCGGGACGGCGCCGGCGCCGGCGTTGCCGACGTAGGCCGCCGAGACCCAGGTGTTGCGGTTGCGCAGCAGGTACCAGATGTTGTTGCCGCCGATGGTCTGGGCGCGGACCTTGCACTTCAGGGTGATCTTGGCGCCGCGGGCCACGGTGCCGCGCACCGCCGAGTCCGTGCTGGGGTACATGCGTTCGTTGACGCCCGAGGCGCTGACGATCTTGCCGGCGGGCTGCTGGGGGACGGGTGGGACGCCGGGGCCCGAGGCCGCCTGGGCCGAGCCGGCGACCAGCAGCGAGCCCGCCAAGGCGGCCGCAGCGATGGCATCCGTCGAGAACTTCTTGCTGCGGACTGCGAATGTCCTGGGCATGGGGGGCTCCCTGGTCTGCGGAGTGAATGACGCAATGCCGTCGTACCACGCCGCAATCTTCGATAAACCAGGGCAATTCGCCCTCACTCTTTCGTGTCTGCGGACCCCTCGTCCGGCCCCTTCCGGGCCCGGCTGGGCTGGACGCGCTTCGGCTCGCCCTTCATCTTCGGGTGCTCCGGCGGGTACGGCAGATCGCCCAGGCCGTGCTCGCGCTCGTCCCGGTCGGCCAGCTCCAGGGCGTACTCCAGGCCGCACGGCCCGTCCTCCATGCCCGCGTGCACGTCGCCCACGGCCTCGAACCGGGCCGGCATGGTCGCCAGGTCGAAGTCCTCGGGCACCGCTCCGCCGGTCACCTCGTCCCACGTCAGCGGCGCGGACACCGGGGCGTGCGGGCGGGGCCGCACCGAGTAGGCGCTGGCGATGGTGCGGTCACGGGCCGTCTGGTTGTAGTCGACGAACACCTTGGCGCCCCGCTCCTCCTTCCACCACGCCGTGGTGACCTCCTGCGGCATCCGCCGCTCCAGCTCCCGGGCGACGGCGATGGCGGCCCTGCGCACCTGCACGAAGGTCCACCGCGGCGCGATGGGCACGAAGACGTGCAGCCCCCGGCCCCCCGACGTCTTGGGCCAGCCGGTCAGCCCCAGGCCGTCGAGGACGTCGCGGAGTTCGACGGCGGCCCGGACCGCGTCGGCGTACCCGGTGCCCGGCTGCGGGTCGAGGTCGATGCGCAGCTCGTCGGGGTGCTCGGTGTCCGTCCGGCGCACCGGCCAGGGGTGGAAGGTCACGCAGCCGAGGTTCGCGGCCCACACCACGGCCGCCGCCTCGCCCGGGCAGATCTCGTCGGCGTAGCGGCCGCTGGGGAAGGCGATGCGCCCGGTCGGGATCCACTCGGGGAGGTTCTTCGGCGCCCGCTTCTGGAAGAAGGACTCCCCCCGCACCCCGTCCGGGTAGCGCTCCATCGTGGTCGGACGGTCCTTCAGGGCCCGGACGATGCCGTCGGCGACGGCGAGGTAGTAGCGGGCGAGGTCGTACTTGGTGTAGCCGCGCTCGGGGAAGTAGACCTTGTCCGGGTGCGACAGCCGTACCGTCCGCTCCCCCACGGTGAGCTCCAGCGCCTCCTGTGCCATGTCCTCACGCTAGGCGGCCGCGCCGGGCCGCGCCCGCGGGCGGCTCCGCGGAGAGGCGGCCGGAGCCCGGCGCCCGCACAATCGCGGTCATGGATCTCCCCGTGATGCCGCCGCTGCAGCCGATGCTCGCGAAGTCCGTCGCGGCCATCCCGCCCGGCATGCTGTACGAGGCGAAGTGGGACGGCTTCCGGGCGATCGTCTTCCGCGACGGCGACGACGTCGAGCTGGGCAGCCGCTCCAGCAAGCCCCTCACGCGCTACTTCCCGGAGCTGGTGGAGGTCTTCCGCGCACAGCTGCCGCCCCGCTGCGTGCTCGACGGGGAGATCGTCATCACCCGTGGCGGGCGCCTGGACTTCGACGCCCTGCTCGAACGCATCCACCCCGCCGCCTCGCGCGTCCGCCATCTGGCCGAGGTCACCCCGGCGAGCTTCATCGCCTTCGACCTGCTCGCCCTCGGCGAGGAGTCCCTGCTCGCGACCCCGCAGCGGGACCGGCGCGACGCCCTGACCACGGCGCTGCGGGGAGTCTCGGCCCCGGTGTACGTCGCGCCGGCCACGTACGACCTGGAGACGGCGCACGCGTGGTTCGAGCAGTTCGAGGGGGCCGGGCTCGACGGGGTCGTCGCCAAGCCGCCCGGCTCCCCGTACCGGCCCGGCGAGCGTGCCATGGCCAAGGTCAAGCACGAGCGGACGGCCGACTGCGTCGTCGCCGGGCTGCGCCCGCACAAGAGCGGGCCCGTCGTGGGCTCGCTGCTGCTCGGCCTCTACGACCCGGCCGGGCGCCTGCAGCACGTCGGCGTCTGCGCCTCGTTCCCCATGCGCCGGCGCCAGGAGCTCATGACCGAGCTGGAGCCGCTGCGGATGCCCACGGCCGAGGGGCACCCGTGGCAGGAGTGGACCAGCGAGGAGGCGCAGGCGGCCGGCCGGCTGCCGGGCGGCCCCAGCCGGTGGACCGGCACCAAGGACCTGTCCTGGGTGCCGCTGCGGCCCGAGCGGGTGTGCGAGGTCGCCTACGACCACCTGCAGGGCGACCGCTTCCGGCACACCACGCAGTTCCGCCGCTGGCGCCCCGACCGCGAACCGCACCAGTGCACGTACGCCCAGTTGGAGGAGCCGGCGGACTACAAGCTCGCCGACGTCCTCGCGCTGTGACGGACGGCGGCCCGCCGGACGGCGGCCCGCGCTCAGAGCGTGCGCAGGGCGGGGAGCAGCTCCTTCCTGGCCCACTCCAGGTACGGCTCCTGGTGCCCACCGCCGATCTGCACGAGCGCGACCTCGGTGAACCCCGCGTCGGTGAACGCCCGTACGGCCTCCACGAAGCGGTCCACGTTGGAGCCGCAGGGGATCCCCTCGGCGACCTGTTCCTTCGTGACGGAGGCGGACGCGGAGGCGAAGGAGGCGTCGTGCGGCAGCTCGGCGTTGACCTTCCAGCCCAGCCCGAACCAGCGGAACTGCTCGTGGGCCCGCTCGACCGCCGCGCCGTGGTCGGTGTCGTAGCAGACGGGAAGCTGCCCGATCCGGGGCTTCCCGGCGCCGCCGTGCCGGTCGAAGGCCTCCAGCAGCTCGCGCTTCGGCTCCGTCGCGATGACCAGGTCCGCCGCGCCCCCGGCCAGCCGGCAGGAGTGTTCGCCCGAGACGGCGATCCCGATGGGCGGGGCGGGCACGGGGACGTCCCACAGCCTCGCGTGGTCGACGTCGTAGTGGGTGCCGTGGTGGTTGACGAGGTCCCCCGCGAAGAGGGCCCGGATGATGAACACGGCTTCTTCGAGCATCTCGTGGCGGACGCTGACTCCGGGCCAGCCGTGGCCCACGACGTGCTCGTTGAGGTTCTCGCCGGAGCCGAGCCCGAGCCGGAACCGCCCCTGGGACAGCAACTGGAGGGTGGCCGCCTGCTGGGCGACGACCACCGGGTGATAGCGCGTCGTCGGACAGGTGACGTAGGTCATGAGCGGGATCCGGGACGTCGCCTGCGCCGCGGCGCCCAGGACGGCCCACGCGTTGGGCGAATGGCCCTGCGAGGCGAGCCAGGGGAAGTAGTGGTCGGAGGTGACGGAGAAGTCGAACCCCGCCTCCTCCGCGCCCACCACGTGCGCGACGAGGTCCCGGGGGCCCGCCTGCTCGGTCATCATCGTGTAGCCGATCTGCACCATGCGGCTCGGCTTCCCGGGGACGGCACGCACGTAACTGACGATGTGTCGACAGAGCGATTCGCGGCGTCCCGTTCGGCGTAACCCGACGTGTCTGACGGACCGGCACCTGCCACCGTGTCTGAAATGGACCGATCAGCCAATATGAAGTGCGGGGGATCGATGCCATATGACGCTCGGCGGCCCGGAGCCCGGCCCCACCAGGACCGGGCGCCCGCGGCCGGAAGGAAGAAGGCGCTGCGGTACGGAGCGGCCCTCGTGGCGGCCGCCTGCGCGTGCGCCGCGGCGATGTCCCTGGCCTGGCCGGCCAAGGGGGCGCTGACGGACGACGAGGAGAGCCTCGACGCCGCGTCCCCCTTCTGGGTCGAGCCACGGGGGCCCGCCGCCCGCCAGGTGGAGGTGTGGCGGGAGCGGGGGCGCGAGGACGACGCGCGGGTCCTGCAGCGCATCGCGCGCGAACCGGTGGCGGTCTGGCTGACCGGCGACGACCCCAAGGCGCAGGCCGAGAACGTCACCCGTCAGGCCGAGCGCGCCGGGGTCATCCCCGTCCTGGTGGCCTACAACATCCCGCAGCGCGACTGCGGTCAGTACTCGTCCGGCGGCGCCCCCGACGCCGCCCACTACCGCACGTGGGCCTCGCGGGCGGCGGCCGGGATCGGCGCGCGCCGGGCCTGGATCGTCCTCGAACCGGACGCGCTCGCCCAGTGGGCGTCCGGCTGCGTGCCCGCCCCGGCGGCCAAGCAGCGGACGGCGCTGATCGCCCAGGCCGTGCGGACCTTCAAGGCCCGGCCCGGGGTCTCGGTCTACATCGACGCCGGCAACCCCGGCTGGATCAAGGACCAGAACCTGATGGTGACGGCGCTCACCGAAGCGGGGATCGCGGAGGCGGACGGCTTCGCGCTCAACGTCTCCAACTTCCACACGACGCCGGTCACACGCGCCTACGGCGACCACCTCTCGGCGCTGCTCGGCGGCGCTCATTACGTCATCGACACGAGCCGCAACGGCAACGGGCCGCTGCCCGAGCCGCCTCACAAAGACAAGGGCAAGGAAAAGGGCAGGGAAAAGAAGAAGGACGACCGGCCGAAGGGCGGCCCGTCCAAGAAGCGGCCGTCCAAGGGCCGGCCGCACGCCCCCGCGGCCGAAGCCCGGCGCGCGGCGGGGAGGGTGGACCCCGACGAGGAGCTGGAGGAGCTGGAGGACCTGCGGGAGCTGGAGGAACTGGACGGCGCCGAGGAGGCGGAAGCCGGCGTGACGGAAGGCGACGAAGGCGAGCAGGAGCCCGAGGGCGAGGGCGAGCCGGAGGCCGGGCACCAGGCGGTGCACGAGGCCGAGCCCCAGCACGCGCAGGAGGGCGAGCACGAGCCCGAGTCCTGGTGCAACCCGCCCGGGCGCGCCCTCGGCACTCCTCCCACGACCGCCACCGGGAACCCGCGCATCGACGCGTTCCTGTGGGTCAAACGGCCCGGCGAGTCCGACGGCGCCTGCCGCGGCGCGCCGCCGGCCGGCCGCTGGTGGGCGGAGTACGCGCTCGAACTCGCCCGCGCCACGCCGGGGCGGCCCACGCGCCCGTCGCTGGAGCCCGGGGAGCCGGAAGTGCCGATCACACCGCCGGCCGCGCCTCCCGGGACCGCTGCCGGGCTCCCGCCCGCCGAGGACGCTTCGGCGCCCCCGGCCGCCTCCGGCCCCGCGACGGCGCCCGCACCGGTGGCTCCCGCTCCCGTGCCCCCGGCTCCTGTACCGGCCCCGCCGACCGCAGCGCCGTCATCCGGACCGGGCAGCGGGCAAGGCGGTGGCCCGGGCAGTGGGCCGGCACCCGCCGGGCCGCCCGTGGACCCGCCCGACGGGTGATCCGGGGGCCCTCGGCGGGGCCGGCCCAAACGGAGGGGGCCGGACCGGCCGGGCTCAGTAGTGCCAGCGCGGCTTGCCGCTGCCGCCGCAGCTCATGAGCCGGCCCTGTGCGTCGTGCGTGCTCGCCCCCACGTCGGCCGTGCGGCAGTACTGGCCCGCCTTGTAGCAGTTGCCCGCGCTGGAGCGGAGCTCGCACGTCGTACCGGCCTCGCGCGGGGCCTGCGTGTGCTCCGACGAGCCGGCCGCGCCCGTGTGCCCGGCGGCCGGCGGCGTCGCGGGCTTGCGGGACGGCTTCGGCAGGACCGGCGACGGCGCACCGCCGCGGGACGGCAGCGCGGTCGGGGACGCCGAAGGCGCCTGCGAAGGCGACGGCGAGGAGGGGGCCGCGGACGCCGGTGCGGAGACGGAGGGCGAGGGCTTCTTCGCCGGTGACGCATCCTCGTCGCCCCCGGTGCAGCCGGCCAGCGCCAGAACGCCGGCGAGGGCGACGGCACAGGCGACGGCCCGGCGGCGGCGAAAGGCCGGGAGGGATATGCGGGAAGACATGCTCGGGCAACTCCACGATCGGAACGGTCAGGAAGGAAGCCGCACTTCGAAATCCGTGACTCCGCTTTTCCGCGGGCACGCAGTTCGCTGCCGACACGTGGGGGGAACTGCCTAGGCGGGCCCACATTAGCGGGATGTCCCCGGCGAGTGAACCAAGATCGCAGGAAATCGGGCCGGAGAAGCGGAGGGGCCGGCAGCGCCCTGAAGAGTGCATTCGTCGGCAAAGCACAACAACCGGGCGCTGCCGGGGTTCTGGAATGATGGGCCCGTGGACGAAGAAGTCATCCCGGTGCTTTATGTCGAGGACGCGAGGACGGCGGTCGCCTGGTACGCGCGCCTGGGATTCGCCGAGCAGTGGGAGCACCGCTTCGAACCGGGCCTTCCGGCCTTCGTCGAGGTGGCCCGCGGGCCGGTGCGGCTGTTCCTGTCGGAGCACGAGGGCGACGCCCGGCCCGGCACGCTGGTCTATCTGCGGGTGCGCGATGTCGACGCGGTCGCCGCCGAGTTCGGCGTTCCCCCGCAAAACGCCCCATGGGCCCGGGAGATCGAGCTGCGGGACCCCGACGGCAACCGGCTGCGGGTGGGCACTCCGACCGCCCGTTGACCGAATATCGACGTTTCGGCCCGGCGCGCCCCGTCCGGGGCTCCTCCCGACTTGGAGCTGTTGATCAATGGCACTAGCATCGAACTGGTTGCCTAAGTCAACTGCTGGCAATCGCCTTGCCGCATCAGGAGGAATGACGCATGACCGCCACGGCGCAGCAGTTCCGCACATACGTGGAGCGGAACCTCGACATCCTGGGAGCCGACCCCACCAGGACAGCCGTCGTCCACCACGACCGTCGCGTCACCGCCGGTGAACTCCGCGACCTCGTCCACCGGATGGCACGCGCGTTGCGCGCCCGGGGCGTGCAGCCCGGGCAGGTCGTCACCCTGCTCAGCGGCAACCTGCCCGAGACGATCGCCGCCCGCTACGCGGCCAACCTGATCGGCTGCGCGGTCAACCACCTCTACAACAAGCTGTCGGCCGACGTCCAGGCCACCATCATGCGCGACGTCGAGACCCGCGCCCTCATAGCCGACCCCGCTTATGCCGGACGAGCGGCCGAGCTGGCGGAGCTGACCGGCGTCCAGGACGTGCTCCTGCTCGGTCCGGGCACGGAGGGCACCGACCTGCTGGAGCTGGCCGCCGGGCAGCCGGCCGAGCCGCTCTCGGGCCTCGCCCGCCCCCAGGACATCTGCATGATCCGCCACACCGGCGGCACCACGGGCCACCCCAAGGCCATCTGCACCGCCTTCGAGCGGCTGCCCGGCTTCCAGGACGACGTCGACGAGATCCTGGAGCCGGAGGGCCGCAGCGACGACGGAATGCGGCAGCTGGTCTGCACGACGCTCGCCCACGCCGCCGGCCTGCTGGCCGACGTCACCCTCCGCACGGACGGCGGCACGGTCGTCCTCCTCGACGACTTCGACGCGGCGGAGGCCCTCGCGACCATCGAGCGCGAGCGCATCACCCACATGTTCCTGCTGCCGCCCCTGCTGTACCAGCTGATGGACCACCCGGACGCGGACCGCACCGACACCTCCAGCCTCCGCAACGTCACCTACGGCGGCTGCCAGTCCTCCCCGGCCCGCCTCGCCTCGGCCGTGCGGCGCTTCGGGCACGTCCTGACCCAGTTCTACGGGCAGAACGAGGCCGGCGGCATCAGCGTGCTCGGCCCGGAGGACCACGATCCGGACAACCCGGCCCGGCTGCGCACCGCGGGCAAGGCCATGAACGGCGTCGAGATCGCGATACGCGACGAGTCCGGCCGCGACCTGCCCGCCGGCGAGCACGGCGAGGTCTGCGTGCGCTCGGAGCACATCATGACCGGGTACTGGAAGCAGCCCGAACTGACCGCCGAGGTCCTGCGGGACGGCTGGCTGCACACCGGTGACATCGGCTTCCTCGACGAGGAGGGCTACCTGACCATCGTCGACCGGATCAAGGACATGATCGTCGTGGTCGGCGGCCACGTGTACACCACCGAACTGGAGGACCTGCTCAACACCCACCCGCAGGTGCTGCAGAGCGCGGTCTTCGGCGTCCCGGACGCCAACCGCATGGAGCAGGTGTACGCGGCCGTCGTGCGGACCCCCGGCAGTGAACTCGACGAGAAGGAGCTCCGCGAGTTCGTCGGCAACGAGCGCGGCGCGATGTACGAGCCCGCCCACGTCTCGTTCATCGACGCCCTCCCGCTCACGGATGCCGGAAAGCCGGACAAGAAGCTGCTCCGGCGCGAGGCGGAGGCCGCGGCGGCGACGCGCTGACGAAGCGCTGACCACGGCGGTCGGATGCGCGGGGGCCGTGCGGCCGGCCCCCGCGCAAAAACAATTGGGCCGTACCGCTCCCCGTGAGCAAGAATCCCCTGACCACGGATCAGCTCCGACCCTCCCGCCGGAAAGCCGCAGTTCGCTCCGATGCAGTTTCAGCCAACCGATGTCGTCGCCCGCGTCACGCTCCGGACTTCCTCAGCGGATTGCGCGGACGCGGCCTTGAGGGAATTCCGCCCGCTCGCGGACGAGCTCCGGCCGCTGGCCGCCGACGCCTGGGCCACCGACCCCGACGATGCCGGTGAGGGATTCACCGTCGAATTCCTCCTGGTGCTTCCCGCGCCGGAGAGCGACGACGTCGACGAGGTGCTGCGCACCGCTGCCGCCCCGCTGCTCGAACGGCTGGGGTTCGACGCCGGGAGTCTCGACGTGGACGTCGAGGACCGGGACGCCGTCGTGTGGGCCGACGACGGCGGCCGGCCGGACGCCGTGACGGTGTGCGGGGCGTCCGGGGTCTGCATCCGGATCGGACGCGATCCCGACGAGCCCCGCGGATTGGCCGTCGACCAGTCGTCCGTCCTGACGGACGACGAAGCCCTGGAGCTCATGGAGACCATGGCTTCCCTGTTCGGCCTCGTGGTCGTCCTCCATGCGGAGGTGGCCGGGCTCGACGCCGCATCAGCACGGGAGCTCGTACGGGAACAAGCCCGGCGGCTGCGGGTGCGGTTCCCCCGTCCGGGTGTGCCGGAAAGCGGCATTCAGGTGGTGGACGCTCCCACTGGCGGAGAGGCGCTCCGGTTTTCCGTCGCCGTCGTCCCCGGAGACGAGGATCCCGAGCGGCCGGCGGCCGCCGTGGCGGTCATGACGGCCGCCCAGGACGCCCTCGGCGGCCGGAACTGGGAGCCGGTGGCCACGCTGGTCTCCCGCTCCGGGCCCTGTCTGACGTCCGGCCGCCGGCCCGCCGTCCCGCCCCGCGCGGGAATCACCGGCATGCGGCTGTTCGTGGCGCAGGGCCTGGTCATGTCGGAGCTCGCGGAGGAGCAGCCCTCGGGCGGGTGAGTCGCCCCGGACGGGTGGTTACGGCGCAGGATCCGGCGCCGGCGCCTCCCCGCCCTGCTCGGCCCGCAGCTGGGCGGCCACCGTGTCGGTCCGGGCCCGCAGTGCGAGCACCCGCTCGCCGGTCTTCGTGCCGTGCAGCGGGGGCTCGGCGGGGAGGACGGGGACGCCCTTGGCCTGTGCGGTGAGGACGAGGCTGTGCATGACCTCGGCCTGCTGGGCCAGCAGGGCCGTGCTGAACATGTTGGCGCGCAGCGTCTTCTTCATGCCGAGCGCGCCGCGGTAGGTGATCTCGCAGGCGACGTCGACGGTCTCCAGCCGCTTTTCGCCGGCCTGTTCCAGCGCGGCGAGCATGACGGACGCGAGGCCTTCGACGACCTTGGTGACGACCCACTTGCGCCCGGGGAGCATGGGCAGCAGGTCCCGGATCCGGTCGATCTCGGCGTCGAGCGCCTCCGTGGTCATGGCGCTGAACGCGTCGTGCAGCTGGAGGTGGACGACCTTGTCCCAGGGGATGTCCTCGCCGTCGAAGCCGACCGAGTCGGGTCCGAAGCGCAGGGCGCCGATGCCGTCCAGCGGACGCAGCGCCTTGGCGGTGACGGCGGGGACCTTGGGGTGGCGGCAGATCAGGGCGCCGAGGGAGAACTCCCACTCCACGGGCGTGGGCGCGGCGGGGGCGGGCAGTGAGCGCAGGACGGAGAGGACCCAGTCGCCGGAGGCGTTCGTGCCGGTGCGCCCGGCGTCGACGCCGCGCTGGACGGCGTGGGCGACGTCCTTGCCGAAGGCGGTCGCCGCCGTTCCCACCTGGTCGCCCAGGTTCTTCACCCGGTTGAGTATGCCCATGCTCTGACCCCGTTTCACCTGCGATGTTTCGTACGGCGGCGACACTTTACCCAGTGATCGGGGGGCAGGTTACCCAGTGACCGAACCCGCGGTTCGGCACGGTCCCGATGGGGCGGGGCACACGTACGGACCCGCGCTACGGGGCGGCCGTGCTCACCTGCGCCAGGGGTCTCGACTAGCCTGTGGGCACAATGAACCGTTTGATGACGCCGTGGGGCGAGCTGGTCCTGACCCGTTTCCCCGAGGACCCGCGCGACCAGCTCCGCGCCTGGGACGCCGCCGATGAGTACCTGCTCCAGCACCTGGCGGGGAGCGCGGAGAGCGCCGACGGCCCCACGGACCTGTCCGGCACCGTGGCCGTCCTGGGCGACCGGTGGGGCGCGCTGACCACCGCCCTCGCCCGGCAGGGCGCCCGGCCCGTGCAGATCACCGACTCGTTCCTGGCCCGGCAGGCCACGCTGCGGAACCTGGAGCGCAACGGCGTCGACGCCGGAGCCGTCACGCTCCTGTCGACCAGGGACACCCCGCCGGACCGCATCGACGTCCTGCTGGTCCGGGTGCCCAAGAGCCTCGCGCTCCTGGAGGACCAGCTGCACCGGCTCGCGCCCCGGCTCCACGCCGGGAGCGTCGTCGCCGGCGCGGGCAAGGTGACCGAGATCCACACCTCGACGCTCAAGCTGTTCGAGCGGATCGCCGGTCCCACCCGCACCTCGCTGGCCGTGAAGAAGGCCCGGCTCATCTTCTGCTCGCCGGACCCCGCGATCCCGCGGTCCGGGAGCCCTTGGCCGCACCGCTACGCCCTGCCCCTGGGCATCGGGCCGGCCTCCGGGCTGACGGTCGCCAACCACGCCGGCATCTTCTGCGCCGACCGCCTCGACATCGGCACCCGGTTCTTCCTGCGCAACCTGCCGCAGCGGCGCGGCCCGGAGCGCGTCGTGGACCTCGGCTGCGGCAACGGCATCGTCGGGACGGCCGCGGCACTGGCCAACCCGCAGGCCGAGGTGATGTTCGTCGACGAGTCCTACCAGGCGGTGGCGTCCGCCGAGGCCACGTTCCGGGAGAACGCGGGCCCGCGGGCGAAGGCCGAGTTCCGGGTGGGTGACGGCCTGGCGGGCGTGCCCGCCGAGTCCGTGGACCTGGTGCTGAACAACCCGCCCTTCCACTCCCACCAGTCGACCACCGACGCGACGGCCTGGCGCATGTTCACCGGGTCGCGCGCCGCGCTGCGCCGCGGCGGCGAGCTGTGGGTCATCGGCAACCGGCACCTGGGCTACCACGTGAAGCTGCGCAAGCTCTTCGGCAACTGCGAGACCGTGGCGAGCGACCCGAAGTTCGTCGTCCTCAAGGCGGTTAAAAACTAAACGACTTGGAGCCGGACGACCCCACTGGCGGGCAGTGACTCAGATCACTGCCCGCCAGTGGTTTAGGGCTTCTGAGGGCCCCTGCGACCATGGCATGATCATGCTGTTACCGGCGGGTAGCCGTCCGGTTTCCCGCCCATGCCGTGTGATGCGGGCCGAGGTGTCGACCCCTTCGGCCCGCCCCCACCTCACGCCCTCAAGGATCGAATTTGCGCAAGTCCGCACGATTCATGGCTTTACCCGCCATCACCGCTGCCTCCCTGCTCGCCACCGGGTGCTCCGCGGCCTCCGGGCCGTCCGGCAGTGACCCCGGCTCCGGCACCGAGAAGGCAGCAGCCGCCCGTCCGCCCGCCGCGGAACCCCAGCTCGCCGTCCGGGCCGCGCCCGAGGGCGCGGGCGCACCGAGCGCGGTGGCCCGTCCCTCCGGCTCCGGAAAGACGGCGCAGAAGTCCGCGCTGAAGGTCGCCTCATTCGACAAGAGCAGCGGACGCGCCGTCATCTCCGGCGCCGCGAAGCCCCCGAAGGGCCTGGCCCCCGGCCGCACCCCGGCTCCGTCCGGCTCGGCCGGTGCCGGAAGCAGCGCCGCGCCCGGCAAGAGCGACCAGGTGGACGTCGGCGACATCATCGCCAGCGCGCCCGCCCCCGGCGCCCCCGACGGTGTCCTCGCCAAGGTCACCAAGGTGCTCGGCAAGACCGAGCAGGGCACCGAGGTCAACACCGCTCCCGCCACCCTGGGCGCCCTGCTGGGCGACTCCCAGGCCAAGGGCTCGGTGCCCGTCGACCCGTCCACGGTCGAGGTCGAGCCGCTCGTCAAGGGCGTCAAGGCCTCGTGGACGAAGACGGGCAACGTGCACTTCGGGCCCAAGGGTGCGAAGGTGCCGCTGGGCAACCTGCGGCTCGACGTCGGCACGTCCATAGCCACCGCCAAGGACGCCCCGGTGTCCGCCGCGGCGTCGGCCTCCGGCTTCGTCCAGCTGGCTCCGGAGGTCGACTTCGCCTACGACGGCGGTGGTGCGGGCTTCGGCGGCGCGCCGGCCAGCGCCTCGGTCTCGCTGTCGGGCGACTGGTCCTCCCAGTGGGAGCTCAAGGGCCAGGCGGCCGCCTCGACGGACGGCAAGCCGCTGCGCGTGCCGTTCGCCAAGCTGCACGCCTCGCCGGTCATCCAGGTCGGCCCGGTGCCGGTCGTGGTCAACCTCGGCCTCACCTGCTACCTGCAGGTGGACGCCGACGGCCACGTCAACGTCGACGTGAAGGAGGACCTCAAGGGAGGCTTCCGCGTCGGCGGCGCGTACAACCGCGGCAAGGGCTGGTCGCCGGTCAACACCTCCGACTTCTCGGCCACTTCGCCCCAGGCGTCCGTGACCGCGGCCGGCAAGGTGAAGGCGGCGCTCGGCGCCGAGGCGTCGGTGGGTCTGTACGGCGCGGTCGGCGTGAAGGCCGACGTCGCCCCGTATCTGCGGGCGGAAGCGGAAGGCAGCGCCACGGCGTCCGCCGACGGCAAGGCCTCGGCCACCGGCAAGTGGGGCGCCTACGGCGGGCTGGACCTCGCGGGAGCCCTCCAGCTCCAGCTGCAGATCTTCGGCACGCCGATCTTCGAGAAGCCGATCCCGCTGGGTTCGCTCCACAAGGAGTGGAAGCTGGCGGGCGGCGAGGGCCCCGGCTCGACGGGCTCCCGCCGCAAGTAGGTCCCCGCACACGGGGTGAGGGCACCGGTGCGCGCCGCGGAACGTGCGCGCACCGGTGCCCTGCTGTGTGAAGGCCCTATTGCTTGAAGGCTCTGTTGCTTGAAGGCCCGGTTATGCGGAGGCCCGGTTATGCGGAGGCCCGGTTATGCGGAGGCCCGCAGCGAGTACACCATCGGGAAGCGCGGGCGGCCCTCCGGGAGCCGGTAGACCGTGCTCTCGCCGCCCCGGCTGCCGCTGGTGTCCCGCGCCCGGACCATGCCGTCGAGGTACTCGAACAGCGTGAAGTCGTGCTCGTGCAGGAACTCCAGCCGCAGGCCCGCCGCGGTGACCGCGCTGACCACGTCGCCCAGGGAGTGCTGCCACTCCACCGAGCGGTTGTGCCGCGTCGCGGCGGTCAGGGCGGCGTACGAACCCGGCTCGTCGTACGTGAACGGCCCCCGGGTGAAGTAGTCCTCGGCGAAAGCGCTGCCGTCCTCGCCCAGGCACATGGCCACCGGATGGAACTCCGCCAGGTACAGGAAGCCGCCCGGCGCGACCAGCTCCGCCGCCGTGCGCGCCCACTGCGTCAGGTCGGGCAGCCAGCACAGGGCACCGAAGCCCGTGTAGACGATGTCGAAGGTCTCGCCCCGCAGCGCGGCCGGCGCGTCGTACACGTCGGCCTCGACGAACCGGGCCCGCTCCTCGCCCACCTCCGCCGCCAGCGCCCGCGCGGCCTTCACCGCCGGGCCGGAAAAATCCAGACCGGTCACCGAGGCGCCCCTGCGGGCCCAGGACAAGGTGTCGGTGCCGATGTGGCACTGCAGATGGAGCAGGCGCTTGCCGGCGACGTCACCGACCTCGTCCGCCTCGAACCCGCGCAGATCGTTGCGGCCGGCCTTGAAGCCGGCCACGTCGTAGAAGGCGCTCTCCGTATGGAGGGGCACCCTCTCGTCCCACAGCGCGCGATTGTCCTCGCGCCAGTTCGCGGCGGGGCCGCACCGCCCGCCGTCCGCCCGTTCGCCGGTCGTCGTCACGGGCGTGACGCTAGCGAGGCGGACCGCGGACGCGCGAACGATTTTCGAGGCCGTCCCGAAGGACGAGCGCGCAGGCTCAGCCCTTGCCGAAGACCTCCCGCTCGACATCGGTGGGGGTCTTGTAAGTGTCCTTGGAGTGTTCCTGCAGGCGTCTGACCACGTCGTTCGACGCATGATTGTCCTCGGCGACCCGGGCGAGGTCCTTGCCCCGGGCGGGGAAGTGCGCGCCCTTCAGGACTTCCTGCACGTTGATCGGGTTCTCGGCCATAACGGTTCCTCCCGATATATTGCGTTTCCTTCCGTTCGATTCTGACAACCCTGCCCCTGGACCGCTACCCGGCCCGGAGCCGACAGGGCACACCCTCAACGCGAAAGGGGGCCCCGTCCCGGGCCCCCTTATCACTTGCGGACGGGCCGCCGGCCCCGGGCGCGGGCGCACCCCCAAGTGCGTGCGCCCGGGTGCCGTGCGGTGGCACGGCTCCGGTCCGGCTGACGTCCACGCCCGCGCGCTGATCGGCGGGCGTGGACGGGCTCGCCGGGTGGTCGGGCCGGCGGCACCGTTCCCCCGTGGAACCGGCGCTGGGCGGCGCCGGTTCCGCTTACGTTATGCGCGGGCGGCCGGGACCGGACACGTCACGGGTGCACGGTCGGGCGCCGCCGGCTGTCACCCGTGCACGGTCGCCGCGCACGGCACGCGGCCCGGCCCGGACCCGAGCTCCACCTCGGCCAGGGCGGCGCAGGCGAGGACCACCTCGTAGAGGTCGCCGCCGCCGGGGACGAGCCGGCGGCCCAGCAGGTGTTCGGCGCCGCGCAGGTGCTCGCGCACGGTGCGGGGGTGGATGCCCAGGCGGGCCGCCGCGCCCTCGACCGCCGCGTTCTCCGCGATCCAGACGCGCAGGGTCCGGCGCAGGTCGCGGTCGTCGGCGGTGAGCCGCCCGAGGAGTTCCCCCGCCCAGGCGCGGAGGCCGTCGGACGCGAGCAGCCGCCCCAGGCCCGCGGGCGGGGGCGCCTCGCCGGGCGCCGGGCAGGGCGCCGGAGCGGTGGCGTGCAGGTGCAGCGCCAAGTGGAGCACGGCCCGGGCGCGTACGTCGGCGAGGTCGGCGCCGAGCAGGGTGGCGGCCCTGTCCATGCGGGCGCGGACGGTGTTGCGGCTGACGCCGAGGATCTTGGCGGCGTTGACGGCCGTGAACTCCAGGCCGAGGCCGACGGTCGCGAGCAGCGGGGTGCGCGCGTGGTACGGCAGCGCGCCGAGCGGCTTCAGGACGCGGGCGGCCCAGGCGCGCGAGGCGGCGGGGTCGAGGAGCTCGGCGAGCCTGGTCTGTGTGCTGTGCTCGGCGACCCGGTCGGGCCGGAAGCGTGCCACGGCCAGGGCGCGGGCCGCCTCGCCGTACGCCTCGCCGACCTGGGAGAGGGGGTGGAGGGAGCTGGCGCCGAGGAAGACGCCGGGCCGGCCGGCCGTGATCCGGCGCAGCGCGGCGGCGGGTGCGGTGCCGCCGCCGTCTCCCGGTGTGCCGCGGTCCGTCGTGGGGGCGACGACGATGACCTGGGTGTCGTAGGCGGCGCAGCGCACCGTCAGGGCCCGGCCTCCGGTGGCTTCTTCGCAGGCGCGCAGGAGGGCGTCGCGCCGGTGCCCCTGTTGTTCGAGGACGATGACGCGGGCCGTGTCGGCGTCGAGGAGGCCGGGGGCGAGGCCTGCGGCGGTGCGCTGGGCGAGGGTGACCTCGCCGCCCATGAGGAGCTGGAACACGGCGAGCCGCAGGCAGGCCATGGCGTGTTCGGCGCTGCGGCGGTGCTCGGCGGCCTCGCGGGCCCGGAGCAGCGGGGCGAGGACTCCGGCGGCGTGGGTGAGGAGGGCCGCGGCCTGCTCGTCGAACGGGCCCGGCAGGCCGGCGGCGAGGACGGGGTGCGGGGCGCCGCGCCCGACGGCGACGAGGCGCAGCTGCCCGTGCCGGTCGTCGGCCGCCGCGGCGTGGAGCCGGCCGCCGGCCACGTGGTGCAGCAGCTTCCCGGCGCGTTCCTCGACGGCCGCGTGGGCGGCGGTGCCGGCGAGGGGTTCGCCGTTCCGGCCGGTCAGGGTGACGGTGCCGCCGAGGGTGCCGGCGAGCCAGGTGACGAGGCGGCGCAGGGCCGTGTCGTCGCCGTTCTCGCCCGCGCGGGCGAAGTCCAGCAGCCGGGTCAGCCGCGCCGCGTGTTCCCGTGCCTGCCGCAGCCGTTCGCCGCTGTCGTCGTCCGTGGCCACGCTTCCACCCCTTTCCCCGTTTTTCACCCTTCTTTTCCCCAAGGCTACTTGAGGGAAAGAAGGGTGCTCGCGCCGCTGCGGTGAGGCGCGTTGGCCGCGCGCGCGCCGGGGGGTGCGTGCCGTGGCGCGGCAGGCCGCGCGCACTGCGGGAGAGGCGTACGCGGCAGCGGTTCGCGCGTTGTGCTGGGTAGGGAGGAGCAGCACGTCATGGAAGTCACGGGCGTGACTGCGGGAGAGGGGTGGTATGGGAGGGAAGGCACGTTGATCCGTCTGGCGCGGGGCGCTACGGGATTCCGGGGGCCGCACGAGGCCCCTCTGCCGCGGACCGAGGCGGCGCTGTTCCGGGCCGCCTGTTTCACCGCGGCCATGGAGGCCCGGGGGCGGGCCGGCGAGGTGGTCCCCGGCGAGGTGCAGACGTTCCGCCGGGCGACGCTCAGCGACGGGTACGGCCGTGTGTTCACCGCCCTGGGCCACGTCCATCTGCCCGTGGTGGCCTTCACGACGGACGCGGTCCGCGAGGGCGAGCCGGTGCCCGGGTTCGCGGACCCGCCGCTGTGGGCGCAGGTCTTCGAGACGGCGGGGCTGCGGGTGATGGGGGTCAAGGAGCTGATGACCCCCTTGGAGGAGGTCGACGTCTCGGAGCTGTCGCCGGCCGAGCTCACGGAGATCCGCTACTGGAAGCCCGGGTGCCTGGGCGACGTCCTGTTCAACTGGTGGGACTGAGCGGGGCCGGGTCCTGCCGGCCCGTCCACGAGCGGCGCGGTGTACGGTCGGGTGTCGCCCGCAGGGGCGACGGCCCGGGCCGAGCGCGAGAAGAACAAGAGGTGGCGTCACGATGAGTCCCCGCCGGAGTGCTGCCCCCGGCGAGCCGACCTTCACGGAGCGGGCGCGCCGGCAGCAGATCGTCGAGAGCACGATCGACCTGATCTCCACGCGGGGGTACCCGGCGGCGTCCCTGTCGGCGATCGCGGAGGCGGCGGGCATCTCCAAGGCCGCGGTCCTCTACCACTTCTCGTCGAAGGACAACCTCACGCGCACGGCGCTGACGCAGGTGCTGGAGCAGTTCACCGCGTACGTCACCGAGCGCGTGGAGCGGGAGCCGGACCCGCTCGACGCGCTCGTCGCCTACGTCCGGGCCATGGTCGGCTACCAGCAGGCCAACCGGCGCCACGTGCGCGTGATCATCGAGATGCTCCTCGACGACGAGGGCGGCACGCGGCTGAAGACACCGGGCCGGCACCAGACCGGCGGCCGCCTGCAGGGCCTGATGGAGCTGCTGGCGGCGGGGCAGGCGGCGGGCCGGCTGCGCGCGTTCGACACGCGGGTGACCGCCCTCGCGATCGGCGGTGCGATCGACGGGGTGGTCTCCCACTGGCTCGCCGACCCGGGGATGGACCTCGACGCGGCGGCCGACGAGCTGGTGACGTTCACGCTGAACGCGGTGCGGGCCCGGGACTGAGCCCGTACGTCCGGGGCCGCCTCCTACGCCCTCGCGAAGGCGGGCGCGCGCTCGGGCCGTATCCCGATCCCGCCGAGGAACGCGGTGGCGGTGCGCAGGGGACGGGCCCGGCGCAGCAGTCTCATCGGCAGGGGCAGGGTGCCGGGGCGCAGGGTGCCGTCGAGGGCGCTGCGGATCAGGCGGTGTTCGCCCTGCTGCGACTGCTGCACGAGGGCCGTGGGGAGCGTGCGGCGCTTCTGCACCCGTTCGAGGTCGTGGCCGCAGACCGTGCCCTCGCGCAGCGGCCGGGCGAGGATGCGGGCGGCCGCGGCGGCGTCCTGGACCGCGAGGTTGACGCCCGCGCCGCCGACGGGCGACATGGTGTGGGCCGCGTCGCCGATGCAGAGCACGCCGTTGCCGTACCAGCGCGGGAGCCGCCCCATGGACACGTCGAGCAGTTTGACGTCGTCCCAGGAGCCGATGGCGGCGGTCACGCCGGCGTCCCAGCCGAAGAGGCCGCCGAGCCGGTCGCGGAACCACTGGATGTCGTGGGAGCGCAGTTCGGCGTCCCGGCCCTTGGCGATGAGGTAGGAGGTCTGGAAGTACGTGCCGCGGTCCATGGTGACGGCGGCCTGGCCGTCGCCGAAGCGGGCGAAGACGCGGCCGTCCTTGATGCCGCCGCGGGGTGCCTCCACGCGGACCTGCCACACGTCCATGGGGACGTCGAACTCCTCCGGGACCAGCCCGGCCTCCCTGCGGACGACGGAGCGGCGGCCGTCGCAGCCGACGGTGAGGTCCGCGGCGATTTCGCCGGGGGTGCCGTCCCCGGCGGTGTAGCGCACGCCGGTCACCCGGCCGCCTTCCCTGCGCAGGCCGGTGACCTCGGTGCACATGCGCAGGGTGAAGGAGGGTTCGGCCGCGGCGGCGCTCGCCAGCAGGTCGAGGAAGTCCCACTGGGGGACCATGGCGATGTACTTGTGGCGGCCGGGGATGCGGCGGAAGTCGGCCGCGACGACGGTGGTGCCGGCGATCTCCATGCGCATCTCCTCCAGCTTGGGGAAGGGGAGTTCCGCGAACCGCTCGCCGAGGCCGAGTTCGTCGAGCAGGCGCAGGGTGGAGGGGTGGACGGTGTCGCCGCGGAAGTCGCGCAGGAAGTCGCGGTGCTTCTCCAGGACGGTCACGCGGATCCCGGCCCTGGCCAGCAGCAGTCCCAGCATCATCCCTGCGGGGCCTCCGCCCACCACACAGCACGTCGTGCGTTCCATGCGTCCCGCCTCTCGTCGAGCATGACTCTGACCGATCGGTCAGTAATCTAACCGATCGGTCAGTCGCTGTCTCGCGAGGGCCGGAAGAGCCGTCAGGAACGGCGTCGCAGCGCCCCTTTCACGCCGTCAGCACTTCACGCTCCTCCGCGTCGGCGCCCGCCGCGGCAGCGGCCGCCAGCTCCTCCATGGGCAGGCCCAGCACGGAGGCCAGCGCCGCGATCGTGAAGAAGGCGGGGGTGGGCGCGCGGCCGGTCTCGATCTTGCGGAGCGTCTCCACGGACAAGCCCGCGGCGGCGGCGATCTCCACCATGCTGCGCTCGCCGCGCGCCTGGCGGAGCAGGGCGCCGAGCCGCTCGCCGCGCCGCCGCTCCCAGGGGGTCAAGGGGGTCCTCACCATGGGGCGGATTCTAGACCGTGATACTAATACCGGTATAAGAATTGGTGACGAGCCAGGGGAGTTCCGGAACCATGGTGGAGATCAAGACCGACGGCGAGCTGGACGCCATGCGCGAGGCGGGCCGCATCGTGGCCAACGCGCTGGCCGCCGTCCGCGACACGGCGAAGACGGGCGTGACGCTGAGGGAGCTGGACGAGGCGGCGCACGCCGTCATCAAGGACGCCGGGGCGAGCTCCCCCTTCCTGGGCTACAAGCCCGACTTCGCCCCCACCCCGTTCCCCGGGGTGATCTGCGCGTCCGTCAACGACGTCATCGTGCACGGCATCCCGAGCGACTACGCGCTGCGCGACGGCGACCTGGTCAGCATCGACTGCGGTGCCAAGCTCGACGGCTGGACGGGCGACGCCGCCATCAGCTTCGTCGTCGGCACGCCGCGCCCGGCCGACACCGCCCTGATCGACGCCACCCAGCGGGCGCTGGACGCCGCCATCGCCGCGGCCGTCCCCGGCAACCGCATCGGGGACATCTCCCACGCCGTCGGCAGCGTCGCCCGCTCCGGGGGCTACGGCATGCCCGCGGACTTCGGCGGCCACGGCATCGGCCGGGAGATGCACGAGGACCCGCACGTGCCCAACCGGGGCCGTCCGCGCCGGGGCATGACGCTGCGGCACGGCCTGGTGCTCGCGCTGGAGCCGATGCTCATGGCGGGCGGCAGCAACGCCTACCGCACGGACGCCGACGGGTGGACGATACGCACCGCCGACGGCAGCCGTGCCGCGCACATCGAGCACTCGGTCGCCATCACCAAGGACGGCCCGCGGGTGCTGACGCTGCCGTAGGTCATCTCCCGGATGACTCCCCGTAGGGTCCGCCGCCCGGCTCAGGCGGAGAACTGCCGCATCAGCCGTACGCCCTGGGCCGCCGTCATGTGCGGCAGGTACGCCTTGCCGATGGCGCGGGTGATGGCGGGCAGGGCGGCCGGGTCGGGGTAGGCCATGTACAGGGGGTGGTACTCCGGCTGGAACTTGGACTTGAAGTTCAGCAGCGACCGGAAGCCGTAGACCGGTTCGAGGACCTTGCCCCCGTAGTCGAGGATCCGCTGCAGGGCCGCCGGGGGTTCCTCGGTGGCCTTGCGGGCGAGCGGGGCGCCCGAGAGGCCGAGGAAGCGGGCGCCCTCCTCCTGGAAGCCGAGCGCGGCCGAGGCGATGAGGAACTCCATGGAGCCGCGGAAGCCGGCGGCCCGGCGCCGCATGAAGTCCAGCGTCCAGCCGGCCGGCCGGCCCGCTTCGTACACCGGCATCCAGCTGGTGATCCCGTGCACGGTGCGGTCGCCGTCCACGGCGATGAGGCAGCGCACGGCCGGGTCGTCGAGCTCCTCCAGGCCGCCGAGGGTGAAGCCCATCTCCGGCAGGCCCTTGTCGGCGACCCATTCCTCGGAGATGGACCGGATCTGGTCGGTGAGGGCGACCGGCGCCTCGGGGTAGGACCACCACTCGGCGGTGATGCCCTCCTTCTTGGCCTTGTTGAGCGCGGTCCGCACGTCCTGCCACTTCTTGCCCGTGAAGGCGAGGCCGGGCAGGGGGACGACGGTGTCCTCGGCGACCTGCACCGAGCGCCAGCCGAGCGCCTCCGCCGCGGCGCGGGCCTCCTCCCCCACGCTGTAGAAGCACGGCGTCCAGCCGCGCTCGTCGCAGTGGCGCGCGAAACCGCCGACGGCGGCCGCCCGCGCGTCCGGCGCGCCGAACGGCTCGCCGGTGGTCAGGGCCACGGTGGCGATCACCCGGTAGGCCACGGCGGAGCGACCGGCCGCGTCGAACCAGTAGTAGTTGCCGTCCCAGGTCGTCAGGAACGACAGCGTCGAGCCGCCGTGCGCGGTGAGGAGCTCGCGGGCGCGCACGGCGGCGTCGGCGTCGGTGTGCAGGCGCGGGCGGCGGAAGGTGACGAGCAGCGCGACGAGGGTGACGAGCCAGAAGACGAGTCCGCAGTAGTGGAAGAGGGCCTGGGCCGTACCGCCGACCGGGACCGGCCAGTCGGTGAAGGTGGCGAGCAGGGTGGGCGGCAGGAACTCCGACGCCAGCCCGGAGAAGAGCACCGAGGGCGTGGCCGCGGGGTCGTACTGGTCGCGCACGGCGTAGCCGATGCCCACGTACGCGGCGCAGGCCAGGACGAGGGAGCCGCCGGCGACGGCCGCGAGGCCGCGGGTCGCGGTACGCGGCAGCCGCAGGCCGAAGCGGGCGCGGGTGACGATCAGGAGGGCCACGATGAGGACGGGCAGCAGCATCTGTTCCGCGAAGGCCTGGGCGTACGTCGAGCGCTCGGCGGGCGCGGCCCAGCCGGCGGGGTGGCTGAGGAAGTCGTGCAGCCACCAGGAGAACAGGGCGGTCCAGGCGAGGTGGACCAGCACCGCCAGGCCCCAGGCGAGCCGCAGGCCGCGGCGCAGCCCTTCCGCGAGGACGAGCATCAGCGCGGGGACGAGGACGGCCATGACGGCGGCGGGCGAGTCGTAGAAGTTCCGCAGGGCGTGCACGAAGTGGCAGTCCTCGGCGGAGGCGGCGCAGGCGTCGGCGACCTCCTGCCCGGTGGGCTGGACGGAGACGTAGATCTGGAAGGAGTTCAGGGGCCCGTAGGCGTCCCGGTAGAGGATCGCGACCATGGGGCCGATGGCGGCGGCGGCCACGACGAGCGCGACGAGGACGCGGGCCTCGGCGTGGGAGGAGTGCCGCAGGCGCAGCGGCCCGGCCCGGCGGTACAGGACCGCGCCGAGGAGGAGGCCGACGGCGGCGCCGCCGAGGCGCAGGACGCCCTGGAGGTGGCCGACGTAGAGGGTCATGACGAGGGCGAAGGCGACGATGCCGAGGCGGGTGCGGCGGCGCCACAGGGCGGTGAGCCGGTAGCTGAGGACGCCGCCGACGGCGAGCGCGCCGACGGTCGGGGAGACGGCGAGGTAGCCGGCGAGCTCTTCCAGCCACCACTCCCCCGCGGCGTTGCCGAGCTGGACGATGCCGGTGCCGAGGAGCGTGCCGAGGATCTGGCCGCCGATGAGGACGGCTGCGGTGCGGGCGACGCCCAGGCGCCGCTCGGCCGGGGTGACGAGCAGCAGGATGATGGCGGTGGCGCCGAGGTAGCCGCCGAGCCCCGGGCACCACAGGAGGGAGCTGACGGGGGTCCACCAGCGGCCTTCGGCGAGGGCGGGGACGCCGACGCCGACGTGTTCCATGCGGTGCCGGCTCGGGCCGCTGCCGAGGCTGCCGGTGACCGCTCCGACGATCCACAGCACCGCGAGGAAGCCGAGGGTGAAGGGCGCGTGCCGGACGGGGACGAGCAGCCGGTCGAGGGTGACGCGCCAGGGGTGGGCGCTGTCGCCGGGGGTGGGCGCGGGCGGCGGGGCGGTGGTCTCGCTCATCGGACGGGCCCTGCCTCACGGGAGTCGCTCATCGGGTCAGCCCCGTCTCACGGGAGATCCAGGGGAGTTGGCGCTCCAGGCCGGGCCGCCAGACCTGCCAGCTGTGGCCGCCGGGGAGCAGGACCCACTCGGCCCGCATGCCGGCCTTGACGGCCGCTTCGTAGACCTTGCGCTGCTGGGGCCGGTAGGTGCTGTCGGTGCTGCCGGCGACGAAAGCGGCCTTGGTGCCGGGGAAGCGCTGCCGGGCCATCACGTCGAGGGGGTTGACGGCGGCGAAGGCCGCGGTGTCGCCGCCGAACGCCTTGTCGACGGTCTTCTGCCGGCTGCCGAGGGTGGGGGCCTCCTGGCCGGAGATGTCGTTGACGACGCCGTAGACCTGGGGCGCGTTGACGCCGAGCTGGATCGAGCAGGTGCCGCCGAAGGAGATGCCGGAGATGACCCAGGAGGTGCGGTCGGGGGCGACCTGGAGGTGGGAGCGGATCCAGTCGGGGACGTCGGTGGCGAGGTAGGTCTGGACGTTGCCCAGCCGGGAGTCGAGGCAGAGGGTGTTGGCGAACTGGGAGCCGAGCGGGTCCACGACGACGACCACGGGCGCGAGGCCGCGGTGCTCGCCGGCGAAGGCGTCCATCATGCCGACGAGGCGCCCGGAGTTGATCCAGTCGTCGGGCGATCCCGGCTGGCCGGCCATGAGGACGACGACCGGCAGGAGGGGGCGCGGCACGGCCCGGTAGGCGGGTGGGAGGTAGACGTAGGCGCTGCGGGCGTGGAAGCCGGATCTGGCGCCGGGGACGGGCGACTGGGAGAGGGTGCCGTGCTGGGCCATGCCGGCGGGCGGGCGCCAGACGTCGGCGACGGTCCTGCCGGCGGGGACGCGCAGGACGGGTTCGGTGCGCCCGGTGGCCTCGGTGATGCTCGTGGTCTTGGTGAGCCAGGAGTTGAGGGCGCTGCGGGCGGTGGGGTACTGGTCGAAGTGCCGGTTGATCTCGGAGGCGCCGAGGAGGACGACGAGGAGGCCGACGAGGACGGCACCGGCCCAGTACCGCGGGCGGAGCAGCGGGACGCGGAAGGCGGCGAGGCACACGCCGAGGACGGCGATCCCGGCCCAGACCACCACGCCGGTGGGCAGGGGGTCGGGGAAGGGCTGCCACCAGTCGTCGACGGCGGTGCGCAGGAGCCAGGTCGCGGCGGCGGCGAGCAGGACGGCCGCCGGGGCCCACCGGGTCCACCAGGTGCGGCGGCGGGAGAAGAGGAGCGCCGCGAGGGCGCACAGTCCCACGGCCAGGAGGGCGACCGGAATCCATCCGCTCACCAGGGACCAGTCCAGCGGGCCTGCGGAGATCTGCATCCATCGCACCTCCCTGAAAATGCTACATATCTCCATAAATGCAGCAACTCAGGAAGGTGTGCCGCGGCTCTTGTCAGCGGCCCGGCCCGGTGAGAGATTCTCGGATGGCCCGTCGGCCGGTTCCGCCGCATGCGTTTCCCGAAAAGGAGATGCCTCGTGCCCGCAGCGCCGAAAGTGAGCGGCAGACCGAGCGCACTCGATCTGCCCCAGGCTCCCGACGGATTCCGGAAGGTCGTGAAGGCGCTGCGCGCCCGGCCTCCGCTGCGCAGCGCCCGGCTGCCCGCGGAGCCGCCCTGGCGGAGCCGGTTCGTCGCGCCCCGCGCGGACGTGCCGCGGGTGTCGCTGCGGGAGTTCGGGTACCGCGACGGCGAACTCCTGCGGGCGCAGGGGCGCGTCGACGACACGGCCATCGCGGGGCCGTGGCGCCTCCTGACGGACGAAGGGCTGGAGCGGCTGACCGCGGTGTGCGAGCAGCTCGAAGCGGCGGCGCAGGACGCGGGGTTCACCGCGACGCGGCGGCTGCGCGCCGCCGATCTCCTCTCGCCGTTCATCGCCAACATGATCCGCGACCGCGAATTCCTCCTCACCTGTTCGCGGCTGGTCGGCATTCCGCTGATTCCGCATCCGCTGCGGCTGCCCACGGCTCAGATCAATTACGGCGAGGGCGAGGGCCGGCAGGGCGGCGTCCGCTGGCACCGCGACGGCATGGACTACGTCTTCACGATTCAGCTCAGCGGCTACGACGACTACGACGGCGGCCGCTTCACATACTTCCGGGGCCGCACGGACGAATTCCCCGGGCCGGTGGCGGACGATTCCCGATTCCGCGAGGCGGACCTCGGCGAGCGCGGCGCGACGCTCTTCCTCCACGGCAGCCGCATCTTCCACGCGGTCACGCCCGTGACGAAGGGCCACCGGGTGACGCTGGTGATCTCGCTGTTCTGCCCGTATTTCGCCCGCCAGGATTCCAATACGTTCTGGCACCTCGCGGCCGACGACGGCATTGCCGCCACCGTGCCCTGCTGGCTGCGCCTGAAGTGGCCCGTGCGGAACCCGGCCGTGGACTTCGGCCTGCGTTCCGCGAGCCCGGTCATCACCTGGGACGACCTGCGCTGACCGCCGCCCCGGCCGCTTCCCCCGTGCCCCCTCGGCCCTGCCGCGGGCCGCGCGAGCCTGCGGCAGGGCGCGCGCACGGGCACGCGGGGCGGCCCGCAGGCGCATTCCCGCCCTCCGGCGCGCTCCCTCGCGCACACGTCCGGCCGCGATGCCGCGGTCCGGGCGGAGCATCCGGCGGCATGGGAAAGGAGCGGGCCACAGATCGTCACGTGCGCCGGGCCCCTTCCCAGCCCGGTCCGTAACGGCCGGTGAGGTCCTGGCAATTGATCCATGCCATGCACATGCATATCCGGGAGGGGTTCCGGCGGCGGCACTTTCCGCATATTCCCTGGTGACGCCGGAAGCCCGCGATCCCCGCAGCGCCGGACGCATCGTTCTCGAACAGGAATCCATACCGTTCATGCGCTAATACCAGCAGTCCCGATCAAGTAATACGCTCCGAAAAAAGTGGCCGGAACGAATATCCCCCGGCCCGACCCGGCCATGATTCGCTGACCGCGTATGCACGCATACCGCCAGACCACGGCGAGGAGAGACTGATGGCCGAAGTCAAGAAGATGATCACTCCGACACCCACGGCGTCGTCCCGCCCTTGCGGGTTCGTCTCGCCCGACAAGGGCAACGCCCCGACGATCACGCCGGTACCGAAGGCGGAGTCGGTCTGTACGGACGTCTCCGAGACGAAGGAAACGGTCACCCCTGCGTAGCAGTCCCGGCGCACCGGTTCCGACGGGCCCGCCGCGATCCACGCCAGCGGCGGGCCCGTTCCACGGTCGCGCTCCCCCGGCCGGCGTCCCGGCCCCGTTCGGTCCGCACCACATCCAGGAGGAAGTCCACCGATGTCGGCTCCGGTTTACCAGTCCTCCCGCTACGTCCGTACGATGCGCACCGCCCGGGACCGCGACTTCTCGCGGTTCGGCGGCCGGCTCGACGCCTACGACGGCACCGAGCGCACGGTGGCCTTCCACTCCCTCTTCGGCAACGCCCGCCTGGTGGACCGCGACACGGTCGCACTGCTGCGCGAGGCCGCCGACGGCATCCCCCTGGACACGCTGCGCGCACGGGTGGGCAGCGAGACCGTGGACAGCCTCATCGAGGCGCAGTACCTGGTGGAGGCCGGCCACGACGAGGCGGCGCAGATCGACGAACTCCTCGCCGCCCGCGGCGAGGCGCTCAGCAGCGGCGTCTTCCACTCCTCGATCCAGCTCGTGCTGACCAACGCCTGCAACTTCTCCTGTCAGGGCTGTTTCGCCTACAACTTCGACGGCGGCGTCGAGGAGCGCAACACCTCCGGGGAGTCCGTCAAGCCCGGCCCCGTCCTCGTCCAGCTGCGCACGGCGCGCGGCGACAGCGGGCCGACGCTCGCCCGCGGCGACTGGAACGAGGGCACCGACGGCGCCCGCAACCCCTCGATGCACATGTCCCCGCAGGTCGCGGAGAAGACGCTGCGGGAGGCGGTGGCGCTGCGCAAGGCCAACGGCGGCGGCGAGCTCACGGTGTCGTTCTTCGGCGGCGAGCCGACGCTCGCCCGCAACACGATCCTGCACATCCTGCGCACCTTCGGGCACTTCCACGACGGCGTCGCCCTGTCGTACGACATGACGAGCAACGGCTCGCGCATCGACGACGAACTCCTCAAGGCGCTCGCCGACTACCGGGTCTCGACCACCGTCTCGATCGACTACCTCGTCCCCGAGACCGGGGAGTTCCGCGGCGGGCAGCAGCAGCGCACGCCGTGGCCCGTGGTCCGCAAGGCCATCCTCGACATGAAGGCCGCGGGCGTGCCCGTGAGCATCACCACGGTCCTGTCGCAGTACACCTGGGACAAGTGGGGCACCCCGCTGATCGACTTCGTCGCCGAGGCCGGCCTGGACTCCCTGGACGTGATCGTCTCCTTCCAGGCCCGGGAGTTCTTCGAACAGCACAGCCCGCACGACGTGGCGCAGAAGCTGCTGGCCGCCGTCGACTACGGGCGCGAGCGCGGGGTGCAGCTCAGCGGCTACTGGTACCAGACGTTCCAGATGATCGCCGACGAGGCGAAGTGGGCGGCCCAGGCGGACTACAAGACGTGCCCGGCCGTGGGCCGGCAGCTGTCCATCGAGCCCAACGGCAGCGTGTTCGCCTGCAAGGCGACGGCGCGCAAGCTCGGCACCATCGACGACTGGCGGGGCGTGTTCAACTCGGCGGCCTACCGCGACTACGGCATGCGCGCCTACACCAACGGCCCCGGCTGCCAGGGCTGCGAGCTGCAGGGCACCTGCTCGGGCGGGTCCGCGGGCGCGCTGGAGGAGGAGAACGGGTCGATCCAGGTGATGTCGCCGGGCTACTGCGCGTACATGCGCGAGGTCGTGCAAGGGCTGCTGGAGCGCCACCACGCCCAGGTCTGCACGGGCGTCTGACGGGGCCCGGGCAGATGCCGACGATCGGTCTGAACTTCGGGCACGACGGGGGCGCGGCCCTGGCCCAGCCGACGGGCGTCCACGTCATCGAGGGCGAGCGCCAGGTGGGGCTGCGCCACGTGTGCGGCGGCAACGCCGGTTTCGCGGCGTCGGTCGGCGACTGGGTGAACCGGCTGCACGCGCTGGCGCGCGGCCCGGTCACCGCGGTCGCCGTCGCCGACTGGTACACGCCGGCGTGCCGGATCCTGCCCGGCGGGCTCGTGGAGCTCGTCTCCGAGGACATCACGTGGAGCCGCCCGGGCGACGCGCTGGCCACGTCCGTCCTGCGCCCGGTCAAGTCCGTGGACTGGCCGCTCGCCGACGGCCCGGCCGGCCCGCTGCCCGTGATCGCCGTGCGCCACCACTACGCGCACGCCGCCCTGGCCTACTACACGTCCGGGGCGGACAAGGCGATCGCCCTCGCCCTGGACGGGACGGGCAACTACGCCGAGTGCGGCATGGTCTGCCTGGGCGACGGCACGTCGCTGACCCCCGTCCTGTCGTTCAGCAACCGCACGGGGCCGCGCTTCGGGCTGGTCTACGAGGCGCTGGCCCGCCGGGTGCACGGCGGCCAGTTCGACACGGGCAAGCTGCTGGGCCTGGCCGCCACCGGCACCGTGGACGCCGACCTCCTGCCCGTGCTGCGCACGATGCTCGCCGGGGAGCGGGCCCGGTGCCACGCGCCCGACCTGCTCGCCCCCCTCGGCGGCGAGGCGCCCGCCGGCAGCGCCCTGCGCTACGAGGACACCTGGTACCCGTACGACGAGGACGCGGGCGGCTATCTGGACGGCCTGCTGGGCGACGCCACCGACGACGACGTGGTCCACTCCTACGGCGGGGTGTTCCCCGACGAGATCCGCACGCCGCGCGGGCACCGCTTCCTCGTCGGGCACAGCCCCGGCGACCCGGTCTGCCGGAACCTCGCCGCGACGCTCCAGGCTGCCGTCGAGGAGGACCTCACCCACCTCGTCGCCGGGCTGCACGCCCGCTGGCCCGGCCACCCCGTGCTCTGCTACGCCGGGGGCTGCGCCCTGAACATCACGGCGAACACCCGGATCGCGGAGAGCGGGCTGTTCTCCCGGGTGCACATCCCCACCTGCTGCGACGACTCCGGGATCGCGCTGGGCGCGGCGCTGGCCGTGGCCGCACCGCAGGACCGTCCCGCGGCGGGCGGGCGGCCGGGTGCGGAGCTGGCCTACGGCGGTCCGCCGCTCACGGCGCGCGGCCCGGTGCGCACCGGTCACACCCGTACGACCCTCGCGAGCGACGCCGCCCTGGCCGAGCACGTGGCCGGCATGCTCGCCGGGCGCAAGTGCGTGGCCTGGCTGGGCGGCGGGATGGAGACCGGGCCGCGTGCCCTGGGGCACCGGTCGCTGCTCGTCTCGCCGCACTGGGCCGGCGCCCGGCGCCACGTCTCGCAGACCATCAAACGGCGCGAGTGGTTCCGGCCGGTGGCACCGCTGTGCCCGGCGGAGGTGGCCGGCGCGTACTTCACCGGTCCGCTCGACCACACCGACACCATGCTGTTCGCGGTACGCGTCCGCGAGGAGCACGCCGAGCGGCTCGCCGAGGTGCGGCACATCGACGGCACGGCACGGCTGCAGACCCTGCACGCCGACCGGCACCCGCTGCTGCACCGCTTGTGCCACGCGGTGGCGCGCCGCACGGGGCTGCCGATCCTCATCAACACCAGCGCCAACGGCGGCGGCCGGCCCATCCTCAACGACCTCGGGGAGGCCCTGGAGCTGCTGGACGGCACGGCTCTGGACGCGGTCGTCCTGGCCGACGAGCGGACCGTCATCACCTGACCAGGAACCGACCCGGAAGCGAGGAGCACCGACCATGGCGAGGACCCAGCTCAGGGACATCCGCAAGAAGCTGCCGCTGCGCGTGCTGTCCCCCGAGGACTGGGAGCACTGGACCACCCGCGGGTACGTCGTCGTCCGGCAGGCCGTGCCCGCGGACAACGTCGAGCGGCTGACGCGGGCGCTGTGGGAGTTCGAGGACATGGCGCCCGGCGACCCCGCGACCTGGTACGCGGACCGCACCGACAACCAGCGGCTGCCGGGCCACAGCGGGCTGGTGGAGATCTACAACCACCAGGCCATGTGGGACAACCGGCAGACGCAGCGGGTGTACGACGCGTTCGTCGACATCTGGGACACCACCGGCCTGTGGGTCGTGATCGACTTCGCCAACGTCAACCCGCCGAACCGCGGCACCCGTGCGTTCGAGGGCTTCGTCCACTGGGACGTCGACACCTCCCGGCGGCCGCTGCCCATCAGCTGCCAGGGGGTGCTCTCGCTCAGCGAGGGCAACGAGGAGATCGGCGGCTTCCAGTGCGTGCCGGGCATCTTCGAGAAGCTGGACGCCTGGCTGGAGGAACAGCCCCCCGACCGCGACCCGATGACGCCCGACATCACCGGGTACGCGATCGAGACGCTGCGCGTCGACCCCGGAGACCTGATCATCTTCAACAGCCTGCTGCCGCACGGGGTGCGCCCGAACCGCTCCGCGGACCGGGTGCGTATGGCACAGTACATCTCCATGGCGCCCGCCCTGGAGGACGACGCCGCGCTCCGGGACAGCCGCGTACGGTTCTGGCGGGACCGCATCCCGCCGCACGAGCACGAGCACCACGGAAGCCCTCGCAAGAAGGAGCGCGAGCTGTACGGGCGCGCCGAGCTCACCCCGCTGGGCGAGCGGCTTCTGGGGCTCACGAGTTGGCCGTGACCGGGCCGGGCGGCGGGGCGGCGGTGCGCGGCCGGACGCGGAGTGAAGTCCCTTGACCGAGACCGGGGCACCCGCCCGTACGCCCGTGCTGGGCAGCCGCTTCCGCTGGCTGTGGTCGTCGTCCGTGGCGTCCAACGCCGGGGACGGCGTCACCCGCACCCTGCTGCCGCTGCTGGTGGTCGCGAGCCACCCGCAGCCGCTGGTGGTGGCCGGGCTCACGGCGGTGAACATGCTGCCGTGGCTGCTGTTCGCGCTGCCCGCGGGCGTCCTGGCGGACCGTCACGACCGGCGGCGGATCCTGCTCTTCAGCAATCTCACGCGGGCCGCCGCGCTGCTGGCGGCCGTCGGGGCGTTCGCTGCGGGCACGTCGCTGGCCGTGCTGTTCGCGCTCTCGTTCGTCCTCGGCATCGCCGAGACGCTGGCGGAGACCGCGGCGCCCGCGATGCTGCCCGACATCGTGGCCTCCGAGCACCTGGAGCACGCCAACGGCCGGCTCTTCGCGCCGCAGGTCATCCTCAACGAGATGGCGGGCCCGCCGCTGGCCGGTCTGCTGGTCGGCGTCGGCGCGACGCTGGCACTGGCGACCGGCGGCGCGCTGTACGGGCTCGCCGCGGTGCTGCTGCTGGGGCTGGCCGGCGTCACGGCGGCCCCGCGCACCGCTCCCCCGCCCGGCACGTCCGCGGCCCGCTCCATGTGGCAGGACCTGCGCACGGGCGTCTCCTTCGTGCTCACGCGGGCGGCGCTCACCCGCACGCTGGCCGCCAGCGCGCTCTACGGCCTGGTGTACTCGGCGACGTTCTCGATGCTGGTGCTGCTGGCCTACCGGACCCTGCACCTGCACGCCACCGGCTACGGCCTGCTGCTGACCGTCGGCTCCGTCGGCTCGATCGCCGGGACGTGGCTCGCGCCGCGGCTCTCCCGGCGGCTGCCCACGCTCGTCATGGCGCAGTGGTCGCTGATCCTGTCGGGCGCGGCCTACGTGGGGCTGGGCCTGGCGGGGCACGTCGTGGCCGCCGGCGCCGCGATCTTCTGCAACGGCGTCTTCATGATGAGCTGGAACATCCCGGTGCTGTCGCTGCGCCAGCGGTTCGCGCCGCCGGAGCTGCAGGGCCGCGTGATGAGCGTGTCACGCCTGTGCTCGTGGGGAACGATGCCGATCGGGGCGGCCCTCGGCGGGCTGCTCGCCCGCACCACGTCCGTCACCACCGTCTTCGTCTCGTCCGGGGCCGTCCTGATCCTGGGATCCGTCGCCCTGCTCGCACCGCTGCGCCAGGACGTGCTCACCGGCGAACAGCCGGAGGCCTCCCGCGTGCCGCGGCAGCACACCGACACCGAAAGAGGAGAGCATGACCGCGGAACTGTATGACACCGTGATCGTCGGCGGCGGCCCGGCGGGCCTGGGCGCGGCCCTGTACCTGGGCCGTTCGCGCCGGCGCGTCGCGCTCGTCGACTCGGGCGACGCCCGGAACATGGCCGCGGGCGTCATGCACAACATGCTCACCAACGACGGGGTGACCATCGCGGACTTCCGCGCCCGCGCCCGCGCCGAGATCGCCCGCTACGGCGTGGAGTTCGTGGACGACGAGGTGATCTCCGTGGCCCCCGAGGACGACCGCCTGGTGACCGTGGCCAAGGAGTCCGGGGCGTACGCGAGCCGGACGGTGGTGTACGCGGCGGGCGTGCGCTCGAAGGTGCCGGACGTGCCGGGGCTCGCCGCGCTGTGGGGCAAGGGCGTGTTCGAGTGCCCGTACTGCCACGCCTACGAGGTCCGGGACGGGCGCTTCGGCGTGTACGGCGGCGCGGTGCCCGGCGAGTGCCTCGCCGCGACCCTGACCGCGTGGACGTCCTCGCTCACCTATCTGTCGGACCGGCGGGAGCTGCCCGAGGAGGAGCGGGGCTTCCTGGCCGCCTCCGGGGTCGCCACCGTCCCCGACAAGATCACGAGCGTGTCGGCGCACCCCGACGGGGTCGCCGTCGACCTGGCGGACGGGCGCTCGCTCACCTTCACGGCGCTGTTCCTGCACATGGACACCGAGCCGCGCGTGGAACCGCTGCGGCCCTGGCTCCAGGCCGCCGACCTCACGGAGGTCCAGACCGACGAGCGCGGCCGCACCTCGCTCCCCCGCCTGTACGTGGCCGGCGACCTGGGCAAGAACATGCAGCAGGCCGCCATGGCCGCGGCCAGCGGCGGCCTCGCCGCCATGGCCGTCAACGCCGACCTGATCCGCGAGGACCGGCCCGGCGCGCTCTACGACCTGCCACCCGCCGCCCACTGACGCGACCGTCCGGAGACCCGAGGAGAGCCCTGCCCCATGAAGTCCCCGCGCGCCGAACTCGTCCCCCACATGGAGCACTACACCTTCGTCCTGGAGGACCAGCCGTACATCGGCTTCTTCCAGTACGGCAACGAGCGCACGCCGGTGTACTCCACCGACTCGTGCGGCTTCCGGGTCACCCACACGGCGGACGGCACGGCGACGGTCGCCGACGGGCGCCCGCCGGGGCCCGTCCGGCTGCTGGCCGGCAGCTCCGCCGTGTTCGGCGTGGGGGCGAGCGGGGACCACGCCACGATCGCCTCGCGCCTGGGCAGCCGGCACGCGCCCGGGAGGCCCTGGCTCAACTTCTCGGGGCAGAGCCTGAACTCGGCGCAGGAGCTGATGCTGCTGACGCTCTTCCAGCACCTGCTGCCCGAGGTCGCGGAGATCGTCCTGTTCTCCGGCGTCAACAACCTCGTGCTCAGCCGGCTGCCGGCGGCGCGGCACGGCCGGCACGGCGCCTTCTTCGAGTGCGGCCCCGCGCCCGACGCGTCCGCGGTGCCGGCCCCGGCCGAGCGCATCGCGCACGCGACGGCCCTGACGGTGCGGCACCTCGGCGGGTGGCGGCTGCTGGCCCGGGCGCTCGGGGCGCGGCTGACGTTCGTCCTGCAGCCGCTCGCGCCCTGGGTGCGGGAGGAGCCGGCGCCCCAGGAGAAGGCGCTGTTCGACGAGCTGGACGACGTCTCCAACTGGCGCCGCCTGCACAACGACATCGCCTCGATGGAGGTCGGGCGTGCCTACGCGGCCGCCCTGCGCGAGGGCTGTGCGGCGCTGGGGGTGCCCTTCGTCGACATGAACGCGGAGCTCGGCGCGGCGACCGGGCCCGGGGACTGGCTGTTCGTGGACCGGGTGCACTGCGTCGACGCCGGGTACGACGCCGTCGCCCGGGTCCTCGCCGACCGCCTCGGCACCGCCTGAGACCGGAAGGGGGAGGCTCGCATGGCACTGCTCCGCAGAGTCCTGGCCCGGCTGCTGCACCTGCGCCTGCGCCGCAAGCGGGCGCTGAAGCCGCAGCCGGCGGACGACGCGTCCATCTATCCCATGTTCTGATCCGGGGGCGCCGCGTGACGCAGCTGGTTCTGGGTTTGTCGGCCTTCTACCACGACAGTGCGGCCGCGCTGGTCGCCGACGGCGTCCCGGTCGCGGCCGCACAGGAGGAGCGGTTCAGCCGGAGACGGCACGACCCGTCGTTCCCGCGCGGGGCGGTCGCCTACTGCCTGCGGGAGGCGGGCGCGGAGCTCGGCGACGTGTCCGCGATCGCGTACTACGAGGATCCCGCGCTGAAGTTCCGGCGGGTGCTCGCGACGTACGCGGGGGCGGCGCCGCACGGCCTCGCCTCCTTCGTCGAGGGGCTGCCGGCCTGGCTCGGCTGGAAGCGGTCCGCCACGCGGGCCGTGCGCGAGCACCTGGCCGGGCCCGGGGGGCGGGCGGCGGTGCCGGAGGTCGTGGCGCGGCGCCACCACGAGTCCCACGCGGCGTCGGCGTTCTTCGCGAGCCCCTACCCGTCGGCCGCCGTGCTGTGCGTCGACGGCGTCGGGGAGTGGGCGACGACCACGCTGTGGCAGGGCGCGGGGACCCGGCTGCGCCACCTCGCCGAGCTGCGGTTCCCGCACTCGCTGGGGCTGCTGTACTCGGCGTTCACGTACTTCTGCGGCTTCAAGGTCGACTCGGGCGAGTACAAGCTGATGGGGCTCGCCCCGTACGGCACGCCCCGCTTCGCGCCGCTGATCCGGGAGCGGCTGATCGACGTCAAGCCGGACGGCTCGTTCCGGCTCGACCTGCGCTGGTTCGAGTTCCTGCGGGGCCGGGTGATGACCGGCGCGGGCTTCGAGCAGCTCTTCGGCGGGCCGCGGCGGCAGCCGGAAGGGCCGCTGACCGAGCGGGAGTTCGACCTCGCGGCGTCGGTGCAGCAGGTGACCGAGGAGGTGATGGTCAAGCTGGCGCGCACCGCGCGGCGGCTGACCGGGGAGCCGCGGCTGTGCCTCGCCGGCGGCGTCGCCCTGAACTGCGTCGCGAACGGCAGGCTCCTGGAGGACGCGGGCCCGGCGGAGCTGTGGGTGCAGCCCGCGGCCGGGGACGCCGGGGGCGCCCTCGGTGCGGCGCTCGCCGAGGCGTACGGGCGGGGCGCGCCGCGGGTGCACCCCGCCGCCGGGCGCGACGCGATGGCGGGCGCGCTGCTGGGCCCGGAGTACTCGGACGAGGAGATCGGCGCGTACCTGGACGCGCACGGCATCCCCTACGAGCGCCCGGGGTTCGAAGGCGTGGCGCGGCGGGTGGCCGGCGCGCTGGCCGGCGGGGCGATCGTGGGCTGGTTCCAGGGCCGGATGGAGTTCGGGCCGCGGGCGCTCGGGTCGCGGTCCATCCTCGCCGACCCGCGCGACCCGGGCATGCAGTCGGCGCTCAACCTGCGGACGAAGTTCCGCGAGTCGTTCCGGCCGTTCGCGCCCGCGGTGCTCGCCGAGGACGCGAAGGACTGGTTCGACCTGCGTCAGGAGAGCCCGTACATGCTGATCGTCGGCAAGGTCGCGGAGGCGCAGCGGCTCGCCGCGGACGTCCCCGGCGGGGTGAGCGGGCTCGACCTGCTGCACCTGCCCCGCTCGACGGTCCCGGCCGTCACCCACGTCGACGGCTCGGCGCGGGTGCAGACCGTCGACGGGCGCCACCCGCGGCTGCGGCGGCTGCTGCTCGCGTTCAAGGAGCGCACCGGGTGCCCGGTGCTGGTGAACACGTCGTTCAACGTCCGCGGCGAGCCGATCGTGAACACGCCGGGCGAGGCGTACGCCTGCTTCATGCGGACCAACATCGATCTGCTGGCGCTGGGCGGCTTCCTGCTGCGCAAGCAGGGGCAGCCGCCGTGGCAGGAGGAGCGGGACTGGCGTGCCGGGATCCCGATGGACTGACTGCCGGGGAAGGAGGTGTGACGCCGTGCGGACGGTCCTGCTGACGGCGGTGTACTACCTGGCCGTCACCCCGTGGGGGTGGTGCCGGCGCAGGGTGCGCGACCCGCTGGCGCGGCGCTGGCGGCCGCGGGCGGAGACGTACTGGCACTTCGTGCCCGGAGGCGGGGCCGGGGAGCGCTGAGCCCGCGGTTGCGGGCGGGGCGGGTGTGGCTGATGGTGGACATCAATCATGACGCACGCCACCGGCCCGGACGGTCAGCTCCAGGCGCCGCGCCTGCCGCACCGCGCGCGGCTCCTCGTCGTGGCGGCGTACGTCCTGCTGTCCGCCGCCGTCGCGATGGACCTGGCGCAGAGCCCGGAGTGGACGGTGTCCCCCGTCCTGGCCACCGCGCCGGTGCTCGCCAGCATCGGCACGCGGCGGCCCCGGGTCCCGCTGCTCGTCGGCCTGGGCGCGCTCGCCCTGGTCGCCCCGCTGGCGCTCGCCGACGACCAGGTGCCCCTGCTCGTCCACCTGACGTCCGCGTTCACCGTGCTGGCGATCACGTCGGTCAGCACCGCGAACGTGGTGCTCGTCGCCACGCGCGAACGGGAGCTGCTGGAGTCGCGGTCCGTGGCGGAGGCGGCCCAGCACACGCTGCTGCGGCCGCCGCCCGAACGGCTGGACGGGCTGCGGGTCGCGGTGCGCTACCTGGCCGCCGCGGCCGAGGCGCGGGTCGGCGGCGACCTGTACGAAACGCTCGTCACGCCCTTCGGGACGCGGCTGCTGATGGGCGACGTGCGGGGCAAGGGACTCGCCGCGATCGACACGGCGGCGGCCGTGCTGGGCACGTTCCGGGAAGCCGCGCAGGTCGAGCCCTCGCTCGCGGCGGTCGCGGGGCGCCTCGACGCGGCGATGGGGCGGCGGCAGCCGGGCGAGGAGTTCGTGACCGCGGCCCTGGTGCAGGTGACCGGTCCGGGCCGGGCCGAACTGGTGAACTGCGGCCACCTGCCGCCCCTGCGGTGCCGGCCGGGGCGGGCGGGCGGCATGGACGTGGACGAGGTGCCCACCCCCGACCCCCAGCCGCCGCTGGCGCTCCTCGGCATGGCGGGCGGCACGTACCGGGGACGGACCTTCGCGTTCGAGCGGGGCGACCTCCTGCTGCTGTACACCGACGGGGTGACGGAGGCGCGGGACGCGGCGGGCCGCTTCTACCCTTTGACGGAGCGGCTCGCGGCCATGCCGGACGCGTCCCCGGCCGCGCTCCTGGACCGCGTCGTCGCCGACCTCCTCGCGTATGCGGGCGGCGAACTCTCGGACGACGCGGCGCTGCTCGCCGTCCGGCGGGAAGATTGACGTACGGGGTGAGGTGGTCGGGCACCGCCGGACAGGCCGTCCGTGGCTGATCGCCGCCGCGGCGGGGGAAGCATGGCGGCCCCCGCCGGAACGCGGGGCCGCTTCGCCCAGGCCAAGGATGCCGCGCATCCTTGAGACCGCCGCGGCGGCGATCAGCCACCACGGCGGTACCCGGCGGTGCCGAACCCACCGCACGCCGGAACGGCACCGCCGGACACCTCGCCGGTGGCTGGTCGCCGTCGCGGCGGAAGACGACGGGTGGGCCCGGCCGTAGCGGCACAGGCACGTCGGGGCAGCGGCGCCGTCAACTTAACGGTGCCATCTGCCTCTTGGCGGTTCCGCCTACGGTGCATAGCGTCGATGGCATGCAGACGATCACCTTAGGTGGCGTGGACGTCACCCGTGTCGTGGAATGGCACTCCCCGGTCGCCCCCACCCCCGCGATCTTTCCCTCCAGCACCCCCCGGATGTGGAAGGAGAACGAGTCGTGGCTGGCGCCGGACTTCTGGCGGCCGGCGACCGACCAGCTGGTGTGCAACGTGCAGACGTGGGTGCTGCGCGGCGAGGGCCGCACCGTCCTCGTGGACACGGGGCTGGGCAACGACAAGGACCGGCCGCACATGCCGGACTGGTCGCACTTGAGGACCGGCTACCTGGAGCGGCTCGCCGCCGCCGGGGTCCGCCCGGAGGACGTGGATGTCGTCGTCAACACCCACCTGCACTCGGACCACATCGGCTGGAACACCCGCCTGCGGGACGGTGCGTGGCTGCCGACGTTCCCGAACGCGACGTACTACGTCGCGAAGGCCGACTTCGTGTACTGGGACCCGGCCGGGCCGCACACGCCGCGCGGGGTCCTCGGGGACCTGAGCCTGGCGGAGGGCGTCGGCACGGTGTTCGAGGACAGTGTCCTCCCGGTGCACCGGGCGGGCCAGATGGTGCTGTGGGAGGGGGACACGTGCCGCATCGGCGCGGGCCTGACGCTGGAGGCCGCTCCCGGGCACACGCCGGGCTCGTCCGTCGTGCGGCTGGAGTCGGGCGCGGACCGCGCCCTGTTCATCGGCGACCTGGTGCACAGCCCGCTGCAGATAGCCGAGCCGGACTGCGACACGTGCCTGAGCGAGGACCAGGCGCAGGCGACCCGTTCGCGGCGGCGGATCCTGGAGGAGGCCGCCGACACCCGCGCCCTCGTGTTCCCGGCGCATTTCCCGGGCCACGGGGCCGCCGAAGTGCGCCGGGAGGGCTCGAAGTTCGCCCTGCAGCGCTGGGCGGCGTTCGACCGTACGGAGGACGGTGACCCGGGCCCGGCCTGACGGGGGGGCGGGTACGCCGACGGGCCGGCCCGGAAGGGGCCGGCCCGTCGATCGGGGACCGCTCGCTAGCGGATCGCGAAGGGCAGTTCCTGGTGGTGGAAGGACAGGTCGCCGTTGCCGACCGTCACCCCGGCGTCCGCCTGCGACACGTCGCGGGGGGCCGACCCGGCGACGGCGATCCGCAGCCGGTAGGAGGCGGTGGCGCCGGGCGCCAGCGGACCCTTGATGACCGGCAGGAGCGCCGCGCTCATGCCGGGGTCGCAGCCGCCGGCGACGAGCGGGACGCGCTCCCAGCCGTGGCCGGGCCGGTACTGCTGCAGGACGAGGTCCTTGGGGGCCAGGGCGTGGCTCTTGCCGGCGCCGTAGGCGGAGTAGGAGGCGTACAGGGCGGGGTAGGGCCGGTCGGTGGTGTTCTTGACCGTGACCGTGAAGGGTGCGCTGGGCGCGCCGCCGCGGTCGAGCCGTTCGCCGCCGCGCCAGCCGCTGACCGAGACGTCGGGCCGGGTGGTGGCGGCGGTGCGGGCGGGGGCGCGGTAGGTGCGGCCCTTGCCGTCGTCGACGGAGGCGGTGACGGTGAGGGTGCCCGGCCGGTCGAGGTCCTGGATGCGCAGCGCCACGCTGTGCGGGTGGGCCGCGCTCGCGTCGGCCGTGACCGGGAAGGTGAAGACGCCGTGGGTGTCCGAGCCGGTCGAGCGGCTCTTGAGGTCCGTCCACTTGTGCGTCTTGGGCACGTAGCGCTGGACGGTGAGGGAGTCGGTGCCGAAGCCGCGGCTGCGGACGTCGAGCCGGACGGTGCCCTTGGTGACGGGTGTGCGGAGCGTGACGCCGGAGCGCGACCACATGCCGATGGGCAGCTGGGACGGCAGGCTGTAGGAGATCTTCTCCGCGGCGGTGCCGGTCGCGGCGGCCGGCGGCTCGGCCGTGGCGGCGCGGGCCGCGGCGGCCGCGGCGGCGGACGGCTGTTTCGCCTCCTGGTCGCTGCCGCAGCCCACGGCCGTGGCCCGCGCGCCGCCGGCCGGTATGGCGGCGGCCGTTCCGGCCGTCCCCGCGACGAGGACCAGGCCGGCCGCGAGGGCGGCCACCGATCCCATGACGCCCCGCACCGCCGGCAACCGCCGCTGCGCGACTCTTCGTGACATGTACCGCCCCCTGCTTCCGGGTTCGTACGCACGCTCGTGCGTCTCCGACGTACGAGATTGTCTTCCGTAGCTGATGGTTCCCTGTGGCACCGGAAATACCGCGGAATCTCGTAGTTGTGCCGCGCATGGGTCCGGCGGGACGCCCCGGATGCCGCAGGACCGGGTGCGGCGGGGGGGGGGGGGGGGGGGGGGGGGGGGGGGGCGCGCGCGGGGCGCCGCGGCGCGCGCGGGGG
>NZ_JBMMMZ010000006.1:223108-358416 GCF_049725035.1 Streptomyces sp. XH2 | reverse complement strand
GGGGCCGCCGGGTTGCCCGGTGGAGGGGGGGGGGGGGGGGCCCCGGGGGGGGGGGCGGGGGGCCACGCCGTGATCACCGGGCGTGCCGCGGTCAGCCGGCGCCCTGCAGCTGAAGCCGCGTCAGCGAAGCGGCCAGCTGGTCCACCTCTTCGGCCGTGTTGTACAGGGCGAGGGAGGCCCGGGTCGCGGCCTCCAGCCCGTAGTGGCGCAGTGAGGGCTGGGCGCAGTGGTGGCCGGCGCGGACGGCGATGCCCTCGTGGTCCAGCCACCGGGCCACGGTCATCGGGTCGTGGCCGGCGAGCGTGAAGGTGAGGACCGCGATCTTCCCGGGCGCGTCGCCGAGGACGGTGAGGCCGGGTACCGCGGCGAGGGCCTGCCGGGCGTGGCCGAGCAGTGCGGTCTCGTACGCGGCGACCGCCTCGCGGCCGAACGAGCTCAGCCAGTCGATGGCGGACCGGAGTCCGACGACGCCGGAGATGTGCCCGGTGCCGGCCTCGAAGCGGTGCGGCACGGGCGCGTAGGTGACGCGGCCGAACTCCACCTGGTCGATCATGTTGCCGCCGCCCTGCCACGGCGGCATGCCGGCCAGGACCTCCGGCTTGGCGTACAGCGCCCCGATGCCCGTGGGGGCGTACAGCTTGTGCCCGGAGAAGACGTAGAAGTCGCTGTCCAGGTCCTGGACGTCCACGGGGAAGTGGGCGACGGCCTGGGCGCCGTCCACCAGCACCCTGGCGTCGTAGCGGTGGGCCAGTGCCGTCATCTCCTTCACCGGCGGCACGGTGCCCAGCACGTTGGAGGCGTGGCTGACGGCGACGAGCCGGGTGCGGAACGAGAGCAGGTCGGCGTAGGCGTCCTGGTCGATGCTGCCGTCGGGCAGGAGGGGGATCGGAACGACCCGGGCCCGCCGTTCCTTGGCGATCAGCTGCCAGGGGACGATGTTGGAGTGGTGCTCCAGGGTGGAGACCAGGATCTCGTCGCCGGGGCCGAGGTTGGCGCGTCCCCAGCTCTGCGCGACGAGGTTGACGGCCTCGGTGGTGCCCCGGGTGAAGACGACGGTGTCCGGTGACGGGGCGCCCAGGAATCCGGCGACCGCGGCCCGTCCGCCCTCGTACATCTCGGTGGCCTCGCGGGCCATGGTGTGCGCACCGCGGTGGATGTTGGAGTTGGCGGTGGCGTAGTAGGAGGCCAGGGTCTCGATGACCTGGCGGGGCTTCTGGGTGGTGGCGCCGTTGTCCAGCCAGACGACGGGGCGGCCGTTGACGGGCCGCTGGAGGACGGGGACGTCCCGCCGGGCGGCCTCGGGGGTGAACTGCCCGCTGCGGGTGGCGGCGCTGCCGGCGGCGGGCTGCCCGGCCGGGGCCGCGGCTCCGGGCACCTGTGGGCCGGGGGACTGTGTGCCGGGGAGCTGTGCCATGCCCGGGGCGTACGCGCCCCACGGCATGTCAGGAGTAGTCATGGTACTTGGACACCTCGACGTTCTGGAGCACGGCGAGGGCGTCCTCGACCAGGACCGCGGCGTTGAAGTACGCCGTCATCAGGTACTGGGTGATGCCCTTCTGGTCCATGCCCATGTTGCGCATGGACAGGCCCGGCTCGACCTCGTCGGCCACCTTCGCGGGCCGCAGGCCCACGACGCCCTGCTCGGCCTCGCCGACGCGCATGAGCAGGATCTCGGTGGTGGCGGCGCCGTTCGGGCCGGTCATGCGCACCTTGTCGGAGGGCAGCAGGGGGACGCCGCGCCAGGTCAGCAGAGGGCTGCCGAAGCGGTTCTCGATGACCGGGGGCACGCCGCGGCGGGTGCACTCACGGCCGAAGGCGGCGATGGCGCGCGGGTGGGCGAGGAAGTAGGAGGGCTGCTTCCAGACCTTGCTGAGCAGCTCGTCCAAGTCGTCGGGGGTCGGCGCGCCGGTCCGGGTCTGGACGCGCTGGCCGGGGGCGACGTTGTTGAACAGGCCGTACTCGGGGTGGTGGAGCATCGAGCGCTCCTGGCGCTCGCGCAGCGCCTGGACGGTCAGGCCGGCCTGGGTGCGGGTCTGGTCGATGGGCTCGTTGTAGAGGTCGGCGACGCGGGAGTGGACGCGCAGCACGGTCTGGGCGAGCGTCATGTGGTACTCGCGCGGCGTGTCCTCGTAGTCGACGAAGGTGCCCGGCAGGTCCGGCTCGCCGACGTGCCCGGCGCTCAGGTCCACGGGCACCTCGGCGCCGGGGACGGTGCGTTCGCCGGAGGTGAAGGCCGTGAGGGCCGCGCGCAGCGCCTCGTCGCGGCCGGCCAGCCGGGTCAGGTGGTCGCGGTCGGCACAGAGGGCGGTGCCCGGGGTCAGCGCCTTGACGCGGTAGGCGGCGGGCGCGCCGCAGGCCCAGGCGTCGAGGTCGAAGAACTGGCCGTCGCCGACGATGTCGAGGAGGGCGTCCTCGCCGTAGCGGCCGGTCGTCCGCTTCTCGGCGCGGCCCTGGACGAGGATCCAGAGCTTGTCGGCGGCCTCGCCCTCCTGGAGGAGCATCTGCCCGGCGTCGAAGGTGACTTCGGTGAAGGCGCCCGCCAGTTCGCGCAGCAGCTCCTCGCCGGCCTCGCGCAGGAAGGGGATCTCCCGGAGGTCCTCGGGGACGACGTGGTGGGCGTCGTCGTTCCTGAAGGTGGATATCCGGTCGTCGCCGAGTATGAAGGTCCGCCGGCGGTTGACGCGGTAGACGCCGGACTCGACGTCCACCCACGGCAGGGCCCGCAGCAGGTAGCGGGGCGTGATGCCGCGCATCTGCGGGGTGGTCTTGGTGGTGGTCGCGAGTTGCCGTGCCGCGTCCGGGCTGAGACTCAGCCGATCGTTCATGAGGACCTCCTCGGTGTGGGTAACGAGGCTGATCGTCTTGTTGGCAACATTGCGTTCACAAGACTGCAGCAATGCGTCATGGCCTTAAATCATTTGCCGTTGACGCGGCGTCAGTCCGTTCAGAAGTGAACAGGTCCTGTTCATGGGGTGACTGAGCAGCGCGATCTTCCTCATGGGTACGGAGGGGCTGCGCCGGTCGGTCGCGGACGGATCCGGTCCGTCTCCCGCGCAATCGACCGGATTCGATCGTCGAAGGCCTCGCCCGAGGCTCTCGCGTGACGGTCGGCGGCTCACCCGGTGCGGCGGTGGCGGCCCTTCCCGGTGCGGCGGCTCCCCGGCGAGGCGGCGAGCAGGGCCAGCCACGCCCCGACGAGCAGCAGGTGCGCCCGCTGCGGAACGCCGTGCCAGCCCGGCCGCCCCAGCAGCGCGCCGACCGTGCACACGGACGTCACGAGCGCGGCCGCCAGGACCCACGGCCCCCAGCGGCGGATCAGCGGCCACCGGGCGCCGCGCGCCGCGGCGGTCACCATCAGGGCCATGGAGGCGAACAGCGCGGCATGGGCCAGTGCGCTGGTGGCGGTGTGCCAGGGGTTGACCGCCTCGCAGGCGCGGTTCACCGACGGTGCGCACCGCATCGGGACGACGACGTCCGCGACGGAGGACGCGGCGAAGGCGACCAGCGACCACCGTCCGGCGACGGAGCGGCGGTCGCTCCCCGGGCGGCGGGGAAGCGGGGCCGCGCCCGCGGCGACGAGCAGGGCGGTGACGACCTCGACGACGCCGAAGAGCACGTGGAAGGGCTGGTCGGCGGCGTAGAGCTCGCTGACGTAGGAGTGCCGGGGGTCCAGGCCGGTGGGCACCAGGAACTCCAGCACCCACGCGTTGTACGTCACCGCCGCGACGGCCAGCGGCCACGCCGCCCGGCGGGCTCCGCCCGGATCCTCCGGGGGTGCGCCGGCGGCGGCCGTCACCCGGCCGGGGGCTGCTTCCCCCGGCCGGGACTCGGTGGGCGCGCCGCTCATCGGGGCCTCAGGCCCGCCGGGCGGCGGCTCCGCTCATGCCGCCCCTCCGGGTCCGGCGAGCCCCCGGTTCTGCGGCCCGTAGGCGGGACCGGGTTCGGTCGCCGGCTTCTCCGGTTTCTGCGGGGACGGCGGGGCCGTGGAGGGGGGCGGCGGGGCGGACGAGGACGGCTTCGACGGCTCGCCGCTGCTCGGCTCCTCCGACCCCTGCGAGGCCGGGCCGGAGGGCAAGGCGCCGCTGGGCGGCGGGACCGGGCGGTCGCTCCCCCCGTCGGTGCCGACCGGCCGTTCGAACCACTGACCGGTCACGGGGTCGTACACCACGATGACGTAGACGACGGTCGCGGCCTGGGTGACGGCGACCACGTTCGACGACTTGTACCCGCCCCAGCCCTGGCCCTTGGTCTTCGTGCTGCCCTTGGCCGCGACGGGCGGGCCGAGGGGGTTGCCGCAGGCGCAGCGCACGCGCGGCATGCCCCGGTTGTCGACCAGGACGGCCGTGCCTGCCTGCAGGACGGACTGGAACGTGGTGGCCGCGCCGTCCTTGTAGCCGTGGTTGGTGACCCGGGTGTCGGAACGCAGCTGCAGGGGCGTCAGGCCGCGCAGGTAGCGCGGGATCTCACCCTGCTGGATGCCCGCGGCGCTCGCGAAGGCGCGGGACTTGGCCTGGTCGTCGTTGAGGTAGCGGATCTGGCGCTCGACGTCGCAGCTCGCCGCGTTCTGCGTGCCGCCGTAGAGGCCCGGCGTCGAGCCCTGGTACGTACGGGTGCCGCCCTCGGAGGGGGTGGCGGGGGCGGCGGTCGTCTCCTTGGTGCCCGTGTCCTTGGCCGTGGACGCGGTGAAGGGGTCGTTGCCGTGGGCCGACGCGGCCTGCAGGAAGACCTCCCCACCGCCTTCCGGGCGCAGGAAGAAGACCACGAGCGCCGCCGCGGCGACCAGGACGCCCGCGAGGAGGGCGACCTTGGGGGCGGAGCGCCACCAGGCCCTGCCGGGCTCCCCCGCGGGAGGGGGTGCGCCGTGGGCGCCGGACGGCGGGGCCGGCGGGCCGGGCGGCTCCGGCGGCTGTGCGCCCGTGGGGCCGCTGATCTGCGTGGAGCCCTCGCCCGACGGCGTCGTGGAGCCCTCGCCCGACGGCGTCGAGTGCCAGTCGGGGCGGGTGGGTTCGGGAGGCGGTCCGGCCGGGCCGGGCTGGCCGGAGCCGCTCCCTCCGCCGCCGGACAGAGGGCCGGAGGGCGGGCCGGTGGGTCGGTCTTCTGACGGTGGCTCGGACGACACGGGCCCTACTCCTCCGCTTTTGTCCTTATCAGCACGCTTACGGGCTCATTGTGTGCCGCAAACCGGCGCGGCCCGCAAGCGGGGTTCCCTCCGGGAGCAACGGGTGCGCGAAGGGCCCGGGGCGGGCACACGGGGCGCGTCCCCGACAGGTGGGGCGGGCCGTACGGGCGTAGGTTGGCTTCCGGGCCTCCCCGCCGGAGGCCGGGTGTCCGACCGTCGACGACGCACGCGGAGGCAGTGTGAGCCAGCCGCCCGGGGACGCGCCCTCCATCGTCCGCGCCTGGGGTGACGCCCTCGCCGCCGTCGCCGCCGGGGTCGCCGCGATGTTCGCCGTCGCCGCGCTCGGCCTGTGGGCCGCCGGAGCCGGCGGACTGCCGGGCGGAGCGTTCCCCTCCGTAACGGCGGCCACCGTCGTCACCGCCGTCGGCGGCACCCTGGAGCTGTACGGCGACGCGGGCGTCCTGGGCCGTACGGGGGCGGGCATCGCCGTCGTCCCGCTGTCGGTGACCCTGGCCGGTGCGGTCGCCCTCGCCGTCGTCTTCCTGCTCCCGCTGCGGCACCACGCCGTGACGAGCGGGCGCGCACTGCTCGCCCGCGTCGCCCGGACGGCCGTCCTGTGGCTGCTCGCCCTGCTGCTCATCACCCTCGGCGCGCGTCACGACTTCCGGATCGACCTGGGCGACTCGCTCCTCGGCGACATCGGCGAAGCCCTCGACGTCGCCCCCCGCGTCGGCTTCCGCGCGGCCCTCGGGCCCACGCTCGGCTACGGCCTGCTGTGGCTGCTCGTCCTGCTCGCCGTCGCCGTGGCGGCCTCCCGCAAGACGCCACTGCCGTCGCGGCTGCTGCGCTTCCAGGACCCCGTGCGGCCCGTGGCGTTCGCCATGGTCGTGCTGCTGCTCGGCTACGTGCTGCTCGGGCTCGTCATCGGACTCGTCTCCGCCGCCGTCCGGGGTCACCCGGGGGAGACCATGGCCGTGCTCCTGCTCGGCCTGCCCAACCTGGCCTGGATGGCGTTCGGCCTCGGCCTCGGCGGGGCCTGGGAGGGCCACGTCCCCGGCACGTCCCTCGGGCTGCCCATGCCCGGACCGCTCACGGCGGTGCTGCGTTCGCACGGCGACGAACCGTCCACGGTGAACGTCTCCTCGCTCGCCGAGCACGACGGCCGGGCGTGGCTCCTCGTCGCCCTCGCCGCGGTCGCCCTCCTCGCGGCGGCGTTCCTGATGGCCGTGCGGTCACCGGCGACGACGCGGCCGTGGGAGCACGCGGTGCAGCTGGGCGCCGCCCTGGCCGTCACCCTGTTCGTCATCGGCACCCTCACCCGCATCTCGGCCCGCTTCGGCCTGTCGCTCCTCGGCATCACCGACATGTCCGCCTTCGGCGGCGAGATCACTCTGCAACCGCACCTCCTGACCCTGGTGGGGGTGGGCCTGCTGTGGGGCCTGGTGGCGGGCTATGCGGGAAGCGCCCTGTCCCGCCGGGTCCGTCGCCGGGGCCTTGCCGGCGAGCCGGGGAGCCCTGAGCCGAGCTGAATCCGGCACCGGCGTGTGCCTGCGGCGCCGCCGGGATCCCCACCCGAGGTCAGCCCGGCACCGCCGGACCGGTTGGCGGTGGTTGCGCGCCACGGCGGCGGAGTGAGACGGGCGCGACCCGGAACCCAGGCCAGGGGCACGAGGGCCCATGGCGGGGCATAGCCCGGCACCGCCGGGCCAGTTGGCGGTGGTTGCGCGCCACGGCGGCGGAGTGAGACCGGCACGACACCCCGGACCCTCGGTACGGCGCCGCCGGAATGGCCGACGGTGGTTGCTCGTCGCGGCGGCGGAGGCGGGTGGCACAGCCCGATCCGGATCGGCCGGCCGCCCATCCCCCGCCGCAACGGCGAGCAACCACGACACCGCTGTCCGGCGGTGCCGAACCGGCCATAGCCGGAGCGCACAAGCCCCCCCGTCAAGCGTCCCGTTCCGGGAACACCACCCCCGCCCACCCCGGCGGCTCCGGGACCCGTCTCGCGCCCGGTGGCGCCGCCGTCGCCGTTCGCAGCGCCGCGATGAACCGCAGGCAGCTGTCGAAGCGTTCGTCCGGGGTTTTGGCCAAAGCCTTGGCGAGGACGTCGTCGGCCGCGGCCGGCAGACCGGGGACGCGTTCCGACAGCCGCGGCGGCGCGTCGTACTGATGTGCCCACAGCAGCGCCATGTCGTCCTCGCGCCGGAACGGCGGCGCTCCCGTGAGCATTTCGAAGACGACGCACCCCAGGCTGTACACGTCGCACCGCCCGTCGACCGGCTTCCCCGCGATCTGCTCGGGCGCGACGTAGTCCAGCGTGCCGACGAACTGGCCCACACGGGTGTACCCGGTCAGGGACAGGGACTTCTTCGTCAGCCCGAAGTCGGTGAGGTACACGTGCTCGGGATGGTCGCTGTCGGTGCCCTCCGCCACGAGGATGTTCCCGGGTTTGACGTCCCGGTGGACGAGGTCGTGCGCGTGGGCCGCGTCGAGCGCGGACGCGACCTGGCCGGCGATGCGGCAGACGACGACGGGCGGCAGCGGCCCGTCGCGGTCGAGCAGGGCGCGCAGGTCGAGCCCGGCCACGTACCGCATGGCGATGTAGAGCACGCCGTCGGCCTCCCCCGCCTCGAACACGGGGACGATGTGCGGGTGGTCGATGGCCGCGGCGACGCGCGACTCGTGCCCGAAGCGCTGGCGGAAGGTGTCGTTGCGGGCCAGCTCGGGGGCGAGCAGCTTGAGCGCGACGATCCGGCCGAGCCGCAGGTCGCGGGCGCGGTAGACGACGGCCATGCCGCCGCGCCCCAGTTCGTCCTCCACCTCGTAGCCGGCGATGCGGCGGCCGGTCAGATCGGTGGGCCCGTCCCCGGCCGGGGCCATCAGCGGTCACCACCGGGGCCGGTGGGGCCGGCGGGGGACGCGAGCGCGGCCATGGCCGTGCCGTCGCAGTAGCACCACAGGTCCCGTTCGGCGTCGTAGAGCCAGAGGGCGTCGCCGTCGACGACGGCCCCGATGCGCAGTCCCCGGGTCGTGCGGCCGAAGGCCTCGGTGTCCGTGCGGCCGGCGGCGAGGTCCTCCATCGCCCGGCGGTACTGGCCGAGGGTCTCCTGGACACCGGTGAGGAGCCCCCGCGCGTCGTCCGTCCGGACGAGCGGGCCGCCGGTGGCGGGCGGGCCCTGGGGGAGGACGACGAGGAGCCGGGCGTCGGTCCAGGCGGCCCAGCCGTTGGAGCAGAGCACCCGGCCCCAGTCGCCGCGCCGCTCCACGAGCCGTACGGGCAGGAGCGGGTCCAGCGGTGCGGTGGGCACCGCCCCGTCGGGGGCGGTCCAGGTGGCGAGCCCGTCGGGGGGCACGACGTGCGTGGGCAGGAAGCCGGGGGTGCCGGACGCGCCGCCGGGCGCCATGGGGACCGTGCTCATCGCTCCGCCTCCTCCGTCTCCGTCACTCCGCCTCCGTCACTTCCGCATGACCGCGGGTTCGTGGCGGCGCAGGAGGCGGGCCACCAGGAGGGCGAACACGAGGGACAGGACCACCATCATGCCCATGTCCATCAGCCAGGTGCCGACGGCGTGCCGGTAGAGCGGGTCGCCGCCCCCGGCCGACGGCGGGAGCTGTCCGGTGGCGGGCGGGATGTGGGTGAAGTCGATCGTGGCGCTCATGGCCGCGAGCGCCCAGCGCGAGGGCACCAGCCAGGAGAGCTGTTCGAGCACCAGCTTGTTGTTGAGCTCGATCATTCCGCCGCAGAAGACGACCTGGACCAGGGTGATGAGCACCAGCAGCGGCATGGTGACCTCTTCCCTGCGGACGATCGCCGACACGAGCAGGCCGAGCAGCATGGACGTGAACGACAGCAGCGCCAGGGCCAGGGTCATCTCGACGAGGGGCGGCATGAGGACGCCCTGGCCGTGGGGCGCGCGGGTGTCCACTCCGCCCAGGCCGACGATGGACAGGACGACGGCCTGCGCCACCGTGATCACGCCCAGGACGATGATCTTCGACATCACGTAGGCGGACCTGGACAGGCCCACGGCTCTCTCGCGCCGGTAGATGACCCGTTCCTTGACGAGTTCGCGCACGGCGTTGGCGGCGCCCGTCAGCACGCCTCCCACGCACAGGATCAGCAGGACGGTGTTGGCCTTGTCGGCGGAGGCGAAGCGGGTGCCCGAGGACAGCCGGGCCATCGCGCCGGTGACGAACGGCAGCACGATCATGATGATCAGGAAGGTGCGGTCGGTGCTCAGCGCCCGTACGTAGCGGCGCATCAGGGTCGACAGCTGGGCACCCCAGCTCTGGGGCTTGGGGGGCGCCGACGCGGGCTCCGCCTCCGGGGCGGGCGGCTCGGCGGGGCGCGGCTGCGCGGCGGCGGTCGCGACGTACTGCCGGTACTGCTCCGAGGCGCGGTACTCCCCCGGCCAGTCCCGGTCCTTGTCGTTCTCGAAGGCCTCGAACGCCTCGGGCCACTCCTTGAACCCGAAGAAGCCGGGCGTGTCCCCGGGCGGCCCGTAGAAGGCGGTCCGCCCGCCGGGGGCGAGGACGAGCAGCCGGTCGCAGACGTCCAGGCTGAGCACGCTGTGGGTGACGACGATGACGGTGCGGCCGTCGTCGGCGAGGGTGCGCAGGGTGTTCATCACCGAGCGGTCCATGCCGGGGTCGAGGCCGGACGTCGGCTCGTCGAGGAAGAGCAGGGAGGGCTTCGTCAGGAGTTCCAGGGCGACGCTGACGCGCTTGCGCTGGCCTCCGGAGAGGCTGTGGATGGGCTGGTCGGCGCGCTGTTCGAGGCCCAGTTCGCGGATGACCTCCTCGACGCGGGCCAGGCGTTCGGCCTTGGCGGTGTCGCCGGGGAAGCGCAGTTCGGCGGCGTAGGACAGGGCGCGGCGCACGGTGAGCTGGACGTGCAGGATGTCGTCCTGGGGGACGAGGCCGATGCGGGCGCGGAGTTCGGCGTAGTCGCGGTAGAGGTCGCGGCCGTCGTAGAGCACCGCGCCCTGGTCGGCGGGGCGCAGCCCGGTGAGGGCGTTGAGGAGGGTGGACTTGCCGGAGCCGCTGGGGCCGACGACGGCGAGCAGGGACTTCTCCTCGACGGGGAAGGAGACGCCGTCGAGGAGCCGCTTGCGGCCCGCCTCGGCCTCGACGTGGACGCACAGGTCCTGGACGTCGAGGGAGATCTCGCCGCTGTCGACGTACTCCTGGAGCTGGTCGCCGACGAGGCAGAAGGCGGAGTGGCCGATGCCGATGATGTCGCCGGGGAGCACCGGGGCGCGGCTCACGGGGTGGCCGTTGAGGAAGGTGCCGTTGTGGCTGCCGAGGTCGACGATCTCGTATGCACCGCCGGGTCCTGCGCGCAGTTCGGCGTGGCGCCGGGAGACGACCAGGTCGTCGACGGTCACCTCGTTGTCGGGCCCGCGGCCGATGCGGATGGTGCGGGAGGGCAGGGGGCGTACGGAGGTGGGCTGCCGGAAGGTGCCGGTGGCGGCGGGCTGTGACACGGAGGTCGGGCGCTCCCCCAGTGACGCCGGGGGTGGAGGGGGCGGCGGTGCCGGGGGCGGGGCGCTCTTGAGGACGGCGGCGGGCCCGTCGGCGGGGCTGCCGAAGCGCAGGACGGTGCCGGGGCCGACGTCGAGGAGCTGCACCCGCCGGCCCTCGGCCCAGGTGCCGTTGGTGCTGCCGTTGTCCTCGACGGTCCAGTGGTCCGCGACCGGGCGCAGCACGGCGTGGTGCCAGGACACCCGGGCGTCGTGCAGCACGATGTCGCTCTGCGGGTCGCGCCCCACCTGGTAGACGCGGCTCGGGGTCATCGTCTGCGAGCCGCCGTCGGACTCGACCACGAGTTCGGGGGCGGAGGGCACGACGGGCCGCTCTCCCATACCGGTAATTTTACGGCGGGCCGCTCTCCCCCGCCTTTCGGTGGCGCGGGGCGGCAGGGGCGGCAGGGGCGCGCGGCGACGGCGGAGGGAGCCGGAGATGGCGGCGGAGCAGGAGAGGCTGCCGGTGTTCGTCTACGGGACGCTGCGTCCCGGTCAGTCCCATCACGGCCGCCTCCTGCGGGGCCGCACGGTGGCGGAGGAGCCGGCGCGGCTGCGGGGCGCGGTGCTGTTCGAGGGGCCCGGGTATCCGTACGCCGTGGCGGAGCCGGGCGGCGAGGTCCGCGGCGAGCTGGTCCGGGTGGCGCCCGGTGCGTACGCGGCGGTGCTCGCGTCCCTGGACGAGCTGGAGGGCTGCGCCCCGGACGGCACGGGCGAGCTGTACGTGCGGGTCGTGCGGCCGGTGCTGCCCGAGGGCGGGGAGCACGCGGTCCGCGCCTGGGTGTACCTCGCGGCGGAGCGGACGGCGCGGCGGCTGCGGGCGGCGGGGACGCGGGTCACGGGCAGCAGCTGGCCCCGGGCGTAGGAGCTCCGCGGCGGACGCAGGGGCCCGCGTCTCACATTCCAAGACGCCGGCGATCACCGGCAACCCATGGCCCACGGTCCGCATCTCCCCTTGCAGTTGACACCAAGTCACCACATAGGCACCTTCCGTTCGGTCATTGTTAACAGTTGATCAACTGTCCGGACATCGTGCCTATCTGCTCTTTTCATGCCCACGCCAGTCCAGGCAGAGTCCTCCGCGGGACCACAGGTTCCCGCGGTGCGCGAGTGACGGCACCGCGTGCATGCAGGCGGCCGGGCACGTCCCGAACCGCCCTCGACGCAAAGGGCGCTGAACTTGCGTACAACCCCCACAACGCAGAACCGAATACTCGCCGTCGCCGTGGCCGTCGTGGCCGCGGCCACCATGGCGGGCACCGCGTCCGCCGCCCCGTCCCAGCCCGTGGACAAGGTCAGCGACGCGACCCGGGACCGGGCCCGCGAGTCGGCCGCCGACTCCTCGTTCAACGCGGCCGCCCTCGCCGCCAACGCGGAGACCGTGAAGGCGGCCACCGCCGCGGCGCTCGCCCACGCGGACGCCACGGGCGTCGGCAAGAACGAGACGCTCCGGGTCAAGGACACCCTCGTCGACCCCGAGGGCAAGCGCCACGTCCGCTTCGTCCGGGCCTACCAGGGCGTCCCCGTGGTCGGCGGTGACCTCGTCGTGCACCTCGACGCCCGGAAGAACTACCTCGGCGTCACCCGGGCCATCAAGCACCAGGTCGCCGTCCCCTCGGTCGCCCCGAAGCTGACCGCGCCGCAGGCCGCGGCCAAGGCCGCGCAGTCGGTGTCCGGCAAGGCCGCGAAGACCGAGCTCGTGGTCGACGCGCGTAGCACCGAGCCGGTCCTCGCCTACCGCGTGACCGTCACCGGCGGCGGCAAGGCCGAGGCCGGCGTCGGCCACAGCGTCGTCGTGGACGCGGGCAGCGGCAAGGTCATCAGCAGCACGCCGCTCAGCGACGGCTTCATCTCCCCACGCCTGAAGGCCACGCTCCGCGACCAGGGCCAGAAGGCGCAGCCGCGCAAGAACGCGAAGTCCGCGCCGCCGGCCAAGGTGCAGCCCGGTGCCGGCTTCCCGGCACCGGCGAACGGCACCGGCGCCTCGTTCTTCGCCGGCGACGTCCCGCTGACGACGACGCAGACCGCCAAGGACTCCTTCACTCTCAAGGACCCGAGCCGCGGCGGCGGCGAGACCCGTGACGCCGGGTCCCAGGAGCTCGGCTCCTTCGCCTCCGGCAAGGCGTTCACGGACTCCGACAACCGCTGGGGCAACGGCACCACCACGGACGGCGCCACCGCCGCCGTCGACGCGCAGTTCGGCATCACCAGCACGTACGACTACTACAAGGCCACGTTCGGCCGGAACGGCATCAAGAACGACGGTGCCGGCCCGCACGCGATGGTGCACTTCGGCGACAAGGTCGGCAACGCCTACTGGTCCCCCGAGTGCGGCTGCATGCTCTACGGCGACGGCGATGGAGAAACGTTCAAGCAGCCGCTGGTGGCCCTGGACGTGACCGGCCACGAGCTCAGCCACGGCGTGATCGAGGCCACCGCCGACTTCCAGCCCACGCGGGTGGACGCGCGCGAGAACCAGTTCGGCGAGGCGGGCTCGCTCAACGAGTCGCTCGCGGACATCTTCGGCACGGGCGTGGAGTTCCGCACCAACAACGCCGGCAACCCGCCGAACTACCTGCTCGGCGAGAAGCTCGGCCTGGAGCAGAAGTTCCTGCGCCGCATGGACAAGCCGTCGCTGGACGTCCTGGAAGGCACCGTCGACTACTGGGACAAGGACTCCTACGACCGCGAGGTGCACGCCGGCTCCGGCGTCTCCTCGCACGCCTTCTACCTGCTGGCCGAGGGCAGCGGCAAGAAGACCATCGGCGGCGTGGAGTACGACTCCGCCACGTACGACGGCAAGGCGGTCACCGGCATCGGCCGCGAGAAGGCGCAGCAGATCTTCTACCGCGCGCTGACCCGCTACATGGTCTCGACCACCGACTTCCACGAGGCCCGCACCGCCACGCTGCAGGCCGCCGCGGACATGTACGGCGAGAAGAGCACCGAGTACCAGGCGGTCGACGCCGCCTGGGCCGGGGTGAACGTGACCGCGGCCAACACCCCCAAGGAGGGGCCGGCCGTCAAGCGCTGACGGCGGCGGGCCTCCCCCGACCGGCCGGTTCCCCCCGCGTGTTGTGCGCCGGGGGAACCGGCCGGGCCGGTGTGATCCACACCCCATGGCCCGGCGAAGTGGATGTTGTTATCGTCGACGCCACCAGAGAGTTGGGTGTTCAAACTCACCCGGCGCGCCACTGGTCGACTACAAAGGGGGAGCAAGTGCCGGCATACGCGAAAAACGCGGAGAACGCGGCGACGGTCACGGACGCCGAGGAGCTCAAGGCTCTGAACGCGGAGCTCGCGGCGTCCCTCGAAGGCGGCTTCACCAGCGAGTACGCCGAGGTCAACGGCGTCCGGCTGCACTATGTGACCGGTGGTCAGGGCGATCCGCTGGTGCTGCTGCCCGGCTGGCCCGAGACGTGGTGGGAGTACCGCAAGGTCATGCCCGCGCTCGCGGCCCGCTTCCGCGTGATCACCGTCGACATCCGCGGCATGGGCGGCTCCAGCAAGCCGCGGTCCGGCTTCGAGAAGAAGTCGATGGCCCAGGACATCCGCGAGCTGGTTCGCCACCTCGGTCACGAGAAGGTCCGCATCGCCGGGCACGGCATCGGCGCGATGGTCGCCTTCGCCTACGCCGCGAACCACCCGGAGGCCACCGAGAAGGTGGCCATCCTCAACACCACGCACGCGGACCAGAGTTACTACAAGTTCCCCATGCTGCCCAACCCCGGTGACAAGGGCCCGCACCGCTGGTGGCTCGCCTTCAACCAGGTGGCCGACTTCCCGGAGCAGATCCTCACCGGCCGCTACCGCCACATCATCGACTACATGTTCGGCCTCAGCCTGGTGAACCCGGAGGCCATCACCGACCGGGACCGGGACATCTACGCCAAGGCGTACTCCTCGGCCGAGGCGATCCGGGCGAGCAAGGGCTGGTTCCAGTCCTACCAGCAGGACATCGCGGACTTCGAGTCGTACGACAAGATCTCCGTGCCGATGCTCGGCCTCGCGTACGGGACGTTCTTCGAGTACATGAGCCAGGTGTTCCCCCAGCAGGGCACCGACGTCCGCATGGCCGAGATCGAGGGCAGCCGCAACTACCTGGTCGAGGAGCAGCCGGAGGCCGTCACGCGTGCCCTTCTGGAGTTCTTCGGCTGAGCCCTCGGCCGGACCCGCCCCGCGGGTGACGCTCCGCGCCGGGCCCCCGCGGCCCGGCGCAGCGCCCGCCGCTCGGCCTCGCTCGTCCCGCCCCACACGCCGCTCTCCTGCCCGGAGTCCAGCGCCCAGCGCAGGCAGTCCTCCCGCACCGGGCAGCGGCGGCAGACCGATTTGGCGTCCTCGGTCTGGACGACGGCGGGGCCCCGGCTGCCGACGGGGAAGAAGAGTTCGGGGTCCTCGTGGAGGCACGCGGCGTACTGTCGCCAGTCCATGTGGCGATCCATGTGGCTGTCAGTCCCTTCGGTCACGGTCGGGCGGCCCCCCTCTCCCTTCTCCGCGTTGCCCGTGATGCGCCGGATAAGCCTGACCTGACAGAGCGGACGGCGTTCGGGGATGCCGCGCCCCGCCCGCCGGTAGGTAAGTGGTTCCACGGCAGTGCCCCGGTGCACTCCCCTTGAGCCACAGGACGGTCAGCATGCTCGCGCCCTCCCCCGACGGCACTGCCCGGGCCACCCCGGACTCCTCCGCCGCGCCGGCCGCCCCGGCCACCACCGCGCTCCCGCGCGGCCTCAAGCAGCGCCACCTGTCCATGATCGCGCTGGGCGGTGCCGTCGGAGCGGGCCTGTTCGTCGGCTCCGGGGTGGGGATCAGGGCCGCGGGGCCCGCGGTCGTCGTCGCCTACGTCCTGGCCGGCGGACTGGTGCTGCTGGTGATGCGGATGCTGGCGGAGATGTCCGCCGCCGACCCGGCCACGGGCTCCTTCTCCGTGCACGCGGCCAAGGCGCTCGGCCCCTGGGCCGGTCTGACGGCCGGCTGGCTGTACTGGTCGCTGCTGGTGGTCAGCGTCGCCGCGGAGGCGATCGGGGCGGCGGACATCATGACGGGCCTGCTCCCGGGCGTACCCGGCTGGATCTGGATGGCCGCCTTCATGGCCGCCTTCACCGGCAGCAACCTGGCCGCCGTCCGGCGCTTCGGCGACCTCGAGTTCTGGTTCGCCGGGCTGAAGGTCACCGCCATCTGCGTCTTCCTCCTGCTGGGGGCGCTCGCGGTGGCGGGCCTCCTGCCGGGCACCGCCGCGCCGGGCACCGCGCACCTCACCGGCCGCGGCGGGTTCCTGCCGCACGGGTGGCACGGGCTCGCCCTCGGCCTCGTCGCGGCGGTCTTCGCGTACGGGGGGCTGGAGACCGTCACGATCGCCGCGGCCGAATCCGCCGACCCGGTCAGGGCGGTGGGCCGGGCCGCCAGGACGGTCGTCTGGCGCGTCTGCCTCTTCTACATCGGCTCCATGGCCGTCATCGTGACCCTGCTGCCCTGGGACAGCGACGCCGCCCGCACCGGCCCGTACAGCGGCGCCCTGGAACGCATCGGGGTTCCCGGCGCCGGGCGCGTCATGGACGCCGTGGTCCTCGTCGCCCTGCTGTCGGCGATGAACGCCAACATCTACGGCTCCTCCCGCATGCTCTACTCCCTCGTGCACCGCGGCGACGCGCCCCGTGCCCTCGGCCGCGTGACCCCGGGCGGCGTCCCGCGGGGCGCCGTCCTCGCCTCGGCCGCCTTCGGTTTCGCGGCGGTCGTCCTCAACGCCGTCTGGCCCGGCACGGTCTTCCGCTTCCTGCTCGACGCCGTCGGAGCCACGATCCTGATCGTCTGGTTCCTCATCGGCCTGTCCCAGCTGCGCCTGCGCCGCCGGCGCGCCCGGCGCGGGGAGCCGGAACCGCCGGTGCGCATGTGGCTGTTCCCCCACCTCACCCGGCTGGCGCTGGCCGGGATCGGCGCGGTCCTGGTGGTCATGGCCCTCGAACCGGACTCCCGTACGCAGTTGGTGTGCACGGGTGCGTGGACGGCGCTGCTGATCGTGTGCGGCCTGGTGAGAGGGCGCAGGAAGGCGCGGTGAGCAGGGGCGGCCGCCGCCTCCGGCTCAGGCCGGGCGGGCGGCCCCTTCCTTGCGGTAGCGGCCCGGCGCCATCCCGTACTCGCGTTTGAAGGCTTTGGCGAAGGCGAACTCCGAGGTGTATCCCGCCCGTTCGGCGACGGTGCGCAGCGGGGCGTCGCCCTCGCGCAGCAGCCGGCCCGCCGTCGTCATGCGCCACCACGTCAGGTAGGCGAGCGGCGGCTGGCCGACCAGCGCGGTGAAGCGGCGGGCGAAGGCGGCGCGGGAGAGCGCCGCCCGGGCGGCGAGTTCCCCGACCGTCCAGGGGCGCGCCGGGTCGTCGTGGATGGCGTGCAGTGCTGCCGTGACGGCCGGGTCGCTCAGGGCCGCCGCCCACCCGGACGGCCCCTCGGGGCGCTCGGTCAGCCACCAGGCGCGCAGCAGGTAGAGCAGCAGGGTGTCGAGGAGCGCGGGCACGACGGCGTCGGATCCGGGCTGGGGGTCGGCCAGTTCGGCGCCGAGCAGGTCGACGGCGGCGCGCAGCCGGTCGTGGGCGCCGATGCGGGCCGGGAGGTGGATGAAGGGCGGCAGGTCGGCGAGGAGCGGGTGGGCCCGCGCCTTGTTCAGCTGGTAGGCGCCGCAGAGCATGAGGGTGTCGTCGCCGTGGACGGACCGCCGGTCGCGGAGCGACGGCCAGGAGCCGTCCGCCTTCAACCGGGCCTCCTCCAGCGGGGTGCCGGGATGGTCGGCGAGGCCGTGCCCGTACCCGTGGGCCAGGAAGACGACGTCGCCCGGGCCGAGGCGGACGGGGTCGGCGCCGTCGGGCGGCAGCAGCCAGGCCGATCCCTGGAGGACCACGTGGAAGCCGGCGCCGTCGGAGGCCGGGAAGCGGACGCCCCAGGGCGCGTGCTTGACGGAGCGTGAGGAGTGGGGGCGCCCGGTGCGCATGGCGGCGATCGCGTCGCTCAGTACGTCCATGGCGGCACCCTACCCTCGCGATCGCACCCTGCCGCCCTGATCGCGAGACGCTGGGACATAACCGGGATGCTTTCAGATATGGAGCGTCTCCCAGCTCCTCCGTACGGTCGTTTCCATGACAACTTCTTCCGCACACAAGGCAGTCACCGCGGTCACCAAGGCGGTCCTCTTCCACGAGCTCGGCGGCCCCGAGGTCCTGAAGATCGAGGAGGTGCCGCTGGCACAGCCCGGGCCCGGCGAGGTCCTCTTCCGCGTCGAGGCGATCGGCCTCAACCGGGCCGAGGCCCTGTTCCGGGCCGGTCGTTACTACTACCAGCCGACGCTGCCCGGCTCCCGGCTCGGCTACGAGGCGGCCGGAGTGGTCGAGCGGGTCGGCGAGGGCGTGACCGCGTTCTCGCCCGGCGACGCGGTGATGTCCGTTCCCGCCTTCGACTTCGGCGTCCACGGGGTGTACGGCGAGCGTGCCGTCCTGCCCGAGGAGGCGCTGGTGCGCCGGCCCGAGGGCGCGGACGCGGTCACGTCCGCGGCGATGTGGCTGACGTACTCGACGGCGTACGGCGGCATGGTGGAGACCGGCGGACTGGCCCCCGGCGACCACGTGGTGATCACGGCCGCGTCCAGCGGCGTCGGCACGGCCGCGATCCAGACGGCCCTGCGGATCGGCGCGGTCCCGATCGCCGTCACGCGCGGTGAGGCCAAGCGGGAACGGCTGCTGGAGCTCGGCGCCGCCCATGTGATCAGCGCCGGCTCCGAGGACCTCGTGAAGGAGGTCAAGCGGATCACCGGTGGCCGGGGCGCCGAGCTGGCCTTCGACGCGGTGGGCGGCCCCGGCTTCGCCGCCGTCGGCGACGCCCTCGCGCCCGGCGGCACGGCGGTGATCTACGGCACGCTGGACCGGCGCCCCGTCCAGCTGTCCATGAACTGGCCGCTCAGCGTCCACGGGTACTCCAACGGCGCCCACTCCCGGGACGCGGCCTACCGCCGCCGCTCCGCCGCCTTCATCGGCTCGGGCCTGGCGAGCGGCGCGCTGGCGCCCGTGATCGCCGAGACCTTCGACGGCCTGGAGCGCATCACGGACGCGCACCGCCTGATGGACTCCAGCACGTTCACCGGCAAGATCGTGGTCACCGTATGACGGCATGAAGAGGCCCGGGAGCCCGCGCGCCGCGGGCGAGGCCGTCGAAGAATGGGGGGATGAGCAGCGCGACGGGCAACGGCCCCGCCGTCTCCCGGCGGGAGTTCGACGCGCTGTTCGAGAGGGTCCGCACGTGGGGCCGCTGGGCCCCCGCCGACCGTGGCGCCTGGAACCGGGTGGGTGCCGGCCACGCCCGGCGGGCGGCCGCCCTGGTGCGGTCCGGGACCGTCGTCCCGCTGGGCCGGCCGTGGGACACGGCGGCCGGCCCGGACAACCGCAGGCCCGCCCTGCACTACATGTCCGACCTGGGTGACGTCGAGCCGCCCGAGCCCTCCACCCACAAGGATTTCGTGGGCGCCGACTTCCACGGCAAGGGCATCACCCATCTGGACGCACTGGCCCACGTCGCCTATCGCGGCCGGCTCTACGACGGCGGCGCGGCGCGCGGGCTCGTCGGCGCCGGAGGCGCCCGCTTCGGCTCCGTCGCGGCGCTCGGACCCCTGGTGACCAGGGGGGTGCTCCTCGACCTGCCCGCCGTCCAGGGGGTCGCCTGGCTGGAGCCGGGGCAGGCCGTGCACGCCGGGGACATAACCGCCGCGGAGGAGGCGCTGGGCGTGGAGATCGGCGACGGCGACGCCGTGCTGCTGCGGACCGGCCGCTTCCGGCGGCGCCGGGAGCGGGGCCCCTGGGACGCCGACGCGGCCTGCGCGGGGCTCCACGTGGACGCCGTGCCGCTGCTGGCCGGGCGCGGGATCGCCCTGCTGGGCGGTGACGGCGACAGCGACGTGCGGCCGTCGCCGGTGGAGGGGGTGCACTCGCCGGTCCACACGCTCGCCGTCGCGGCGATGGGCGTGCCGCTGCTGGACAACGCCGACGTCGAGGAGCTCGCGGCCGCCTGCGCGGGCACGGAGCGTTACGAGTTCCTGCTCATCGTGTCCCCCTTGAACGTCCCGGGCGGTACGGGCTCGCCCGTCAACCCGGTCGCCGTGCTGTGACCCGGGATCGCCCATGACGGTGACCCGGGATCCTATATGTCCGTGAAGTTCTAAAATAGGACACCAGTGCAGGCGCGCCGACCGTACGGGGAAGTGATCCGGATGGGGCTCGTGGGGGACGACATCGGCCCCGTGCTCGCCCGCGAGCAGTTCTTCACGGGCGCGCCGGTCGCGGGTGCCGTGCGCGGCCCGATCTTCGACTCGTGGCAGCGGAGCCGGTCGCTGGGGCTCTCCCCGGACGGCTGTGAGCTCCCCTACTTCCCGGACCTCGACCTCGACGGCCGCCTCATCCGCGCCGCCACCCCCGTCCTGGACCGCCTGCAGGCCCTGTTCACAGGCCGGAACATGAACGTGGCCCTGGCCGACGGGCGCGGGGCGGTGCTGCAGCGCCGCTTCGGCGATGCCGCCATGGTGCGGCGGCTGGCCCCGATCCAGAGCGTCCCCGGCTTCGTCTTCGCCGAGAAGTACGCCGGGACCAACGGCATCGGCCTGGCCCTCGCGGAGCGGCGGCTGGTCAACGTCTACGGCGCCGAGCACTTCGCCGAGCGCTCGCAGTCGAACGCCTGCGCGGCCATTCCGGTCCGGGACCTGCTCAACGGGCGCATCGAGGGGGTCCTGTGCTTCGGATTCCCCCGCACCGACGCGGACGCGTCGCTGGACATCGTCATCCGCAAGGCGGCCGGCGCCATCGAGCGACGGCTGCTGGGGCAGAGTTCGGCGCGCGAGCGCGCCCTTCTGCAGGCCTACCTCGACGCCAGGAGCCACGCGCCCGCCGGGGCCGCGGCCCTCAACGGGCAGCTGGGCGAGCCGCTCACGAGCGGCCTGGGCCGGCGGGACCGGATGATCCTGGAGGAGCGGGCCACCGAGCTGATCGCGTCGGCCCAGCGGGCCGCCGTCGAGGTGACGCTGCCCGGCGGCCGGCGGGTCACCCTCCTGAGCCGCCCGGTGACCACCGCCTCCGGAGTGGAGGGCGTGGTCGTCGAGGCGGTGCTCGACGCACGGGAGCCGCCCCTCACGGTGGCCCGCGAAGCCGGAACCGGGACGGCGACCGCGGCCACGGCCGCACCCGCCGCCGGAACCGCGGCCGCCGAGCCGCCCGGCCTCCTGGCCGAGCAGGCCCTCGCCCGCTTCGCCCCACCTCCCGCCGGGCCCGCTTCGGCGGCCCGCGCGCCGGGCCCGGCGGCACCCCGCGGCACCGGCGGCTCCCCCGCCGGCGCGGCCGGCGGCCTGCTGCTGGTCGGCGAGCCGGGCGTGGGCAGGCACGCCGTGGCGGCGCGGCGCCGCCTGGAGCTGCTGTCCGAGGCGAGCACCCGGATCGGCACCACCCTGGACGTGGGCCGCACCGCCCGCGAGCTCGCCGAGATGGCCGTCCCGCGCCTGGCCGACTTCGTCACCATCGACCTGCCCGAGGCGGTGCTGCGCGGCGACGAGCCGACGGACCCCGCCAAGAACCTCCACCGCACGGTCGTGCACGGCTTCCGCGGGGACTGCCCGTTCTACCCCGTCGGCGAGCGGGTCGACCTGCGCCCGACCACGCCCCAGCTCCGCTGCCTGACCAGCAGGCAGACCGTCCTGGAGCCCGACCTGCGGGACGCCCCGGGCTGGGTCTCCCAGGACCCCGTGGCCGCCCAGCGCATCCTCGCGCACAACGTCCACTCCCTGATCGCCGTCCCGCTGCTCGCGCGCGGCATCGCCCTGGGCATCGCGAGCTTCTACCGGGCGCGGGACCCCGCCCCCTTCGGGGACGACGACCGCTCGCTGGCGCAGGAGCTCGCCACGCGGGCCGCCATCTGCATCGACAACGCCCGCCGCTACACGCGCGAGCACGCGATGGTCCTCGCCCTGCAGCACAGCCTGCTGCCGCACGGCTTCCCCGAGCAGAACGCCGTGGAGGTCGCGCACCGCTACATGCCCGCCCAGTCCGGCGTAGGCGGCGACTGGTTCGACGTCATCCCCCTCTCCAGCGCCCGCGTCGCCCTCGTGGTCGGCGACGTGGTGGGCCACGGGCTGCACGCCGCCGCCACCATGGGCCGGCTGCGCACCGCCGCGCGCAACTTCGCCGAGCTGGACCTGCCCCCGGACGAGGTGCTCACCCACCTCGACAACCTCGTCGGGCGCCTCGACCGCGAGGAGGGCGGCGGCGACCCCGGCGCGGGCATCCCCGGCATCATCGGCGCCACCTGCCTGTACGTCATCTACGACCCCACCACGCAGGAGTGCACCATGGCCCGGGCCGGGCACCCGCCGCCCGCACTGGTGCGCCCCGACGGCATCGTCGGCTTCCTCGAGCTGCCCGCCGGCCCTCCGCTGGGGCTGGGCGGCCTCCCCTTCGAGACCGCGGAGTTCCTGCTGCCCGAGGGCAGCCAGCTGGTCCTCTACACCGACGGGCTGATCGAGGACCGCCGGCGCGACTTCGACACGGCCCTGGAGGACCTGCGCCGCGCGCTGTCGCACCCGAACCGCCCGCCCGAGGACACCTGCCGCGCCGTCCTGGACGCCATGGTGCCCGACCACCCCGACGACGACATCGCGCTGCTGGTCGCCCGCACCCACGCCCTGGACCCGCACCGCATCGCCGCCTGGGACCTGCCCGCCGACCCGGCGCTGGTCTCCTCCGTGCGCGCCGCCGTCACCCGCCGGCTGGCCGAGTGGGGGCTGGAGGAGACGGCCTTCGCCGCCGAGCTGCTGCTGAGCGAGCTGGTCACCAACGCGATCCGGTACGGCTCCGGCCCCATCCGGGTGCGCCTGCTCTACGACCGCGCCCTGACCTGCGAGGTCGCCGACACCAGCAGCACCTCCCCGCACCTGCGCCACGCGGCGGCCACCGACGAGGGCGGCCGCGGCCTGTTCCTCGTCGCCCAGCTCTCCCAGTCCTGGGGCACCCGCTACACACCGGAGGGCAAGGTCATCTGGGCGGAGTGCGCGCTGGAGGTGCCGGGAGGCAAGGCCGGCCCCGCCGCGCTGCACCTCGACCTCGACGACATCCCCGCCATCTGACGGTCCATCCGGGATCCGGGGCGGAAGTGGTCGTAGCATGACGAACGTGCCGAACCCTCAACCCCTCGTCCGCATCCGCGGGCTCGGCAAGCGGTTCGGCGGCACGCGCGCGCTCGACGCGGTCGACCTCGACATCAGCCGCGGCGGCGTCCTGGCCCTGCTCGGCCCCAACGGCGCGGGGAAGTCCACCCTCATCAAGGTGCTCGCGGGCGTCCACCGCGCGGATTCGGGCGAGGTGACCGTCGCCGGGCACCCGCTCGACACCGAGGCGGCCTCCCGCGCCATGTCGTTCATCCACCAGGACCTCGGGCTGGTCGGGTGGATGACCGTCGCCGAGAACATCGCGCTGGGCACCGGGTACGCCCGCCGCGCGGGGCTGGTGTCCTGGCGGCGCACCCGCCGGCAGTGCACCGAGGCCCTGGGCATCGTCGCGGCCCACCTCGACCCGGACGCCGTCGTCTCCGGCCTCACCCGCGCCGAACGCTCCCTGGTGGCCATCGCCCGCGCCCTGTGCACCCGGGCCGGGCTCATCGTCCTGGACGAGCCGACCGCCAGCCTCCCGGCCGCCGACTGCGCCCGGCTCTTCGACGTCCTGCACGCCCTGCGCGACCGCGGGCACGCCATCGTCTTCGTCACCCACCGGATCGACGAGGTGTTCAAGGTCGCCGACGCCTTCGCCGTCCTGCGCGACGGCCGCATCGTCAGCCACGGCCCGGTCGCCGACTACCCCCGGGCCCGCCTCGTGCACGACATCGTGGGCCACGAACCGCGCGGCTACGCGTTCACCGCCCCCGCCGCCGGACCGGCCGTCCTCCGCCTGGACGGCGTGCGGACAAAGAGCACCGGGCCGGTCAGCCTGGAGCTGCGCGCCGGCGAGATCCTCGGCATGGTCGGCCTCACCGGCGCCGGGCACATGGAACTGGGCTGCGCCCTCGCCGGCGCCCGCCCTCTGCTCGGCGGGAGCGCCCTGCTCGGCGGCCGGCCCTACCGGCCCGGCACGGTCACCGCAGCGGTGGACGCCGGCGTCGGCTTCGTGACGAGCAACCGGCTGGAGGAGGGCTGCGCGGCGGAGCTGACCGTACGGGAGAACTTCCTGGCCAACCCCCGGGCCGGCGGGCTGCGGAGCACCCACTGGATCAGCCCCCGGCGCGAGCGCGCCGAGGCCGCCGTCCTCATGGAGCGGTTCGCCGTGCGTCCCCCGGACAGCGAGGTGCCGATCGCCACCCTGTCCGGCGGGAACCAGCAGAAGGTCATGATCGGCCGGTGGCTCGGGCCGCACCGCAACCTCCTGATCCTGGAGGAGCCGACCGCCGGGGTGGACGTCGGCGCCAAGGCGGCGGTCTACCACCTGCTGCAGCACGCGCTGGCCGACGGCCTCGCCGTGCTGCTCATCTCCACCGACTTCGAAGAGGTCGCCGGCGTGTGCCATCGCGCCCTGGTGTTCGTCCGCGGGAAGGCGACCGCGGAACTGAGCGGCGAAGCCCTCACCGTCACCGCGCTCACCCACGCGGCCTCGGCCATGGCCCCCCTCACCGGGACGCCGTGACGATGACGCCCCCCACCCGGCACGCCCTCCGGCACCGGATCGGGCACCTCGTCGGCGCCTACGGCCTCCTCGCCCTCACCGTCCTGCTGTTCGCGGCCTTCTCCCTCGCCCTGCCGGACACCTTCCCCACCCTGGACAACATCTCCGCCGTCCTGTCCAACCACTCGATCCCCGCCCTGCTCGCGCTGGGCGCGACGATCCCCATCGCCACCGGCAAGTTCGACCTGTCCATCGGCTACGGCCTCGGGCTCGCGCACGTCGTGACGATGCAGCTCCTCGTGGCCGGCCACTGGCCGTGGCCCGCCGCCTGCCTGGTCGTGGTCCTCGGCGGGGCGGCCGTCGGCGCCGTCAACGGCGCCGTCGTGGAGTTCGCGCGGATCGACTCCTTCATCGCCACGCTCGGCACCGGCAGCATCATGTACGCCTTCACCGGCTGGATCACCGGCGGGGCCCGCGTCGTCCCCGGCCCGGGCGGCCTGCCGGCCGGCTTCACCGCGCTCTACGACTCCCGGTTCCTCGGGCTGCCGGTCTCCGCCTTCTACGTCCTCGCCCTCACCGCCGTGCTGTGGCTGCTCCTGGAGCGGCTGCCGCTGGGCCGGTACCTGTACGTCATCGGCTCCAACCCGCGCGCCGCCGAGCTGGTGGGCATCCCCTCGCGGCGCTACGTCACCGGCGCCTTCACCGCGTCCGGCCTGGTCGTCGGCGTCGCCGGGGTCCTGCTCGCCGCGCAGCAGCAGACCGGCAACCCCAGCGTCGGCATGGACTACCTGCTGCCCGCGTTCGTCGGCGCGCTGCTCGGCTCGACCGCGATCCGGCCCGGCCGCGCCAACGCCCCGGGCACGCTCGTCGCCGTCACGGTCCTCGCCATCGGTCTCGCCGGCATCGGCCAGCTCGGGGCCCGGTTCTGGGTCACGCCGATGTTCGACGGCGTCACCCTGCTCATCGCCGTCGGCCTGGCCGGCTACGCGGCGCGCCGGCAGCTGCGTCACGGAGCCGGCCCGTGAACCGCACGGCCGTGCCGGCGGGCGCGGCCGCCCTGGCCGTGGCCGTCGCCGTCCTCGCGGGCTGCGAGCGCGGTGCGTCGACCGGCCCCGCGCCGCCCCCGTCCACCCCGGCGCAAAGCGGCTGCCCCGCCGCCCTGGCCAGGGCCGGGGCGGCCGTCCGGCAGGCCGAGAAGACCGACGCGGCGTGGGACGGCCCCACCACCGGGCCCCGGGCCGTCCCCGGCAGGTCCCTCGTCCTCGTCGCGCAGTCCATGACCAACCCCGGCGTCGCGGGCGTCGCCGAGGGCGTGCAGGAGGCGGCGGGGGCCGTCGGCTGGAACGTCCGGGTGATCGACGGCCAGGGCACCCCCGCCGGGATCCAGGCGGCGTTCGGGCAGGCCGTCGCCCTGCGGCCCGCCGGCATCGTCATCGCCGGCTTCGACCCGCACCTGACGTCGCAGCAGGTCGCACAGGCCGGAGCGGAACACATCCCGCTCGTCGGCTGGCACGCGGTCGCCTCCCCCGGCCCCAGCAGGGACCCCGCGCTGTTCACCAACGTCACCACCCGGGTCGGTGACGTCGCGCGGATCAGCGCGGACTGGGTCATCGCGCACGCGCACGGCGTCGCCGGGGTCGTCGTGTTCACCGACGCCTCGATCCCGTTCGCCCGGAACAAGTCCGAGCTCATCACGAAGGAGCTCGCCACCTGCGCGGGCGTGCGGCTCCTGGCGGAGGAGAACATCCCGCTCGCGGACACGAGCAGCCGGACGCCCCAGGAGGTCTCCTCCCTCCTCTCCCGCTTCCCGGAACGCTGGACCCACTCCGTCGCCATCAACGACGTGTACTTCGCCGACGCCGCCCCCGCCCTGCGCGCGGCCCGCAGGAAGGGCGCGGGCGCGCCCTTCAACGTCGGCGCGGGCGACGGCGACCCGTCCGCCTTCCAGCGCATCAACAGCCGGCAGTTCCAGGCGGCCACCGTGCCCGAGGCGCTCTCCGAGCAGGGCTGGCAGATCGTCGACGAGTTCAACCGCGCCTTCGCGGGCGAGCCCGCCAGCGGGTACGTGGCCCCGGTGCACATCGCCACCGCCGCCAACAGCGGCGGGGCCACGTCCTGGGACCCGCCGGGCTACCGCGCGGCGTACCGGAGGATCTGGGGCGTGCCCGCGCCCGCGGGCTGACGGGCGGGCCGTCAGGGGCGCGGGATGTTGCGCAGGTTGGAGCGCGCCATCTGCACCATCCGGCCCACACCGCCCTCCAGGACCATCCGTCCCGCCGACAGGGCGAACCCGCCGACCATGTCCGCGGTGATCTTCGGCGGGATGGACAGGGCGTTGGGGTCGGTCACGATGTCCACCAGCGCCGGCCCCTTGTGCCGGAAGGCGTCCCGCAGGGCTCCCCGCACGTGCTTGGGCTTCTCCACCCGCACGCCGTACGCGCCGGCCGCGGTGGCGATGGCCGCGAAGTCGGGGTTGTGGTTGGTGGTGCCGTACGCGGGCAGGCCGCCCACCATCATCTCCAGCTCCACCATGCCCAGCGAGGAGTTGTCGAACAGCACCACCTTCACCGGCAGGCCGTACTGGACCAGCGTCAGGAAGTCGCCCATCAGCATGGCGAAACCCCCGTCGCCGGACATCGAGACGACCTGCCGGCCGCGGTCGAGGAACTGGGCCCCGATCGCCTGGGGCAGGGCGTTCGCCATCGAGCCGTGGGTGAAGGAGCCGATGACGCGGCGGCGGCCGTTGGGGGTGAGGTAGCGGGCCGCCCACACATTGTTCATGCCGGTGTCGACCGTGAAGACCGCGTCGTCGTCGGCCTCCTCGTCCAGCACCGAGGCCACGTACTCCGGATGGATCGGCGTGCGCTTCTCCACCTTCCGGGTGTACGCCTTGACGACGCCTTCGAGGGCGTCGGCGTGCTTCGCGAGCATCTTGTCGAGGAACTTCCGGCTGCTCTTGACCTGCACCCGCGGCGTCAGGCAGCGCAGCGTCTCGCGGACGTCGCCCCACACGGCGAGGTCGAGCGCGGCCCTGCGGCCCAGGTGCTCGGGCCGCACGTCCACCTGGACGGTCTTCACGTCGTCCGGCAGGAAGGCGTTGTACGGGAAGTCGGTGCCCAGCAGGATCAGCAGGTCGCACTCGTGAGTGGCCTCGTAGGCCGCGCCGTAGCCGAGCAGGCCGCTCATGCCGACGTCGTACGGGTTGTCGTACTGGATCCACTCCTTGCCGCGCAGTGCGTGCCCGACGGGGGCCTTCACCCGCTCGGCGAACCGCATCACCTCCTCGTGGGCGCCCGCCGTGCCGCTGCCGCAGAACAGCGTCACCTTGCCCGCCTCGTCGACCATCCGGGCGAGCGCGTCGATCTCGGCGTCCCCGGGCCGCACCGACGGGCGGGCGGTGACCAGGGCGTGCTCGCTCGCGCGTCCGGGGGCCGGCTCGCCCGCGACGTCGCCCGGCAGGACGACGACGCTGACGCCGCTGCGGCCGATCGCGTGCTGGATGCCCGTCCGCAGTACCCGCGGCATCTGCCGGGGGCTGGAGATCAGCTCGCAGTAGTGGCTGCACTCGCGGAAGAGCTGGTCCGGGTGGGTCTCCTGGAAGAAGCCGGTGCCGATCTCCCCGCTCGGGATGTGCGAGGCCAGCGCGAGCACGGGGGCCATGGAGCGGTGCGCGTCGTAGAGGCCGTTGATGAGGTGCAGGTTGCCCGGGCCGCAGGAGCCCGCGCAGGCGGCCAGCTTCCCCGTCAGCTGGGCCTCGGCGCCCGCGGCGAAGGCGGCGGCCTCCTCGTGGCGGACCTGCACCCAGTCGACGGCGGGGCTGCGGCGCACCGCGTCCACGACCGGGTTGAGGCTGTCCCCGACGACCCCGTAGAGCCGCCGCACCCCGGCGCGCGCCAGGATGCCGACGAACTGCTCCGCCACCGTCTCCTTCGGCATGGGACCTTCCTCCCGGATCGGCTGCCCGTGCGGACCGGCGTGCCGCCGGTCCCCCAGCCCCTTGCCCCCATCCATCCACGGAACACCCGGCGGCGCATCCCGGTGGCGGACGGCGCCGGCGCCGATGCGCCCCGGCGCTCGGGCCGGGGGCGCGGGCACGCCGGTCAGATGCGGTCGGCGGCGATGAGCAGGTAGTGGAAGCTGCCCTCCTTGTACGCGGTGAGGAACGGCTCCTCGACGCCCGTGGCCAGGGAGGACCGGGCGCGCAGCTCCCAGTACGGGATCGTGGCGGCCGTCAGGTCGACGACGTTGATGGGCACGAGGCCGTTGGCGGCCATGGCCTTGAAGTAGGCGCTGCGGGGGTGGATGTTGCAGGTGTAGTGCTCGTCGATGCGGCTGACCGCCTTGGAGCGCAGGCCCGTGACGTCGTTGGAGCAGCCGGTGATGGTGACGTAGCGGCCCCCGAAGGCCAGCTGGCGGGCGTGCTCGGCGAAGAGCTCGAACAGGTCCACGTACATGGTGGACTCGTTGTTCCAGATGCCCTGGAAGGCGCCGGTGGGCAGGCCGGTGTCCAGCATGTTGGCGAAGTGGTAGCGGACCTTGTCGTCCACGCCGCGCTTGCGGGCCTGCTCGTTGGCGAAGTCGACCTGGGACCGGGAGATGGAGACGCCGTCGGCGCGGCAGCCGAACCGGGCGTTGGCCATGATGCTGGTGCCCCCGCGGCCGCAGCCGGCGTCCAGCAGGCGGTGCTCGGGGGCGATGGGGCCCAGGTGGTCGAGGAGGACGTCGGCCTGGGCCGACTCCAGCCGGTGCAGCTCCTCGGTGATGCGCGCGTCGCGGCCGGCCTCGGGGCCCTCCAGGACGGACGGGTCGTAGTCGCCGAGCCCGTAGTGGTGGTGGTAGAGCCCGTCGACGTCGCCCAGCTGCAGGTTGACCGGGTCCTTCTCGTTGTTCCAGTACTCGGCGACGGCCTTCTGGTAGGCGGTGCGCAGCACGGGGGCGGGGGCGGTGGACATGGACGTGCTCCTTAGGACGTGCAAAAAAGGTGAGGCCGGTTCAGGCGTTGTTGTAGCGGGGGCTGCCGCTGTGCCACGCGCGGTTGCCGCCGAGCCAGGCCCACACCCCCGCGAGGAAGCGGCGCAGCTGCGGCGAGCCGGTGAGGGCGAGGGCGGCCGCCTCGGCCTCGTAGGTGCGCACCAGCTCGTCGTGGATCTCCGCACTGCGCTCGATCGCCTCGCGGGGCGAGCAGCGCTCCCGCTCGGCGATTACGGTCGGCAGGTTGAACTCCACGCCGGTGGCGTGGTGTTCCTTGGTCATGGAGTACAGGTCGTTGACGAGCGTGGCGGCGGTGGCGGCCATCGTCACGGCGCGGCGCACGCGCGGGTCGCCGTACTCGGCCGCGGGCAGCGCGTAGCCGCCCACCACGTCGGCCAGCGCGATGCAGGGCAGGAAGCTGTTGGTCTGCCGGTGCGCCAGGTACTCGGGGACGGTGGGCAGGTACTCCCGCGAGCGCCAGGAGCCCTCCTGGCCGTAGCCGACGAAGAGGACGGCGACCTCGTGGCGGAGCCGGGCCAGCTGCGACGGTTCCGCGTAGCGGGCCAGGTGCGCCAGGGCGGAGCGCAGGGCGACCCGGACGGGGTCGCCGCGCATCTCCCGCTCCCAGGCGGGCGCGTAACGGGCGGGCAGGTGGGCGGGGTCGAGGGCCGCGTAGGCGGGCCCGAGGTGCGAGCCCAGGAGTTCGGGCCCGGCCCCGTCGTCGCAGTAGTAGTCGTCGGTGGCCCACTCCGCGAGCGCGCACTTGCCCGCCGCGAGCAGCCGGTCCGGGTCGTCGGTGTCGGGGTGGGCCAGCATCATCAGGCGGCCGAAGTCGGCCGCGCGGACGCGGTCGAGCCGTCCGTCGTAGATGCCGGTCTCACCGGCCCAGGCCAGCAGGCGGTCGTTGACCTCCCGGGCGAGGGCCGGGTCGTCCCGGAGCGCGGGCGGGCAGTACAGCTCCGGGACGCCGGACGAGGAAGAGGAGGCGGCGGGCGCGGCCTCGCGCCGGGGCGCGAGGCGGGCCGCGGAGGTGCCGAGGCCGGTCGGCCCGGCGGGCGGGCGGAGCGTCCTGGGCGCGGCCGGGACGCCCTGGTGGGCGAGCAGCGCCGCCGCGAGCAGCGCCGCGTCGTGGCGGGCCGTGGGCGCGGTGATCCGGGACAGCAGTGACACGGTTCTTCTCTCTGTGCCGGGGGCGGTGCCCGTCAGGACGGGGTGTGGAAGACCTCGGCGTTCTCGAGGACGCCGAGCGCGTCGGGCACGAGGACGGCCGCCGAGTAGTAGGTGCTGACCAGGTAGGAGATGAGAGCCTGGTCGTTGATGCCCATGAACCGCACGTTCAGGCCGGGCTCGTACTCGTCGGGGATGCCGGTCTGCCGCAGGCCGACCACGCCCTCCTCGGCCTCGCCCAGGCGCACGGCGAGGATGGAGGAGGTGCCCTCTTCCGAGACGGGGATCTTGCCGCAGGGGAGGATGGGCACGCCGCGCCACGCGGGCACCGCGTGGCCGCCCACGTCGGCGCTGTCGAAGGACAGGCCCCGCTTGTTGCACTCGCGGGCGAAGGCGGAGATGGCCCGGGGGTGGGCGAAGAACGCCTTGGTCCCGCGCCGCATGCTCAGCAGCTCGTCCATGTCGTCGGGGGTGGGCGGGCCCGAGTGGGTGGAGATGCGCTGGCTGTGGTCGGCGTTGTGCAGCAGGCCGAACTCGGAGTTGTTGACGAGCTCGGACTCCTGGCGCTCGCGCAGGGCCTCGATCGTCAGCCGCAGCTGCTGCTCGATCTGGTCCATCGGCTCGTTGTAGAGGTCGGCGACCCGGCTGTGCACCCGCAGGACCGTCTGGGCCACGCTCAGCTCGTACTCGCGCGGGGAGAGCTCGTAGTCGACGAAGGTGCCGGGCAGCACGGGCGCGCCGGTGTGGCCGGAGGCGAGGGCGATGTCCGCCTCGCCCTTCTTGTTCTGCGGGCGGTGCTGCTCGGCCTCGCGCCGGCGGACGTGGGCGCGCAGCCGCTCGTTGCGGCCCGCCACCTCCTCGTACGCGGTGCGGGGCAGGGCCAGTACGGTGCACGCCGTCATCGCGCGCGCCGTGAACTCCCAGGTGCCGGGGGTCTCGGCCACGGCCCGGCCGCCGAAGAAGCCGCCGTCGGCCAGCACGCCGCGCCGATTCTCCTCGCCGTACTTGCCGGCGCCGGTCTTCTCGACCTTGCCGTGCGCGATGAGGTAGACGTGGTCGACGGTGCGGCCGCGTTCGGCGATCACCTGACCGGGCGCGTACTCCTCCTGCCGGCAGCGCTCGGCCAGCGCCCGCAGCGCCTCGGCGTCGTCGAACCCGCGCAGCAGCGGCAGTTCGCCCAGCTCGGCCGGGACGACCTTGACCGCGGCCCCTTCCTGGACGAAGGTGACCCGGCCGTCGCCGACCTCGTACACCAGGCGCCGGTTGACGCGGTACGTGCCGCCCTTCACCTCGACCCAGGGCAGGGTGCGCAGCAGCCACCGCGAGCTGACGCCCTGCATCTGCGGGGCGGTCTTGGTGGTGGTCGCGAGGTTCCGCGCAGCGGCGATCCCCAGGCTGAGCTGTGCCCGGCCCGCCTGCTGCTCGGGCTGCTCCGGCTGCTGCCGGTGCGCTGCGGTCGACATCCCGGTCCTTTCCGTCTGGGGCCGTCTGGGCGCGTGCGTCAAGAAGGAGCCCCTGGATGAACCCGTTCGGGCTATGGAGCTCCTGTGGCGCAAGTGAAGCAGCGCGTAATGATGTTGGTCGAGGCGGCCGGGACCGTACCGTCGCTTTTGCGCCACCGGGCGGCCGGGGCCTCGTACGGCCGGATCCGGTGTCATAGCAGGAAGAGGCAGAGATCGTGTCCGCTATGCCGCGGTGTGGGGCGATGGCCGAGGTGGCCGATAACGTACCGTCAGGCGGCTTTGCTCGGAGGGTTTTCTTCGGGAGGGGGGCCGGTTCAGGCGGCGCGGGAGCCGCGTCGGTAGCCGCCGGGGGCCTGGCCGTACTCGCGTTTGAACGCCTTGGCGAAGGCGTACTCGGAGCCGTACCCGGAGCGGGCCGCGACGGTCGTGAGCGGGGCGTCGGACTCGCGCAGCAGCTTGGCGGCCGTGGTCATGCGCCAGCGGGTCAGGTAAGCCATGGGCGGCTCGCCCACGAGCGCGGTGAAGCGGCGCGCGAAGGCCGCGCGGGACAGGCCCGCCCGCTCGGCCAGGGACTCGACCGTCCACGGCGCGGCCGGATCCTCGTGGACGGCGGCGAGGGCCGGCGCCACCGCGGGGTCGCCGAGCGCGGCGGCCCAGCCCCTGGCCTCCGTCGGCGGCTGGTCCTCGATCCAGGCGCGCAGGATGTAGAGGAGCAGCGAGTCGATCAGCGCGGGGACGATGCCCGCCGATCCGATGCGGGGGTTCTCCAGCTCCGAGCCGAGGAGCTGCACGGCGGCGCACAGTTCGGAGTGGCGGCCGTGCCGGGTGGACAGGTGGATGATCTCGGGGAGCTGGCGCACCAGGGGGTGCGGGCGTCCCTGGTCCAGGTGGTAGTGGCCGCACAGGAGGCTGGTGCGGGGGCCGTCGGCGCCGATGGTGACCGTGCCCAGGGGCGCGCCCGGACGGAACTCCGCGGGCTCCGCCTCCTGGGGCGGGGTGGAGGGGTGGTCGGCGAGGACGTGCCCCCGGCCGTCGCGCAGGAAGACCACGTCGCCCGGGCTGAGGGCGATCGGCTGCGGGTGCGGCGCGTCCCTCTCGGGGACGAGCCAGCAGGTGCCGTAGAGGACCACGTGGAAGCCGGCGCCGGCGACCGGGGAGAGGCGCAGGCCCCAGGGCGCGCGGCCGTGGGTGCGGACGGACCGGGGCTGGCCGGTCCGCATCGAGCTCAGCGCCTCGCTCAGGATGTCCAACGCCTCTCCTTCGTTCCTCGTCTCAGGGGCGCCCAGCCTACGACCGGCCGGTCCGGGCCGGCAGACGGTCAGTCGACGGTCAGGACGATCTTCCCCTGGGTCCGGCCCGACGCGACCTGCTCGTGGGCCTCGGGGGCCTCGGCGAGCGGGAAGGTCTCCGCGACGTGCGGGCGTATGCGGCCGGCGTCCACGAGTGCGGCGATCGCCTCCAGCGAGGCGTAGTCGGGCTCGACGCAGACGCCGGCGAAGCGGCGGCCGGCGGCCTCGATCCGTGCGGCGAGCTCCCGGTCCCCGTGCTCCATGATGCTGACGAGCGTGCCGCCGGGGCGCAGGACGGACAGGGCGCGCACGCCCTCGGACGAGGAGTCGAAGACGACGTCGGCGTCCTTGACGGCCTCGGTGTAGTCGGTGGTGCGGTAGTCGATGACCTCGTCGGCGCCCAGGCCGCGGACGAAGTCGTGCTTGGGGGCGCTCGCCAGGGCGGTCACGTGGGCGCCGCGGGCCTTGGCGATCTGGACGGCGAGGTGCCCGACGCCGCCGGCCGCGCGGTGGATCAACACCCGCTGCCCCTCACCGAGCCCGGCGGCGTCCACCAGGCCCTGCCAGGCCGTGAGCGCGGCGAGCGGGAGGGCGGCGGAGTGCACGTGGTCGAGGGTCGCGGGCTTGCGGGCCACCTGACGGGAGGGCACGGCGACGTACTCGGCGTAGGCCGTGGCGGCGCGCGGGAAGAACGGCATGCCGTACACCTCGTCCCCCGGCCGGAAACGGGCCCCGGCGCCGGCCTCCTCCACGACGCCGGAGATGTCCCAGCCGACCCCGAAGGGCGGCTCGCCGAGCAGCGGGTAGGCCCCGGACCGGACGGCCACGTCCACCGGGTTCACGGAGGCGGCGTGCACGCGCACGAGGACCTCCCCGAAGAGGGGCGTGGGACGGTCGATCTCGGCGACCTCCAGGACCTCGGGGCCTCCGAAGGACTTCTGGATGACAGCGCGCATGGTGGGTCTCTCCCTGGTGGGTTCCTGTTGTGCGCCCAACGTTAGGGAGATCGAATGAGCTGATGAATATCTCTGGATCTTCAGAAGATGTCCCAGCGTCTTCCTTGCCGGGAGGCTGGGCCATCGGTCATCGTTCGGGCCGTCGGTCCTCGCTCGTGCCGTCAGCCCTTCGCCAGGACGGCGTCGACCGTCTCCTCCAGGGTCATCCGGGAGGTGTCGAACCACGTGCCCCGGCCGCCGAGCTCGGTGCGCATCGCCTCGTCCAGGAACGACCAGTCGTCCGCCAGCACCTTGTCCCGCCCGGCCAGACGCCGGGCGACGACCTCCGCCGACGGCGCGAGGACGATCAGGCGCAGCGGGAGGTCCTTCAGGTGCTCCAGGTAGAAGTCGAGGTGCGCGCGCCGGACGACCACGTCGTCGATGACCGGGACGACGCCGGCGGCGTGGAAACTACGGGCCAGGACCGACGCGTTGCGGGCCCTCAGCAGCAGCTGGCGATCGGCTTCGAGGTCCTCCTCCGGCGAGGGCAGGCGGCCTCCCGCCACGATCAGTTCCTGGAGGTGGTCGCCCTCGATGTGCGCGCCGAGGGGGAACCGGCGGGCGAGCCCCGCCGACACCGAGCTCTTCCCCGACCCCGGAATGCCGATGACGAGATAGGCGGCGGAGGCGGGTCGTGCGGTGTCGACGGCCTGGCCCTGGAACGAGGTTTCCGGCATGCGTCCCCTACTCCTTGTCGCGTCGTGGGGCAGCGGTCCCGTCCCCGGGGCCGATCCTTCACCCGATCCGGCGGCCGGGCAAAGGAATTGCGCCTGCCGGGGCTGCCGGCGTCGCCGCTCCGGGTGCGTTCCGGCGGCCCGGCGACGACGATGGGCTCATGGCGCGGTCAGGAAAGGTGCGGATGCGGAGGGTCTACGATCCGCCCGAGGAGGCGGACGGCAGCCGGGTGCTCGTCGACCGCATCTGGCCGCGCGGGCTGACCAAGGAAGCGGCCGCGCTGGACGAGTGGTGCAAGGACGTCGCGCCCTCCACCGGGTTGCGCACCTGGTACGGGCACGACCCGGGCCGCTTCGAGGAGTTCTCCCGCCGCTACCGCACGGAACTGCGCGACGAGCCCCACGAGGCGGCCCTCCAGCACCTCAGGGAGCTGTCCCGGCGCGGCACGCTCACCCTGCTGACCGCGACCAAGGACCGCGACATCAGCGCGGCGGCCGTGCTCCGGGAAGTGCTGGCGGAGCACTGAGGCCCGCGGCCACCGTCAGGCCCGGGCCGCCGGGCCGGTCCGGGCCGCCGTCGGCAGGACGACCTCGAACCGGCAGCCGCCCCGGACGTTGCGGACCGTTGCCCGTCCCGCGTGGGCCTCGACGATGCCGCGCACGATCGCCAGGCCGAGCCCCGCGCCGGCGGGTGGCGTACGGGCCTCGGAGCCCCGCCAGCCCGTGTCGAAGACGCGGGGCAGGTCCTCCTCGGGGATGCCGCCGCAGCCGTCGGTGACGGACAGGACGACCGTGTCCGCCGCCTCCTCGTGCCGCGCGGCGATCGCGACGGTGCCGTCGGCGGGGGTGTGACGGATGGCGTTGACGAGGAGGTTGCCCAGCACCCGGGTCATCTCCCGGCCGTCGACCTCGACGGGCAGGGCCTCCGCCTCTTCGCCGATGTCCTCCCCGACCAGCCGGACGCCGTGTTCGCGGGCCAGCGGCTCGGCCCCGGCGAGTGCGTCTCCCACCAGGTCGTACACGGACATCCGGCTCGGGCTGAGGGTGAGCGTGCCCGCGTGGATGCGGGAGAGTTCGAAGAGGTCGCTCACCATCGCGTTGAGCCGGTCGGTCTCCGTACGGATCTGCCGGTGGTACCGCGCCGGGTCCTCGGCGACGCCGTCCTCCAGGGCCTCCGCCATGGCGCGCAGCCCCGCCAGCGGGGTGCGCAGGTCGTGCGAGATCCAGGCCACGAGTTCCCGGCGCGAGGCGTCGAGGGCGCGCTCCCGCTCCCGGGACCGCTCCAGCTTGGCGCCGGTGGCGGCCAGTTCCCGTCCGAGCGCGGCCAGTTCGGCGGTGGCGTTGCCGTCCGGGGCCGCGAAACTGCCGCTGCGGCCGAAGTCCCGCGCGGCCAGGGTCAGGGCGTTGCTGCGGGCGACGACCCAGCGGCCGAGCAGCAGCGCGGTGGCCAGGGAGACCACGGCGGCCATGGCGCACACCGTCGTCACGACGGTCAGGTCGTGCGAGGACAGGAACATCGCCCGCGCCACGCTCAGCGTTCCGGCCAGCATCGCCGTCACCGGCACGGCGGCCACGACCGTCAGGGACACGGCGACCGAGCGGTGCCGGAGCAGCCGCAGGGCGAGCGCGCCGAGCGCTCCGGCCGCGGTCGCTCCGGCGAGGGCGTAGAGGACGATCAGCACAATGTCACGCATCGGTCCCGGCCTCCCCGCCCCGCGCGCCGGCAGCGGCTTCGGAGCCGTCCTCGGCCGCGGCGCCGGCACCGGCACCGGCGTCGAAGCGGTAACCGACGCCCCACACCGTCCGGATGAAGCGCGGCCGGGCCGGGTCGTCCTCGATCTTGGCGCGCAGCCGGCGGACGTGCACGGTCACGGTGGACAGGTCCCCGAACTCCCAGCCCCACACCTTGTGCATCAGCTCCTCGCGCCCGCAGGCCCGCCCCGGGTGCCGCAGCAGGAAGGCGAGGAGGTCGAATTCACGGAGGGTCAGGGCGAGCGCCGCCCCGTCCTTGGTGGCCTGCCGCGCCACGGGGTCCAGCACGATCCCGGCGGCGCGCAGCGCCGGGGCGGGCGGCGGCACCTCGGCCCGGGACCGGGCGCGGCGCAGCACGGCTTCCGCGCGCAGCACCAGCTCCCGGGGGCTGAAGGGCTTGGTGACGTAGTCGTCGGCGCCGATCTCCAGCCCGAGGATGCGGTCCTCCTCGTCGCCCCGTGCCGTCAGCATGATCACGGGTACGGGTCCCTCGGCCCGCAGCCTGCGGCAGACTTCCAGGCCGTCCATGCCCGGCAGCATCAGGTCGAGCAGGACGAGGTCGGGGCGCACGGCGGCGGCGAGCTCCAGCGCCGCCGGGCCGTCGGCGGCCCGGTCGACGGCGAAGCCGGCCCTGCCGAGGTAGCCGGCCACGACCTCGGCGACGGTCGGGTCGTCGTCGACGACGAGGACGCGGGCGGGTGATTCGTTGTGCATGCCTCCAGCCTCGCACCGGCCGGGCGGTGGCGGCGCACCGGACCGGACGGCCGGGGGCGGGGGGCCGGGCCGGGGTGCCGTCCGCCGCCGCGCCGGAGGTCACGGCCGGGCTGAGGTCACGGCCGGGCTGAGGTCACAGCCGGGCGAGGTCCACGGCCTCGGCCACGGCCCGGTAGCCCGCGCTGTTGAGGTGGATGCCGTCGGTGAAGGCGAACTCCTTCCTGATCCCGGGGCCGTCGGCCACGGCACGGTCGGCGTCCACGACGCCGTCGTAGGCACCGCTGGTGCGTATCCACCGGTTGACCTCGTTGCGCACCCGCTCGCCGCGCTCGGTCCAGTGCCCGTAGCCCTGGTACGGCGGGATGGTCGCGCCGAGGACCCGGACGCCGCGTGCGCGGGCCTCGCGTATGAGCTGCCGGAGGCCTGCCGTGATGTCCTGGGCCGTGACCTGCGGGGCGGGAGCCGTGCAGCGGCCGGGATCGTCGGGCTGGACGATGTCGTTGGTGCCCTCCAGGAGGACGACCGTGCCCACGTCGGTCCGGTCGAGGGCGTCGCGCCGGAAGCGCGCCAGGGCGCTCTCGCCGAAGCAGTCGGAGCCGTTGAGGAGCTTGTTGCCGCCGATGCCCGCGTTGACGACGGTGCGCGGGCTGCCGGCCGCGGCGAGGCGCTCGGCCAGCACGTCCGGGTAGCGGTTGTCGGCGCCGAAGTCCGAGCCGTAGCCGTCGGTGAGGGAGTCCCCGAAGGCGACGACCGTGTTGCCCCGGCCGTGCGGGCGACTCGTCATGCCCCCCTTCACATCCACTCCGGCCAGGTAGTACCAGGACAGGCTCGGCGGTTCGGTGAACGCGCCCGCGGACACGTCCGCGCTGTGGTCACCGGCCGCCCGGTACGAGCCGGTCAGAGCGAGGTTGTGGAACGTGGCCGGACCGCTCGGAGCCCGGAAGTACAGGGTGACGGCGAGCTTCCCGAAGGCATCGACGGGGAGGGCGGCCGGATCGCTCACGAGCTCCCCGCCGGCCGGGACCACCGCCGTGCCCGCGCCCCCGAAGCGGAGCGTGCGCACCGTCCCGGGCCGTACGGCGGCGCCCCCGTCCGACAGGGCGACGGTGACCCCGGCCAGCCGCAGCGGGGTCTTGCCGTAGGCGTTGGAGAGCCGCACGCGCACCTCGCTTCCTGCTGCGCCTGCCCGGATCACCTGCCGCACGGTCTGGTTCTCGAAGCCCGCCTCCGACCAGTTGGGATACCAGTCGGTGTGCGCGGGGGCCTGGGGAGCAGCCGTCCAGGCGGCGGTCCACGGCCGCTGCCCGGACGGCTGCTCCCGGTCCGCGGACGGGGCGGCCGGGGCGGCCGGAGCAGCCGAGGGAGCCAGGGCGAGCAGGGCCGCCGTCAGAGGAACTGCGAGGCGTACGAGGGGCTTTCCGGTCATCGGGCGGTACCTTCCGTGTCTTCCGTCGAATGCTGTTACCTCTATGACTCGCGGCGCAGAGGAAATGTGACCGGCCTCCGCCACCGGCCTCCGCTACGGACTGCCACGGACCTCTGCACCGACCCCTGCCACCGACCACCGACCTCCGCCACCGACCTCTGCTGGGGAGAACCCCCGGCCCTGAAGTGGGGAAATCCCCCGACCGGAGGTGTCCTCAGCCGGGTTCTTCACCGCCGGTCCCGTCCGTAGCGTCGGGATCATGACCATCTCGACGAAGCCCTTACCGCTCGCGAGCCGCCGGCGCGGCGGCCTGTACGTCTACCTCGCAGTGGCCTACGCCGGCATGTGGGCGGCCATGTCCCCGCTCCTCGCCGGCGGCTTCCGGCGCGGCGACGCCCGCGAGGAGACCGGCGCGCTGGAGGAGGCGTGCATCGCGGCCGCGATGCTGGCCCCCGCCCTCGCCGCGATCCTCGTCGTCCGCGGCGTCGAGCGCAGCGGCCGGGTCCGGGACGCCCTCGCCCTGCGGTGGCCGCGGCCCCGGGGGCGCGCCGTACGGGCGTGCCTGGTCGCCTTCGCGGTCCCCGCCGGCCTCACCGCGGCCGCTCTCGCCCTCGGCGCCCTCGCGGGCAGCTACCCGTTCGGTGGCGTCCACTGGAGCGGGCTCGGCACGCGGGCGGCCGCGGCGGTGCTCTCGATGCTGGTGTCGCTTCCGCTGTTCTTCGGCGAGGAGCTGGGCTGGCAGGGCTATCTCTTCCCCCGCCTGCTGCGGGGCGGCGGCCGCGCGCGCCTGGTGCGGGCGTACGTGGGCACCGGCGCGGCCTTCGCCCTGTGGCACCTGCCCACGCTGCTGATGGGCGGGCAGTACCCGGGGCGGCCCTGGTACGTGTCCGTGCCCGCCATGGTCGTGAGCTGCCTCCTCGTGCTGCCCGTCTTCACCTGGCTGCGCCTGCGCTCCGGCTCGGTCGTGCCCGCCGTGATCGGCCACGCGTTCATCAGCTCGGTGAGTGTGACGATGGTCAAAGAGTTCGCCGACCCGGAGGCCGCGCTGGATCCCCTGCGGATGGGCATCAGCGGCTGGCCCGGCTGGGTGGTCATGGGTGCTTTTGTTGCGTTTCTGGGCCTCACCGGCAGGCTCCGCCCGACCCCCGGCGACACCACTTGAACGATCAAAACGGCATGGGGTTAGCATGTGAGCGCTGCCTAGCTCGAAAGAGAAAAGCCTGTGACTGTCAACGACGACTCGTTCACTGACTGGAAGAACCGCGAGGAGATCGCGGAGTCGATGATCCCGATCATCGGGAAGCTGCACCGCGAGCAGGACGTCACGGTCCTCCTCCACAGCCGCTCCCTGGTGAACAAGTCGGTGGTCAGCATCCTGAAGACCCACCGATTCGCCCGGCAGATAGCCGGCGAGGAGCTCTCGGTCACCGAGACGCTGCCGTTCCTGCAGGCGCTGACCACGCTCGACCTCGGCCCTTCCCAGATCGACATCGGCATGCTCGCCGCCACCTACAAGACCGACGACCGCGGTCTGACGGTGGAGGCCTTCACCGCCGAGGCCGTCGCCGGCGCCACGGGCGCCAACAAGATCGCGTGCCGCGAGGGGCGCGACGTCGTCCTCTACGGCTTCGGGCGCATCGGCCGCCTCGTGGCCCGGCTCCTCATCGAGAAGGCAGGCTCGGGCAACGGCCTGCGGCTGCGCGCCATCGTCGTCCGCCAGGGCGGCGACCAGGACATCGTCAAGCGCGCCTCGCTGCTGCGGCGCGACTCCATCCACGGCCAGTTCCAGGGCACGATCACCGTCGACGAGGCGGACAACACGATCGTCGCCAACGGCAACGCGATCAAGGTGATCTACGCCAACGACCCGTCCGAGGTCGACTACACGGCGTACGGCATCAAGGACGCCATCCTCATCGACAACACCGGCAAGTGGCGCGACCGCGAGGGCCTCTCCAAGCACCTGCGCCCCGGCATCGACAAGGTCGTCCTGACCGCGCCCGGCAAGGGCGACGTCCCCAACATCGTCCACGGCGTCAACCACGACACGATCAAGCCGGACGAGCAGATCCTGTCCTGCGCCTCCTGCACCACCAACGCGATCGTCCCGCCGCTGAAGGCGATGGACGACGAGTACGGCGTGCTGCGCGGCCACGTGGAGACCGTCCACTCGTTCACCAACGACCAGAACCTGCTGGACAACTACCACAAGGCCGACCGCCGCGGCCGCTCCGCGCCGCTCAACATGGTCATCACGGAGACCGGCGCCGCCTCGGCCGTCGCCAAGGCCCTGCCCGACCTCAAGGCGCCGATCACCGGCAGCTCGATCCGCGTCCCCGTGCCGGACGTCTCGATCGCGATCCTCAGCCTGCGGCTCGGGCGCGAGACCAGCCGCGAGGAGGTCCTCGAGTACCTCCGCGACGTCTCGCTGAACTCGCCGCTGAAGCGCCAGATCGACTTCACCACCGCCCCCGACGCCGTGTCCATGGACTTCGTCGGCTCGCGCCACGCCTCGATCGTCGACGCCGGCGCCACGAAGGTGGACGGCGACAACGCGATCCTCTACCTGTGGTACGACAACGAGTTCGGCTACTCGTGCCAGGTCATCCGCGTCGTCCAGCACGTGTCCGGCGTGGAGTACCCGACCTTCCCGGCGCCGGTGCTCTGATCCGGTCCAGGTGACCCTCGGCGCGGCCGGGCCCGGGCCGGCGCTCACGGGCGGAGTCGTGATGTGCGCGGCGGGCCGCGAACGGGTCCGCCACCCGCGGGCCGGTGCCGCCGTCAGTGCTGCGGGTGCGGGTGCCACCGGTGACCGCGGCCGCCCCGCCCTCCCCCGCCGCCCCGGTGCGCGCCGGGCGCGGAAAGCCTTCCGAGGCGCGTGCGCAACCGGATGCCGTGCCCGACCTCGATCAGTCCCATGACGATCAGCATGATGCCGACGACCATGGTGAGGACGGCGATCGACGCGAAGGGCGAGGTGATCACCACGATTCCGGCCAGGACGCTGACGATGCCGAGGAAGACCTGCCAGCCACGGGCGGGAAGCGTCGGGACGGACAAGGCCATGCCCGTCAGCATGACGCCGCGCAGCAGCCAGCCGAACCCGATCCACAGCGCGAGCAGGAGCACCGACTGCGCGGGACCGCGGAAGGCCACCAGCCCCAGCAGCACGCAGAGCCCTCCGCTGACGAATCCCAGGGCACGCATGTGCCCCGGAATGTGAGCGCCGAAGGCGCCCGCCAGCTGGAAGACGCCCAGGGCCAGCAGATAGATGCCGAACAGCACGCCGACCACCGTCAGACTCGCCTTCGGCCAGGCCAGCACGACGACACCGAGGGCGACCGAGGCGACGCCCGCGCACACCATCACCTGCCAGCCGGCGTTGGCCAGCACGGCCAGGCCGGTGGGGACTTGGGCGCGCGGTTCACCGGGCTCACCGGGCTCACCGGCGGCCGCGTAGGCCTCGTAGAACGCACGGGATTCGTCGGATCCGTTGGATCCCTTGGATTCGTTGGAGGGGTAACTCATGGCGCTTGCCTCTCGCCCCCGCGCATGGATCGCCCGACTGCTCCCCATATCAGGCTGGCACAGTTTCCGCCGGTGCGACAACGGAAGCACCTGCACGGCAAGGGAACCGACCGGTGAGCACTTGTGCGAGCTGCACCGGGCGGTACATCCGGCCCGGCGCCGCACGGCGGAATCCTCGCCATGGCCGAGGGCCACGTCCGCTGGTGAGGCGGCTGCCCGCCACGCACCGGGCGTCGCGGGCTGTCAGAGGGAGGCCTGTGCCTCCGGCTGCGAATCCGTGCAAGGCGTCGCCGAACCGGCGATCTCCGTCAGCAGCGTGGCCAGCTCCTCCGGTGCGGCGAGGAACGGCGAGTGCCCGCCGGGCAGATGGCGGACCGTCCCCGCCCGTTCGGCCATCCTCTCCTGGTCCGAGGGCGACAGGCTCCGGTCGTCGTCGCAGACGATGTAGGTGGAGGGCAGGGTGTGCCAGCCGGCCCGGGTCACCGGTTCGGTGAAGGACCGCGCGCTCTGGGGCACCAGCCTGGCCAGCGCCTCGTCCCGCACGGTCTGCGGCACGTCCCCGTAGAGCGTGTCCGAGCCGTTCTCGGGGGGCGGGTAGGCGCCCTCCACCGCGTCCGGGGCGTGCGGGATCCCGAGGACCGAAAACGTGCTCTCTCCGGCGTCGAGCTGAAACGCCGTCAAGTAGACGATGTGCACGACGTTCGTGGCACCGGCGGTCGCCTGCGTGACCGGAGTGCCACCGTAGGAATGGGCCACCACGACCACCGGGCCGTCGACGCCGTCGATCGCCTCACGGACCACGCGTGCGTCGTCGGACACGCCCGGCAGCCGCCCGCTCGCCCCCTCGGGCACGGCGCTGGGCAGATCGACGGCGCGTGTGCGCCAGCCCCGGGTCGCGAGAACGGCCTGCACCTTCTCCCAGCACCAGGACCTGTGCCAGGCCCCGTGGACCAGGAGCAGTTCGGGACGGCCGGACGCGGTGGGCTCAGAAGGCACGGAAGGCACGGAAGGCACGGAAGGCACGGAAGATATCGACATGACCATGAACCGTTTCATGCCCGGCCGTCGTTGGCCAGCAGATTTCGCCGTCACCGACGACAAGTGCCACGTTCGAGCCCGGTAGACGGGGCTGCCCGACGGGACGGTCCGGCCATGCGACCACCGAACGCGGCCCACGGCTGCGGGCCACCGCCGGGCCGGTCCCGTACGCGGATGCATATCCGCCGCGCGGCGCGGTCCTCGTCAACCGCGCGCGTGGCGCCCCGGCCGGCTGCGACGCCGGCTGCGACGCCCAACCGCTGTGCGGTTCGGGCCCGGTGGTGGAGACGCCGGAGCAGGCACGGCGGCCGGTCGCGCCGTCGCTCACCCGGGTGCGGGCCGCCGGGCCGTCCAGCCCTCTTCGAGCAGGCCGAAGATCACGTGCGCGGCCTCGTGCGGGTCGGCGTGCCGCTGGACCAGCCTGCCGGACTCCAGCGCGAACCGGGCCAGCGCGGCGCAGGCGAGGTCATCGGCCGGGGCGCCGCACTCCTCGGCGATGGCGTGCGCGAGGGCGGTCTCGTGGCGCACCCACATGCGGCGGGCGTACTCGCTCAGCGCCGGGGTCTCTTCGACCATCCGCCGCATCCCGGCCGCCCGTTCGTCCGCGACGATCTTGACCGCCCACTCCAGGACGTGGTCGCGCAGGGCGGCAGGGACCGACTGACCGGGTGCCCGGTCGCGCACCGCCGTCACCAGAGCCGCCTCAAGGTCGGCGTCGAGGTCGAAGACCAGCGCTTCCTTACTGGGGAAGTGCTTGAACAGGGTGGTGACCGCCACGTCGGCGGCGTTGGCGACGTCCTTGACGCTGACGGCGTCGTAGCCGCGTTCGAGGAAGAGCCGGAGCGCGGCGTCGGCCAGGGCCTGGCGGGTCCGGGCCTTCTTCCGCTCACGGCGTCCGATGGGTTCGTTCACCGGCCCAGCATAGGCCGATGCACATCCGCTTCAAAAGGCTAGTCATTACACTTTTGCATTGGATACGCTTTTCTGGTTCGGTTCTTCCCGTGCCACGAAAGGACCTCGTGCCATGACGTCTGCCCTCAGCCCCATCGCCGTCGTGGGAGCCGGTATCGGCGGCCTCGCCTGTGCCCGGACCCTCCAGCAGTACGGCCTCCCCGTCACCGTGTTCGAACGCGAGCCCTCCGCCCGCTCCCGCTGGCAGGGCGGCATGCTGGACCTGCACGACACCGGCCGGGCCGCCGTCCGCGCCGCGGGCCTGGCCGAGGAGTTCCGCGCCCTGGCCCGTCCCGAAGGCCAGGAACTCCGCGGTCTCGACCCCGTCACGGGCGAGCTGGTCCACCACGAGCTGCCCGCCGACGCCACGGTGGCCGCGCCCGAGATCGACCGCGGCCAACTGCGCGGTCTGCTCCTGGACTCCCTGGCTCCCGGCACCGTCCGCTGGGGGCGGCCGGCGGCCTCGGTGTCCCGGGCCGGCGACGGCACCGCCCGCCTGCACTTCGATGACGGCACGAGCGAGGCATTCGCCCTGGTCGTCGGCGCGGACGGCGCATGGTCGCGGATCCGTCCGGCGCTTTCCGAGGCGACACCCGCCTATACGGGCCGGACCCTGGTCGAGACCTCCCTCGACGACGTGGACACGCGCCACCCCGCACTGGCGCGCATGGTCGGCAACGGCACCCTGGCCGCGAAGTCCGCCCGCGCCATGCTGTCGGCCCAGCGCAACAGCGGTGGCCACGTCCGCGTCTACGCCGGCTTCGAGGCGCCGCGCGACTGGCACATCCGTGCCGGCCTGGACTTCGAGGACTCCGCAGCGGTCCGCGAACACCTGCTGGGGATGCTCGACGGCTGGCACGACGGCCTGCTCGACCTCATCCGCGACTCCGACGGCGGCTTCGTCAACAGGCCCCTGCACGTCCTGCCCGTCGGACACGCGTGGACCCATGTCCCCGGCATCACCTTGCTGGGCGACGCCGCCCACCTCATGCCGCCCTACGGCATCGGCGCGAACCTCGCCATGCTCGACGGCACCGACCTGGCCACGTCCATCGCCACCCACGACGACCTCGACCGGGCCGTCCGCGCCTACGAGAACCTGATGCTGCCCCGCGCCACAGCCGCCGCCGAGGCCTGCGGCGACCTGGCCACGGCCATGGAGTCGGACACTGTCATCAACGTGGACGCCGCACGCCGGCACCTCAACGAGAAGATGCAGCAGGCCCGGCCTGCTGGTGGAACGCCTGGCCCCGTCCTCGATGTGCGGATGCGGAGCTGACGGCCGGGCGGCCTCGGCGGTCAGGCCCTCGCGCACACGGCCATGTCGTTCGGGACGTCCACGGCGTGGTCCGCGACGGAGGAGACGACGTCCTCGCCGTCGCTGTCACCGAGTTCGAGCAGCAACGGCCACCGGACGGAGCGAGGTGGAGCTGGCCCCCGTGCCGATCGGGGGCATGCCCCAGTGATCCGGGAGCGGTCGCGCCCCTAGCGTCGACGCATGGCACACCTACGGCACCCTGAGCAGGGGCCCGCTCCCGGCGGTCCCCGGCCGACGCGGCGCACTGCGGCGTTGGCCCTCGTCTCGGCGGCCCTGGCGGTCGCCGCCGCCCCCGCCGCGGCCGCGGCCCCGCGCCCGGCACCGTCCCGGGCCCCTCTCCCCGGCGCGCCCTCCGGACCCGGCGCGGCGCGCTCCGCGCTCACCCGCGCCCTGGACACCCTCGTCACCCGGCACGGCATCCCGGGCGTGGCCGCCGAGGTGACCGATCCGCGCCACGGCCGGTGGAGCGCCGCCCGCGGCCTCGCCGACCTGACGTCCCGTCGGCCGATGCGCGCGGAGGACCGGTTCCGGATCGGCAGCGTGAGCAAGACGTTCACCGCCACCGTCGTCGTGCAGCTCGCCGCGGAGGGCCGGATCGGGCTGGACGCCCCCGTCGAGCGCTACCTGCCCGGACTGCTGCGCGGCGCCGGCCACGACGGCCGAACGGTCACCGTCCGGCAGCTCCTCCAGCACACCAGCGGGCTCCCCGACCACGTCGAGTCCGTCACCGGCCTGCCCGTCGGCGCCTGGCGGTACCGCCACTTCGAGCCCCGCGAACTGATCGCGACCGCGCTCGCGATGCCGCGGCCGGACAAGCCGTGGCACTACTCGACCACCAACGCGCTCGTCGCCGGGCTCGTCGTCGAGAAGGTCACCGGACGCGGCGTCGAGGAGGAGGTCACCCGGCGGATCATCCGGCCGCTCGGCCTGCGCGACACGTACTGGCCCGGCGACGCGACCCGCATCCGGGGCCCGCACTCGCGCAGCTACTTCACCGGCCCCGGCGCACCCGGGGGCGCGCCCCCGCGGACCGACGGCACCGAGTGGAACATGACCTTCGGCGGGGCGGGCGGGGCGCTGGTGTCCACGCCGTCCGACCTGAACCGGTTCCTCGGCGCACTGTCCGGCGGTGAACTGCTGCCCGCGCGCTTCGTCGCCGAGATGCGGCGCACCGTGCCCGCCGACCCCGAGCGGCTCTGGCCCGGCGCCCGGTACGGGCTCGGGCTGATCGCCTCCCCGCTGGAGTGCGGCGGCTGGTGGTGGGGGCACGCCGGGACGGTCCCCGGCGGACACCGGGCGCTGGTCGCCACGGGCCCCGGCGGCCGCGGCGTCGCCCTCGCCCTCACCGCCGTTCCCGCCACCGACCGGGCGGAGCAGGACTTCCGCGCAGCCGTCAGCGCTGCCCTGTGCACCGCGGACCACACCACCGGCCACCCCGAGGAGACCTCGTGAACCCCTTCGGCACCACCGCGCGCCGCGCCTCGGCCGCGGGCCTCGCCCTCACCGCCTGCCTCGCCGCCGCGGCCCCCGCCACGGCCGCGACCGCCCCGGGCGACGACGGCACCACGGCCGCCCCCGGCGCCGGGCTCGGCCGCTTCCACCACCAGCGCCTCGACTGGCGCAGCTGCGTCCTGGGCCCGGACGACGAGACGGGCCGCGCGCTGGAGAAGGCGGGCGCGCAGTGCGCGGACGTGACCGTGCCGCTCGACTACGCCGACCCCGGGGGCCGCACCATCACCGTGGCGATATCCCGGCTCAAGGCCACCGACACGCGCCACAGGATCGGTGCCATGCTGCTCAACACCGGCGGGCCCGGCGGGACGGGCATCGACTTCGCTCCGGACGCCCGCAAGGCGATGAAGGAGACCGGCGCGCGCTACGACGTCATCGGCATGGACCCGCGCTTCGTCGGCCGCAGCACCCCCCTCGACTGCGGCTGGCCCGTCGGCTCCGGCGTCCTGTCGTCCGGGACGGGACGGGCGGGCTTCGACCGGCAGGTCGCCCTCCACAAGGACCTGGCCGCCAAGTGCCGCGCCACGAACGCCGCGCTCCTCCCGCACGTCAGCACCCGCAACACGGCCCGCGACATGGACGTCATCAGAGGCGCCCTCGGCGAGCGGAAGATCTCCTACCTGGGCTACTCGTACGGCACCTACCTGGGCACCGTCTACACCCAGATGTTCCCCGGCCGCTCCGACCGCGTGGTGCTCGACGGCGCGATCGACCCGCGCCGCTACGGCCCCCGGCTGCTGCAGGGCACCGAGGAGGAGAACGAGCGGGCGCTCGGCGGCTGGGCCGCCTGGGCGGCGCGCCGCGACAGCGCCTACGGTCTCGGCCGCACGCGCGCCCAGGTGCTCGCCACGGTCGACCGCGTCGTCGCGGCGTCGGCCCGCCGGCCGCTGACCCTCCGCACCGCCCCCGACGCCTTCCGGGTCGACGACACCCGCGTACCGACCCTGATCTTCGCCGGGATCTCGGACGACACCGACGAGGCGCGGGCGGATCTCGGTGAGCTGGTGTCCGCGATGGCCAAGGCGGCGGACGGCAGGACGGCCGAGCTGCCGCCCAAGGCCGCCGACGAACTGCGGCACCTCCTCACCGGCAAGGGCTCGCCCTACGGAAGCGTGCAGATGGCGATCATCTGCGGGGACAAGAGCGCTCCGCGCGACCCCGAACGCTACTGGCGGGACATCGAGCGCAGTCGCGCCGCCCACCCGCTGTTCGGACCGCTGGCCGACAACATCGGGCCGTGCGCGTTCTGGGACCGGCCGAAGGAGGAACCCACCGAGGTCCGGCACGACGCCCCGGTCCTCATGGTCGGCGCGACCGGCGACCCGCGCACCGACTACGAGGGCACCGTCGCCCTGCACGGGCTGCTCCCCGGCTCCAAGCTCATCACCCTCAAGGGTGCCGACCGCCACGCGGTCTACGGCCTCTACGGCAACACCTGCGTGGACGACCAGGTCAACACCTACCTGGCCACGGGCCGGCTCCCGGCGACCGACCGGACCTGCGTGAAGCGGGCCGCCGGGTAGAGGGAGCAGCTGCGCCGGGCCACCGTTCACCGCGGGATAAACGGAGCCGTCGCGAGGAGCCCGCGGACCTGTTCGGCGTCCTGCTCGGCCCGGAGGCCCTCGAAGAGTTCCAGGGCGGCCCGCAGGCAGGCGTCGGCGCGGGTCTGCTGCCCCAGGTGGACGAGGCTGCGGCCCAGGGTCCTGAGCAGGCCGCCCTCCAGCATCGCGCTGACCTTGCGGGCCAGCGGCAGGAACGTCTCGGCGGTCTGCGCCGCGAGGGCGTACTCCTCCCTCTCGGCGTGGAGTTCGGCGATCAGGTTACCGGAGGCGGCTTCGAAGGAGGACACGTTCAGGGTGCGGAAGAGGACCAGGCCCGCACCGGCCCGGCGCAGGGCCTCGTCGCGGTCGCCGCACAGGCGCAGGACCCGGGCCAGGTAGTACAGCCCGATGGCCGTGGACACCGACTCCCGGCCGCCGAGCAGCTCCGCTCCGCGCTCGGCCGCCGCCCGCGCCTCGGGAAGGCGGCCCTGGCGGGCGTAGTTGAAGGCCAGCTCGCCCAGCGCGGTGCCCTCGGCGGTCGCCGCGCCCAGCGTGCGGAAGAACCGTACCGACGCCTCCCCGTGCACGACCGCGTCGTCGAAGCGGCCGCGGACCCGGGCGTGGGCGCACAGGGTGAGGTGGGCCGAGGCGCACAGGCGCAGGTCGGCCTCACGGTCGCAGAGTCCGAGGCTGCGGTGGAGCTCCGTCTCGGCCTCGGGGAAGGAGTTGGCGTGCCACAGGGCGTTCCCCCGTACGTAGCGGGCCAGGGCCTCGGAAGGGCGGTCGCCGCGCCCGGCGGCGACCTCGGCGACCTGACGGGCCAGTTCCGACACCGCCGTGAGGTGGGCGATGCCGGAGAGCACGGTGTTCAGCCGGTCGGCGAGATCGGCGGCCTGGGCGAGCGGCAGGCCGTCGTCGGCGCAGGCGCGGGCGATCAGGGCGCGTTGCAGGGCGGTTTCCTCGCGCATCCAGTCGGTGGCCTCCTGGGCGGTGGCGAAGGCGAGGCCGGGCCGGGCGGGCGCGACGTCGATGAGCGTCCGTTCGTCGGGCTCCGCCGCGTGCGCGACGGCGTCGGCGTTGCGGGCGGTGGCCAGGCAGAAGTCGAGGAGGCCGGCGACGGCACGGGAGGTCGTCGCGGGAGGGTCCTCGCGGGCGTTGGCGGCCCGGGCGAAGGCGCGGACGAGGTCGTGGAAGTGGTAGCGGTCCAGGCGGTGGGACTCCAGGAGGTTGAGTTCGACGAGGGATTCGAGGAGCTCCTCGGTCTCCTCGGTGCCGAGTCCCAGCAGGGCGGCGGCGCTCGGCAGGGCGAGGTCCGGTACGTCCGGCGCGGACAGCAGCCGGAAGGCGCGGGCCTGTTCGGTGGTGAGCGTGGCGTAGGAGAGTTCGAAGGCGGCGTCCACGGCGGCGTCGCCGGTGCGCAGTTCGTCCAGGCGGCCGCGTTCGTCGGCGAGGCGGCGGACCATGCCGGCGAGGGACCGGCCGGGCTCCGCCGCCAGGCGGGAGGCGATGATCCGCAGGGCCAGCGGCAGGTGGCCGCAGGCGGCCACGAGCGCGGTGGCCGCCTCGGGCTCGGCGTCCACGGCGCGCGGTCCGGCGGTCCGCCGCAGCAGGTCGAGGGCCTCGGCCGGCGTCATGACGTCCAGCCGCAGGTGCCGCGCCCCGGCCAGTCCGGTGAGCCAGGCGCGGCTGGTGACCAGGACGGCGCAGTCGGCGGTGCCCGGGATCAGCGGTCTGAGCTGCTCGCAGGAGGCCGCGTTGTCCAGCAGCAGGAGCATCCGGCGGCCGGCCAGCAGGGAACGGTAGAGGGCGGTGCGCTCCCCGGTGTCCTCCGGGATGTCTTCGTCCGCGGTGCCCAGCCCGCTGAGCAGGGTGGCCAGTACGGCATGCGGATCCAGGGGTGCGGCGTCGGCGCCGCGCAGGTCGACGTAGAGGCGTCCGTCGGGGAAGGCGTCGTCGCCGAGCGCGTGGGCGGTGTGGACGACGAGGGTGGTCTTGCCGACGCCCGCCATGCCGTTGACCGCCGAGACGACGACGGCCGGGGTGTCCGGGCGGGTCAGCATGCCGGTGAGCTCCCGGAGCTGCTCGTCGCGTCCGGTGAAGCCGGCGACCGGGGAGGGGAAGGAGCCGCCCGGGGCCTGCGGCCGGCGGTCCGTCCGGGGAAGGCGCAGGGTGGGGTCCGAGCGCAGGATCCGCTGGTGCAGCGCGGTGAGTTCGGCGCCGGGGACGCGTTCCGCGGGCGGCAGGTGGCCGAGTTCTGTGCCGAGGTAGCGCCGGGTGTCCTCGTACACGCCCAGGGCCTCGGCCTGGCGGCCGGCACGGTACAGCGCCAGCATCTGGACCGCGCGCAGCCGCTGGCTCGCCGGGTGCTCCATGACCAGGGCGCCCGCCTCGGCCACGAGGCGGGGCCGGTCGCCGAGCTCGGCGTCGAGTTCGAGCCGGGCCTCCAGCAGGGAACTGCGCAGCCGGGCGTAGCGGGCGCGCAGCGCTCTGGCGTGGGGGCCGTGGAGTCCGGCCAGCGGTTCGCCCCTCCACAGCTCCAGGGCTCCGGCCAGGACGTCGCGGGCCTGTCCGGCGGTGCCGCCCGAGGCCCGGATCTCCTCGGCCCGCGCCAGGGCGCGCCCGAAGGTCCAGGTGTCGACGGCATGGGCGGGCACCTGGAGCGCGTACCCGTCCCCGACGGTGACGAGCAGCGGCTCGGCGGTGTGCCGGGCGAGGGCCCGGCGCAGCCGCCACACGTGGGTGCGGATGGAGTGCTCCGCCCGGGACGGGCGGTCGCCCTCGTCCCACACCCCCTCCACGAGCAGCGGCAACGCCACGGTCCGGCCGGCGGCGGCCAGCAGGACCGCGAACACCTCGTGCGACCTGGACTGGCCGAGATCCACCGGGACACCGTCGTACCAGGCCCGCACCGGGCCGAGGAGGGCGCATCCCAGTCCCGGGGCGGGGGCGTTCACCGGGCGGAGCGGGCGCCGCAGGAGGGCTGAAGGCCGAAGGACGCCGACCAGAGCGGGATGAAGTACGGGGCCTCGCTGTCCTGCCCCGCCAGGATCGACATGTCGCCGTGGGAACGCACGGTGAGCTTGGTCCACGGCATGTGCGAGCAGTCGGCGCTGCCGGTCCGGCTCTGCCAGAGCTCGGCGCCGTCCGGGGCGGTGACGACGAGGTTTCCGTCGGCGCGCAGCTCGGCTCTGTTGCCCTCGCCGGTGGTGCCGGAGTGCCAGCGCAGCTGCCCGCCCGAGCCGTCGGCGCCGGAAGCGTAGAGGGCGAGGTCTCCGTCCCGCTGCATGACGAGGTGGGCGTCGCCGTTGTCCAGGTGGGCGCCCGGGGTCAGGGCGCCGCCGTTGGTGAGGGTGTCGGAGGTGGTGCTCCCGGCGTGTGCCGTGCCGCTGGTGGCCAGGAGTCCGGTGGCCGAGAGCATCGCGGCGGCCGCGACGGACACGGAGCGGATCATGATCGAGCGGTTCGTTGCCATCGACATTGCGAGACCTTTCCGGTGGGGTGGTGCGTCCTTTGCCGACTGGTCTCGACCATCGTGGGCATCACTGTATAAACGGTCAACAACCCTTAAACGGATGGGGACCGGGTGCGTTCCGCCGGGATGGTGCGCCTCACGGGCGTGCCAGGGCCACGCGGTCCACGGCGGGCCGCGCGGTCCGTGACGGGCCGCGCCCGGCTTCAGCCGACGGGGGCCGCGGGCAGGCGGTACTCGGCAACGGACGCCGGGATCCGAGCGCCGGTGGCCCGCAGGTGGCCGGTCCTGGTCTGGTAGGCGGCTCCGCGCATCAGGTGTTCCGCCACCACCGCCGCCTCTCGTCCGGCGGGTGCGGCCAGGGCCGTGCCGGCGGTCCAGGCGTTGAACGCCCCCATCGCCGGGCCGCACCAGACCTGCCAGTCCCCCGCGCGGTCCGGCGCTCCTGTGACGGCCCACCGGGAGGTCATGCCGAGGTACCAGCGGAACACCATGGCCATGCGGTGCTTCGGGTCGCGTTCGGCGCGGGCCAGCCAGTCCGGGTGATGCTCCTTCAGGTAGGCGGCCGTGTCCTGCCACACCCGGTCCAGGGGCCGGCGCAGCACGCGCTCCTCCAGGCGCCGCCGCTCGGTGTCCGGCAGGTCGTCGAGGCCGCCGTGCTCGTGGTAGAGGCGGTGCAGAAGGCCGGCCCGGGCGGGGAACATCGTGCCGCGCCCCAGCACCTGCACCTGGACGCCCTGCTCGAACATGTCGGCGGCCGGCGCCATGACGCAGTCGGCGATTCCCGCCCCCGCCAGCAGCCGCTTGACCGCCGCGGACGTGTCCGCCTCGACCGCGGCCTGGTTCACCGAGCCGGTGACCACGTAGTCGGCGCCCAGCGCGAACGCCCCCGCCACGGCGTGCGGCGAGCCGATGCCGCCCGCCGCCCCCAGGTGCACCGGCGGCACCGCGTCGCCGTACTCTCCCGCCACCCGCGCCCGCACCCGTGCCAGCGTGGGCAGCAGCACGGCCAGCGGCCTGCGGTCCGTGTGGCCTCCCGAGTCGGCTTCGGCCGTGACGGCGTCGGCCATCGGCACCGCACGGGCCAGCTCCGCCTGCTCGGCGGTCACCCGGCCCTGGTCCCGCAGCACCCGGACCAGCGCCTCCGGCGCAGGCCGCAGGAACATCTCCGCCGTCTCCTCCCGGGACACCTTCCCGATGACCAGGTGCTCCGCGCACACCCTGCCCGTCCGGTCGCGCCGCAGCCCGGTGAGGCGGTAGCGCACCAGCTCCGGCGTGAGCCGGACGAACGCCGACGCCTCCACGCACCGCACCCGGTGCCGCAGGCACAGGTCCACCACGATCCGTTCCAGGTGCGGCGCCACCGGGCTGTGGAGGAGGTTGCACGCGTACGGTCCGCCGCCCACGTCCCGCGCCAGCTCGCCCAGCGCCGCGTCGATCCGCGCCTCCGGGAGGCCCGCCGCGCCGAACGCCGCGAGGACGCCGGCCCGGGACAGGGCGGTCACCAGGCGCGTGCCGGCGATGCCGCCGGCCATGGCCCCCGCCATGTACGGCAGGCGCACGCCGTACCGGCGCAGGAAGCCGGAGGAGCCGAGCCGCTCGGGCGGCATCGCCCCCGCTGTGGCCAGCACCTCCGCTCCCCGCGGCGGTACGTGGCACATGCCCGCTCCGCCCCCGGCGCGCACCAGATGGCAGGGGCGTTCGAGCGACGACAGCACCCGGTACACGCCCTCCGGGTCGCTGTGCACGGCGGTCGTGCGGTCCATCAGGCACTGCCCTTCCGGCCTGCCGGCCGGTTTCCCAGGACGATGTTCCGCACGTGGTAGATCCGCAGGTCGTCGCGCCACACGCTGCCGTCCGCGCGGATCAGCAGCCGGTCCCGCTTCCGGGTCACCTTGCGGATGTGCACCTCGCCGCGGACCTGCCGGTGCTCGCGCAGGATCTGCGCGCCGTAGTTCCAGCTCAGCTCTTCGCCGGCGACCAGCCCGAGCCCCGGGTCCGGCAGGCCGTCGGTGAGCCCCGTGTGGAGGGCGAAGGCCTGCACCTGCTGGAACAGCATCTGCACGCCGGCCGAGCCGGGCATCACCGGGTCCCGGAAGAAGTGGTGGTGGAAGTACCAGTCGTCCGGGCGCACCGGTTTGGTGCACAGCACGTACCCGGCCCCGTGTTCACCGCCGCCGGGCACCAGTGCCAGGTCCTCCAGCAGTGCCAGCCGTCCGGTGCCCAGCCGCGCGTCGCCCCGCGCGTCCAGCCTGCGCAGCCCGGCCGGCGGCGTGCCCTGCCGGTCCAGCCACGGCGGTTCGCGGCGGCCGTTGTCCATGCCCTGCTGGAGGTCCAGCACTTCCTGGGTGAGGTAGCCGTGCAGAGCTTCGCCCTTGTAGAACGGCTCGCCGTCCGTGCTCAGTTCGAAGCGGTAGCGGTGCAGCGTCGCGCCGGGCAGATCGGTGACCGACAGCACGGTGATGCGCTGGGTGACGGTCCTGCCGCGGGGGTCGGCGTCGCGCAGCAGCGTCGCCTTGCCGTTGAGGTTGCGGCACACGTACGGCTCGCCGGGGTGCTGGAGCGCCACTCCGAGGGCGATGGCGCTGAGCAGCCCGGCCGGCTGGAGCGAGATCTCCATCAGGGCCAGCGCCGGCACCGTCGCCATGCCGCTCTCCCGGCAGTACCAGGGGTCGGGCGGCATGTCGTACTCGGTGGTGCCGCGCGCACCGGTCCGGTCCGGCGCCGTCCCCTCCGCCGCCTCCGCTCCGCGGTCGATCATCAGGAAGTCGCCGCGGGGCAGGCGCGGGCGCACCGGGCAGAGGGATTCGTGCGTTCCGCTCGCCGCGGCCAGCTGTGACACGTCGCCTTCGGACGCGTGCGCCATGTGGAGTTCGGTGGAGTACGCCGGGCTGCCGCCGGAGGTCAGCCGGATACCGGCGTGCTCGATGTGGAGGTGCGCGTCGGACTCGGGCCTGCCGTACAGCGCCACGGCCACGTCGTGCAGCCGGGCCACCACCTCTCCGTCCGCGGAAGTGACCTCGGCGTCGGCGGCGGCGAAGGGGCGCGGGATCCAGCCCGCGCGAGTGACCTCCACCCGCAGTGTCAGCGGCCCGTGCGCCGGGCCGAGCAGTTCCACGCGCGCCGCGGCGTCCGGCAGGGGCACCGCGTGAGCTCCGGGCAGGCACAGGTGGACGCCCCGGTGGAAGAGGTGCACCCGCAGCGTTTCCTCGACGGCACCCAGCAGGAAGGGCCAGGTGCTCTCGTCATCGGCCGGCCGGGTGGTGGCGGTCAGCAGTCCTTGCCTCCAGTGCCCGCCGTACGGCGCGATGTCGCACACCTCCTCCAGCAGCCGCTCGGGCCACGGTTCCGGCAGCAGCGCGGGAGCGACGTGCTGCTGGTCGAAGGTGTCGCCGAACACCGTCGCGGCCTCCCCGCGCGCCAGGGCGTCGAGGTCGCCGGCCGGCAGCCGGCTGACGGTGGTGCGGGCCAGTGGTTTGCCTTCCCGCGGATACGGGGGGACGGGGGGCCGGTCCACCGGGCCGTCGCTCGCCGTAGCGGCGGACACGGTCAGGAGCAAGCGCCCGTCCCCGTCGCGCACGTCGCAGTGCGCCGGGCTGCCGGTACCGCCGGAGCGGCACGGCATGTGCAGGGGCACCGGCGTGGACGGCGGCAACCCGTGCCATGTGACCTCCACGTGGCCGGGCAGCAGGGGCCCGGTCCCGCTCAGTCGCGCCGCCGCCGCGCGGACGATGACGGCCGGTCCGCCGAGGCGGGACCAGTCGGAGGCGGACGGGGTGAGGACGGCCGCGTCGGAAGGGGGTGCGGGGTCCCGGCTCCGGGCGGCTCCCGTCACTCCGGCCCTCCACTCCGCCTTCAGGTTGCTCAGAGCGCGGCCGAAATCCGTGCTGCCGGAGATTCGTGACGGTGGTGCAGGGCGCTGCGGGGCGGGCCGCGGTTCCGCCGGCGGAAGAGTGTCCCGGGGCGGTGCCGCGTGCGGTGGCGCCGCGTACGGCGCGGGGGAGGCCAAGCGCCGCACCTGCCAGGCGCTGATCGCACGATGGGCCTCCACGACGGCCGCGTGCGCCCGCTGCACCTGCTGTGTCAGGCGAACGGTCAGGGCGTGCGGGTCCGCGACATCGCCGCGGACCCGCGCGGCCGGTCCGGGCGCTACGGGCGGGAGGGACGCCGGCGCACTCGTCTGCGGGGGTGCGGCGGCGGGGGCGGCGGGCTCGGGCACGTGGCCCACAGGCGTGCCCTCGAAGCCGAGTTCGTCCATGGCGGCCGCCTCACCCGGTCCCCGTGCGACGGGACGTCGCCCCGGCCGAGACGTACGTGGTGAGCAGGCGCACCGCCTGCGCGTCGCTCACGTCGAGCATCCGCAGGCCTGTCCACCTCTGCAGGACCCGGCCACCGGTGTCGCACGCGGTGACGGTGCAGTGGGTGTCCAGGACGGATGTCCGGTCGGCCTCGGCGACGACCAGGAACGGCTCGTCGTCGGGCAGGGGCGCGTAGAAGTCGGCGCGTGCGGCGCTCACCGGGATGCCGCCGCTGCCCTTGAGCCGGTGGGTGATCAGCGCCGCTCCCTGCAGGAGGAGATCGGAGAGGGCGGGGCTGAACAGCCGCCCCGCGTACGCACCGGCGGCGAACGCCGGATCGCGCAGCCTCGCCGACAGCACGAGCCGCCTCTCGTCCTCTTCCAGGACGTCCCGTACCCCGGCCAGGGACGGGCCGTGGAAGATGGTCCGCTCCGCGTAGCAGGCGTGCGGGGTGCCGGTGGGCTCGTACGCGGGCAGGTCGAGGCGCGGCGCTTCCCCGGGCCCGTCGGCGCACACCACGAGCGCCTCGCAGTGCACCTGTTCGACTTCCCCGTCGGCGTCGTGGTGCATCCGTACCCGGAACACGTCGTCCCGCTCGTCCGGCACCACGTGGAACCGCACCGACCGCGGGTGCCGGCCGTCGAGGTACAGGCCGCGGACGATGCGCAGGTCCTCGCACCCTACTGCCGGCCGGCCCCCTCCCCGGGCCCGCTCCACGGTGTGCAGGAGCGCTCCGAGGAGAGCGGTCATCGGCACCAGGGGGTGTCCCGCCACGCTGTGGTCGCGCAGCATCGGCTCGTCCTCCAGTCCGGTGAGCGAGCGCACGGCCGTCAGCCCCTCGGCGGGCAGGTCGTCCGTCCGCCGCAGCCAGGGAGCGACGGGGCCCACCACGGTGACCTCGCCCGGCGGGTGCTCCGGCCCCATCAGACCGCGGAAGGACGCCGTACCGGCCTCGCGCGACAGCACGGGCACGCCGGCCTCCGCGAACAGCCGGTGCACGCCCTCGGCCATGCCGCCCTGCCACGGTCCCCAGACGATGGGAGTCACCCGCAGAGCGGGGTACGCCGCCTGCATCGCACAGACGTGGCGGACCATGGCCTCGTTGGCGAGGGCGTAGTCGGCCTGCCGTACGTTGCCCCACAGCCCCGCCACCGAGGAGAACACCGCCAGGTGCCGCAGCCGCTCGGGGCCGAGGGCCGCGAGCACGTTGTGGAGGCCGGAGAGCTTCGTCCCGATCACCGGTGCCGCCGATTCGGCCGTCATCTCGGCCAGTGGCCGGTCGCCCAGCACGCCGGCCGCGTGCAGCACGCCCGTGATGCGGTCCGCGTGCGGTGCCAGGGCCGCCCGCACCGCGGTCGCGTCGCGCACGTCGGCGCTGACGTAGTGCGCACGGACGCCGCGCGAGCGCAGCGCTTCCAGTGCCCGCCGGACCGCCTCGTCCGCCTCCGGCCGCCGGCCCATGAGCACGTACCCGCACCGGTGGTCCTCCGCCAGGGCCTCCAGGCACCAGGCCGTGATGCCGGTCGCGCCGCCCGTGACGAGCAGGGTGTCGTCCTCGGTGAGCCCGGGCGGGCGCCCGGGGGCGTGCGGCAGGAGGCGCTCCGGGCCGTCCGACAGGACCGGGGCGCACCGGCGTCGCCCGTCCCGGCCGACCTCCAGCACATCGGTCGCCGCATCCGCGATCTCTTCCAGCAGTGCCTCGCCCACCGCCTCCGGCGGCGTGTCCGGGGCGAGGTCGAGCGCGCGGCAGAAGACCGGGGACGCCTCCAGCGCGGCGGACTTGACCAGGCCCGCCAGGCCTCCGGCGAGCGCGGCCACGGGCTCTCCGCCGGAGCCCGCGTACCCCAGGCACCCGTCGAGTTGCGTCACCGTGACGAATGCCGCCCTGCGGCCGGACCGGGCGGCGTCCAGCAGGGCCGGCCTCGCGCGCTTGGCGAACAGCAGGCCGTGCGTCAGCCGGGCGACGGCCTCGTCGGCGGTCGCGATGCGGGTCCGGCTCAGCGGCAGCAGGCACAGGTCGATGCGGGGCACTTCGGCGAGGATCTCGGCGATGCGGCCGCGCAGCTCGCCGTCCGACCAGTTGGCCAGCGGGCGGTCGCCTTGTCCGCCGGCGGGCACGCCGGGCACGGTCAGGCGCCGTACGCTCCAGCCGCGGCCGGCCAGCGCCTGACCGAGGGCGGCGCACAGCTCGCCGCCGTCGTCGAGCACCAGGGCGCACGGCCGCTCGTGGTGGGCACCGGCCAGGACGTCCACGGGCGGCAGGGTGCGCAGCGAGACGTACGCCTGGCCGAGGGGAACGCCGCCGCTGTGCCGCAGGCCCGACCGGGAGGAGGTGAACAGCTCCTTGAGCATCGTGCTCAGGTCGCCGACCGTACGGGCCTCGCTGAAGCGGAAGAGCTCCTCGCGTTGGATCACCGGGTAGCGGCGCCACACCTCGGCACCGATCCCCACCTGTTTGAGGGAGTCGATGCCCAGGTCCTCCTGGATGCGCATGTCCGGTTCCAGCATGTCGACGTCGTAACCGGTCTTGTCGGCGACGATCCCGCGGAGGACCTGCTCCACCTCCACCGGGTCGATCTCCGAGACGTCCTTGACGGGCCCTTCGAACATGCCGTCCTGGGCCATCATCTCGGCCAGGGCCGACCGGTCGTCCCTCTCCTCCTGCGGGCCGGCGGCGGGCGTCTCGTCGACGGCGGGCACCGTTTCCCCGGCGGGTGACGGCACTATGGGGAGCGCTACGGGGACGGGTCCGGCGGGGGGAGCGGCCTGCCCGTCGGCGGCCGGTGCCGGGACCGCGCCGCCCAGCAGCCCGGCGACGACCTCGCCCGCGTGCGTGTGGGCCTCCCCCAGGCCCAGGCTGTGCTCGACGATCCCGTTCACGGCCGCGGCCAGGGCCGCGTCGGGGCCGTGCCCGTTGTCCGTCCGGGCACGCAGCAGCTCCACCAGCTCCCTCTGGGTCGCCAGTTGGCCGTCCAGGTACCGGACGTGGGCGGCCAGGTGATCCGCGGCGGCACGTGACAGCGGGTCCGGCCCGGCAGCGGGCCGCGGCAGCGCGTCCACGGACGCGCCGGGCCGGGCGGCGGGCTGCCGGTCGCCCTGCCGGAGGAGACGCTCCTGGCTCGCCAGCAGCGCGAAGTTGGGCCCCTCCAGCACCCGGGCGACGGGTGAAGGGGCCGGGCGCTCTTCCGGCGCCGGGGCGTCGTACCGGTTGATGCCGGTCACCGGCAGCCCCAGCACGGCCAGGCGCAGGGCCGCCTCCTTGAGCACGGCGGCGCCGTCGGGGCCGCCTTCGCCCCGGTCGCAGGGGACCGTCACCACCGTGCCGGCGCCGAGGGTGCGCTCCACCAGGCGGGTCAGGGTGCTGCCGGGCCCGAACTCGACGAAGACCCCGAAGCCGTCTTCCCGCATCCGCCGCAGCCGCTCCGCGAAGTCCACCGGCCGCAGCAGCTGTTCGACCAGGGTGCGCCGGTCCGCGTCCGGCCCCTGCCCGTAGCGCGCACCCGCCGCACCGGCGTACACGGGCAGCTCGGGCGCGGCGAAGCCCACCTGTGCACAGGCCTCGGCGAACGGGCGGACCGCATGCTCGACGAGAGGCGTGTGGAACGCGGCGGCCACCGGCAGCCGCTTCGCCGGGACTCCCTGTCGCATGCAGCGGGACACGAAGCGCTCGACGGCCCCGGTGGCGCCACCCACGACCTGCTCGTCGGGCGCGTTGCGGTTGCACACCGACAACTGCGGGTGTTCGGCGAGCATTTCGGCGACCGTCCCGTCCGCCGCCCGGACGACGGCCATCGCCCCCGGGTCCGCCCCCGCCTCCGGCCGCTCCTCCATCGCCCGGCCCCGGGCCCGTGCAAGGGCGGGGAACGCGTCGTCACCCAGCACGCCGGCCGCCCACAGCGCCGTCAGCTCGCCGAAGCTGTGCCCCAGCACACCGTCCGGAGCGAATCCCAGCTCCCGCAGGAACCTGTACTGGCCGGCCGCGAGGGCCCCGATCGCCGGCTGGGCGTAGGCAGTGCGGTTCAGCCGCTCGCGGGCCGCGCGGGCGGTGTCCTTGCCGCCGGGCGGCGGGAACACCGTCCGGGCCAGCGTCTCCCCGGGCGGGAAGAGGGCGTTGGCCTCGTCGAAGGCCGCCCGCAGGGGCGGGACGGCCAGCAGCGCCCGCAGCCCCATCTCCGGGTACTGGTTGCCCTGCCCCGTGAACAGCGCCGCCGCCTTCGTGCCGGCCGGCAGGCCCGTACGGCGGTAGTGCACGCCCTCGGGAAGCCGCCACGCCTCCTCTTCCGCACCGCCCGTGCGGAGCCGCTCGACCGCGACGGCCAGCAGGCGCGCCCGGTGCTCCTCGTCCGCCGCGACGAACCCCAGCCGGGCGTGCTCCGGGGGCACGCCGCCGTCCTCGGCCGGCCCGGCGCCGGCTTCGAGGAGCGACAGCAGCTCCCCCGGGCCCGGGGCGTGCCACAGGCAGGCCCGCGGCACCAGGTGCAGCACCCGCTCCTGGCAGGCACCGCCGTGGTGTTCCTCCAGCACGGCGTGGTAGTTCACGCCGCCGAACCCGAAGGCGGACACGCCCGCGCGGCGCACCGGGCGACCCGGGTCGCGCACCCACGGCCGGGCGGTGGTGTTGACGTAGACGGCACCGTCCGGGGTGACCGCCGGCGCGGGTGATTCCACGTTGACGGTGGGCGGCAGCAGCTTGTGGTGCAGGGCCAGCGCCGCCTTGATCAGCCCGGCCGCGCCCGCCGCCGCTTTCGTGTGGCCCACCTGCGACTTGATGCTGCCCAGGGCCACGTGCCGGCTGTCCCCGGGCGTGCTCATGAGTTCATTGAGCGCCATGACCTCCACCTCGTCGCCGGTGGGGGTTCCGGTGCCGTGCGCCTCCACCAGCTCCACCGAGTCCGGCGGGATCCCGGCGTCGGCGTACGCGCGCCGCAGCGCCGTCAACTGACCTTCCTTGCTGGGCGCGTAGATGCTCTTGGCCACGCCGTCGCTCGAACTTCCCAGCCCGCACAGCACCGCGTAGACGCGGTCCCCGTCGCGCTCGGCATCGGCCAGCCTCTTGAGCGCCAGCATCCCGATGCCCTCACCGATCAGCGTGCCGTCGGCGTCGGCGTCGAAGGGGCGCACCCGCCCGCTGAAGGACAGGGCGGGCGTCTTGCTGAAGCACATGAACGAGATGATGGAGTTGTCCGCGTCGCAGCCACCGGTGATCATCAGGTCGGCGCGGCGGCAGACGAGCTCGTCGACGGCGGCCCGGACGGCCGCCAGCGAACTGGCGCAGGCGGCGTCGACGGTGTGGTTGGCCGCCCGCAGGTCCAGGCGGTTGGCGACGCGCCCCGAGACGACGTTGCCCAGGATCCCGGGGAAGGAGTCCTCCGTCCACGGCGGCAGCTGCTGCAGGTACTCGCGCGTGGCCAGCCGCGCCTCCTCCTCGGCGGCGCCGCGGTCGCGCATCGCCTTGACCATGAGCGGCGCGAGTAGCCGGGCTGCGAGCGGGATGAGGGTGGTGTTGGTGCCGCACACGCCCAGCACCACGCCCGTACGCCCCGGCTCGTACCAGCCGTCGCGGCCGCGCGCACCGTCGCGCAGCACCTCGCGCGCCACCACCAGGCTCAGCAACTGAACCAGTCCGGTGGAGTCGAGGGACTTGGGCGGCATACCGAATTCCAGCGGGTCGAACCTCACCGGGGAGAGGAAGCCACCGCGCCGGCCGTAGGTCTTGTCGGGGGCGAAGGGGTCGGGGTCGTAGTAGTCCTCCAGCTCCCACCAGGCGGGGGGAACCTCCTCGGTACAGTCGCGACCGGCCACGATGTTGTCCCAGAACTCGCGGAGGTCACGGGCTTTGGGGAACATTCCGGCCAGCCCCACGACGGCCACCGGGTCCCGGGAAAGGCGCCGGTCGGGCTCCTGCGGCATCACGCGACCCCCCTCTGCCCTCGGGCAGTTGGCCGGTACTACTGTCGCAAGACTGCCCGGCCGTCGACGCGAAGACGCCATCGCCACCCGTACGGGTGAAATCCGGACTCACGCACGGTTCCGTGACGACCGTCCGACGCGTTCCCCGCCCCGAACCGGCCAACCGCACCCGGGGGCTGTTGCCGGTCGTGGATGCCGGCCGCGCGGGCGGAGTGGTCTCGATACCGCGCGGACTCGCGCTGCGGGACACACCGCCAGGGCGCCACGACTACGGAAAGCACGCTCGGGCTCCAGGGCGCGCGGCACTCGAAAGCGGCGCCCCGGAAGAGGAAACGCCAGGGCGACCGGGCCACAACGGCTACCGGTCGCCCCACCTGCTTGGCTCCTACTGCTCCTCGTCCGCCGGGATCGGGCCCTGGAACTCCAGGGTCCATGTCTCCTGGAACTCGGGCTTGGGCGGTACGAGCTCGATCTGCGCACCACGGTGTCCCGCACGCAGGGCGAGACCCTTGTCGGACAGGATCTTGACTCCGCCGATGACCCGCTCGAACGTGAACTTCGCCCATTCGGCGCGCGGAACGCTGTTCACGAAGAGCTTGTCCTCGGGGACCACGAGACCCGCGGCCGGGTGGTAGGCCAGGTGGATCACGTAGGGCGACCCCACGACCTCGTGATCGGCGACGTCGATGATCCACTCCTGCTCGATGGGCAGGGGGTTGAAGCGGTCGGTGATGACAGGGGCACCGTGCTTGACGGCGTACTCGGTGGCCGTCAGGAGGGAGGTCGGTCCGATGATGTGAGCGTGGATCTTGTACTTGCCGGGCTTGACCGGAATCGGGGCCATGCGTGGCACGTCCTCTCTCACGTTCCCGCTACCGGCGGCGGACCCGCCGGCACACGCCCTCCACCTTCGCGGCCGGTTCCCCACCTGCAAAGGGCGGTATATCGCCAAGCCCATGACGGCGAGGAACGATCGATCACAGTTGCGAAGGCGCCACCTCGGAGCGGGACTCGGGGTCGTGCGCGCGTTCAGAGCCGCAGGATGGTCACCGTGGTCGGACCGGACGCCGAGGTGAGGCCTTGGGAGGTGGTGCATGCGGTCTGCCGGGAGGCGAGCAGGGTCACCTCGGTGACCACGGTCGCGCCCTTGAACGCCCCCTCGGTGATCTTGCCCGTGCTGACGGTGACGACGTTGCCGTTGGGGCGCACCGCCGCGACGCTGCTGATGGTGGCGGTGGATGTGCGACCGGTCCCCCGGTCCTTGCCTCCCTTCCCGTGGAGGGCGGAGTTCTCGCTGCCCGCGCCCTCCTGTCCTTCGCCCTGCCCTTCTCCCCAGTGGAACGTGAGCGTCCCGGCGGCCGGGCCGAGCAGGCACGAGAGCGTGCCCGAGGAACTGCCTCCGAAGGTGGCCGAGGTGAAGGCGGGGTCCGTGGAGAGGGGGCACCCCGCGAGGGCCTGCGAGGTGATGGAGACGGCTCTGGGGAGAAGGGTCAGCCCCGGCGAGTAGGCGGCGGCGACCGTGCCGGCGCACTCCAGGAGCACCACGCCCTTGTCGTGGGCGGTGCCGCCGCCGGGAGCGTCGGCCTGTGCCGAAGGCACTGCCGGCACGAGGGCGGCGACGCCGAACGCCGCCGCCACGGCCGCTGTACGGGTCCTGCGCAGTCGACTGGGGTTCACAAGGGTCCTCCCTGCTTGTGCGCTACTGCTGATTGCCGCTGCTGTTCGCCTCTGCTTCTTTGCCGCTGCTGTTCGCCGCTTTTCAGGTCCGGTGCACGTCGACCGAGACGGTGCTCTGCTGGTGGTTCGCCACCGTGTACACGCGGCCGTCGTTGCCGAGGCCGCAGGGGGCGAGGTCCGCGGACGTGCGGGTGAGGTGGGCGCCTTCGACGCGGACGCACGCGATCTCGGGGCACGCGTCCAGCACCGCGGCGCCCAGGTGGTAAAAGGTGTGCTGGCTGGAACGGCTGGTGTGTCCGGTGAACGCTTCGGTGACGGCCCTGCCGGCCCGGAGACGGCAGCCGTGGAAGTCCGCGTCCGCTGAGACGTGTTGCCAGGTCACGTCCAGGCGGGCCGCGAAGACACGGTCGGCGGCGGCCCGGGTGGTGGTGTAGGCGTCGCGGGCGAAGCCGGTGAAGGTCGCGCCGCCCGTCACGAAGAGCTCGACGCCCTTCAGGCCGCCGCGCACGGTCGGTTCGCCGGCGTACGGGAAGGCGACGTGGGCGTGGTGGCGGGGTTGAGTCCCGGGGCCGAAGTGGTGTGGGCCCGCCGCCTGTCCACCGGTCTCCAGGGGGGCGAGCTCCGCGCAGGAGAGGGACACGTCGGCGGCCCTGGGCGGGTGGCCGGCGGTGAGGAAGTGCTCGGCCAGGGCCAGGGCGAAGGCCTCCGGCTCCGCGCCGGTGTGCCGTGCGCCGAAGGCCAGTACGGCATTGGCGATCGAACTGACCGGGAGCAACCGCGTGTTGTCGCCGTCGCGGTAGACCTCGGGGTGGTCCATGCCCAGCCGGACGTCGGCACGGAACGCGCGGACCCTGTGCCGGGAAGGGGATCGATCCACGAGCAGGAATTCGATTCCCGATTCTCCGTAGACGTGATCGCCGATGGCGTGGCCCATCGTTCTCCGTTCCGCCGTGCGGTGCGGTGCTCGGATGCCCGGACACCTTCCCAGCGGTCGGAGAATCTGGTCAATGAAACCCATGTAATTACGACAATCATATTGACGTTCCTGGGGTTGGTACGCCAAGAGGCCGTATGGACACGGTGGTTTCCCGGTGCCAGCCTTGGGGCGTCGTCGACGGGTCCCCGCGAAGGGAATGCCGTATGACCAGCCCCTCTCTTCTTCCCCGAACGGTCCAGGTGGCCGTGGTGGGCGGCGGTCCCGTGGGCCTGCGACTGGCGGCGGAGCTGTCCCTGCAGGGGACCGACTGCCTGGTCCTGGAACGGGATTCCCGCACACCCCGCGTCACACGGGCGCTGGTGCTGCATTCCCGCACACTCGAATTCCTCGACATGCGGGGAATCGCCGCGCCCTTCCTCGATCTCGGCCATCGGTACCGTCACTATCCCCTGGGATCCGCACGTGCGACGATCCCCTTCGCCGCGGTCGGCGGTCCCTTTCCCTGCGCGCTCGCCCTGGCGCAGCACCGGACGACACATCTCCTGGAACAGTCCGCCCTCAAGAACGGCGCGCTCGTCGTCCGCGGAGCGGAAGTCACCGGCTTACGCGAGGACGACACGGGAATCGAGCTGACCGTTCGGCAAGCGGGCCGGACGCGCCGGATACGAGCCGCCTATGTCGCCGGATGCGACGGCGCGCACAGCACCGTCCGCAGGCTCGCGGGGATACCGGCCCACCGCGTCGTCCACCCCTACGACGTCGTGTCGGTGGACGCACGGCTCGGCTTTCCCGGTCCGCCGCCGCAACAGCAGCCCTGGGGGCGCTGGGGACGCGACGGCATGGCGCTGTTCCTGCCGTTCGGGGACGGGCGCTGGCGCGTGATCCTCTACCCCTACCGCCCGCTTCCGGCGCGGCGGCACACCCTCGGCGGACCTGCCGGCACCGCCCCGGCCCAGGCACTGCTGCGCCGCATCACGGGGCAGGACCTCGCCCTGCGCGAAGTCGAGTGGTTCAGCCGCTACCGGTGCGAGCACCGCCACGCCGCCCGGTACCGCCACCGTCGCGTGCTGCTCGCCGGCGACGCCGCCCACGTCCACCCGCCCACCGGGGGCCAGGGCCTGAACACGGGAATCGCCGACGCCATGAGCCTCGGGTGGCGGCTGGCCGCGGCGGCCTGCGACCCCCGGTACGACAGGCTCCTCGACGCCTACGCCCGGGAACGCCGGCAGTCCGCCACCCGCGTCATGCGACTCACCGGCGCCCTGCTCCACGTCAACGCGACCCCCGCTCCCTGGGGCCACGCCCTGCGCGCCGCCGCCCTGGCAGGCGCGCGGCTGCCGCCCGTGCGGCGTCGGCTCGCCGTCGTGCTGGCCGGGCTGCAGGGCAGGAGCGAGAGCTCCGGCACACGCGTACGCAGCGGTGCGCCGGCTCCCGACGTACCGCTCGCCGGCACCGCCACGAGCCCCCACCGGCGACTCTTCGAGGCCCTCCGCACCGGCGCCCACGTCCATCTCGTACCGCCCTGCGGCACCCGGGATCCCCGTGCGGCGGCCATGACGCTGCCCCTGCTCACGGTGCGCACCGAGGCGTACCGGAAGCCGCACATCGTCCGGCCCGACGGATACTTCCTGTGAGGCGCGGGCCCGGTTCACCGTTCGTCTGCCACCTCGCCCTGCTGTGCGGGGCCCTGGCCATCGCGGCCCCCACAGCAGCAGTACCGGCCCTCGCGGACGACCTCGGAACGAGCCCGGCCCTCACTCAGTGGTGCGCCGCCGCCTACCAGCTCACCAGCGGTCCGCTGCAGCTCGGCGCGGGACACCTCGCCGACCGGTACGGGGCGCGCCACGTCCTGCCGGCCGCGCTGGCCGTGTTCACCACCACGAGCCTGCTGGCGGCCACCGCGAGCCACGGCCCCGGCCTGCTCGCCGCCCGTCTGGCCCAGGGCTCCGCCGGCTCCGTCCTCTCACCCCTCAGCCTCTCGCTCCTGATCGGGCTGAGCACGGACGAGCACGAGGAACGACGTGCCGTCGGCGGCTGGGTGGCCACCGCGGCCACCGCCTCCTGCCTGGGGCCGCTGCTCGGCGGCCTGCTCACCAGCGCGCTGGGGTGGCGCGCGGTGTTCGGCGCCCTCGCCCTCCTGGCCGTCGCCACGACGGCCTGCGCCCTGGTCCTGCTCCCCGCCCGGACGCCGCACAGCCCCCGCGTCGAAGGGCGGCTCGACGGCAGGGGCATCGCCCTGTGCACCGCAACAGCCTCGATGGCGCTGATCGCCCTGACCGCTCCGGCGGCCGGTGCCCCACCGATCGCGGCACTCGCGGCAGTCGCGGCGGCAGGAGCCCTGCTCGCCGCCCTCCTGCACCGGGCCCGGCACCACCGGGACTTCGTGCTCGACAGCGGACTCCTGCGGCGACCGGCGACGCGCCGCGCGCTGTTCGTGCTGCTGGTGCTCTTCTGCGCGAACTCGCTCTTCACGTACCTGACGTACTTCGAACTCACCCGGGCGCACGCCCTCGACGCCCTCCAGGCCGCGCTGGTCACGCTGCCCGCCGTGGCCCCCGCGGCATTCACGGGCCGCTGGGCCGCCCGGCGCACCGCAGCCCCCGGCGCCGGCCCCCGCCTCATGCGCGCCGGGCTGCTGTGCATCGCCGCCGGCCTCCTCGCGAGCGGCCTCGGCGGCGGGCCCGCACCCCTGTGGCTGCCGGCCTGCTCCTGCGCTGTCATCGGCTGCGGCCTGGGCCTGGCCAACGGCGCCGCGATGACGACGGTGGCCATGGGTGCGTCCGGCACCACAGGGGCAACGAGCGCCACCGCAACGGCCACCACGTTCGCCATGCTCGGCGGTGCGTGCGGCCCCGTCCTCGCCGGAGCGGCCACCAGCGCGGCCGCTCACCTGCCTGCGACCGCCCCGGGCACGCCACCCCACCTGGCACTCTGCACAGCAGCCCCGGCCCTCGCCCTGACCGCCGTCGCCCTCACCCGCTCGCACGGCACGAAAGACCCCGCAGGGTGGGGTCCGGTACCGCGCCGGTGGTGATCTCAGAGGTGACAGCAGGTCACGTCACCTGCGCGGCGAAGGCCTCGTACGCCCGCTCGTCGAAGAGGACGAAGCGGACCTCCTCCACCGACGTCTCCGCCTCCCGGACCGCCTCGACCGCGATGCGGGCGGCGTCCTCGACCGGCCAGCGGTAGACGCCCGTCGAAATGGCCGGGAAGGCAACCGTCTTCGCGCCCAGTTCGTCCGCGACCCGCAGGGACTCCCGGTGGCAGGACGCCAGCAGCTCCGAGCGGTCCTCCTCCCCCGCCCACACCGGACCCACCGTATGGATCACCCAGCGGGCCGGGAGGTTGCCCGCGGTCGTGGCGACGGCCTTGCCCGTGGGGAGGCCCTTGCCGTAGTGGGAGGCGCGGAGGTCGCGGCAGGCGGAGAGGATCTCGGGGCCGCCCTTGCGGTGGATGGCGCCGTCGACGCCGCCGCCCCCGAGGAGTGAGGAGTTCGCGGCGTTGACGACGGCGTCGACGTGCTGCTCGGTGATGTCGCCCCGGACGAGAGTGATCACGGTCATGAGGTCATCCTCTCTCGCCCCGGCGGCCGGGTGGTATCAGATCGGGAGCGGGTAGCGCACGCTGCGGACCGCCGGGTTGGTCAGGGAGCGGCCGGGGCCGAGGCCGCGGGCGCCCTTCGTGCAGTGGCGGTCGGTGTAGTAGAAGACGGTCCGGTTGGTGCCGTTGGTGAGCTTGCGGATCTTCGCGCGGTTCTCGGTGAGGAGGCTGAAGCACTTGCCGTCCTGCGGGTCCTTCTCGCTCCTGCTCACTTCCTCGGGGAAGCAGGCCACTCCGGTGATGCCGGTGCCCGCTTTGCAGCGCGAGTAGTCCACGCGCAGGGTGCCGTTCGCGGCGTGCGCCCCGGGTGCGGAGGCGAGGGTGGAGAGCAGGAGTACGGACAGGGCGGTGCCAAGGGCGCGGCGGATACGCACGGGATTCCTTTCGTGGTGGCGGGGCGGTGCGATGCCACCAGCTATCCACGGGCGCTGATCCATCCGGCGGAATCACTCGTCGGTGGGCGCGGCATTGCCACGTCTCCGCGACCAGGGAACGTGCGAGCGAACGGGCGGGGCGGGTCGCCCGGTTCGCCGTCGTCGTAGGATGCGTCAATATCCGGCAATGGCAGAGGAGTTCGACGGTTGAGTGAGTTCCCTGATCAGGGTCTTCCGGAGGCGGCCGTGTCGCAGCCCTCGTCCGCCCGGCGGCTCTGGACAGCCGTCGAACCCCTGCACGCCCTCGTCTACTTCGCTCCCGAAACCGCCGCCGCGGCCCGCGCGGTCGGCCTGCCGAGCTGGTGGATGGGGTACTTCGCCGGACGGGCGGCCCCGCTCGGGGCGGTCGGGCCGGCGCCCGTGGCGGCGATGTTCCACGGGTTCTCCCCGGCCATGGTGGCCCGCTCGCTGCCCGATGCCTGGGCGTACGCCTCGCCCGAAGCCGTGCTGGAGGCTCGTACCGAAGCGGTACGAGCCGCGCTGGACCGTACGCTCCCTGCGGGGTACGGCCGCTCCCTCGACCGCCTCGCCGAGCTCCTGGAGCACGCCGTGGCGGGCTGCGGTTTCGAGGGCAGGCCGCTGGCCGCGGCGTGGTCCCGGGTGCCCCGGCCCGCCGGCCCGGCCTTGCGCGTCTGGCTGGCGGCCACCGTCCTGCGCGAGCACCGCGGTGACGGCCACGTCCTCGCCGCCGTCCACGCGGGCCTCGGCGGCCTGGACACCACCCTCACGCACGTGGCCACCGGCAACGTGCCGCAGGCCGCCGTCCAGGACAACCGCGGCTGGACGGAGGCCGAGTGGGAGGAGAGCCGCCGCAGGCTCACCGAGCGCGGCGTGCTCGACGGAGACGGGCGGCTGACCGAGGCGGGCGGCGCGCTGCGCCGGCGGCTGGAGGAGGACACCGACCGGCTCGCCGCGTCGCCTCTCGCCGCGCTGGGCGCGGAAGGAACCGAGGAGGCGATCCGCCTCGCCGTCCCGCTGAGCCGTCACCTCGTCGACAGCGGCGCGCTGCCCGTGCCCAACCCCATGGGCGCGCCCCGCCCGTGACGGTTCCCGGTGAAGGACCGTTCCCCCCTACAAGTCCGAGCTCTCCATCGCCCAACTGGCCAGGATCCGAAGGGACTCGGCGGAGGGCGTGCCCGGCTCGGCGTGGTACGTGATCAGCTGCTGGTTCTGGTCGGCCGGGAGCACGAGCGTCTCGTAGGACAGGGTCAGCGGTCCCACCACCGGGTGGTGCAGCTTCTTGACGCCGAAGCCCTTGTCCTCCACGTTGTGGGCGGCCCACAGCGACCGGAACTCCGGGCTCTTGACGGACAGCTCGCCGACGAGCGCGGCGAGGTGCGGGTCCTCGGGGCAGCGGCCGGCGTCGAGCCGCAGGAAGGCGACGACGTCGGCGGCCTTCTTCTCCCACTCGGTGTACAGCCGGCGGGTGGCGGGCTCCAGGAAGAGCTGCCAGGCCAGGTTGCGCTGCCCGGCCGGCATCGCGTCGAAGTCGCCGAGGAGGGCGCAGGCCAGCCGGTTCCAGGCGAGGATGTCCAGCCGGCGCCCGACCACGTAGGCCGGGGTGTTCTCCATGCTGTCCATGAGGTGCTGCACCGAGGGGCGCACGCGCTGCGGGCGGGCCGGCCGGCACGGGCGCGCCTTCTTCACGCTCGGGCGGACGAGGTGGGTGAGGTGGTCCCGTTCGGCGCGGGTGAGCCGCAGGGCGTCGGCGATGGCCTCCAGCACCGCCGTGGAGACGTTCTGACCGTGCCCCTGTTCCAGGCGTGTGTAGTAGGCGACGCTCACGCCCGCGAGCTGTGCCAGCTCCTCGCGCCGCAGGCCGGGCACCCGGCGCCGCCCGCCGTAGGGCGTGAGGCCCACTTCGGCGGGCTGCAGCCGGGCCCGCCTGCTGCGGAGGAACTCGCTCAGTTCGGTGCGCTGGTCCATGCCCACCAGTATGCGACGGGCTCCGGGGGCCGGGGCGGGGCCAGGGTGACACTGCCAGTGGTAGGAACCGCGAGCGTACGTTCGCCCGGGTTCTGGCTGGGCTTCCGCAGCGGGCGCACGATGGCGCACATGACCCACACCACTGTTCCCGCATACGCGGCCCCTTCGGCCAAGGCTCCCCTGGAGCGGATCACCGTCCAGCGCCGGGAGCCGGGTGAGCACGACGTCCTCATCGAGATCAAGTACGCCGGCATCTGCCACTCCGACATCCACACGGTCCGCGGCGAGTGGGGCGAGGGCGGCCACTTCCCCCTCGCGCCGGGCCACGAGATAGCCGGTGTCGTGACCGCCACCGGCGCCGGCGTCACCCGCTACCGGGTCGGCGACCGCGTCGGCGTCGGTTGCTTCGTGGACTCCTGCCGCGAGTGCGACAGCTGCAAGGCCGGCCTGCAGCAGTACTGCACCGGCGAGCTCGGCATGGTCGGCACCTACGGGGCCACGGGCCGTGACGGGGAGATCACTCAGGGCGGCTACTCCACGCACGTCGTCGTGGACGAGAACTACGTCCTGCGCATCCCCGACGCCATTCCGCTGGACGCCGCGGCTCCGCTGCTGTGCGCCGGCATCACCCTCTACTCGCCGCTCGCGCACTGGCAGGCGGGGCCGGGCAAGAAGGTCGCGATCGTCGGCCTCGGCGGCCTCGGCCACATGGGCGTGAAGATCGCGCACGCGATGGGCGCGGAGGTCACCGTGCTCAGCCAGTCCCTGCGCAAGCAGGAGGACGGCCTGCGACTCGGCGCCGACCACTTCTACGCGACCTCCGACCCGGCGACCTTCGAGCGGCTGGCGGGCGGCTTCGACCTGATCGTCAACACCGTCTCGGCCGGCATCGACCTCAACGCCTACCTGGGCCTGCTGAAGACCGACGGCACGCTCGTGCAGGTCGGCGCCCCGGAGAACCCGCAGCCGGTCGCCTCGTTCGCCCTCATCACCCGGCGCCGGTCGCTGGCGGGCTCGATGATCGGCGGCATCCCGGAGACCCAGGAGATGCTCGACTTCTGCGGCGAGCACGGCATCGGCGCCGACATCGAGCTGATCCGCGCCGAGCAGATCAACGAGGCGTACGAGCGGGTGCTGGCCAGCGACGTCCGCTACCGCTTCGTCATCGACGCCGCGACGATCTGAACCGCGGGGTCCCCGCGGCGACGAGCCTGATCCGGACCGCGGGGATCCCTGCGCGACGGTCCGCTCCGGACCGTCGCGGATCCGCACCGGTGCGGGGCGCCCCGGAGGCCCGTCCTCCGGCCGCCCCGCACCGCGCCGGTAACGACTCCGCGCGCCGGTGGCCCCTCCGTCACCGCGTCGCGCGGTGCTCCGGGAGCGGTGGAAGACTGAGACGCGTCGGGGGACGCCGAGCGCCGCGCCCGCGGTGACGGGGCCTCGCGCGTATCCGTTGCCCCCGCGCGCACCCGCCGGAGGAGCACCCACCATGCTCAGCACAGATTTCGTGACCGGATCACCCAACTGGCTCGACCTCGGCAGCCCGGACACCGCGGCGTCCGCCGGGTTCTACGGAGCGGTCTTCGGCTGGGACCTGCAGTCCGCCGGGCCCGACGCCGGCGGCTACGGCTTCTTCCTCCAGGACGGCAAGAGCGTCGCGGCGCTCGGGCCGCTGACCGAGGAGGGCGCGAGCCCCGCGTGGACGGTGTACTTCCAGACGCCCGACGCCGACGCCACGGTCAAGGCGGCCGAGCAGGCCGGCGGCGCCGTGCGGGTCGCGCCGACCGACGTCAACGACGCGGGCCGCCTCGCCTGCCTCACCGACCCGGGCGGCGCGGAGTTCGCCCTCTGGCAGCCCGCCGCCGTCAAGGGTCTGGAGCGGGTCTGCGAGCCCGACACCCTGCTGTGGGTCGAGCTGCACACCGCGGACCCGGCGGCGGCCGGAGCCTTCTACCACGCCCTGTTCGGGTGGGGCACGGAGGAGAAGGAGTTCTCCGTCGGCACCTACACCCTGATCTCCCTGGCGGGCGAGAGCGGTGACGACGCTCCGTTCGGCGGCATCGCGCCCGCGCCCGGAGGGGGCGAGGCGGCCGAGCCGTCCCGCTGGATCCCGTACTTCCTGGTCACGGACACCGACGCCACCCTCGCCAGGGTGCAGGAGGCCGGCGGTTCGGTGGTCGCACCGGCCGCCGACGTGCCCGACGTGGGCCGGATCGCCTGGGCGGCCGACCAGTTCGGCGCGGTCTTCGGCGTCCTCAAGCCGCTGCCGCGCGCGGCCTGAACCGCGGCACCGGCCCGTACCTCCGCCGCCCCGGGGCGCAGCACGCGCCCCGGGGCCGGCCCGTGTCCCGGGCCCGGCCCGTGTCCGGGAGCGCGGCCCGCACCACGGATCCGTCCGGCGCCGGGCCCTGCCCCCGTCCCGCTCAGCCGCCTCCCTCGCCTTCCGGAGCGGCAGCCTCCGCCGCCGGTGCGCCCTCGGCCGCCTCCGCCGCCTCCTCCTCTTCGGCTTCCTCCTCCTCCGCCGGCTCCGTCTGGGCCGCGACGATCTGCAGGACGGCGTCCTCGCCGTCGACCGCGAGGCTGGTGCCGCGCGGCAGCGGGATGTCCCTGGCGTGGATGGTGTGGCCGGCTTCCAGGCCCTCGATGGAGATCGTGACGCCCTCCGGGATGTGCGTGGCCTCGGCCTCGACCGGGAGGGCGTTGAGGATGTACTCCAGCAGGTTGCCGCCGGGTGCGAGCTCGCCCTCGGTGTGGATCGGGATGTCGACCGTGACCTTCTCGCCCTTCTTGACGATCAGCAGGTCCACGTGGACCAGGAAGCCCCGGATGGCCTCGCGCTGGACGGCCTTGGGGATGACGAGCTCCTTCTTGCCGTCGACGTCCAGGTTGATCAGGACGTTCGGCGTCCGCAGGGCCATCAGCAGGGCGTGCCCGTCCACCGACACGTGCCGCGGGTCGGCGCCGTGGCCGTAGATGACGCAGGGGACCTTGTTCTCCTTGCGGATGCGGCGGGCGGCACCCTTGCCGAAGTCGGTGCGCGTCTCGGCGGTCAGCTTCACTTCGGCCATGCCAGAACTCCTCGCGGTTCGGTCGTCTGGAGACTGTGTTAACCGCAGGCCGGAAGGGTGCCCTCCGCGGCTACTCCGTACGGGAGCGATATCGGGCGGATTTCCTTCTGATGGCAGACGCTCCGGCATCAGAGGGCGTCGCTCCATCCGGATCTATCCGGAATCCCCCGGCCCACGCAGAGGTGATCGGGCAGACTTTGCGGGCACCGTGCAGACCCCGTCACACCGTTGTGAAACCGAGGGGACACCCATGAGCGGTATACGAAGATTCAGCCGGAGAGCCCTGTTACGGACCGGCCTGGGGGTGAGCGGCGGCGCGCTCGCCGCACAGCTCCTCCCGCGCCTGCCCGGAGCCCCCGGCGCCGAGCCCGCCTGGGCGCCGGCCGCGGCCCGGCAGGGGCTCTTCCCCGAGTGGAGCCGCTACGCCCGGCTGGCCGACGGCACGTTCGACGAGGACGCCGACCCGCAGCGCGACATGAAGCCCGTGATCACGGCGCTGAAGGCGCAGAACGTCAGCGTCATCGAGCTCGACACCGTCCTGTCGAACTGGCTGACGCCCGCCGAGTTCACCGAGCACATGGGCAAGGTGAAGAGCTTCGTGGAGCTGGCGCACGCCGCCGGGATCCGTGTGGTCATGTACTACCCGTCGCTGGAGCTCATCAGCGTCGGCGGCGAGAACGGCCGGTCGTTCTACAAGAACGGCGAGGGCAAGTCCTGGGTGCAGCGCTCCCTCGACGGCAAGCCCAACGTCTTCTACGGCAGCCTGGTCGTCTGGGTCGACCCGGGCGACGAGAGCTGCTGGCTCAGCCCCAACTCCCCCTGGCGCGACTACTACCTCGGCCGCGTCAAGGCCCTGGCCGCCACGGGCGTGGACGCCGTCTGGCCGGACGTGCCGATCTACTTCGACGGGGCGATGAGCTGGTGCGACGGTTCCACCTGGGCGGCGGACGCCTTCAAGGCCGACACCGGCCTCGCCCTCCCCGCCAAGGCCGACTTCACGAGCCTGCCCTTCCGCCGCTACGTGGAGTGGCGCCACCGCAACCTCAACCAGTGGCAGCTCGACATCGCCGCCGCCGGCCGGTCGGTCAACCCGGACCTGGTCACCTTCGTCGAGACGGTGAGCATGGACTACCAGTACGCCACGCTGGTCGGCCTCGACGGGGCCTACCTGCGCAAGGCCGAGGGCGTGAGCCACGTCTGGGAGGTGGACATCCTCGGCAACTACGACGGGATGCGCCACGCCACGGCGACGGACTGGACCTGCCTGATCTCGATGTACAAGTACGCGCGCGCCGCGAGCGGACCGAAGCCCGCGTGGGCGTTCTCGTACGGCTGGAAGGCCGACGACGCCTCGCTGGTGATGGCCGAGCTGCTGGCGGCCGGCTGCAATCCGTACGAGGTCAAGAGCCCGTTCAAGAACGAGACCACCGACAAGGCGATGCGCACCCGCATGTACGCCTTCGTCGCGGCCAACCAGCAGAAGCTCTACGACGCGGTGCCGGCGGCCGAGGTCGGCGTCTACCACTCCTCGGCCTCGCGGGACTACGTCAGCCCGTCCGCCGGCACGGGCATGTACGCCAACGCGAAGGCGCCGTCGGGGGTGAAGGACTGGTGGGCCTCGGGCAGCGCGGAGGAGAGCTGCACGTCCCAGGCGTGGCTGGGCGAGTTCCGCGGCACGGTCAAGGCGCTGGTCTACGCCCACGTCCCCTTCGCCACCGTCCCGAGCCCGCACCTGGCCGCCGCCGACCTCGCCCCGTACCGCGTCCTGATGCTGCCGAACCTGCAAGCCGTCTCCGACGCCGAGGCCGCGATCCTGCGGGAGTACGTGGCGGGCGGCGGGACGGTCGTCGTCACGGGCCCCCTGCCGACCGGCCTCGACGAGCTGGGCACGGCCCGCAGCGAGTACGCACTGGCCGACGTGCTCGGGTTCCGCAAGGGCGATCCGCTGCCGGCCACCAAGCAGAACCGTTTCGGCCAGGGGACGTGCTGGTACGTGAAGGACCTGGCCGGCCACAGCTACCTCGCGAGGACGGACCAGGCGAGCGCCGACCAGCTGCTCGCGCCCGTACGGGCGGCGGCGCCGCCGGCGGTGGAGCTCACGGGCGACCGGCGCATCCACATGGAGGTGAGCCGGCTCGGCGCCGACACGATCGTGCAGCTCGTCAACTTCACCGGCTTCGGTGACACCCCGGCGGCCTTCAGGACCACGCCGGCCGCGTGCTCGGTCGCGCTGAAGCTGCCCGCCGGCAAGCAGGTGCTGGCCGCCACGGTGAGCTCGCCGGACGGGGCCTCGCCGGCTCCGCAGCCGGTCGCCTGGCAGACGGCGGGCGGCACCGCCTCGGTGTCCCTGACGGTGTCCCAGTACTCGCTGCTGACCGTCACCACCGGCTGACGGTCACCACCGGCTGAGGGTCCCCGCAGGCGCACCGTCACCACGGGCCGGCAGTCATCACCATCCGGCCGTCACCGCCGGCCTGCCGGCCCCTCACGGCCCGTCGGTTCCGGGGGCGGGGATCCGCCACAGCGAGGCCGGCCGGTCCTCGTCCCCCGGGTGGGACTCGAAGGCGATCCACCGCCCGTCCGGCGACCAGCTCGGCGCGCCGTCGTAGTCGCCGTCGCGCGTGGTCACCCGGACGGGCCGCCCGCCGCCGGCCGGGATCACGAAGATCTGCGGCACCTCCAGGCCGCCGGCGGTGGAGGAGAAGACCACCGACCTGCCGTCGGGCGACCAGCTCGGGTCGGTGTGCTCCCCGGGGCCGTCGGTGAGCCGCCGCAGGCCGCTGCCGTCGGCGTTCATCACGTAGAGCGCCCACGTGCGCGCGCCGCGCTCGCGCCGCTGGAAGACCAGCCGGTCGCCCTTGGGCGACCAGTTGGGCTGGCGGTTGTCCGTGCCGGTGGCGGGGCCGTCCAGGAGGCGGGTGCGCCCGGTGCCGTCCCGGCGGACCTTCCAGAGGGAGCCGAGCGCGCCGCCGCCGTCCCCCGCGCCCTTCTCCCGGATCTCCTGGAAGACGATCCACGACCCGTCGGGCGAGAAGCTGGGCTCCAGGTAGCCGGAGTCGCCCCCGTGTTCGGTGACGCGGGAAGGCCGCCCGTCCCCGGGCCGCATCACCCACACCTCGTCGCGGCCGCCCTCCCGGTCCGAGGCGAAGGCCACCCCGGCCGAGGGGTGCCAGCTGGAGCCGGGCAGGTTGACCGCGGCCTTGTCGGCCTCGTCGAGAAGGGTCTTCGGGCGACCGGGGGCGCCGCCGCCCCGCAGCGGGAGGACGCGCAGCGCGGCGGCGCCCTCGTTGTAGCCGTCCTCGAAGAGCGTGAAGAGCACGGACGTGCCGTCCGGCGAGAAGGCGGGGTTCTGCGCGCTGGCCTTCCCCTTGCCCCGGTAGAGCAGCTGCGCGCCGTCGGACCGGGTGGCCGCCCGTCCGTCGGACGGGGCCGGCGGCTGCGGGGACTCCGGGCTGCTGCAGGCCGTCAGGGCGAGGGCGGCCAGGAACGCTGCGACGTACGGGCGACTGCGCACCCGGCCGACCCTAGTGGCTCCGGCGCACGCCGGACGGCGGAACGGGACAAGCCGGCGCACAGCCGTGCGGTGCTCCCGTGCGGGCGGCGGGGCGGGAACCCCGCTCGCCCGCCGCCGGCCGTGGAGCCGCGGGCCCGCTCGTCGGTCCCCTTGCGCTCCGGTCGGCCCGCACCGTCCGCATGATGGTCGGGCCCGGTGATTCCGGGGGTGATTCACCGGCCTCTCCGCGTGCCGGATTGCATGCGGCGCCGCCGTGCCGACCATGAGAACGGCTGACACGGCGTCAGCCTGCGGGCGGGCGTCCGGCCGCCGCGGTGGCGGTGCTGCCGGGAGTGCTGATGAGGGCCCCTTCCACGCCGCAGCGGCAGTTGCTGCGGTTCTTCCGCGGGTTCGGCGCGCCCTACCGCCGGCTCCTCGCCCTCGGAGTCGGGATGCGGCTCTGCGAGACGGCCGCGGACCTGGTGAAGCCCTGGCCCGTCGCCGCCGTCATCGACCACGTGCTCGGGGCGGGCACCTCGCGGAGCAACCCCCTCGGTTCCCTGCTCGACGTCCTCGGCACGGACCGGACCGCCATGCTCACCGCCGCCGCGGCCCTGGTGGTGCTGGTGGCGCTGGTGTCCGCCGCCTTCGACTACGCGGGCGACCGGCTGATGAACGGCGCGGGCGAGCGGATGAGCGCCGCGATCCGCCGCGAGACCTTCGCCCACCTGCAGCGGCTGCCGCTGAGCTATCACGACCGGCAGACCGTGGGCGGCTCCGCGAGCCGGGTGATCACCGACTGCGGCAACGTCAAGGACGCTCTGGTGGCGTTCTGTTCGGTGCTCTTCCCCGGCGTGCTCTCCGTCACCGGCTACGCGGCCGCGCTGCTCCTGCTCGACTGGCGGTTCGGCCTGATCGGCGTCGCGGCCGTCCCCGCGGTCCTGCTCCTCGGCGTCCGCAACCGGCGGCGCGGCCGGCGGGCGGCGCGGCGGCGCCGGGAGGCGGAGGGCGAGCTGACGGCCCTGGTCGCCGAGGCGCTGCAGGGCATCCGGACGGTGCACGCCTTCGGCGGGTACGGCGTGCACGACCGGGACTTCGCGGCGCGCAGCGGCGGCGTGCTGGGTGCGGGCCTGGAGGCCGTGGACGTCCAGGCCCGCCGGGCACCGCTGCTGGAGTCGGTGACGGCCGCCGCGACGGCGGCGCTGCTGTGGACGGGCGGTGTGGGGGTGCTGCGCGGGTGGTGGAGCACCGGCCACCTCGTGGTCGCGATCGGCTATCTGACGGGCATGGTGGCGCCGCTGCGGGCGTTGTCCAAACTTTCCGGCACGTTCGCGCAGGGGCAGGCGTCGGCCGAGCGCGTCGCCGCGGTCCTCGCCGAGCCGTGCCCGCTGCGGGCGCCGGTACGGGCCGGCGCGCGGGGCCTGCCGTCCCGTGCGCGGGGCCGTGTCGACTTCGCCGGGGTGTCGATGGACTACGGGGACCGCCGCGCACTGCACCACCTCGACCTCAAGATCGCCGCCGGTGAGCGGATCGCGCTCACCGGGCCGAACGGCGCGGGCAAGTCGACGGCGCTCGCGCTGGTCGCGGGCCTGTACCGGCCCACGCGCGGCACGGTGCGCATCGACGGGACGGCGACGGCCGACCTGCCGGAGGAATGGCTGCGCCGCCAGGTGGCGGCCGTGCTGCAGGAGACGTTCCTGTTCGCGGGGACGATCGCCGACAACATCCGCTACGGGCGACCGGACGCGAGCCCGCAGGAGGTGCGCGCGGCCGCGGAGGCGGCGCTGGTCACGGCGTTCGCCGACGGCTTCCCCGACGGGCTCGGCACGCGGCTCGGGGACTGCGGCGGCGGGCTGTCGGGCGGGCAGCGCCAGCGGGTGGGGATCGCCCGCGCCCTGCTCGCCGACGCGCCGATCGTGCTGCTGGACGAGCCGACGTCGGGGCTCGACGCGGAGGCGGAGCGGCTGGTGGTGGCCGCGCTGGGGCGGCTGGTGGCGCACCGGACGGTGGTCATGGTCACGCACCGTCCGGCGCTGCTGGAGACGGCGACCGGGGTGGTGGCGCTCGCCGCGGCCGGCCCGGGGCCGGCTACCGGGCGGCCAGCAGGACGTTGATGAGGGCCCCGTGCCCGTACATGCTGACGATGCCGCTCGTGCCGTCGGCGAAGTAGCGGACCAGGCACCCCGCCGGCCTGCCGGCCATGACGTACGGGCCGAGAAGGGGGGCGATGGTGGCGGGGCGGGTGCCGGACTCCGTCCCGTCGGTCACCTCGGCGGCGCAGCGGCCGGCCTCGACGTACTCCTGGGCGATGCTGTCCTCGTCCCGCAGGGCCGCCTCGACGGCGCGCCGCCACACGGCGGGGTCGGTGGCCGGGCCGAGGAGGACGCCGTCGCCGCACATGCCGACGGCCTTCTTCAGGACGAACCGCCGCTGCCGGCGCAGCAGCAGCTCGCCGAGGCCGGTGTCCCGGCCGCGCCAGGTGACGCGGCGGTCGCCGGTGACCCGGGTCCAGGGCAGGTAGCGGCGCACGAGCGCGCGTTCGCCGGCGGTCATCCAGGGGAGCCCCTCGGAGACCCAGCCGAGGACCTTCTTGTTGGAGACGAGGAAGGCGGTCTGCGGGGCCAGGAAGGTGCAGCCGGCGTCGAGGGCCCTGCGGACGGGGGCGAGGTCGATGCCGTGCCGGCGCCACTCGGTGACCGTGAAGTGGCGCAGTCCGAGGGGGTAGCGGAAGCGTCCGTCGGAGCCGTGGCCGCGGTCGAGCTCCTCGGGCTCGAAGAACTCGGCGGCGAAGCCGTGCCGGCGCAGGTGGTGGACCTCGGCGTCGAAGTAGCGGGTGGTGCGGACGCCGGGCAGGTCGCGGAGGGTACCGAGCAGGGCGACCCCGGGGGCTTGCCGCAGTTCCTCGCAGGCGGCGGCGAAGACGCGGCGGCGGGCGCCGAACAGCGAGGGCGCGTCGAAGGGCAGCCGGCCACCGTCCGCGTGCACCTGCCGCCAGGCCCGGGTCAGCATGTGCGTGTGGACGGCTCCTCCGACGGCACCGCCGACGTTGAACTCCAGGAACTGCGGGCCGTGCTCCCCGATCACGGCGTCCGGGCGGGCCATGCAGGCGCAGTAGCGCTCCTCGGTCCGGTCGTCGGTGAACAGCGGGTGCAGGGACTCGTCGGCTCCCAGTGCGGCCATGCGGTGGCGGGGCGTGGGCCCGCTCGCCAGCAGGGCCTTGCGGAGCAGGGCGAGGAGCCGGGCGGCCGCGCCGTAGAGCTCGGCGGCGCTGTGCGGGGGCACGAGCAGGGGCCGGGCGGAGACGAGGTCCCGGTGGAATCCGATGTCGTCCATCTCCCGGAGGAGGACGTCGCGGACGCCGGCCGCGCCGAGCCGGGGCGGCCGGGAGAGGGCGTACGAGCCGAACCAGGGGTGGTGCTGCGGCGCGGCGTGCGTCGTCATGGCCTGCCTCCGCGGGGTGGGCCGTCCTCCCGGGGCAGGCCCCGGGTGAAGGTGTCGAGCGGGACGTGGCGGGCGCGGCGGATGCCCGGGCAGCGCCAGGCCAGGTCGGTGCGGGGCGGCCGGTCCGCGTCGTGGAAGTAGAGGGCTTCGAGGCCGTGGCCGTCGCCGAGCGCGACGAGGGGGTTGGCCGTGAGGAAGTCCCGTACGGCCGGGGTGTCGCGCAGGACGCGCAGGACGAGCCGCTTGCCGCCGAAGTGGTCCTCCGGCAGCCGGCACTCGGGGTGGAAGCGCTGTTTGAACTGGAAGATCCCTTTGCTCAGGAAGGGTTCGCAGCCGGAGAGGCCGACGGACGCGCAGCCGTTCTCGCACGCCCACTCCAGGGCGAAGTGGGTGAGGGCGCGGACCGCGCCGCCGGTGTAGTACCGGCGGGCCCCGTCGAGGACGCCGAGGAGGCGCATCGTCAGGACGCGGCCGTCGCGCGGGCGGGCGCAGAGCACTCCGGCGACGCGGGCACCGTCCTGGACGAGGAAGAAGAGGATTCCGCGCCGGAAGAGGCACTCGTAGGCGAGGCCGGGCGGGAGGCTGCGGGCGGCGGCGCCGTGCCGGCGGCGCATGGTGGGCAGGTGCATGTGCTCGTAGAAGTGGTCGAAGGCGTGCGGGCCGGTGCCGACGTGCCAGGTCCACTGCGCCGCGGCGCGGCGGGCTGCGAAGGCGCGGCGCTCGCGGTCGGATATGCGGGCGCGCAGGGCTTCGGGGCCGTCCCCGACCGGGACGGCGAACTGGATGCGGAAGGGCAGGACGACGGTGGCGGGGCCGGGCGGTCCGGCCTGCCGGGCGGGGATGCCGGACAGCTCGATGTCCGGCGGCCGCTCCTCCGGCGCTCCGGTCCCTTCCGCCGTGGTCTCCACGCCCTGCCGGGCGAGGAACGGCAGGATGTGGCGGGCGCCGTCGCGGAGCCCGGTGTAGCGCAGGCGGACCGGGCTGCGGGGCGGCGAACAGGCGGTGAGCGGGTGCGCGGTGCGCAGCGCGGTGTCCCACCGCAGGCGCAGGGGGGCCAGGCGGGGGTCGGTGTCCCAGGCGTACCTCGCCCGCAGGGCCGCGCGGCGGGGTGCCGCCGCCCTGGCCGGGGCGCGGAGGTCGCCGGGGAGGGCGGGGGCCGTCATCCTGCCGGGTCTCCTTCGTCGGTGCGGTGGTGGTAGACGGACACGCAGCCCGGGCTGCCGGGGCGCATGGGCGTGCCCGCCCAGTCGGCCCGGCGCGCCGTCAGGGCCAGGCCCGCGGAGGCGGCCATGAGGTCCAGCTCCGCGGGCCAGACGTAGCGGATGACCGAGCGGTACGAGGTGACGCCGTCGTCCGTGACGGCCACGGTGCGCCGCTTCATGACCTGGGTGACGGGGTCGCAGTCGACGAGCGAGAAGCGGACCTGGTCGTCCGTGGCGTGGAAGTGCCGGACGGAGATCCCGGGCGCGACGTCGGCGGGCATCTGGTGGTCGACGACGAGGCGGCCGCCGGGGGCCAGGTGCCGGGCGGCGACGGCGAGGCTCGCGGCCTGCCGGGCCTGGGAGGGGACGCAGAAGAGGCTGTTGAAGACGGAGTAGACGAGGGCGAAGCGGCGGCCGAGGTCGCAGGCGTCCGGGTCGGCCATGTCCGCGAGGACGGTGCGGACCAGGTGCCCGCCGGGCTTGGCGCGCAGCCGCTCCAGCATGACCTGCGAGATGTCGACGCCGTGGACGCGGACCCCGCGCTGCGCGAGCGGGATGGCGATGCGGCCGGTGCCGACGCCCAGTTCGAGGGCCTCGCCGCGGCCCGCGTACCGGGCCAGGGCCGCGACGGCTTCCGTGCCGTGGGCGAACTCCAGGGGGTACCAGTCGTCGTACACGGCGCCGAAGGTGCTCCCGTAGGCGTCCGGTGCGTGGCCGGAGCCGGGTCGCGTGCTCTTCCCGTCCCCGGTCACAGCCGCTCGATCTCCGGGATCGCGCCGGCGACGACGTCCTCGAACGCCTCGGCGTCGCCGCCGAACACCCCTGACGGGCGGGGCCGGTGGAGGATGAGGTCGGTGAAGCCGAGGGCGGCGCACGCGCCGGCGAAACCCAGCAGGCGCCCCGGCGCGTCCGCGAGGCCGGGCACCAGCCGGGTGCCGAGCACCATGCGGCCGATGCCGCCGGGGGCCCTGCCGGCTTCTTCGCACGCCGCTTGGAAGGCGTCGGACTGGCGCTTCAGCAGGGCCAGTGCGCCGGCTTCGGTGTACGTGCCGGGCGCCGCGGCGGCCGCGCCGTGCGTCACCCATGCCTGTCCGTGGCGCGCCGCCAGGCGCATGCCGCGCGGGCCGGTGGCCGCGACGGCCAGCGGGAGGCGCGGGCGCTGTACGCAGCCGGGGATCATCCGGGCGCCGCGGGCGGTGAAGGCGGGGCCGTCGTGGTCGGTGACGTCCTGCCGGAGCAGGCGGTCGACGAGGGTGACGAACTCGGCGAAGCGCCGGTGGCGCGCGGCCGGGGCGAGCGGCGGACCGCCCAGGGTGTCCTCGTCGTGGCCGCGGGCACCCGCTCCGAGGCCCGCGACGATCCTGCCGCCCGCGATGTGGTCGAGCGTCATCAGCTCCTTGGCCAGCACCACCGGGTGCCGGAAGGCGGGGCCGGCGACGAGGGGGCCCAGCCTGATGCGGGTGGTGACGGCGGCGGCCGCGGCGAGGAGGGGGATCGCGCCGAACCAGGGGGCGTCGCGCAGGGAGCGCCAGGAGAGGTGGTCGTAGGTCCAGGCGTGGTGGAAGCCGAGCTCCTCGGCGCGCCGCCAGTGCCGGAGGGCCTCCGGCCAGGGGTGCTCGGGGAGGATGACGACGCCCGTACGCATCAGGCCGTCTCCCGGAGTGCGGCCGCGCGGAGGGCCGCGCCGACGTCGCCGGCGCTGCCGACGGGCTGCCGGGCCGCGGGCGGCAGGGGCGTGAAGTCGTCGCGCGTATAGGAGCCGGAGCCGTGCACGACGACCTCGTCGGCCTCCGCCAGGCCGCGTTCGACGGCGAGGAGCGTGCCGGTCACCACCATGACCAGCGACCACTCGCGCAGCCGCCCGGGGTCGGCCGGCAGCCGGATCCCCGCGGGCGCCACCAGGGCGCGCACCTGCTCGTACCGGCCGAGGCACTCGTGCCGGGAGACCACCAGGCCGTCGCCCCCGTGGGCCCGGATCAGCCCGCTCATGACGGGGGCCGTGGCGGGCGATCTCGTGTAGAAGGTGGGGTCGAGGACCTCTGCCGGGTCGTGGGTGACGGCCGGGAAGCGCGGGTCGCCGTCCTGGGTGTACAGGCCGGTGGCGGGGTCGTGCCGGTACGCGGGGGTGGTGCCGTGGTGGAGGTCGAGCACCATGTCGGGGGTCGCGAGGTGCTGGACGAGCAGGTAGCCGGAGGGCCCGCCGGTGCCCTCGCCCAGGAGGGTGGTGCCGAGGTGGTGGCCGAGCAGCCCGAAGGCGCTGGAGACGGCGTGGGCGTGCCATCGCGTGCCGCCGGCGGGCCGGGGCAGGTACGCGTGCTCGAAGCAGGCGCGCACGGTGTCGGCGGCCCGGTAGTTGTCGAGGTCGAGGGTGTGCCAGACACGGACCCCGGTCAGCCGCCCGGCCCCCGCCGCGTGCCGCGCGGCTCCCTCGCTCGCCAGGGCCTTCACGGCCGCGCCGGAGCCCGCGTGCACCAGGACCGGATTGCGGCGGCGCAGCTCCGGGTCCTCGGCGAGCGGGCTCCCCCACACCTTGGAGGCCGAGTCCTCGGGGACCACGCAGACGATGCGCAGCTCGTCGCGGGTGACGAGGCCGCAGTCGAGGGCGCGCCGGACGGCGTCGCGCAGGGCGGTGGCCTTGTTGGCGGAGGAGGGGGTGAGGAGCATCAGGGGCTCCCCCGTCTCGCGCACGTGGTGTGCGGCGCGCGCGACGATGACGAGGGAGGCCATGGTCTTGGTGGTCCGGGTGCCCGGGTTGCGCATGAGGTCGAGGAGGGTGAGCCGGATGCCGCGGTGTGCGCCGAGGTCCGTCGCCGCGAGGCCGGATACGGACAGAAAGGTGCGGAGCCGTTCCGTCAGGGGCGGCAGGCGGGGGCCCGGGGAGAAGCCTTCCGGAGGATCGTCGCGGGCCGCCGCCACGTGGTCGAGCGCCGCCTGGACGCGCTCGTAGTAGGCGGCGATCGCATTGTCCAGCACCACGGTGCCGCGCGCTCCCATCGGCCCCCTCCCGTACGGCCGGGCCTGGGGCGCCGGCCTTCCGGATCGTCGTTCCGCATGCGCAGTCCTCCATGCTAGAGGCCGGATGCCGCCCTCCGGCAGGTACGGACGCGTCAGTCGTGAATGGCCGGAAACCTCACCTCTGCCCCGTAATCGACGGCTCTGTTCTTCGGTGCATCGGACACTGAAAGGATGAGCCCTCCGTCCGAACGGCCGTCACCGCCGTTGCCGCCGCCGCCCGTTCCGCCCGGGCCCGTGGCCGCCCCTCCCGCGCTGCGCGACCGCAATTTCGTCCTGCTCTCCTGGGCCCGGGCGGTCTCCGTCCTGGGCAACGGCTTCGCGCGCGTGGCCCTGGCCTTCGCCGTCCTGGCCCTCCCGGGGGCCACGCCGGGGCAGTTGTCGCTGGTGCTGGCCTGCCAGATGCTCCCGCAGGTGCTGTTCGTGCTCGTGGGCGGGGTGATAGCGGACCGAATACCGCGCATACGGCTCATGGTCGCGGCGGAGCTGGCCGGCGCCGCGGCCTACGGGGGCCTCGCCGTCATGAGCCTGACCGGCCGCGCGCCGCTCGCCGCGCTGGCCGTGCTCGCCGCGGCGGCCGGCACGGCTACCGCCCTCTTCGCGCCGGCGATGACCGCCGTGGTCCCGGAGATCGTCGCCCGCGAGCGGCTCACCGAGGCGAACGCCGCACTGCGGATCGGCATGAACGTCGCCACGGTGCTCGGGCTCTCCCTGTCCGGCGTGGTCGTCGCCGGGGCCGGCGCGGGCTGGGCGCTGGCCCTCGACGCCCTCACCTTCCTGGCGAGCGCCGCGCTGATCGCGGGCATCCGGCCGGCCCGCGCGCACCGCCGCCGCGGCGGTCCGGGCCTGAGCGATCTGCGCGACGGCTGGCGGGAGTTCGCCGCCCGCCAGTGGCTGTGGGCGGTGGTCCTGCAGTACGCCTTCGTCGTGGCGGCCCAGAGCGCAGCGCTGGGCGTGCTCGGGCCCCTGGCGAGCGAGCAGAGCCCCGGCGGGGTGCGGGAGTGGTCCTACGTCGTCGCCGCGCAGGCGCTGGGGACGATCGCGGGCGCGGGGCTCGCGGCGCGGCTCCGCCCGCGGCGTCCCATCCTCGTGGCGGTGCTGGCCACCTTCCCGGCCGCGCTGCCGATGGTGCTGCTGGGGACGCACGCGCCGGTCTGGCCGACCGCGGCGGCGGCGTTCGCCGCCGGGGTCGCGGGGGACGTCTTCGGGGTGCTGTGGGCCACGGCACTGCAGCGTGACGTGCCGGCCGACGCCCTCTCCCGGGTCAGCGCCTACGACTGGTTCGGCTCGCTGGCCTGCGCCCCGCTCGGCATGCTCGCGGCCGGCCCGCTCGCCACGGCGGCCGGGCCCCGCACGGGCCTGCTGTGCTGCGCCGCAGTCGTGGTCGCCGCGACGGCGGCCGCACTGCTGTCGCCCCAGGTGCGCCACGGCCGTGCCGGCGCTTCCGGGACTCCCGGGCCGGGGTAGTCCGGCACCGGCGGTCCCGGACCGGCCGCATGCCGGAGCGCGGCGAGCTCACGCCGCGCCGCAACGGAGCACAACCACCCAGCGGGCGCGGGGCGGCCGCTACGGTCGGCGGACCAGGTCCGCCGGGTCCGTGTTAGCGCCACAGAGGACGACGGCGACCGTTTCGTCCTCCGTGGGCGCGTACGGGCCTCCCTGAACGAGCGCGGCAAGCGCCGTCGCGCCGGCGGGCTCGACCACGATGCGGTGCTCGTCCCACAGGGTCTGCCGCGCGGCAGTGATCGCCTCGTCCGGTACGAGGAGGGAGGTGACGTCCGCGTGGCGGGCCGCGGCGAGGGCCGTCTCGGAGACGCGGCGGGCGCCGAGGGCATCGGCCGCGACCGAGTCGACGGTGACGTCGACGACCTGCCCGGCCTCCAGGGCGGCGTGGAGGGCCCGGCTGCCAGTGGGCTCGACGGCGACCGTCCGTATGCCGTGATGGCGGGCGGCGGCCGCGACACCGGCGAAGAGCCCGCCGCCGCCGACCGCGACGACGACGGTGTCCAGACCGGGAACGCCGGCACGGATCTCGTCGAGGAGGGTTCCCGCGCCCGCGGCGATCAGCAGGTGGTCGTAGGCGTGGCTCGCGAGGGCGCCGGTGGTGCGCGCGAACTCCTCGCAGGCGGCGAGCGCCTCGGCGTACTCCGTGCCGGCGAGGCGGACGTCGGCGCCGTAGCCGCGCAGCCGGTCGACCTTCACCTGCGGGGCGTTCCCGGGCAGGAAGACGGTCGCGGGCAGGCCCTGCTGCCGGGCGGCCCAGGCGCAGGCCAGTCCGGCGTTGCCGCCGGAGGCGATGGTGACGCCGGCCGGGGGCAGGGTGCCGGCCTCGCGGTGGGCGGCCAGGAAGTTCCAGGCGCCACGCGCCTTGAATGACCCGGTGTGCTGCAGGAACTCCAGGGCGAGCCGCACCCGGCCGGGACCTTGGCCGGCCGGGGTGACGGTGACGGGGCGGGTGTGGCCGGCGATGCGCGCGGCAGCCCTTTCGACGTCGCCGTAGGTGAGGTCGTGCAACGGATTCTCTCCTTGGAGCGCAGAAGGGGCTGTCACCGGATGACGCCGTTTGTAACACCGTAAGATACGCTGTCACACATGCCGCGGCAATCTCCTTCCCTCACCCGGGCGACCCCGGACCGCATCGCCCGCACCGCCCTCGCGATCATCGATGAAGAGGGCCCCTCCGCCCTGAGCTTCCGGTCCCTCGCCGAGCGGCTGGGCGTGTCCCACGCGACGATCCACCGCCGCTGCACGGACCTGGGCGGCCTGATCGACCTGTGCACCGACCACCTCGCCGCCGGCCTGCCCGAGATCCCGCCGGGCACCGGCTGGGCCGAGGCCACGGAACGGCGCTTCAGGGCGCTGTACGAGCTGCTCACCGCGCACCCGGGGCTGGTCGCCCTGCGCGGCTCGCGGCCCTGGCTCAGCCCCCAGTTGCTGGCCCGTCTGGTCGAGCCCGCGCTCGCCGACAGCATCGCCGCGGGGATGACGCCGGAGCGGGCATTCCGCACCTACCGGCGGATGTACCTGCTCACGCTCGGCAGCGCCACGTTCGTCGACCACCGCGACCCCGCGCTCACCGTCAGGAACACCCGCACGGCACTGGCCGCGCTCGACCCCGCGCGATTCCCCGTCCTGACGGGCGGCATGGACGCCGTCCTGCCCGGTATGACGGACCATGAGGTCTACTACGGCGCGCTGCGGCAGCTGATCGAGGCGGCGCACCCGTGAGACCCGTGGGTCGGCTGGTGAAAACGGATGCGCCTCACCGCAAGGGTTGGGGAAGCAAATCCGGCTGTTCTACGATGGAGAACATGACGAAGCCGCGCCCCTGTTCGATCGCCGACGCGCTCGGCGTGGTCGGCGAGAAGTACTCCCTGCTGGTGCTGCGTGAGGTCTTCTTCGGAGTCCGGCGCTTCGACGCGATCGCCCGCAACACCGGGGCCCCGCGCGACATCCTGGCCTCCCGGCTGCGCCGCCTGGTGGAGGCGGGAGTGCTGGAAAAGGTTCCCTACAGCGAACGACCTGCGCGCTTCGAGTACTGCCCCACCGCGGCCGGGCACGACCTGCGTCCCGTCCTCATCATGCTGATGAGCTGGGGTGACCGGCATCTGGCGGACGTGCCGCCGACGGTGTTCGAGCACTCCTGCGGCGCCGACCTCGACCCGGCCGTCGTCTGCCGCTGCTGCGGCGAGGAGGTCGACGGATCGGCGATCACCGCGCGCTTCCAGGTGCCGGGGTGGAGCGTGGAGGGCGCGGCCTGACGGGCCCCGGGGGCCCGCTCACCACTCGGCGACGCGGTAGTCCTTGAGGTGGACGCCCGAGACCGGGTCCCCCGCCTCGCCGCGCACGATCGGGTCGTAGACCCGGGCCGCGCCGTCCACGACGTCCAGCGGGGTGCGGAAGCCGTGCGCGGCCATCCACTCCTTCTTCGGGGCCGGGTTCTCGTCGGTGATCCAGCCGGTGTCGACGCTGCACATGTGGACGCCGCGGGCGGCGAGTTCGTGGCCGCTGGTGCGGGTGAGCATGTTGAGCGCGGCCTTGGCCATGTTGGTGTGCGGGTGCCCCGCGGACTTGTTGCGCACGGCGAAGCGGCCCTCGACCGCCGTCACGTTGACGACGTAGCGGCGCGGGTGCGGCGAGGCCAGCAGGAGCGGCAGCAGCCGGTCGCACAGGAGCGCGGGGGCGAGCGCGTTGACCAGCTGCGTCTCCAGCAGCTCCGCCGGGTCCAGCTCCCCGATGCGCACGGACCAGGAGTTGGCCGCGGCGCGGTCGGGCACCAGCCCGGCCTCGTCCACCTCGGCGGCGGCCGGCAGGACGAGCCCGAGCGCCGCCGACGCGCCCGCGCCCGCCCCGGTCCCCTCCAGCGCGTACGGCGTCCGGAAGCCGGGAGCCTCCCACACGTACGCTCCCGCCGGACCCGCGGGCAGGGCGCGCGCCTCCCCCGCGATCAGCGGCGCGTAGGCCCCGGGCGGGCGGCGGATGGTCTGTGCGGCGTTGTTGACGAGGATGTCCAGCGGCCTGCCCTCGGCCCTCAGCCGCTCGCACAGCCCGAGCACCTGCCGGGGGTCGCGCAGGTCGATCCCGATCACGGTGAGCCGGTCCAGCCATTCCCCGCTGCCCCCGGCCGCGCGGAAGCGGCGGACGGTGTCGCGCGGGAAGCGGCTGGTGACCAGCAGCTCGGCGCCGTCGCGCAGCATCATCAGGGCGAGCTGGAACCCGATCTTGACCCGGCCGCCGGTGAGCAGCGCCAGGCGGCCCGTCAGGTCGGTGCGCATGCCCCGCCGGTGGGTGTTGTCGGCGGCGCAGGCCGGGCAGAGCAGGTGGTAGAAGGCGTCGGCCTCCTGGTAGTGGGACTTGCAGACGTAGCAGCGGCGGGGGCGGCCGTAGGCGCCCACGGAGCCGGATGCGGTCTGCGGCACGGCCAAGGGCGCGTCCTCGCGCCGGTCGAGGGCACCGGTCGCCGTCGCGGCGACCACCGCGGCGTCGGCGGCGGCCTGCTCCTGGCGCCGGATCCTGCGACGGCGGTGACGCCCGTCGCGGACGAAGGACGAGGCCACTCGCTCGGCGTGCAGCCGTACGGGGTCGTCCAGGGGCAGCTCTCGCAGCCTGCCGACCACTCGGCCGAACGCCGCGAGCTCCTCCTCGGTGACGTCAGTGACGTCAGTGACGTCAGTGACGTCACCGACGCCGGTGTTGCCGGCAGCGCCGGCGGTGCCGCTCACGTACGCGTGCCCCCGCCCCGTAACAGGGCAGGGCCCCGCCTCGCTGAAGTCTTGAACCTGCCCGTACGGCCGGATTCGAACCGGCGTCCTCCGTCATGCAATGACGGCGCGCCTGCCTCTGCGCTACGTACGAGCATTGGCCAGAACCTTACCCATCACCCTGGCGGCAGCCAAACGGATTCCCCCGCACAGGGATGCCGCAGGTGACCGAGGGGTCACCGGACGACGCGTGGCGACTCCCTGCCGGACCTCACGGGCTGCCGGCCCCGGCCGGTCCGAGTGATTCGCTTGCCGCAAGCACGTGACTTCCCGTCAGGTGGGGCGCTCAGGATTCCGTCACGGCAACCGTGACACTCACTCGCCCGGCCGTATCCCTCCGTTTCCCCCGGCCCCAGCGACACCACCCGCCGCTCTCGGAGCAACGCGCAAGTCGCCGATGTGACGCACGCTTTCCTTGCGCTCTCCGTGCTGCCGGAGACGCGGAACTTTCGGGCCGGGCCGGCTCGGCATGGCATGGACTTTTCCTGTCCAGAAACGCCTACGCCCTCAGCGGCGGGCGCTTGTCAGCTCATCCATCCGGTGCGAGTGTGTGACGCGCAATCGAGCGGGCGAGCGTGAAATGCGAAACCGATTTCGCTTCGATGCGACGAAAGGCACCAGCGCGGCCCGCGGCCCGCCCTCCCCACACCAGTGGTGAGCTCCCCTGCGCAATTCCTCCGGCCGGTACGGCCCGTGCAGCAAAGGAGAGAGAGTCGTGACGACGGAAGAAGAGATGCCCGAGGTATTCCCCACCCCGCAGAACTCGCAAATCATCGACGTGCTGGTCACGTTCGACGCCTACACCATCGTCAAGAACTACCCGGCCTCCACCAACCCCGACAGGCCGACCGGGATCAGCAGCAGCCTCATCTACATGACCACGCGCCAGGACCGGATCATCGGTTACCCCGGCGCCGAGCTGAACCTCAAGGCCAACCCCCTCGACGTCATCAGGTGGCGCGAGTCGACGCTGTCGCTCAACACCGAGTACAGCGCCCTGCTGTACCGGTTCGTCCCCAAGAGCGGGGAAGAACTCATATCTCCCCCGGGCCCCCTGGTCGCCGAAGTCGTCGTCCCCTACCCCATGCGGAAGCCGCCGGAGTACAGCTTCGAGACCCAGGACATCAAGGGCCACCACTGGGGCACGACAGCCCTGGCGACCGGCACGGTCGTGTACGAGTTCTACTTCCAGCTCATCGACGGGTCCGGGAAGCGGATCGGCTACTACCGGTGGGACCCGAGGATCACCATCGTGAAGCGCGGTCAGTGAATCCCTTCCGTCCCGGGCCGCCGGGACGGAGGAGCCGGTAAGCGAGCGTTACGGCACCATGGCAGAGCCCCCCATGCCGTTCGGGTGGTGATTTCACTCAGCATCCCGCCGGCCGGGGGGCTCTGCCGACGGATTGCCCTGGCGTAAAGGAGACGGAGCCGTGGCAACGGAAGCAGACCTCGAAGAAGTACCCGCCCTGCAGGACAAACACGTCATCGACGCACTGGTCATGTTCGACACCCACACCATCGTCAGGAACTACCCGGCCTCCGGCAACCCCGACGAACCGACACGGGTCAGCAGCAGCCTCATCTCCGTACTGACCCGTCAGAACGGATTCACCGGCTCCCCCGGCGCCGATCTGACCATCAAGGCAGCCTCTCTCGACATCATCAAATGGCACGAGGCGGCGCTGTCGTTCAACGACGAATACAGCGCATTGCTGTACCGGTTCGTGCCGAGGAAGGGCGAGGAACTGATATCGCCGCCGAGGGGCCTGGTCAGCGACGCCGTCGTCCCCCATCCGGCCCCGAAGGACGGTGAGGCCGGCTACGCCCTCTCAACCGTCAAAAGCCATTTCTGGTACAGCGTCATAGAAGCGTACGGCCGGTCCGGCTACGAATTCGGCTTCCAGGTCATCAGCGGCAAGGACCGCGTGGGCTTCTACCGGTGGGATCCGAACATCACCATCGTGAAGCGCGGCATCTGATCGGCGGCCGTCGGAGCCACCGGCGGGCCCGCGCGGCCCGTCCGCCCGTACCACCAGGGAAGTCGGTGCCGCTCCAGGGGCGCCCCCGGGCCGGATCCGCTCTAGAATTTCAGGCAATCCCTGTTCATGCCCATCGCGCTGGGGGCCGTCGTGAGCGAATTCGCCGAGGCCGTGCGACGGCGCGTGCGGGAGGCGCGTGAGGCCCTTGCGGAGGCCGAGACCGACGGGGACGCCTACGGGGCCGCCGTCGCGGCCGGCGAGCTCGACGACGTCCTGCGCCTCGCCCGCCTGCACGGGGTCGACCCCGACGCGTGAGGAGGCCGCTCCGGCGTCAGAGGTCGTTGCCCGCGTACGACAGGTTGAAGCTCTTGTTGGCCAGGGGGAAGTCGGGGACGATCGTGTCCGCCAGCGCCACCGGCAGGGCGGGCCAGTTGAAGAAGGACGGGTCGACGGTCTTGACGCGGGTGAGCGTCTCGCCCGCGCCGAGCTCGACCCGCGTGGTGATCGTGCCCCGCCAGCCCTCCACGATGCCGACCCCGGCCCGGCGGGTGCTGCGGGCGAACAGCGGCGGCCAGGCGAGCGAGGTCCCCGTGGTCCGGCCCGCCTCCAGCCCGGCCGCGAGCCGCTCGGCGGTCGCCAGCGAGGCCTCGGCCTCCTCGGCCCGGACGAGGAAGCGGGCCAGGACGTCACCGGAGGTGTGGACGGGGATGGTCAGCGCTCCCCCGTGGTCGTGGAAGGGGTGGCTCGCCCGAGCGTCGGCGGACAGGCCGCTGGCGCGGGCGACGTAGCCGAGGCAGCCCAGGTCGCGGGCCGCGGTCACGTCGAGGCGGGCGGTGCCGGTGAAGCGATCGCGCACGGTGGTGTGGCCGAGGGCCAGGGTGACGATGTCGCGGATCTCCCGGCCCAGTTCGCGGAGCCGGGCCGGGCCGGGCACGGCGCGCAGCACGGAGCCGCCGGGCACGACGCCGCCGCGCAGCAGCCGGTGCCCGGTGACCTCCTGGTTCAGGCGCAGCAGGCGTTCGCGGACGTGCTGGGCGCGGGCGTGCAGGATGCCGTGGCCGACGTCGTTGCAGAGCGCGCCGAGGTCGGCGACGTGGTTGTGGAGGCGTTCGAGTTCGAGGAGGAGGGCGCGGGCGCGGCGGGCGTCGAGGGGGACGTGGGCACCCGTGGCCTCCTCCACGGCGAGGCAGTAGGCCAGTGCGTGGCCGACGGCGGTGTCGCCGCTGATGCGCTCGGCGAGCGGCAGGCCCTGGTCGGGGGTGCGGCCCTCGAAGAGCTTCTCGATGCCCTTGTGGACGAACCACAGCCGGGCCTTGAGCTTGATGATCGTCTCGCCGACGACGGAGAAGCGGAAGTGGCCGGGTTCGATGATGCCGGCGTGGACGGGGCCGACCGGGATCTCGTAGACGCCCTCCCCCTCGACCTCCAGGAAGGGGTAGGGGCCCTCGGGCTCGGCGAAGGGCGGGGGCGGGCCGGCGTCGGGGTGCATCGGGTACCAGCCGCGGGGCCAGTGGAAGTGGCGCACGAGGCGGTGCGGGAGCGGGTGGCCGAGGGGGACGATGCCGTGCAGGTCGCGCATCTCGCGCTCGAAGCGGCCGGCGGGGAAGGAGAGGTGGGCGAGGGTGGGGAGTTCGGGGGCCTTCGGGTCGAGACGGACGTGGAGTTCGGTGCGGGTGTCGGGCGGGCCGGAGACGAAGAGGTAGACGACGCGGACGGCCCGGCCGCCGGGTTCCTCGGCGCTGTCGTGGTGGGCGGCGACGAGGGCGAGGCGGTGGCCGCCGACCAGGAGGTCGGCGGCTCTGCCGGGCAGTTCGGCGGGGCCGATGTCGGTGACGGTGCGGTGCGCGGTGGCCGGTTGCATGGTCAGTGGCCTCCGATGATCTCGCCGGCTTCGGACAGCAGCGCGGTCAGCGGCCCGGTGGTGACGCCGAGGGCCGCGCAGGCGGCCAGGCCGGCGACCAGGGGGGCCGCGGCGTCGGCGCCCAGCGGTACGGGCTCCTCCTCGTCGTCCTCGCCCGGCGGCGGCCCCAGGAGCATCCGGGCGGTGCGGGCGGCCACGGCGGCGAAGGCCGCGAGCACCAGGACGAGGGCCGCGGCCAGGGCCCAGCGGGGGCCGGAGAGGAACCCCGCGCGCACGATGCCCAGTTCGGAGGCGAAGAGGCCGAACGGCGGGAGGCCGAGCAGGGCCACGACGGCCGCGCCGAAGGCGGTGCCGAGGCAGGGCGAGTGGGCGAGCAGTCCGCGGATCCTGCCGATGCGGGTCGTGCCGCACAGCCGCGCGATGTGGCCGGAGGCGCAGAACGCCACGGTCTTCGCGAGCCCGTGGCCCGCGACGTGCAGCAGGACGGCGGAGAGGGCGAGCGGGCTGCCCACGGCCGTGCCGAGGGCGATCAGGCTCATGTGCTCCATGCTGGAGTACGCGAGCATGCGCTTGCAGTCGCGCTGGGCCAGCAGGAGGGCCGCGGCCAGGGCGAGGGTGAGGACGGCGACGCCCGCGAGCAGGGTGCGGGTGAAGCCCGTGCCGAGGGCCGCGTCCGCGATCACCTTGTAGCGCAGGAGGCCCGCGAAGGCGACGGAGAGCAGGACGCCGGACATCAGGGCGGAGACGGGGGCGGGTGCCTGGCTGTGGGCGTCGGGCAGCCAGGCGTGCAGGGGCGCGAGGCCGGCCTTGGCGCCGAAGCCGAGGACGACGAGGCCGGTGGCCAGGCGGGTGACGGACGGGTCGAGCCGGTCGGCGTGCGCCCTGAGGGCCTGCCAGTCCAGGGCGTCCGCCTCGGGGATGCCGGCCTGGCGGGCCGCGTAGTAGAGGAGGACGGTGCCGAGGAAGGCCAGGGCGATGCCCGCCGAGCAGATCACCACGTATTTCCAGGCGGCTTCGACCGAGGCGCGGGTGCGCCGGTGGCCGACGAGGAAGGCGGTGACGATGGTGGTGGCTTCGATGGCGACCCACAGCACGCCGAGGTTGGCGGCGAGGACCGCGGCGCTCATGGCGGCGAGGAAGGCGTGGACGAGCAGGAGGTAGCGGCGGGCCGCGGGTTCGTCGGTGCGCTCGTGGGCGAGGTGGGCGGGGTTGGCTGCGCAGGCCAGGCAGGCGACGGCGCCGACGGTGAGGAGCATCCAGACGGTCAGCGCGTCGGCGCGCAGCAGCCGCCCGTAGGCGGTGACGGGCCCGCTGTCGGGAACGGTGCAGGCGAGGGCGGCCCCGCAGGTGAGGATCGCGAACGGGGAGACGAGCCCGAGCCGGCCGGTGAGCGGGCGCGGCACGGGTCCGCTGCGCGCGGCACGGAGCGCGCCCCAGGTGCGGGGTGACGCACCCGGCCCGGCGCCGGGGCCCCGGCCGGGGCGGGCGGGCCGTTCCAGGGCGGCGCCCGCTCCCCTGCCGGGGACGGCTCCGTCCGGGCCGGCACCAAGTCCCCTGCGGGTGCGCGCGGCTCCGTCCGGGCCGGCGGGGGTGGCGCCGGGGTGCTGCGGCCCGGCCGGTTCGCTGCCGAAGCGGGCGGACCCGCCGGGTTCGGTGCCGGCCCCGGCCGACCGGGCGGGACCCCCGTCGCCGAAGCCGTCGGCCGTCCCCGGCCTCGTACCGGGCCGGGCGGGCCCGCCGGGGCGCATACCCGGCGCGCCCGGTCCACGCGGCATGCCCTGTTCGCCGGGCGCGCCGTCGTAACGACCGGGCCCGGCGGGGAGGCAGTCGTTCCCACCCTGGGAACGGGCGGGGGCGGACGGGCCGGTGGCGGCGATGCCGGCGGAGCCCGCGACGCCTCCACCGGCACCGGCGCCGGAGCCCGTGACGGTCCGGCCGCGGTACGGCGGGCCGTCGGGGGCCGTGGCCGGTGCCGTGCCGTAGGTCGCGGGGCCGCGGCCCGGGCGGAGGACGAGGGTGGCCACGGGCGCCGCGGCGCCGCGCTGGCGCGGCGTGCGGTGCGCGAGCGCGGCGGCCCCGGCGCGTGCCTTCGCGTCGCGCAGGCCGGACGCGGCGTACGCGGCGGACGTGGCGAGCGGCACCACGATGGGCGCGGTCAGCAGCAGGGCGGTGGTGGCGTGCGTCATCAGTCGCGTAGCTCCCGCAGGTCGTCGATGCCGGTGCCGCCGAAGGCGGCCCGCATCCGGGTGGTGAGGATCTGCAGGACGAGAACGGCGAGGAGGACGTCGAAGGACACGCCGAGTTCGACGATCAGGGGGACTCCGGAGGCGGCGAGGAAGGCGGTGACGGTGATGCCGTTGTCCAGCAGCAGGAAGCCGACCACCTGGGCCAGCGCGCGGCGCCGGGTGACCAGGGTGAAGAAGCCGATGAGGACGACGGCGAGCCCGACGGGCAGGGCGCGCGTCGCGGGCGTGGGGTGCAGTTCGACCAGCGGCCGGGACACGGCGTAGGCGAGGAGGGTGAGGAGGGCCGCGCTCAGCAGGGACGCGGCGACGTTGACGAGGGGCCGCGTCTCGCGGCTCTCGCTGACGTCCTCCTCGTAGTGGGGATGGGAGCGGTGCGGCGCGCCGGCGGTCAGGGCGCGCAGCATGAGGCGCGGCAGGGCGCCGGCCCGCAGCAGGCCGATGCCGGCGGCCACGGCGAGCAGGCCGAGGCGGTCCTCGTGCAGGCCCAGGAGGGCGGCGACGGCGGCCAGGGCGACGCCCTGGAGGGCGAACACCTGGACGATCGAGGACAGTTGCCGCAGCCACAGGACGACGACGGCCGCGAGCAGGAACGCGCCGCACGCCAGGTCGAGCAGCTGGGTGTAGACGCTGTCGGTCATGTGTCCCTCACTCACTCTCCCGTGAGGAAGTAGGAGGCGGTCACCGCGAGGAGCGCCAGCAGGAAGGAGCCGGCCAGCAGCTCGGGCACGCGGAAGAGCCGCAGTTTGGCCCAGAACACCTCGGCCGCGGCGAGTGCCGCGCCGAGCAGGGCGACCTTCAGCGCGAGCAGGACGAGGGCGAGGACGAGGGCCGCCGGGGAGGCGGTCGTGGCGATGCCCCAGGGGGCGGACAGCGAGGCGAGCAGGCCGAGCAGGACGGTCAGCCGCATCTGGGAGCCGAGTTCGACGAGGGCGAGGTCGGGGCCGGCGTACTCCAGCACCATCGCCTCGTGGACCATCGTCAGTTCCAAGTGGGTGGCCGGGTTGTCCACCGGCAGCCGGCCGGTCTCGGCGAGGACGGCGACGGCCAGGGCGGCGGTGGACAGCAGCCCCGCCGGGGAGGCGAGGCGGACCGGGTCGTGGATGCCGCCGGAGACGATGGCCGACAGGTTCGTCGACCCCGCCGGTATCGACAGGGCGAACACCGCGAGGAGGATCGTCGGTTCGACGAGCGCGGCCACGGTCATCTCGCGCGAGGCCCCCATGCCGCCGAAGGCGGTTCCGGTGTCCAGGCCGGCCAGGGCGAGGGCGACCGTGCCGAGGGCGAGCAGCGCCACGACGAGGATGAGGTCGGCGCTGGCGCTGACGGGCGTGGCGGTCGAGGCCAGCGGGACGAGCGCCGCGACGACGGCCGTGGTGGCGACCAGCACCAGCGGCCCGAGCCGGAAGGCGGAACCGGTGCCGGCCGGGGTCACGGCCTCCTTGCGCAGCAGTTTGCGCAGGTCGCGCCAGGGCTGGGTGACGCCCGGCCCGACCCGGCCCTCCAGCAGCGCCCGTACCTGCCGCATCAGTCCGGCGAGCAGGGGTGCACCGGCGGCGACCAGGGCGACCTGGAGGGTCACCGCGGCCGTGCCGGTGGCGGTCATGGTGCCGTTCACGGCGTCTCCTCGTGCGCGGTGGCGCTCACCAGCCGACCGCCAGGGCCAGCAGGAGAGCGACGAGACCGAAGAACCCGTAGCCGAGATAGCGGTGCACGCTGCCGGGGGCCAGCCGGCGGGCGGCCCGGCCGAGGGCCTCGACGGCGGCCAGGACGGGCCGGTAGAGGCGGTGCTCGATCCGGTCGGGGACGCTGCGCCGGAAGCGCACGCGCTCCACGAGGTAGGCGGAGTCGCGCACCGGGGTGACGTCGACGTCCTGTTCGGGTTCCAGGACGTCGTCGAAGACGCGTTGCAGGGGCTCGGCGAAGGAGGTCGCCGTGTACGACATGCGGGGCGTGGGGGCGCCGCCGCCGCAGTCCCACAGCCGGGCGTTCGTGCGGCGCCCGCGGCGGGTGGTGAGGCGGATGAGGCCCGACGCGGCGACGACGCCCGCGACCAGGGCCGCCGTCACCCACAGGGGGGAGAGCGAGGCGGCGACCTGATCCAGCTTCAGTTCCAGGCCGCCGCCCGCCAGGGGCCGGCCGCCGTGGAGCCCGGCCGCGGCGACCGCTCGCGACAGGCTGTTGCCCAGGGTGCCGGGCACGAGCGCGAGGGCCGTGCAGCCGATGGCCAGCAGGCCCATGCCGACGTGCATCAGCGGCGGGCTCTCCTCCGCGGACGCGGCCCGCGCGCTGCGGGGCCGGGCGAAGAAGCCGACGCCGAGGGCCTTGACGAAGACGGCCGCCGCGAGCCCGGCCGACAGGGCGATGACGGCGACCGCGAGCGGCAGCACGATGGCCGTGGACACGCCGGGCACGGTCATGCCGTGGATCAGGGACTGCAGCAGCAGCCACTCGCTGAGGAAGCCGTTGCCCGGCGGGAGGGCGACCGCGGCCAGCGACGACACCGCGAAGAAGCCGGCCGTGGCCGGCATCCGCGCGCGCAGCCCGCCCATGCGGTCGAGGTCGCGCACGCCCGTGGCGCGCACCACGGAGCCGGCCGCGCAGAACAGCAGGGCCTTGAAGACGGCGTGGTTGGTGACGTGCAGCAGGGCCGCGGCCAGGGCGAGGGCGGCGGGGACGGGGTAGCCGGAGGAGGCGAACAGGCCCGCCGCGCCGACCCCGATGAGGACCAGGCCGAGGTTCTCCGACGTCGAGTACGCGAGCAGGCGCTTGATGTCCGACGCCATGGCCGCCTGCAGGATGCCGTAGACGGCGGACAGGGCGCCCGTCGCCAGGACGAGCAGCCATCCCCAGCGGGGCCCGCCGCCCAGCAGTTCGAAGTTCACGCGGATGATCCCGTACGCGCCCAGGTTCACCATCGCGGCACTCATCAGCGCCGAGACGTTGCTGGGCGCCTCGGGGTGGGCGCGCGGCAGCCACGGGTGCAGCGGCACCATGCCCGCCTTCGACGCGAACGCCGCCGCGACGAGGACGAAGACCGCGCCGCGCGCGCCCGGGGACATGCCGCTCGCCCCGGCCCGCAGCTGGGCGAAGGTCTCGCCGCCCGCGCCGGCCGCGAACAGGGACAGGCCCGCCAGCAGGAGGACGAGCCCGAAGTGCGTCATCACCGCGTACCAGACGCCGGCCTCGCGGACGGTGGAGCGCTCGCGCTGGTCCGCCAGGACGAGGACGAGCGACGTGACCGCCATCGCCTCCCACAGCAGCAGGAACGACGAAACGGAGGCGGCCGCCGGGACCAGGACCAGCGTCAGCGCGAACACCGGCAGGGCCGACTGGACGCCGCGCGAGGCGGGGCCGCGCGGCCCTCGCCCCGACGCGTAGCCGATGCCGTACACGGCGACCGCGAGCACCACGGCGCCGGCGACGGCCATGAACAGCCCCGACAGGGCGTCGACGGCCAAGTGCAGGCCGGCCGGCGGCAGCAGGCCGGGCAGGTACGCGGACCAGCGGGTGCCGCCCAGGGCCGCGACGCCGCCCGCGAGGCCCGCGCCGCCCAGCCCCGCCGTGCACAGGCCCACCGCGACGACCCGGACCCGGCCCGGCAGGAGCATGCCCGCCAGCACTCCCGCGCCGGCGAGGCCCGCGGCCACGACCGTCGCGGACTCGGCCGAGCTCATGCGGCCTGCCCCGCGGGGGTACGGCTACGGGTACGAGTACGGGTGCGGGTGCCTATCGAACGGCTCCCGGACGCGGGTCTTCCGCCACCCGCCCCCACAGCCGGCTCCCGGAGCGTCCCGTACGGGCTCACCGGCCGGTCACGACGCGCAGCGCCGCCACGATCCGCTCCGGCTCCGGCGGGCAGCCCGGCACCTGCAGGTCGACGGGGACGACGTCGCCGACCGCGCCCTCCACGCCGTGGCCGCCGGCGAACTCCCCGCAGCCGATCGCGCAGTCGCCCACGGCGACCACCAGGCGGGGGCGGGGCATGGCGGCGACGGTACGGCGCAGCGGCTCGGCCATGTTGCGGGTGACGGCGCCGGTCACGAGGGCCACGTCGGCGTGGCGGGGCGAGGCCACCAGGCGGGCCCCGTAGCGCTCGGCGTCGTACACCGGCCCGAAGGCCGCCGCGATCTCGATCTCGCAGCCGTTGCAGGAGCCGGCGTCGATGCAGCGCACGTGGGCCGATCCGGCCAGTTCCGCGGCGCCGGGCGGCGGGTCGCCGGCCGGGCGGGGCGGGGCGTCCTCGGCCACCCGGCCGGTCTCACGGATCTTGCGGAGCAGGCTCATGCGGGTTCCCTCACCTCGGCGTCGGCGTCCCTCACGAAGGTGTGGCGGCCGTCTCCCGCCGTCACAGCGCGGATTCGCGCCGAGAGACGGCCGCCGGTCGGAAGGGCCGCGACGGCCCGCGCGGACGGCGGTCGGTAGCCCGGTCTCCGGCGCCGCGCGGATTCCGCCGGCGCGGGGTCCGGGCCCGCCGGCGCTCCGGGTGGGATCGTCGTACGGCCTTCGGCAGCCCCGTTTTGCATGAGGACTGATCTGGCCGGGTCAACGGCTGCGGGGCCCGGGGGTCACGGGCGGGTCGCCCCGGGGCCGCGGTCTGTGACAGGGCGGACAACTGGGGCGGATGAGTCGAATCCCCTTGTCCCGTACGGGCGGGGGTTCGCGCGGGGCGCGCCTCTATGAAACCCGCCGCCACGGCGCTCAACCACCACCGGCCGGACCGGCGGTGCCGTCCACGCCTCAGGCCCGGCAGGCACCGCCGGACACCACGCCGGGCGGTTACTCGCCATCGCGGCGGAAGAAAGACGGCCAGCCCCCGCGGCGAGGAAAATCAGCCCGCCCACCGAACAACGCCGAGCCGCGCCCGCATACCCGCCGCCGCGGCGCTCAGCCCCCACCGGCCGGACCGGCGGTGCCGTCCACGCCTCAGGCCCGGCAGGCACCGCCGGACACCACGCCGGGCGGTCACTCGCCATCGCGGCGGGAGAAAGACGGCCTGCCGTCACGTAACCGGGGCCGGCGCCCACGGCGACGGAAGTCGGCCCGCTGCCGGACGGCGAGGGCCCGCGCCCTCGAAACCGGCCCCGCGCCGCGAAGTCAGCTCACCGGCTGGGCCGGGGCCAGTACGCGGGGGCGGTGCGCGCCCTCCGCCGTGCTCAGTGTCAAAGTCGCCAGCGCCTCCGGCGCGCCGTACTGGCCGCGGATGCCCGGGAAGGCGTTGACGTCCACGATGAGCGGCGCTCCGCCGACGTCGAGGAGGTCGACGCCGTACACGTCCAGGGCGAAGACCTCGCCGACGCGCCGGACGACGTCGAGCCAGCCCGCAGGCAGCCGGTCGGTGGGCAGGGACTCGGTGCCCGTGCCGGCAGGGGGCGCGAGTTCGGAGCGGCGGAGGCCGGCGAAGACGTGGTCGCCGACGACCCACAGCTTGTGGTCCCAGCCGTCGTTGGGGGTGAAGCGCTGCACGACGACGGGTTCGTCGCCCCACTCGGCCGCGAGCACGGCGAGCCGTACGGGGTCGTCGACGCGGGCCACCAGGTCGTGACGGCGGCTGTGCCGGCTTTTGATCACGACGGGGTAGGAGAGGTCGCCGCGGGCGGCCAGCCCCGCGAGGGAGGGCTCGGTGGCGGTGCCGACGAAGGGGAGGCCGGCCCGCAGGGCGACGTCGGCCATGGCGGTCCGGTCCTGGCACCGCGCGGTCGAGCCGGCCGAGTTCAGCACGGGCGCACCGCGCTCTTCGAGGCGGCGGGCGAAGGCGAGGGCACGGGGGGTGCGGGTCTTGAGCAGGTAGACGTCGGCGAGGTCGCCGGCCGCGGGGTCGGGGGCGGTCGCGGGGTCCAGCGCGACGACGTGGTGGCGGGGCGTCAGCAGGGCCGTGGCGGCGGCGAGCAGCGGGTGGTCGGGGGACGGCGTGAGCAGGCCTATCCTCATGCGTCGCCGCCCGTGGCACCGCCGAGGGGCAGCGCGGCGGAGGCGCCCGCCGCGGGCAGGTGCCGTTCGCCTCCCGCGTCGGCGAGCCGCAGGATCGCCCAGGCCACGCGGGCGACCGCGTCGGGGACCTGACGGAAGCTGGGGAAGTCGTTGACGTCGACGACGACGGGGCCGTCGGGCCCGAGGACGACGTCCACGCCGTACAGGTCGAGGCCGAAGACCTCGCCGACGCGGGCGGCGATCGCGGCCACCTCCGCGCCGAGCGGCACCTGCCGTTCGACGGCGGGCTGGTCGGGGTGGAGGGGGGAGCAGCGCTCGGTGGCGTAGAGCCGGCCGTCGACGCAGTACACCTTGAGGTCGGTGCCGGAGTTGGGTACGTAGGGCTGGGCGATGAGCATGCCGCCGTGGGGCGCCTCGTCGCGGGACGCCGGGTCCGTGAGCCGGTCCGGGGAGGGCACGAGGCGCACGGCGCGCCCGGAGCTGCCGTCGGCGGGCTTGACCACGAGCGGGTAGGCGGCCTCGGGGACCTCCGCGAACTCCTCGATGCGCAGGGCGGCGTAGGTGACGGGTACGGGCAGGCCGTGGCGCTCGGCGGTCACGGCGGCGAGCACCTTGTCGCGCACGCCGCGGATGGCGCGAGCGTCATTGATGGTGGTGAGGCCGGCGCCGGCCGCGGCTTCCAGCAGGGTGAGGCCGGGTCCGCCGGAGACGGTCTTGAGGACCCAGGCGTCGTGCCGGCCGGCGGCCACCGCGTCGGAGAGCCTGAGGAGCGAGCCGCCGGGCCTGAGCACGTCCACCCGGTGACCCCAGGACCTGAGTTGGCGGATGACGTCCACCGGCATGCCGTCGTGCCGGTACTGCTCCTCCACCAGGAAGCAGAGTCTCATTGGTGCATCCTCGTAATCCCCGGACATCCGCCGATCCCGTCCGGCAGAACTCATGACGGCTCAGGATGTCATGCGGGCAGGGCAGGGCATGACCTGGCCTGTCTCAATTCCGTAGCAGCCCGGCCGCACCGCGACCGTTTTTCTCCGGATACGACCGACTGATACCCCATCGGATACGGGCCGACCCCCGCAGAACGACGGACGGGGGCGGCTGCAGCAGGGCTACGCACCCCGGGACTTCATTGGCCGATACACCGGCTTCGCCCGTGACCGGGATCCTCCCGGGGACCTCCCGGGATCCCTGAGGAACTGCAATGGTTCAGGCAGAGATGGATGCTTCAGTGCCGGTTAGGGCGGGAAAGATAGCTACAGCCTGAATTATGCGGGCGGCGGGCGGACCTGCCGCGCGCCGCCCGCCGAACGGGATGACCGCCGATGCACGCGAACGCCGATCGCCTCTCCCCCACCGCGACGGTCCCGATGGCCGCCGTCGATGCGGAAGGAACCGTCACCCTGTGGAGCCCCGCGGCCCGGCACCTGCTCGGCCACGCGCCCGGCGAGGTCATCGGGCGCCCCGCCGCCGGGCTCCTCGCCGCGCCGCTGCCCGGCCCGGCCCTGCGGGCCCTCACCCGCTCGGCCCCCTGGAGCGGCGTGCTCACAGCGCGCCACCGTGACGGCGGCACGGTGCGGGTGACCGTACGGGCACACCCCTGTCCGGAGGGCGACGGCCGCGTGCAGTGGGTGCTCCTCGGGGCGGCGCCGGAGGAGGCGGGCGCCGCCGGGCCGCACGCCGAGCCCGACGCCGTGCTCGCGGACGCGGCCCGCAAGGACGCGGCGCTCAAGGAGTGGGCGTACGTCCAGTCCCCCGTCGCCACCGCCGTCTACGACCGCGACCTGCGGCTGACCGGCGCCAACGGCGAGATGCTGCGCCTGTCCGGCCGCCCCGAGGAGGCCATGCTGGGCCTGCAGCTGACCGATATCTTCCCGGGCTCCCCCTTCGACGAGTTCGGCCGGCTCATGGCCGAGGTGCTGCGCACCGGGGAGGCGCTGCGCACGGACACCTTCTTCCGGGCGCCCGGGCAGGCCCGGGAGCGGGCCTGGGCGACGTTCTTCACTCCGCTCAAGGACGGCTGCGGCCGCGTCCAGGGCGTGTCGATAGCGGCCATCGACCGCACCGAGCCGCACCGCGCCCGCGAGCGGCTGGCCTGGGTCAACGATGCGGGCGCCCGCATCGGGACCACCCTGGACGTCGGGCGCACCGCCGAGGAACTCGCAGGCGTCACCGCCGGCGGCTTCGCCGACCTCGTCACCGTCGACCTGCTCGACGCCGTCCTGCACAGCGGCGACCCGGCCGGTGCGGCCCCCGACGGCGGTGGGCAGCCGGAGGGGGCCGTCCTGCGCCGGGCCGCCACCGGTGGCCACGACGGCCTCCCCGCGGGCCCCCCGGGCACGTTCTCGTACGCGCGGCGCTCCCCGCCCGCCGAGGCCCTCGCCTCCGGCCGCGCCTCAGTACACCGGGCGGACGCGCCGACGATCGCCGCGTGGTCGTACGGCACCGGCACCGCCCCTCCCGGCGGAACGGTCACCGGTGGCGATCAGGCCCACCACGACGGCCCCGGCCTCCGGGGCAGCCCGGAACACTCCGCCGGGCCAGGGGCACGCAACGGCCCGGGCCCCGCCGGCGGACCGGTCGCCGGCGACGGGCCGGCCCACCACGACGGCCCCGGCCTACCGGGCGGCCCGGGTCACTGCGGTGAGCCGGGTCCCGGCGGAGCGCACTCCGTGCTCGTCGTCCCGCTCCGCGCCCGCGGCACGACGCTCGGCGTCGCCCTGTTCGTCCGACACCCGGGCACCGAGCCGTTCGACGCCGACGATCTGCTGCTCGCCGAGGAGATCACGGCCCGTGCGGGCGTGTGCGTCGACAACGCCCGCCGGTACGCCGCGGAGCGCTCGGTCGCCCTGACGCTGCAGCGCAGCCTGCTGCCGGGGCGGCTGCCCGAGCAGACGGCGGTGGAGGTCACCTCGCGCTATCTGCCCGCGGGCGCCCAGGCGGGCGTCGGCGGTGACTGGTTCGACGTCATCCCGCTGTCCGGCGCCCGCGTGGCGCTCGTCGTCGGCGACGTCGTCGGCCACGGGCTGCAGGCGTCGGCGGTCATGGGCCGGCTGCGGGCGGCCGTGCGCACCCTCGCCGACCTCGACCTGCCGCCCGACGAGCTGCTCACCCACCTCGACGACCTGGTGGTCCAGCTGGCCCAGGACGAGGCCGCGGAGGGGACGCCGGGCACCGTCCGGGAGACGGGCGCGACCTGTCTGTACGTCGTCTACGACCCGGTGTCGCGCTCCTGCGTCCTCGCCCGGGCGGGCCATCCGGCACCGGTGCTCGTGACGCCGGGCGGCACGGCCCGCTTCCTCGACATCCCGGGCGGGCCGCCGCTCGGTCTGGGCGGGCTGCCCTTCGAGTCCGCCGAGCTGCAGCTGCCGGAGGGCAGCCTCCTCGCGCTGTACACCGACGGGCTGGTCGAGGGCCACGACCACGACATCGGCGCGGGCCTGGACGGGCTGCGCGCGGCGCTGTCGGGGCCGGCCGCGCCCCTGGAGCAGACCTGCGACGCCGTCCTGGACGCGCTCCTGCCGCGCAGGCCCGAGCGGCCCACGGACGACATCGCCCTGCTCCTGGCCCGGACGCGGGCGCTGGACGCCTCGCAGGTGCGCAGCTGGGACCTGCCGGCCGAGCGGTCGACGGTCGCCGACGCGCGGAAGTTCGCGTCGGAGCAGCTGGCGGCCTGGGGGCTGGAGGAGCTGGGGTTCACCACCGAACTGGTCGTCAGCGAGCTCGTGACCAACGCCGTCCGGCACGCTTACGCGCCCATCCGGCTGCGGCTCATCCGCGAGCGGTCCTCGCTGATCTGCGAGGTGTCGGACGCGAGCAGCACGTCGCCGCGGATGCGCCGGGCCCGGGTGACGGACGAGGGCGGCCGGGGCCTGCTGCTGGTGGCGCAGCTGACGGAGCGGTGGGGAACGCGGTTCACCGCGGACGGCAAGACGATCTGGGCCGAGCAGCCGCTGGCCGCGGCCGGCTGAGCGCCGGGGCGGCCCGCGGCCGGCGGCCCGTCAGCGTCCCTCAGCGTTCCTTCTGACAGACCTGCACTTTCGCCAGGTGGTCGGCGATGACGGGTCTCGCCATGCGGGCCGCCTCGCGCACCTCGGCGTTCTTCCCCTTGGCGATCTCGTCGTCGAGGAGTTCGAGCGCCTGGACGTGCCCGGCTTCGGCGGCCTTGAGCCAGAGCGTGTCGTACTCCCGTTTGTGCGCCTTCTTGCGCATGTCCCGCAGCGACCTGCGCTGCTCGGTCGTCTCCTTGCCGGGCAGGGTCACCTTCAGGCGGCGGGCCAGGTCCCTGAGCTCCTTGTCCATCTTGGCGTGGTCCTTGACGAGCGTCTCGGCCGTCTTCTTGACGCACGGCATGACGGCGTTCTTCGCGGCGTCCCGGCTCATGGCGATCTCCGCCAGGCCTGCCTGGTGGGCCGTCTTCAGGAAGGCTCCGTCGGTCTCCGCCCGCGTCGCCGTCTTCTTCGCGTGCTGCTTCGCCGGCTTCTTCCCGGGCTTCGTCTCGGGCTTCTTCTCCGCCGTGTACGCCGCCGTGTACTCCGTCTTCTTGTCCATCTCCTCGTCCTTGTCGCAGGCGAGCGCGGCGCCTGCCGGCGCCGTCGCCAGGACGAGGGCTGCCGCTGCGGCCGTGAACCGGTGTCCCATACGCATCCTGCACACTCCATTCGTTCGGTGACGCCCCTACGGGCTGATGCCTGCCCGGGTGCCGGGCGTGCCGCATCCGCCCGGCCGTCACTCCCCCTCCAATGGAGCACCGGAAAGCTGTCGGTGCGTCAGGTGCAGCGGGTCCGGTCGGCCGGCAGCCTCCCGTCCAGGAGGAACGCGTCGACCTTCTCGTTGACGCAGTCGGCGTCCGAGGAGCCGTAGACGCCATGCCCGCCGCCCGTGTCCGTCATGGTCACCGCCGACGGGCCGAGGGCCCGCGCCATGCGGCGCAGCCACGCCACGGGGGTCGCGGGGTCGAACTCGGGGGTGTGCAGGAGGATCTTCGGGGCGCGGGGGGCGGCGACGTCGTGGGCGCCGTCGTCCCCGGCCTGCGGCCATCCGGTGCACGCGGCCATGCCGGCGGCCAGGGCGGGGCCGAAGACGGGGGACGCCTCGGTGAAGTCGTCGTAGGCGGCCGCGACCTGGTCGGCGGTGTAACGGCTCCTGGTGTCGGCGCAGTTGACGGCCGCCGTCACGGAACCGGCGCCGGCGCGGTCGCCGGCGTCCTTGCCCCCGGCGCGGGCGACGGCTTCCCGGGCCATGTGCGCGGCCTCCCCGGGCCGCAGCCGGTGGACGATGGCCGCGAGGAGGTTGGGGGCCTCGGGGAGGCCCTCGCGGGACCGCAGGAGGCCCATGGTCTGCGTGACCGCGGCGTCCCGGTCGAGGGTGGTGCCGTTCACCCAGGGCAGCGGGTGCTCGTCGAGGCGGTTGAAGGCCGCGGTGACGGTCTCCATGGCGCGGTCGGTGTCGGAGCCGAGGATGCAGTCCTCGTCGCCGCGCCGGGTGCAGATCTCCACCGCGTGGCGCAGGGCCTTCTGGTAGGAGGCGGTGCGGGCGAGGGCGTTCCTGCGCAGGTCGGGCGCCGGGTCGTCGACGCTGTCCATGACCATGCGGCCGACCTTGTGCGGGTAGCGGTGGGCGTAGGCGGCGCCGAGCCGGGTGCCTTGCGCGTAGCCGAGGTAGTTCAGCCTGTCCTCGCCGAGGGCGGCGCGCAGCACGTCCAGGTCCTTGGCGGCGTGGACGGTGCCGAGGTAGGGCAGGACGGGCCCGGTGCGCTTGGCGCAGTCGTGCAGGGCCTTGGCCCGGTCGTCGATGCGGTCGGCGAGTTCGGCGGTCTCGCCTGCGCCGTCCGCGTCGTCGTCCCGGCCGCGGGCGGCGTCCGGGAGGCCGTCGCCGGTGCCGCAGCGGACCGGGGAGCTGGCGCCGGTGCCGCGCGGGTCGAAGGCGACGAGGTCGTAGCGGGCGGCGGCCTTGGCGAAGCCGTCGGGGCCGCGGGCGCCGAGCTGCCCGAGCCCGGACGCGCCCGTCCCGCCGAAGCCGACGACGAGGGAGCCGAGGCGGTGGTCCCGGTCCGCGGCGCGGTAGCGCATCAGGGCGAGCCGCAGCTCGCCCTTGGCGGGGTCGTCGTAGCTGTGGGGGACGGTGAGGCGGGCGCACTCGGCCGTGCGGCCGGCGTTGCGCGTCTCGTCCCTGACCGTCCTGTCCTGTTCCCGGGAGCAGGGTTCCCAGGAGATCTCCTGGTCGTAATAGCGGGTCAGATCCGGCCGGCCTGCCGCCTCGTCACGGCTCGCGCAGCCGGTGAGACCGCATGCCAGCAGGGTGGCGGCGAGGGGGAGGGAGAGGGAGGGTGCGAGTACGGACCTCATGCCGCGGACGGTACTTGTCCCGCTAACGTCCGGCGCCTCGTGCGGGTCGTCCGGGTGATGTTCGGCTCCGGTCACGGCGTGTCGGCGGGCCGAGGGCCGCGGCGACGGCGACGAGGAGCGCGACGCCCAGCAGGACGGCGACGGCCCGGTGCGGTCCGGCCGCCCCGGAGAGGTGGAGGGCGAGGGTGACCAGGGCGATGCCGAGGGCGGTCCCGAGGCCGCGGACCATGTTGACCAGACCGCCCCCGGTGCCGGAGGCGGAGGCCGGCACCGCCCCCATGACCAGGGCGTTGTTGGCGGGCGTGAAGGTGCCGAGGCCCAGGCCGAGGAGCGCGAGGAGCGGCACCAGCGGTCCGGCGGTCAGCGGCAGGACGAGCATCGCGGCCAGGGCGGCGGCCGCGACGGCCGCGCCCAGCAGGCAGCGGGCCCGGTCGCCGAGCGCCACCGGCAGGACGCGGTCCGCGCAGGTCGCCGCGAGTGCGAAGCCGGCCGGAAGGGCCGTCAGGACCAGTCCGGCGTGCAGCTCGGAGGAGCCGGCGCCGGTCAGCACGACCGGCACGAGCACGAGCGGGCCGAAGAGGACGAGGTAGGCGCCCAGCGCCCCGGCGAGGCCCGTGGCGACGGCCCGGCGCCGCAGCAGGGCCGGGTCGACCAGCGGGACGGCGGCCCGCCGCTCGCGCAGGGCGAAGCCCCGGGCGGCGGCCGCGGCGACGGCGAACAGGAGGACGACGGCCCAGACGGGCACGGACAGGCCGGACAACATGGACAGGCCCAGCAACAGGGCGGTGGTCGAGATGGCCAGGAGCACCGGGCCGAGCCGGTCGGCACCGGCCACGGGGCTGCGCGTACGGGTGCGGGGCAGCAGGTACTGGCCGGCGACGAGGGCGACGACGCCGACGGGCACGTTGACCGCGAAGACCCAGCGCCAGCCGAGCCCGGCCACCAGGGCGCCGCCGACGGTCGGGCCGAGGGCGAGCCCCAGGGCCTGCGCCGCGGCCTGCACGCCGAGGGCGGCGCGCATCTTGCCGCGCGGGGCGCTGGTGGTCACCAGGGCCACGCTGTTGGCCTGCATCATCGCGGCCCCGGCGGCCTGCAGCACCCGGAAGGCGACGAGGACGCCGAGGGACGGGGCGAGGGCGCAGGCGGCGGAGGCGAGGGTGAAGATCAGGAACCCGTAGAGGTAGAACAGCTTGCGGCCGTGGGCGTCCGCGAGCCGGCCCACGGGCACCAGCAGGGCGACGAGCGTGAGGAGGTAGGCCAGCGAGACCCACTCGACGGCGGCCAGCGAGGCGTGGAATTCGCTGCGCAACCCGCCGTAGGCGAGGGTGACGATGCTCGCGTCGAGCTGGCCCATGAAGGCGCCGAAGCAGACCGTGGCCACTGCGAGCCGCCAGCCGCCGGCGCGGGTGCGTATGCGCTCCGGGCGGGGCCGTTCCTCGACGAGGGCCGCGGTCCACGGCCGGGGGCGGCGGGGGTGCGGTGGCATGCGGCAGAGGCTACAGCGTCAGGGGGTCCCGGGCCCGAGGACCGGACCGTCGAGCGCCCGCAGCGCCGCCTCCAGGGCGTCGAACGTGGTGCCGATGAGCGTGCGGTGGCCGGGGGCGGCGTCGGCGGCGCGTTCGCCCGCGAGCAGCCGGGCCATGGTGGTGGCGACGACGGTGCGGTAGGCGGTGACGGTGAGGGCCGCGGTCAGCCGGGGCACCGGGTCGCCCGGGCGGGCCCCGGTCGTCTCGGCGACGGCCTGCGCGAGGGCGTCCTCCAGCTCCTCGACGGCCTCGCGGACGCGGGCGCGCAGGGCGGGAGAGTCCAGGATGACGCGCCAGAACGCCGGGAAGGTGTCGCCCAGGCCGCCGAGGGGGTGGCCCGCGTCGGCGAGTTCGAGGAAGAGGCGGCGGACGGGCGCGGCGGCGGTCTCGCCGGGGCGCCGTTCGCGCACGGCCCGGCTGAAGAGGGCGAGCGCTTCCGGGATCCGGTCGAGGTAGAGGTCCTCCTTGCGCGCGAAGTGGTTGAAGACCGTCATCGTCGAGACTCCGGCGGCCTCGGCGACCTCCGCGACGGTCACCTTGTCGAAGCCGCGGGCGGCGAAGAGCGGTGTGGCCACGTCGGAGATCCGCTGCCTCGTCTGCCGCTTCTTCCGTTCGCGCAGGGAGAGTCCGTCGTCGGGGCGGCCGGGAGCCGGGTGGGAATCCATGGAGAAAACTATACCCAGCATAAACTTTTAGTCGCTATAGTCACTGCCATGGACTACGACGTTGTTGTGGCAGGAGCAGGACCGGTCGGGCTGACGCTGGCGTGCGAGCTGCGGCTGGCGGGGGTGGACGTCCTCGTCGTCGAGCGGCTGACCGAGGTCGACACGACCATCAAGGCGGGGGCCATCAACACGCCCTCCGCGGAGGCCTTCTACCGGCGCGGCCTGCTGCCCGCCCTGGCCGCGATCCAGCAGGAGAACCTCGACCGCATCAGCGGCTTCATGGCGCAGCAGCAGGGCGGCCGGGGCGGCCCGGTGAAGATGCCGCCCAAGTTCGCCGGGCACTTCGCCGGCATCCCGCTCAGCGGCGCCCTGCTGGACACCGACGACCCCGACTTCGCCGGCGCCGGCCCGGCCGGGGACGTGGGCTTCGTCCCCCAGGAACCCCTGGAGCGCCTGCTCGGCGCGCGGGCCGCGGAGCTGGGCGTGGAGGTGCGCCGCGGCGTGGAGCTGACGGGCTTCGACGCGGACGACGGGGGCGTCACCGTGCGCGTGGGCGGCGCCGCGGTCCGGGCCGGCTGGCTGGTGGGCTGCGACGGCGGCCGCAGCACGGTCCGCAAGCTCGGCGGCTTCGCCTTCCCCGGCACCGACCCGTCCATCACCGGGCATCAGGCCATGGTGACGATGGAGGGCGCCGAGGCCCTCGGCAAGGGCTGGAACCGGACGCCCACGGGCACCTACGCGCACGGGCCGTTCCCCGGGCGCATCCTCACCGTCGAGTTCGACGGCCCGCCCGCCGACCGCGACGCCCCCATCACCGCCGAGGAGCTGCAGGCCGCCCTGCGCCACGTCTCCGGCGCCGACGTCACCATCACCGCCGTGCACACCGCCACCCGCTTCACCGACAACGCCCGCCAGGCCGCGGACTACCGCTCCGGCCGGGTGCTGCTGGCCGGGGACGCCGCGCACGTGCACTCGCCGTTCGGCGGCCAGGGCCTGAACCTCGGCATCGGCGACGCCATGAACCTCGGCTGGAAGCTCGCCGCCACCGTGCGCGGCTGGGCGCCCGAGGGCCTGCTCGACACGTACACCGCCGAGCGGCACCCCATCGGCGCGTGGGTGCTGGAGTGGACCCGGGCCCAGGTCGCGCTGATGCGGCCCGAGTCCCACGCGATGGCGCTGCGCGAGGTGGTCGCGGAGTACGCGAACACCGTCGCCGGCACGACGTTCTTCACCAAGAAGATCTCCGGAGTGTGGCAGCGCTACGGCGCCATGGCCGCGCCCGGGGACCACCCGCTCGTCGGCGGCAGCGCCCCGGATCTCGAACTCGCCGGCGGCGGCAGGCTCGCCGACCACCTCCACGACGGCCGCGCCCTCCTCCTGGACCTCGCGGACGCGCCCGCGATACGGGCCGCCGCCGAGGGGTACGGCGACCGGGTGTCGGTGGTGACCGCCACGGCGCCGGGCCGCCCGGAGCTGGCGGGGCTGCTGGTCCGCCCGGACGGTTTCACGGCGTGGGCCGCGGACGCGGCTTCCCTGCCGGATGCGACCGGCGCGCTCGGCGGCGCGCTGTCCCGGTGGTTCGGCACCCGGGCCGCGGTCCCCGCCGGGGCCCGAGCGGCCTGAGTCACGGATCTCCGGAGTCCGCCGGGCCCCCGCCGACGTGGGGACGCGCCGTTGCGGCGGGCGCTTCCACCGGCGCGGCGGGGAGGCTGCGGTCCGGCGAGCAGGTCCGCCGGGCGCCCGCGGCTCGGGCCGCCGGCAGGGCCCCGGCCCGCTGCGGCGGAATCCGGCCGGGCGCCGGAGGCCCACCGCTGCCTGAGCCGGCCCCGGGTTACTCCGCCTCTTCCGCCCGCGCGGCGTACTCGTCGTACTCGGGCAGCGTCAGGGTGGTCAGCGCGCCGCCGCCGGGGGCGTTGGCGAACGTGAGCTCCGCGTGGATGGTGCGGGCCTGGCCGATGGCGATGGTCAGGCCCAGCCCGTGCCCCTTGCCCCCGGTGCGCGTCGGCTCGGTGCGGAAGCGCTGCGGGCCGCCTTCGAGGAGGTAGTCCGGGTAGCCCTCGCCGTGGTCGCGGATGGAGACGACCGGGCCGTCGACGGTGACGACGACGGGCGGGCGGCCGTGCCGGTGGGCGTTGGCGAGCAGGTTGCTCAGCACCCGCTCCAGGCGGCGCCGGTCGGTCTCCACGCAGGCGTCCCGTACGACGTGGACCTCGGCCTCCAGCCCGGAGGCGCGGACGGCCCGCTCGGTGAGCTGCCCCAGGAAGTGGGCGTCCAGGTCGGCCTTCTCCGTCAGCGAGTCGAGCCGGGAGATCTCCAGCAGGTCCTCGGTCAGGCGGCGCAGGGTCTGCACCCGGTCGCGCACGAGCTCGGTGGGGCGGCCCGGCGGCAGCAGGTCCGCGGCGGCCTGCAGGCCGGCGAGCGGGGTGCGCAGCTCGTGGGCGACGTCGGCGGTGAAGCGCTGCTCGCTCTGCAGCCGGGCCTGCAGGGTGCCCGCCATCGCGTCGAGCGCCGCGGCGACGGCGGCGACCTCGTCCTGCTCGCGGGCGGGGCGCGTGGTGCGCGGGTCGGCGACGCGGGCGTCGAGGTCGCCCGCGCTGATGCGGCGGGCCACGTCGGCGGTGCGGTGCAGGCGGCGGGTGACCCGCGAGACGGCGAAGACGCCGATGAGCAGGGTGCCGCCGATGGCCAGCGTGGCGGAGCCGGCGATGGCCCGGTCGAGGCCGTCGATGGTGTCCTTGCTGTGCCGGTAGTCGAAGCGGGCGGTGATGACGCCGGCGTCGGCGGGCCCGGCGGCCCACATGGTGGGGGTGCCGTCGTGGTCGCCGAGGGCGGTGCCGCGCTCGCCGCGCAGCGCCATCTCCTGGAGCCGCCGCGGGAGGTCGGGCGGGTTCAGGGCGGCGGGGTGGTGCATCGGGTCGCCGGACGCGTAGGCCTTGGTGGCCGAGTCGAGCCGCGCGAGGGCCTCGGACCGGGCCTGGTGGACGGTCTGGCGGGTGACGATGACGTGCACGAGGACGCCGAGCACGGTCGCCACGACGCAGCACACGACGGCGAGGAAGAGCGTGAACTTCCCGTAGAGCGAGCCGAGGCGGGAGAGTCTGCGGAGCCGGGCCCGCAGGTCCAGCGGCCGGGCGGCGGTCACGAGCGCCCCTCGCCGTCGCGCTGGGTGCCGGAGGAGGCGGGGTTCTCGGCGCGGCGGATCTCGTACCGCCGGAAGTCCATGTAGTGGGTCTGGGCGTTCCAGGTGTAGACGGAGCGCAGGGCGTAGTGCGGCGTCGTCCAGGGCTCCCAGACGATGAGGTCGCGGCCGGCGACCTCGATGGACGAGGGCTGGGCGATGGTCGACAGGACGCGCGTGGGCTCGCCGTTGACCAGGGTGTAGGCGCGCAGCGAGAGGAAGTGGTCCTCCATCTCGATGCCGACGACGAGGTCGTCGCGGCCGTCGCCGGTGAGGTCGCTGTAGACGGGCTTGCGCATGGGGCAGTTCCGCTGCTGCCGCGCGGCGGAGCACGACGAGGCCAGCTTCGCGGCGGTGGCGTCGTCGAGGGCGTCCGCCCCGCTGGCCTTGCGGTTGGCCGCGACCTCGGCCTTGACGAGGGCGTACGCATCGAGCTTGTGGATGTCCCCGGAGGGGACGGGAGCGACGCCGGGAACCTTCTCGGCCGTCTCGCCGTCGTGCTGCGGCCCGCTCGGCGAGGGCGCGGGCGTCGCCTGCGGCCAGAGCCTGGAGGGCGCCGAGGCGGGGGCCGTGCGTCCGGCGCCGACCGGCTCGCCGGCGCTCGCGCACCCCGTCACCGCGGTCACCGCCGCCGCGAGCGCGGCCAGCGCCCCGAGCGCCCGCACGGGGCGCCCGCGGGGCGCGGTGCGCGGGCGTGGCACGGCTGTCCCGGCGGAGGGGCGGGTGGATCGGGGCACTCGGGGGTTCCATCGTCGGCTGGCGGCGGCCCCCTGTGCGGGGCCGGGATACAGCCCGATGTTATGCGAGCCGCCCGGTGCGCCCGCCGGGTCCGCCGCGGGGAGCCGCCGGCCGCCCCCGGTGCCGGGACCGGCCGCCGCCCGGCGGGACGGCCGCGGCGGTGCGGCGGCCGTCCCGCGGGCCGGGCGGTCTACCGCTTCCTTCCCCGGCGCTTGGCGATGGCGGTCATGACGACGGGCAGGAGCAGTTCGAGCGCCCGGGCGACCTGGGCGACCGGCAGGCCGGTGCGTTTGGCGACGGTCTCGGCGACGGGTTTGGTGATCCTGCCGAGGACGCCGGACATCAGCCCGCCGCCCAGGCCGCTGCCGCCCAGCCCCTGTGCGAGGCCGCCGAATCCGCCGAGGCCGGCCGCTCCGGCCGGCGCCGCTCCGTTGCCGTTCTCGCGGGTGAGCTCCTCGGGGAGGGCCGCGACGGTCTCCCGCACCATCCGCGTCGCCCCGTCGGCGTCGGTGCCGAGCTCCCCCGCGAGCTCCTGGATGCGGTCCTCGCCCAGTTCGTCCAGTACGTCCTTCTGCAGCGCTTCATCGCCCATGGGGCCGACATTACGCGGGCCGAACAGATCTCGGTACGCAAGGTAGTACGGCGGTCACCGTGCGGCACGGCGCGCGCCCGTGCGCCGCCCCGTCCGGAAGCGGCGGCACCGATTTCAAGATCCTTAAGCGCCCAGCCCCGGCTTTCACCCCATTGAGGGGAAATATGACCTTCCGATCTACCTGGCAGGGGCACGCAAACTAGCGTGGGCGGCCATGTCACACCCTTTCGAACTCCCCTCCTTCTACATGCCGTACCCCGCGCGCCTGAACCCCCATCTGGAAGGCGCCCGTGAGCACTCCAAGGCCTGGGCCCGCGAGATGAACATGCTGGAGGGCTCCGGCATCTGGGACGAGGCGGATCTGGAGGCGCACGACTACGCCCTGCTCTGCTCGTACACCCACCCGGAGGCCTCCGGGCCGGTGCTCGACCTCGTCACCGACTGGTACGTCTGGGTGTTCTTCTTCGACGACCACTTCCTCGACGTCTTCAAGCGCACCGGCGACATGGCCGGCGCGAAGGCCTACCTCGACCGGCTTCCGGCCTTCATGCCCCTCGACTGCGGCGAGACCCCCGAGCCCACCAACCAGGTGGAGGCGGGCCTGGCCGACCTGTGGGCCCGCACGGCCCCGGCGATGTCGGAGGACTGGCGCCGCCGCTTCACCGAGAGCACGCGGCACCTGCTCAACGAGTCCGTCTGGGAGCTGTCCAACATCAACGAGGGCCGGGTCGCCAACCCGGTCGAGTACATCGAGATGCGCCGCAAGGTGGGCGGCGCCCCCTGGTCGGCGGGGCTCGTCGAGTTCGCGGCGGGCGCCGAGGTCCCCGAAGCCGTCGCCGCGAGCCGGCCGATGCGCGTGCTCAAGGACACCTTCGCGGACAGCGTGCACCTGCGCAACGACCTCTTCTCGTACGAGCGGGAGACCGAGAGCGAGGGCGAGCTGGCCAACGCCGTCCTCGTGCTGGAGAGGTTCCTGGACTGCGGCACCCAGCAGGCCGCCGACACCGTCAACGACTGGCTCACCTCACGGCTCCAGCAGTTCGAGCACACCGCCCTGACCGAACTGGCGCCGCTCTTCGAGCTGCACGGCCTGGACCCGCAGGCCCGGCACGACGTCTTCGCCTACGTCAAGGGGCTCCAGGACTGGCAGTCCGGCGGCCACGAATGGCACATGCGCTCCAGCCGCTACATGAACGACGCCACGCCGGACGCCGTCAACGCCCCCGGGGCGCTGCTCGGCGGGCCGCTCGGGCTGGGCACCTCCGCGGCGCGGCAGTTCGCCTCGGTCGTGGCGGCGACTCCGGCGCGGCTGCGCAAGCACACGCACGTGCCCTTCCAGGCGGTGGGCCACCTGCCGCTGCCGGACTTCCCCATGCCGTACAAGCTGCGCCTCAACCCCCACCTGGACGCCTCACGGCGCAACAATCTCGACTGGGGGCACCGCATGGGGCTGCTGGCCCCCGACCCGGCCCTCCCCGGATCCGGTCTGTGGACCGAGGAGAAGCTCGCGGACTACGACTTCGCCCTGTGCGCCGCGGGGCTCCACCCGGAAGGCACCGCCGAAGAGCTCGACCTGGCGACGGACTGGCTGACCTGGGGCACGTACGGCGACGATTACTACCCCGCGGTCTTCGGCGGGCAGAGCGGGGCGGCCGGCATGGCCGCGGCGCAGGCCTGCACGGACCGTCTGCTGCTGTTCATGCCGGTGGACTCCCCCGTCACCCCGCACCCGGAGCACGTCCTGGAGCTCGGCCTGGCCGACCTGTGGGCGCGCACCACCGGAGCCATGAGCAGGGAGGAGCGCACCGGACTCCGCACGGCCGTCAGGACGATGCTCGACGCCTGGCTCTGGGAGCTGTGGAACCAGAAGCAGCACCGCGTCCCCGAGCCGGTGGACTACATCGAGATGCGCCGCCACACCTTCGGCTCCGAGATGACCCTGACGCTCTGCCGCAACGGCCTCGGCGCGGCGGTGCCGCCGGAGATCTACCGCACCCAGCCGGTCCAGGCCATGGAGAACGCGGCCATGGACTACGCCATCCTGATGAACGATCTCTTCTCGTACCAGAAGGAGATCCAGTTCGAGGGCGAGATCCACAACGCCGTCCTGGTCATCGGGAACTTCTTCGACTGCGGGCGCGAGGAGGCGCGGGGCATCGTCAGCGACCTCCTGGCCTCGCGGATGAGGGAGTTCCAGTACGTGGTCGACCATCAGCTGCCGGTCCTCTTCGAGGACTTCGGCCTCGACGAGGAGGCCCGCGCGGGGCTCAGGCAGTACGCCCGGGAGCTGCAGGACTGGATGGCCGGGATCCTCAACTGGCACCGGAAGTGCCGCCGCTACGGCGAAGAGGACCTCATCCGCCACAAGGGCACCACCCCGGCGGTCTCGGCACCACCGGTGGGCGCCCCGACGGGCCTGGGCACGTCGGGCACCCGGCTGGCAACGCTGCTGCGCGCGCCGGTGCGGGTCCCCGACGGCCAACCGGTCGGCTGACGAAACGGCCGATCACCCTCGCGGCGGGGTGAAGGGTGAAGGGTGCCCGCCGGCACCCTTCACCGGAAGACTCGTGCCTCACGCCCCCGTACGGCGGCGTTCGCGATGGGCCCTGACTCGGCCCCGGCTCGCGCAGGATGGTGAAGGGCACCAGCGGCGGCGGCCGGTGGGGTTGGTGAAGACGCCTCGGCAGTCGTGTTCGGGGCAGACGGCGAGGGCGTGGCGCTCGGGGCCGGTGAGGTGGTCGGCGGCCTGCCGGGCGATGCGGGCCAGGGCCGCTCCGGTGGTGGCCGGCGGTTCGCGCAGCAGCCGGTCCGACGCGACGAGTCGTACGGGGTCGCGCTCCTCGCCGAGGAAGCGGGTGAGCTCGGTGACGGCCTCGGGCGGTGGCGGCTGTTCCTCCGCGACGGACAGGGCGAGGGGGCGCAGGGTCTCCCGCAGGGCGTGGGCGCGGCGGAGGTCCTCGGCGACCGGCGGGCGGGCAGGCGGCAGTTCGCTGCGGTCGAGCCACTCCGCCAGCCGCTCCGGGGTGGCCAGGCGCTCGACCGGGTGCGCGCTGAAGTGCCGGCCGCGGGTGGCGAGCAGGTTGAGCCAGGTGGCCCCGCAGTCGAAGCGGAAGGCCAGGTGGTTGTCGTCGGTCACCTCCGCATCGTAACGGTTCAACCGTTACAGTGATCACGTCGATCATGTAACGGCTCAGCCGTTACGCGTCTGGACCGGAGGAAACACCATGGGGCCTGTCGTGCGGACCGTTCTGGGAGACGTTCCCGCATCCGAGCTGGGCGTGTGCGACGCGCACGACCATCTGTTCATACGCTCGCCCCGCCTGCCCGGCCAGGAGCTGGACGATGCCGAGGCGGCCGGAGCCGAGCTGCGGGCCTTCCGCCGGCTCGGCGGGCGGGCCGTCGTGCAGTGGACGCCCCGCGGGATGGGGCGGAGGCGGGCCGACCTCGCGGCGCTGGCCTCGGCGACGGGGGCGCACGTGATCGCCGCGACGGGACTGCACCAGGCGGTGCACTACGCACCGGAGTACCTGGAACGCGACCGGGACCGGCTCGCGGAGCTGTTCGTCCGGGACCTGACGGAGGGGCCGGTCCGGGCCGGGCTGGTGAAGGTCGCCGGCGGCTTCCACGGCCTCGACGAGCACGCGCGGCACGTCATGACCGCCGCCGCGCAGGCGCACCACGCGACGGGCGCGGCCGTCGCCGTCCACCTCGAACTCGGCACGGGGGCGGACGAGGTGCTTGACCTGCTGTGCGGGGAGCTGGACGTCCCGCCCGGCCGGGTCGTGCTCGGCCACCTCAACCGCTTCCCGGACCTGCGCGTGCACCTCCGGGCGGCGCGCGCGGGAGCGTTCCTGGCCTTCGACGGCCCGTCGCGTGCCCACCACGCCACGGACTGGCGGCTGTTCGACGCCCTGACGGCCCTCGCCGAGGCGGGCCACGCCGACCGGGTCCTGCTGGGCGGGGACACGACCACGGCCGCCGCCCGCTCCTCCGCGGACGGCCCGGGCATGCCGTATCTGCTGCGTGCGCTCCGGCCCGCGCTGGCGAAGGAGCTCGGTGAGGACTTCACCCACCAGGTGTTCGTCACGAACCCGGCCCGCGCCTTTGTGATCGGCAGCCAGGAGAGCGGCTCCTGATGCGGGAACCGGCCGGCCCCGTCAGCGCGTTCGGTAATCATGCTGAGTCTGCTGACGGGGCCGGCCCTCGTCCTGATCATCGTCGTTCCGCTGTTCCTCCTGGCCGCGGGGCGAAAGATCCTCGGCCGTGCGGCCGGCCTGCCGCGCGGCGGGCGCGGCGTGGGGGCCACGGCGACCGAGGAGTTGCACGCGCTGGTCTATCCGAGCAAGCGCGTCCAGCTCGAACAGCGGCGCATCGAGCTGGTCCTGCGGGACGACGAACAGGACGGTGCCCCGCGGCGGACGGGCGTCGACCTCGACGCGGGCACCGCCCGCATAGGCCGGCCCGCCTGACCGCCGCGGCCGTCCCTTACCGGTTGTCCACCACCGTGCGCAGCTTGCCGCTGGCCGGGGTGCGGTCCAGGGACGCGCCGTCGACGGTTTCGACGGTGAGGGCCAGCAGTTTCTCGTCGACGGCCGTGCGCAGTTCGGGGTAGCCGGCGAGGAAGGCCTCGCGGGCGGCGTCCGCGTCCGTGGTGGCCGTGCGCTCCATGCGGACGGTGAGGCTCTCCCGCGGGCCGTCGTTGCCGAGGAGGATCTGCAGCTCGCCGACGAACCGCAGGCTCTCCTCCGCGATCGCCACGAAGCGGCGGTAGTTGAGGAAGTACGTCGCGACGCGCATCACGTCGCCGAGCCGGCCGAGGAGTTCGAACCGGGGGGCGTGGCTGCCGCAGGGGCAGCGGCCGGGCAGGGCGCGGCCGAGGTCGCCGATGACGTAGCGGTCGAGGTGCTGGCCGCGGCGGGCGCGGGTGGTGAAGACCAGCCGCCCGGTCTCCCCCGGCTCGGCGGGCCGGTCCTCGGCGACGTCGAGGATCTCCAGCGTGTGCAGGTCGGCGTGGAGGTGGTGGACGCTGCCGGTGCTCTCGGCGCACTGGTAGCCGAGGGGGCCGAGGTCGGTGCTGCCGTAGGTGATGGAGCGGATGACCTCGACGCCGAAGGTTTCGGCGAGGGTGCGGCGCTGTTCCTCGGTGAAGTGCTCGCCACCGTAGAAGATCTTGCGGATGCCGCCGTACGAACGCAGCGCGTCCTGCTGTTCGTGGAGGAGCTGCCAGAGGTAGGAGGGCATGCCGAAGAGGGTGTCGACCTCGTGGGCGACGATCGCCTCCGCGGTGGCGCGGTGGTCGGGGCCCGCGGCCATGGGTATCTGGACGCCGCCCAGCCGCTCCAGGATGGAGAAGAAGCTGATGAAGCTGCCGTACATGCCGCCGCAGTAGAAGAGGTTGGCGGTGCGGTCGCGCGCCGGGTCGTAGCCGGCGGCGAGCAGGCCGCGGGCGGCGGCGTGCATCTGGGTGTCGTAGTCGTCCCAGCTGAAGAGGGACAGGGCGGGGGAGCCGGTGCTGCCGCCGCTGCGGAAGTACAGCTCGGCGTCGCCGCGGGCGACGTCGCGGTTGAGGTCCTGGACGGCCGCCTTGTCCAGCAGCGGCCCGGTGGGCGCCGGGAAGTCGGCGGCGCGGGCCAGGTCGTCGAGGCAGGCGGTCGTGGCGAAGCGGTCGTCGGCCTGGACGGCGACGCGGCGGCTGTAGCGCTGGAGGGCGTAGACGCCGTCGTGGGGTTCGCCGGAGTAGCCGGCGGTCATGGCGCCGACGGGGGTGACGCGGGTGGCGCCGGCGGCGAGGACCGTGGCGGACAGCTCCGCTGTGTCCGTGCGGCTGCCGGCGATGCCGGCGGTCTGCAGGTAGCGGCGCATGGGGCGCAGGGCGCCGATCAGGCCCTTGCGCGGCAGGGGCTTGACCCACACGCTGCGGTGCAGCGGGGAGGCGGTGAGCGCCGGGCGGGTGTCGGCCATGACGCGCCAGGAGCCGTCGGGCGCGGCGATGACCCGGGTCAGGCCGAGGTGCTCCTCCAGGCGGGCGATGAGCTCGGTGGTGGTGAGCTCGGCCTCCTCCGCCGGGTCGAGGGGCTCCCCTTCCGCGGGAGGCATGCCGGCGAGCACGGCGGCGAAGCGCTCCGCGAAGGCGAAGACCTCGTCGGCGTCCTCGGTGTCGAGGTAGACGACCTGGGGGCTGGAGCAGGCCTGCTGTTCGAAGAGGCACACGTCGGCGGCGAGGGCGGCGAGGGTCTCCTCGTCGGCCCACGCGTCGCGCGTGAGGTAGGCGAAGGAGATCTTGTGGCCCCACTCGACGAGGCGCGCGCCCGGCGGGACGTGGGCGGCGACGCCCTCGACGGCGGCCTCGCCGCCCCAGACGGCGACGGCGTCGGCCGGGGCGCACATGAGCTTCAGCCAGTCCTGGCGGCTCGACGAGAAGCGCAGCACGATGACGCGCTCGGCGATGGCGCCCGTCACGTCCAGGGCGGCGAGCTCGGCGAGGAGGTGCTGGGCGAGGAGGGTGTCGGCGCTGCTCGTCTTGAGGACGTTGACGTTGCCGGCGAGGAGGCCCTCGATCAGGCTGAGGGGGGCGACGGTGGCGGCGTTGCCGGGGGCGATGTGGGCGACGAGGCCGACGGGGGCCCACGCCTCGTAGACGGTCTCCTTGGCGTCGGGGCGGGTCAGGCGCTGCGGCGCGGTGCCGCCCAGTTCGCGGCGGAGCTTGCGGCTGAGGGCGCCGCGGTCCAGGAAGGCGGCGAGCTCGCCGAGGAGCGCGCCGGCGTCCTCGCCGGCGGGCACGTGGGGGGCGAGCCGGGCGCGGACCGGGTGGGCCGGGTCGAGCAGGGCCTTCGCCAGGGTGTCGCAGGCGGCGAGGACGGTCTCGGTGTCGAGCGGCGCGGCGAGCGCCTGTTCGACGGCGGCGGGCAGGGTCTCCAGGCGGCGTGCGGCCTCGTCGTCGCCGATGAAGGCGCCCTGCCAGTAGTGGTGGTGCATCGAATCCATCGAATCCGTCGAGAAATCTGCCTCGGTCACGACATTCCCTTCATCAGCTCGGCGGCGGCCACCGCACAGCTCTTGTTGCGGCTCACTCCGGCGCGGCCGTGAATGGTGAACCACGGCGTCTCCAGCTCGCAGCCGCACTCCTCGCCGGGGTGGAGGGAGGCGAGGTCGCCCATGACGACGCTCTGGGCGGGCACGGAGGTGATGTACGGGGAGACGAGGTGCAGATAGCCCTTCTCGCCGTACGGCAGCGGTTCGAGGGTGCGGGTGGAGCGGATGAACACCCGGGACCACACCGGCGCGTGCAGGTTGTGGTGGGAGCACTCGATGTACGGGATGCAGTGCTCGACGGAGCCGAACGTGTCGCGGATCCGCTCGGAGGGGATGCCGAGCTGTTCGGTGACGCGGGCGTAGAGCTCGTGCTTGCCGATCTGCTGGTCGGTGTGGCCCTTCCAGCCGCCGCCGAGGATGATCAGCGAGTCCTCGGGCAGCCGCAGGGGCGGCAGGCCCATGGCGCGCATGCGCTCCAGGGTGAACCAGAGGAAGGCGGGGAAGCCGAGGATGCGGACGGGGGCGTCGTCCTCGGCGAAGCGGCGCAGGGCGGCGATGCAGCCGAAGGGGTCGAACTCGTGGCCGCCGCCGGTGTTGCGCAGGGCGTACTCGACCCGGCGGGCCGGGGCGAAGTCGCACAGGTAGTTGTCCGTGAAGGACGTGCCGAGCTTGAGGTCGCGGGCGGGCTCGTAGCTGTAGAGCAGGTAGTTGACGGGCTGGTCAGGGGTGATCCAGCCGTTGCGCTCGAAGATGCGGGCGACCATGCGCTGGGCGGAGCGGATGGTCCACTCGTCGAAGAACATCTGCGACTTCTGCCCGGTGGTGCCGGAGGACGTCAGGTGCAGGTGGACGTCCTCGCGGGGGATGGACAGCACTTCGTGGCGCTTGAAGAAGTTGGCGTGGACCAGGGGCGCGCCGTAGGGCGCGGCCGGATCGCCGGAGGCCGTGGCCGTGTGGAGGTCGCGGAAGAACGGGGAGCGCTCGCGGTGCCAGGCGTGGCTCTCGGCCATGGCTGCGGCGAACAGCTCCTCTTCGGCGGGGCCGGAGGTGTAGGGGTCGGTCAGGTCGCACAGGCGCTGGACGTGTGCGAGCGCGTCCGGGTCGGGGACGGTGACCGGGGCGAGATGGGGGTTGAGGGGTGCGGTGAGTGTCATGAGGCAACCTCGCGTGAGGGCAGATACGTCGACGCCCAGGCCGACACGTAGGAATCCAGGAAGGGCTGCAGGGCCGCGTCGGCTACCAGGCCGCGGAAGTCGATCTGCTCGGTGGTCCGGGACATCACGACGTAGTCGTGGAAGCCGTCGCCCTCCCGGCGCATGGCCGGGTAGAGGGCGCTGGGGATGAAGCCCTGGGCGAGGCCGGCGGAGAGCAGGTCGTGCCGGTCCAGCGGGAGCAGCGCTTCGACGTAGCCGGCGCCGGCGCGGGTCAGGGCGCGGGTGACCGCTTCGAGGTGGGCGGCCGCGGCGGCCGGGCCGGGGTGGGCCGCGACGAGGGCGCAGTAGCCGCCAGCCCGGTTGAGGCAGCCGTAGACCTCGAAGCTCCCGTCGCCGGGCACGAGCAGCACGTTGGGGGTGTGCAGGGGGTAGAACCAGTTCGCGGCGTCGGGGAAGCGGTCGCGGAAGCGGCGGCGGACGAACGCCGGTGCCTCGATCATCTCCAGCTCCGCGGCGGCGGGCGCCGCGGGGGCCGGGGCCGGGGCGGTGGCGCGGGTGTGCGCGTAGCTGATGCCCAGGGTCCGCTCCGCGGTGCGCAGCAGGGGCAGGAGCGGGCGGGGCACTTCGGCGACGGGGGCGCGCCGCTCCAGCACGCCGGGTGAGTAACGCGCGTAGAGCGCGAGGCTCTCGCGGCTGTCGAGGTCCACGGCGTTGGGCAGGACGCCCATGGGGCGGAAGCCGCTGCGGCTGACGACGCGCTGCGGTCCGGCGCTGACGGTGCGGACCGTGGCGTAGACCGAGTCGAGGCGGCCGGCGTCCAGGGTGCGCCGGCACAGGGCGTCGGTGAGCAGGCCGGCGATCCCGGAGCCGCGCCGGCCGGGGTGGACGGCGAGCCCTTCGAGGCGGCCGAGGCGGCTGCCGGGCTCGCCGTGCACCGCGCACGAGCCGGTGAGGGCTCCGGTGCGCGGGCAGCGGGTGACGAGCCAGAGGGTGTGCGGATCCTCGATGAGCCGGGCCATCACGGCGGGGTCGGTGCCCAGCGCCGTGGGGTAGTGCGGTCCGTAGACGGCGTAGTAGAGCTGGCGGAGCTCGGCGATGTCACCGGGCGCGGCCTGCTCGACGGCTGGGACGGTGGGGGCGCTCACCTCGCGCCTCCCGCGGTACCGGCTGCCGCCGTGGGACGGGGGGATTCCTCGGCGGGCTCCTGCGCCGAGAGCTGCGCGCCGGCTCCCGCAGGCACCTCCGGCTGTCGGTCCGTGGACGACGCGGCGGGCTCGCCCGGGGCGGGCGCGGAGGGCACAGCGGTGGCCTCCGCGGGCTGTCCCGCGGGTTTCCCGGCGGACGCCGTCGGCGCACCGTCCGTGAGCGGTTCCGCGGGCTCCCCCGTGGTCGTTCGTGCGGGCTCCTCCGCGATCCCGTCCGCGATCCCGCCCGCGGCCGCTTCCTCCGGGCCGTCCGCAGGACCTCCGCGCAGCAGCGCCAGCGCGAGCGCCGCGGGGACGAGGCCTGCCGCCTGGATCAGGCACAGGGTCTGGGCGGACAGGTGGTCGCCCAGGAGGCCGAAGAGCAGCGAGGCCACGGGGAAGGTGGCGCCGAGCACGGCCTGCATGACGGCGAAGAAGGCGGGCTTGTCGGCGGTGGGCACGAGGCGCTGGAAGAGCGCCACGAAGCGGACGCCGATGACGCCGACGCACCAGCCGGTCACGGCGAGGGCGCCCGCGATGACGGGGCGTTCGCCGACGAGGCCGGGGACGGCGAGGGCGAGGGCCATCGCGCCGAGGCAGGCGGAGCCGACGGCGGTGGGCCGGCCCGGGACGCGCGCGCCGGTGAAGGAGCCGATGAGGGTGCCGGTGCCGAGCGAGGCCTCCAGCAGGGCGACCGTGGCGCCGTCGCCGTGCAGCACGGACTTGGTGTACAGCGGCATGACGACGAACACGGCGGTGGTGAAGAGGTTGGCCGCGGTGAAGCAGATCAGGATGGCGCGGACGAAGGGGAGTCCGGCCAGGACCTGGCGCAGCGTGCGCGGGCCGGCCTCGTCGCCCGACTCCCCCTCGCCTTCGCCCGCGGCCGGCGTACGGAAGCGGACGGTGGCGATCAGGACGGCGGCGGCCGCGTAGGCGGTGGCGCATCCGGCGGCGAGGCCGGGGATGCCGGCGCGGTCGACGATGAGCGCGCCGAGGAGGGCGCCGCCGAGGCTCGCGAGGGACTGGGTGGACAGCTCGAAGCCGGTCGCGGCCTCGATGTCCTCGTCGTCGACGAGTTCGGGGACGGAGGTGGTCAGGCAGGGGTCGAAGAAGGCCTGGCAGGTGGCGAGCGCGAGGGTCGCGGCGTAGGCCGCGGCGATCGGCAGGTCGCTCGCGTACGCCCAGGCGGCGAGGGCCGTCGCGGCCACGGCGGCGCCGCCGGCCGCGGTGCGCAGCACCGAGCGGTGGGCGAAGCGGCCGATCGCCCGGGCGACGACGGGGGCGAGGGCCACGGCGGGCAGGGTGCTGACGGCCATGAAGAGGCCGGAGGCGAGGCCGTTGCCGCCGGAGACGGCGTAGGCGACGAGCCACCAGGAGACGCCGACCTGGAACATGCGGACCGCGGCCTGCGTGAACACCTGGCCGAGCCACACGGCGCCGAAGGCGCGGTTGCGCAGGACGAGCGGCAGCCGGCGGCCGGCCGCGGGGGCGGCGGTCATGCCGTGGGCCTTTCGTCGATGACGCGGACCAGCTTGCCGGAGCGCGGGTTGACGACGAGGTCGCGGTGGCGCACCCACTCGACGGAGAGGGGGTGGACGAAGCCCGTGGCGACGGCGTCGGGGTAGAAGGGGCGGGCCTCTTCGAGCTCCGTCACGACGGACTTGGCGAGGGCGTCCAGCCCGGCCGGGTCGTCGGAGCCGGAGGCGTCGGGCGATGCGGCGAGGCGCAGGACGAGGCCGTCGCGGCCGTCCCAGCGGCGCACGACGAGCTGCATGCCGACCACGCGGCCGTCGGTGTCGGCGGCGGCGACGGCGGCCTGGGCGTCCTGCGAGTAGAGCGAGACGGGGCCGACGCGCACGCCTTCCTCGGCACGGCCGAGGATGCGGAAGACGCCCGCCTCGGGGTCGGTCCACTCGGCGCGGTCGCCCGCGGGGTAGCGGATGACGGGCATGAGGCGGCGGAAGAGCTGGGTGACGACGACGCGGCCGGGGCGGCCCGCCTCGCGGATGGGCTCGTCCGTGGCGTCGTCGAGGATCTCGACGACGGTGTGCGGGGTGAAGGCGCGGTGCGTGCGGGCGTCCGCCGCGCCGGGCACGGGGCGGCCGAGGAGGCCGGCGTCGACGCTGGCGTAGCCGAGCGTGCGGGGCTCGGCGTTGGGGAAGGCGCGGGCCAGCAGGCGGCGCTGGTCGTCGAAGAGGGCTTCGCCGCCGAAGAACAGCAGCTCGACGGAGGGCAGCTGCTCGCCGTCGGCGATCAGGTGCTCGGCGAGGCGGCACAGGGTGGTCGGGGTGCCGGCGACGACCTGGGCGGCGAAGTCGCGCAGGGTGGGGACGGTCGTCTCGAGCGGGGCGCCGCCGCCGATGGGCAGGCGGACGCTGCTCACGGGCGCGTGGGAGAGGGAGTCGAGGATGAAGAGGAAGCTGGCGTAGAGCTCCCCGGCGTAGAAGAGGTCCGCCACGCGGTGGCCGGGGCGGAGCCCGGCGTCGACGAGTCCGTGGCCGAAGGCGGTCACGAACTCCTGCCATTCCTCGCGGGTGTAGCAGGAGAATTTCGGGGCGCCGGTGGTTCCGCCGGTCTTGAAGACCGAGGCCTCGTCGAGGGGGGCGGTCAGGACGCGATTGCCGTGGAGGGTGTTGGCCGCCCAGAAATCGTTCTGCCCGACCACCGGAAGATCGGTGAGGCAGTCCACGTCCGGCGGGAGGTCCGCGTAGAGGTCCGCGTAGAACGGGGAGTTGTGACGGACATAACGTATGAGGTCCGATAGCTGATGGACGGGCATGCTGCCTTTGCCTGCTCAGAGAATAGGGATGGGTTTCCGGCCGGGCGGAGCCGGTGCTCGCCGCCCTCCGGTTGACTGTTCAACGAGAACGCATGCACCACGCACTCGTGAAGCGCCGGCATCCGCCTGACGCGCGGTCACAATCATGGGACACGGCCGAACGGACTGCAAAATCGGCCGCGTACCGGCCGCTTTTACTGGCCTGAAACAGCGTGTGACCGCGAGTAACACCCCTCTTCCCACGGGGTCGTGACGCTCCCACAGCAGACGTTGCACGCGCCGAGTTGACAACGTCCGCCGTCCTGTATGGACCGGCCATACACAGCGTGTGAACGTTGTACAAGAACCGCATAAGGCGTCAAGAAGCCATCAAGAATTCACTCGTGCGTAAGTCCAGTCACGCATCCGCGCCCGCAGCGACGAACGGAATTGACACGCATGCCCATTCAAGAATCAGTGGCTCTCGTCGGCATCGGCTGCCGTTTCCCCGGCGGCATCGACTCACCCGAATCCTTCTGGGACTTCCTGGCCGGCGGGAAGGTCTCGGTGGAATCCACTCCGGAGGACCGCTGGCGCGCCTACACCCGGATCAGCCCCGAGTTCACCGAGGCCCTGCGCAGGGCCGAGCGGCCGGGGAACTTCATCGGCGACGTCGACGGGTTCGACGCCGAGTTCTTCGGCATCGCCCCGCGCGAGGTCGAGCTGATGGACCCCCAGCAGCGGCTGGTGCTGGAGGTCGCCTGGGAGGCGCTGGAGAACGCCGGGATGGCGCCCCGCTCGGTGGCCGGGTCCGACGCGGGGGTCTACATCGGCACCTGCTCGGACGACTACGGGCGCCGGCTGCTGGAGGACCTGCCCCGGATCGAGCCCTGGACGGGCATCGGCGCCCAGCTGACCGGCATCGCCAACCGCGTCTCGCACGTGCTCGACCTGCACGGGCCGAGCTTCGTGCTCGACTCGGCCTGCTCCGCCTCCCTGGTGGCCGTCCACCTGGCCTGCCAGTCCCTGCTGACGGGCGAGACCTCGCTCGCCCTCGCGGGCGGCGTGAACATCATCCTCTCCCCCGCCTACACCCTCACCCTGGAGGCGGCGGGCGCGCTCTCCCCGGACGGGCGCAGCAAGCCGTTCGACGCCGAGGGCGACGGCTACGGGCGCGCCGAGGGGTGCGGCGTGCTCGTCCTCAAGCGGCTGTCCGACGCGACGCGCGACGGCGACCGCGTCCTCGCCGTGATCAAGGGGACGGCCGTCGCGCAGGACGGCCGGACCAGCGGCATCATGGCCCCCAACCCCGACGCGCAGCGCGACCTGCTCCGGCTGGCCTGGCAGCGGGCGGGCCTGGACCCGGCGACCGCGGGCTACATCGAGGCGCACGGCACGGGCACCCGGCTCGGCGACCCGGTGGAGGCGTCCGGGCTGCACGCGGTCTTCGGCGCGGGCCGGCCCGCCGACAAGCCCTGCTGGATCGGCTCGGTGAAGTCGAACATCGGGCACGCCGAGCCGGCCTCGGGCGTCGCGGGCATCATCAAGGCCACGCTGATGCTGCAGCACGCCGAGATGGCGGCGACGGTCCTCACGAGCGAGCCCAGCCCGGACATCCCGTGGGAGGAGTGGGGGCTGCGGCTGGTCACCGAGCACCAGGTCTGGCCCAAGGGCGAAGCGCCGCGCCGCGCGGGCGTCTCGGGGTACGGCTACGGCGGCACGATCGGCCACGTCGTCCTGGAGGAGGCTCCCGGGCCGGCCGAGGGCACCGGCCAGGAGCCGCTGCCCGGCGGACCGCGGCTGTACCCGCTGTCCTACCGGAACCGGGCGGGCGCCGCGGAGTACGCGTGCCGGCTCGCCGACTGGCTGGAGCGGCACCCCGACACCCCGCTGGACTCGGTCGGCCACACGCTGGCCGCCCGGCGCTCCCACCTGGAGCACCGGGTCACCGTCGTGGCGGACGGCCGGGCGGAGCTCGTGGCCGCCCTCCGGGCCGTGGCCGCGGACGGGGCGGAGGAACAGGACCTCGACAACGTCGCGGAGGGCACGGCCCGCCCGGGCTCCGGCGACGGAGCGGTCTGGGTCTTCTCCGGGCACGGCTCGCACTGGTCCGGGATGGCCCGCGAACTCCTCGCGGACAGCGCCGTGTTCGCCGGCGTCATCGACCGCCTGGAGCCGGTGTTCCGCACCGAGCTGGGCTTCTCCGCACGGCAGGCCATCGTCTCCGGGGACTTCGAGGCCGTCGACCGCGCCCAGTCGATGATCTTCGCGGTGCAGGTCGCGCTCGCCGAGGTGTGGCGCTCGTACGGGCACCGGCCCGCCGCCGTCATCGGCCACTCGGTGGGCGAGATCGCCGCAGCCGTCACCGCGGGCGCGCTGTCCCTGGAGGACGGCGCGCGCCTCAGCGGGCGCCGGTCCGCGCTCCTGCGCCGGGTCGCCGGCAAGGGCGCGATGGCCATGGCCGCGCTGCCCTTCGACGACGCGGCCGCCCGGCTCGCCGGGAACCCCGCGGTCTGCGCCGCGATCGCCTCCTCCCCCGGCTCCACCGTGGTCTCCGGCGACGCGGAGGCGGTGGCCGCCCTCGTCCGGGACTGGGGCGCCGAGGGCATACCCGTACGCCCCGTCAACTCCGACGTCGCCTTCCACAGCGCCCACATGGAGCCGCTGACGGAAGCGCTGCGCGAGGCCCTCGCCGGCCTCGCGCCCCGTACGCCCGAGGTGCCGCTGTACAGCACCGCCCTCGACGACCCCCGGGCGCGGACCCCGCACGACGCCGGCTACTGGGTGGCCAACCTGCGCCACCCCGTGCGCCTCGCCCAGGCCGTCACCGCCGCCGCCGAGGACGGGCACCGCCGCTTCCTGGAGGTCTCGCCCCACCCGGTCGTCGCCCACTCCATCGGCGAGACCCTGGCCCACCTGGACGTGGCGGGCGGCCACGTCGCCCACACCCTGCGCCGCAACCAGCCGGAGGTGCGCACGCTGCTGCTGAACCTGGCCGCGCTGCACAGCCACGGCGCCGCGGTCGACTGGAGCGCGCACTACCCGGCCGCCCCGGTCTCGGAACTGCCCCCGATCGCCTGGCAGCACCGCCGCTACTGGACCGACGCGGTGCTGCCCGCGGGCGCCGTCGTCGCCCACGGGCACGACGTCACCGGGCACACGCTGCTCGGCCCGCCGGTGGACGTGGCCGGCACGACGCCCCTGCGCATCTGGAACACGTACCTGGACGACTCCGTGCGGCCGTTCCCCGGCGGCCACGCGCTGCACGGCACGTCGATCGTCCCCGCCTCCTCGATCATCCACACGTTCCTGGAGGCCGCGCCCGGGCAGGGCGGCAGCAAGGCGCTGTTCGACGTCTCCTTGAAGTTCCCGGTGGCCCTGGCGACGCCGCGCGAGGTGCAGGTCGTGCAGGAGGGGCTGACGCTGCGGCTGAGCACACGGCCCACGGGCCCGTCCGGGGCGACCGGGCCGGGCAACTGGCTGACCCACACCACCTCCTCCACGATGGCCGCGGACGCCCCGCCGTTCCCGGCGGGCATGCTCTCCGTGGCCGTTCCCGCGGGCCTCGCCGCCGCGGACCCGTCGGTGGTGATCGGCCGTCTGGACGCCATCGGTGTGGAGGGCATCGCCTGGCCGTGGACGGTCGAGGAGCTGCACACCGGCGAGGGCGTCATCCGCGCCCGGGTGCACGCGCCCGCCGTGCCCGGCGACCAGGTCACGTGGGCGCCGCTGCTGGACGCCGCGCTCGGCATCGTCCCCGTCATCTACGGCGGCCCGCCCACGGTCCGCATGCCCGCGCACATCCGCGAGGTCCGGGTGGTGGGCGAGGCCCCGGAGACCGGCTGGGTCGACATCCGCCTCGTGGACCCGGCGACGGACACCGTGGACATCGTCATCAGCGACGAGCAGGGGCAGTTGCGGGCCTGGCTGCCCGGGACGCGCTTCGGCGCGCTGCACGAGAACGGAGCGGCGGCGGACGACACCGCGGCGGCGTCCGGCCCGGAGGCGCAGGCCGCGCAGGGCGCGCAGGCGGCGGACGAGCCTGCGCGGTGGCGCGAGCTGCCGCCGGAGGAGCTCGCCGCCCGTGTCCACGACGAGATCACCGGACGGCTGGCGCGCGAGATGAAGATGCCGGCCGGCGAACTGGACCCTGAGCGGCCGCTGACCGACCTCGGGCTCGACTCGGTGATGTCGATGCGGGTCTGCGCCCAGCTGGAGAAGCTGCTCGGCGTGCGGCTGCCGGTGACGGTCCTGTGGAACTACCCGACGGCCAAGGGCCTGGCGGGCCACGTCACTTCGCTCCTCGCCCCGGAGGGCGAGCCGGTGGCGGCCTCCGCCGCGTAGCAGCGGGGAGGACGGCGGCAGGAAGATCGCACGGGCGGCCCGTGCACGCGCCCCGGCGGGGCCGTGCACGGGCCGCCGCGCGCCTCGGCAGCCCTTGCGGGGACGGCTAGACCAGCGGGGTAAGGAACCGTTCCGGCTGGCAGGCCTCGCAGGGGAGGGCGTGGCGGGCGAGGAGCTCCTCGCGGGCCTGCGCCGTGGTCATCGTCTCCTCTCCGCCCTTCGGTACCCAGCATCCCGCGTGGTGCAGTTCGTGCATGTTGCGGCCGGAGCCGCGGTGCGTGGTGACCGGCCAGACGGCGTGCTCCATGTCCGGCCGGTACGGCGGGCGGCCGTCCCCCCGGCCGTGGCCGTCGCCGGCCGGCGGATCGTCCTCCAAGTAGGCGTCGTCGGTGAGGAGTTGCAGGACCACGGCACGGACCCAGTCGCGCGGGTCCATCCCCGACTCCTGCGCGGCCTCCGTGATGAGGGCGAGTTCGTCGTCGCTGAAGAGCTGCTCCATGCCGCGCGACGGTAGCAGCGCGGGGACCGCCGCGGGGGGCGGTTGCGCAGGTCGCGGTACGGGCACGAGGGGTACCCGCGCGGGGCCCGGCGCCGGTTCCCGCCGGACGTGGGATTAGCCCGAAAGAGTAATGACGGAAGCCCCCGGCTTCGACGACGATCGTCCGTGCGGCCCACGTCACCGGGCATGTCGTGCCTACGGTCCCACCGAACCGGAAGACGGTACCGGATGGCCGGTTTTCCAGCGGTGCAACTCTGACCGAAGATCCCGAAGTGTCCGGTTTCCCGGGGGGAGAACTGACGCGTCGAAAGCTTCGGTCTTCCCAATCAACAGACCGGATGGTTCGGTACCGCCATCAAATGATCTCGGTACCCGTACCGGTACGGACCGTGCTGTCCGCGCTGCCCTCCGCATCCATGCTGGAACCGCGCCCCGGGGGTTCGGGGCGTGCTCGTTCTACGGGAGGAAGCAGTGCCCAAAACACTCAATGGGGAGGACACCCCGTTGCACGGGGCGTCGGTGGAACCGCCGGAGGGGTCCGTGGGCATCAGAGCCCGCGTCGAGATCCCCGTACAGCGCGCCGACGGGGCCTGGACGCCCGGCCAGATGGTGACGTTCACCGGGCTCGGCGACGGGCTCGAGCACGTGGCGGTGCAGTTCGGACCGATAGCGGACGTCCCGCTGGTCCGGCTGCACTCCGAGTGCCTGACCGGTGACGTCTTCGGCTCCGCGCGGTGCGACTGCGGTCCGCAGCTGACCGAGTCGATGCAGCTGCTCGCCGCGTCCGGCGGCGTCCTGCTCTACCTGCGCCAGGAGGGCCGGGGCATCGGCCTGTACAACAAGCTCGACGCCTACCGCCTGCAGGACCAGGGCCTCGACACGTTCGCCGCCAACCGCGAGCTGAACTTCTCGGACGACCTGCGGGACTACCGCTCGGCCGCGCAGATGCTGCAGGCGCTCGGCGTGACGCGGATCCGGCTGCACACCAACAACCCCGACAAGGCCGCGCAGCTCGCCTCGTACGGCATCGAGGTCGTGGAGCAGGTCCGCACCGGAATCTTCCGTAACGAGAACAACGACCACTACCTGCGCGCCAAGGCCGAGTACGGCGGCCACTCGATCGAACTCGTGGAAGGAACAGCGTGATCCAGCACCGGGGACCCATCAGCGGCATCGCGGCGTGGCAGGGCGCCTACGTCGCCACCGCCGGCTACGACAACCAGGTCATCTGCTGGGACCAGCAGACCGGAACGGCCCTCGCCCGCTCCTTCCACGACCACCTGGCCAACCAGTGCGCCTTCTCGCCGGACGGCCGCCACCTGGTCACCTCCTCCAGCGACTACACCGCCCGCCTGTGGACGGTGCCGGACCTGCGGCTGGTCGCGGTCCTCGCCGACCAGGAGGACGACGTGGAGATGTCGGTCTTCCACCCGTCCAAGGAGCTCATAGCCACCGCCTCCCGCGACCACCGGGTGCGGGTCTACGACTTCACGGGCGCCCTCGTCGCCCGCTTCGCCGGCCACACCGCCGACGTCATCTCGGTGGAGTGGGCCCGCGACAGCGACGAGCTGATCTCCTCCAGCGACGACGGCACCATCAAGCGCTGGTCGCTGGAGACCGGCGGCCTGATCGCCGACCTCGACATGGACGGCATCGAGACCGACACCATCGCCATCTCCTCCGGCGGCACCATCTTCGCGGGCAACGACGAGGGCCAGATCATCGTCGTCGGCCCCACCGAGCGCACCGTGCTGCCGGCCCACGAGGCGGGCATCAAGCGCCTGGTCCTCGACGACGCCCGCAACCTGCTCGTCAGCCTCAGCTACGACCGCACCATGCAGCTGTGGGACGTCGCCTCCGGCACCCCCGAGCGGCGCGACACCACCGCCCTGCCCGACGACGTCTGGCCCCGCTCCTGCGCCTTCGCCGGCGGCTCCCGGCTGGTCTTCGCGACCTTCGGCGCCGGCTACCGCGGCTACGACTACGAGGGCCGCACCTGGGACACCGCCGAGGTGCCGCCCACCCAGGGCGTCAACGCCGTGCTGCCCACCGCCTCCGGCGCGCTCACCATCGGCGACGCGGGCATCGTGCACCGCGAGGGCGAGGTCGTGGCGGAGACCGGCAGCCTGTGCAACTTCCTCACCCCGCTGGGCGGCCTGGTGCTCTCCGGCGGCCAGCTCGGCAAGGTCTTCGACGCCCTGACGGGCCGTGAGCTCCACCAGCACCGCTCCCCGCTCAACTGCGGTGCCGCCTTCGAGCGCGACGGCGCCTCCTACGCGGTCGTCGGCGCCTACACCGGCGAGGGCCTGCTGCTGCGCCTGACCGGCGCCGGCGAGGCCGAGCACGTCGAGGACCTGCCGCTGCACACCAACGCCGTCAAGGGCGTCGCGGTCTCCGGCGACCTCATCTTCTCCGTGGCCGCCGACGCCTCCGCGACCTGGTACCGCATCTCCGACCTCACCAAGGTCACCACGATCGAGGACGCGCACGACCGGATCGCCAACGGCTGCGCGGGCCTGGGCGACGGCTGGTTCGCCAGCGTCAGCCGCGACCTGAAGCTGCGCATCTGGGACCCGGAGCAGCGTGCCGAGGTCCTCGACACCCCGCACACCCACTCGATCAAGTGCGTCGCCGCCTCCGGCGACGGCCGCGTGGTCGCCTCCGGCGCCTACAACGGCCGCATCGCGCTCTACGACCGCACCACCGGTGAGTGGACCGCCGTCGTCCGCCCGACCACCGCGGGCATCTCCTCCCTGACCTGGGACGAGGAGCGCAAGGCCTTCGCCGCGTCGTCCTACGACGGCCGGGTGTACTACACGCCCTCCGTCTAGCACGGGGGCGAGCGAGACCGGTCGCGGGGGGGGGGGGGGGGGGGGGGGCGGGGCCCCCGGGCCCCCGGCCCCCCCCCCCGGCA
>NZ_JBMMMZ010000006.1:0-223098 GCF_049725035.1 Streptomyces sp. XH2 | reverse complement strand
CTGGGGGGGTCGGGCGCGGGGTGGGGGGCCGGGGGGGGGCGGCCCCCCCCCCCCCCGCGACCCATGCCCGTACGCCCGGCACCGATCACCACACCCGAGCTCCAGCAGACGAAGGACCGTCCCCCATGGCCGAAAGCCATTCCATAGCAGACCGGTACACGGTCGAGCAGACCGAAGCCACCCCGCTCGACGAGACCCGTTACGCCGACGTCCTGCGCAGCGACTTCGTCGACCACTACGCCGGCGGACGCGACATATGGACCGGAGAGGAGGCGATGCGGCAGGCCCCTCGCCTGCTCATGGACGCCCTCCGCGCCCGGGCCGGAGCGGACGCCCCGGACGCCCCCGAGGCGCACGTCCTCGACCTCGGCACCGGCCACGGCCGCGACGCCGCGATCCTCCTCGCCGGCGGGCACCGGGTGACCGGCATCGACCTGGTCGCCTCCCCCGAGTGGGAGACCCTCACCGCCGGTCACCCCGGGCGGGCCCGCTTCCTCGCCACGGCCGCGCTCGACCTGCCGGGCGCCGCCGAGTACGACGCGGTGCTCGACAACGGCTGCTTCCACCACCAGCACCCCGAGGCGTACGGACCGTACCTGCGGCGCATCCACGAACTGCTGCGCCCCGGCGGCCTCCTGACCCTCTCCGTCTTCAACGCGACGGGCGCCAAGGGCGGCCTGTACGCCAACGCCGGCAACCGCCTCTACCGCGAGTTCACCGAGCAGGAGCTGACCGAGCTCGTCGGCGGGCACGGCTTCGCCCTCGTCGCGGCCCACCAGGTGCCCCGCGCCGTCGGCGACCTCACCTACCTCGTCAGCACCTTCCGCCGCATCGAGGGTGACGGCCGGTGAGCCGTACCGCCATCCGGCGCACCGCCGCGGCGGGAGCGGCCGCGCTGCTCTCCTGCGTGCTGCTCGGAACGCCGTCCGCGCAGGCCGCCGACGCGAGCGGCTGGACGGGCACCTGGGGCACGGCCCCCGCGCCCGCCGCCCCCGACGGCATCTCGAAGGAGGGCCTGGACAACCGCACCGTGCGCATGGTCGTGCACACCTCGGCCGCCGGCGGCGAGCTGCGCCTGCGCTTCTCCAACGCCCACGGCAGCGCGCCGCTGGCCCTCGGCCGCACGACCGTCGCCCTGCCCGGCCCGGGACCGAACCCCGCGCCGGCGGCCGGCACCCTGCGGCAGGTCACGTTCGGCGGGGCCGGCACGGCCACCGTGCCCGTCGGGGCCGAGCTCGTCAGCGACCCCGTGCCCTTCGACGTGCCCGCCGACCGCGACCTGCTGGTGAGCGTCCACCTGCCGAAGCCGACCGGCCCCACGACCTGGCACTGGCTCGCCCAGCAGACCAACTACGTCTCGGAGCCGGGCGACCACGCGGCCGACGCCGGGAACGGGGCGTTCACCCGCTCCGAGACCTCCTGGTTCTTCCTCACCGGCGTCGACGTCCGGGGCAAGGGCGCACGCGGCACCGTGGTGGCGCTCGGCGACTCGCAGACCGACGGCGTGAAGTCCACCCTCGACGGCAACGCCCGCTGGACCGACGCCCTCGCCCGCCGGCTGACCGCCGACCCCGCCGGCCGCGGCCTCGGCGTGCTCAACGAGGGCCTCGGCGGCAACCGCATCCTGCGTGACGGCAGCGAGACCGACCGGCCGCAGCGCGGGACCGCCGCGGCGGGACGGCTGCAGCGCGACGTCATCGACCGGCCGGGCGTGCGCACCGCCGTCCTCTACGAAGGCATCAACGACCTCCAGCTGGAGCCCAGGGCGAGCGCCGCCCAGGTCCTCGACGGGCTGCGCGGCATGGCCCGGCGGCTGCACGAGCGGCACATCCGGGTCGTGGTGGGCACTCTGACGCCGTTCAAGGACTCGCCCTTCTACACCCCGGAGGCCGAGAAGGCGCGCACCGAGGTCAACGCCGCCCTGCGCTCCCCCGCCGCCCGCGCCGACTTCGACGCCGTCGTGGACTTCGACGCGGCCGTCCGCGACCAGGCCGACCCGCAGCGGGTCCGGGCCGTGTTCGACGGCGGCGACCACATCCACCTCAACGACGCGGGCTACCGGGCCCTCGCGGACGCCGTGCCGCTCGCCGAGCTCACCGGCAGCCCCGCTCCCGCCGCTCACGGAAGGTAATACATGACCAGCAGTACCCCGCCGGTCGTCCTCGCCAACCCCAACACCCTGACCGACCGGGCCGCCATGGGCCTGCCCGACGCCTTCGCCGCACGGGGCCCGCAGCACCTCCTGGCCGGGCACCGGGACCTCCTGGCCGCCGCGCCGGACGTCCTCGTCGGGGTGGCGGAGGACCCCGCCGAGCCGTTCGCCCGCCGCCACGCCGCCGGCACCGTCCTCGGCCTGACCGGCGATCCGCGGATCCGCCCCGAGGACCCGCCGATGGCCGACGTGCCGGCCGCGCGGGTCCGGCTCGGCCTCGCGCCCGGCGAGGTGGCCGCGGTCACCGGCCGCTGGCGCCACGCGGGCGTCGAGGAGGAGTGGATCGCCAAGGAGTGCCCCGTCTACGAGGCGGACCTGGCGGCTTTCCGCATCGCCCTGCACCCCGTCACCAACGCCGAGTACCGGCTGTTCCTGGAGGACACCGGCCGCATCGAGCTGCCGACCAGCTGGCGCTTCGGCGTCTACCCCGGGCAGCTCGCCAACCATCCCGTGTGGACGGTGAGCCCCGAGGCCGCCGACGCCTACGCGGCCTGGCTCTCGGCCCGCACGGGGCGCCGGTTCCGGCTGCCGACCGAGGCCGAGTGGGAGTACGCCGCCTCCGGCGGTGACGGGCGCGACTTCCCCTGGGGCGACGAGTGGTTCCCCGGCGCCGCCAACACCGTCGAGGAGGGCCCGCTGGCGACCACGCCGATCGGGATCTTCCCGGCCGGCCGCTCGCCGTTCGGCGTGCACGACCTCGCGGGCAACGTCGAGGAGTACGTGGCCGACGACTACGCCGCCTACCCCGGCGGCGAGGACATCGCCGACGACCTCGCCGTCACCCAGGGCACCTACCGCGTCGCCCGCGGCGGGAGCTTCACCCGCTTCGGCGACCTCGCCCGCTGCCGGCGCCGGCACGGCTGGTACAAGCGCGAGATCTACGCGATGGGCTTCCGGCTCGCGGAGACGCCGTGACGGCGGCGCCCACCGCCACCACCGCCGAACGGGCGGCCATGCGCCGGGCCCTGGACCTCGCCGTCACCCGCCTGGGCCGCACCAGCCCCAACCCCGTCGTCGGCTGCGTCCTGCTGGACGCGGACGGCAGCGCGGTGGCCGAGGGCTTCCACCTCGGGGCGGGCCGCCCGCACGCCGAGGTCGAGGCGCTGACCGCCGCGGGGGACCGCGCGCGGGGCACGACGGCCGTGGTCACCCTGGAGCCGTGCGCGCACCGGGGCCGTACGGGCCCGTGCGCCGACGCGCTCCTCGCCGCCGGGGTCGCCCGGGTGGTGTACGCGGTCCCGGACCCCGTGCCCGGCCACGCGGGCGGCGCCGAGCGGCTGCGCGCCGCGGGCGTCGAGGTCGTGGGCGGCGTGCTGCGCGAGGAGGCCGAGCGGGCCAACGAGCTCTGGCTGACCGCGACCCGGCTCGGCAGGCCGTGCGTGACGTGGAAGTTCGGCGGGACGCTCGACGGGCGCTCGGCCGCGCCCGACGGCACCTCGCGCTGGATCACCGGCCCGGAGGCCCGGGCGGACGCCCACGGTCTGCGCGCCACGCACGACGCGGTCCTGGTCGGCTCGGGCACGCTCCGCGAGGACGACCCCCACCTGGGGCTGCGCCACGGCGTCTCCGGGCAGCCGCCGCTGCGGATCGTGCTGGACCGCACCGGGAGCATCCGGCCCGGTGCGCGGGTCCTGGACGACGCGGCCCCGACCCTGGTCGTGGTCGGCGAGCCGGCCGCCCGGCCCGCGCTGCCGAACGGGCACGAGGTCCTGGCCCTCCCGGAGGCCGGCGGCCGGCTCGACCTCGCGGCCCTGACGGCGGCCCTCTACGAGCGGGGCCTGCGCTCCGTCCTGCTGGAGGGCGGCGCACGGCTCGCCGCGGAGTTCGCCTCCCAGGGCATGCTCGACCGCGTCGTGGCCTACGTCGCGCCGGTGCTGCTCGGCGGCGGGGGGCGTGCGGTGCTCGACGGGTTCGGGGCCGGCACCCTGAGCGAGGCGCTGCGGCTGCAGCTGGACGAGGTCGCCCGGCTCGGCGACGACGTCCGGCTGGTGCTGCGCTCGCGCCCGCTCGCCGGCGGACCGGAGCCGGAGGAGGCGCCGTGACCCCGAAGATCGCCGTCGTCCACCACAGCCGGCGGGGCACGATGCGCGCCCTCGCGGAGGCCGCGGCCGAGGGGGCGCGCGCGTACGGCGCGCAGGTGCGGCTGGTGCGGGTCTCCGACGACAAGGCGGTGGCGGCGTGGCCCGAGCCGGAGGCCGCGCCGGAGGACGTGCTGTGGGCCGACGGCCTGGTGCTCGCCACGCCCACGTACTTCGGCAACCCCTCCTCGCCGTTCAAGCGGTTCCTGGAGAGCACCTCGCCGCTGTGGTCCCAGGGCCTGCTCGCCGACCGGATCGTGACCGGCATGACGTCGTCGACGTGTCTGCACGGCGGCCGCGAGGCCACTCTGCTGGCCCTGTTCCAGTCGGTCTACCACTGGGGGTCGTGGGTGCTGGGCTCCGACCCCTTCAGCGCCGAGTGCCGGGCCACGGACGGCAATCCGTACGGGCTGTCGGTCACGGCGGTGCGCGACGGCACCGTCGGGGAGGCGGACCTGGCCGCCGCGTGGGCGGCCGGCCACCGGCTGGCCGTCACCACGGCACGGGTGCGGCGCGCCGGCCGGGCGGACGGCACGGCCGGCCGCGCCCGGGTCACGGTCGTCCACTGCGCCGAGGACGAGACGGTCCGCATGCTGGCGCAGGAGTGCGCGGCGGGCGCCCGGGAGCTGGGGGCCGAGGTGCGGCTGCGCCGGCTGGCGGGGCCCGCGGCCGCGCGGGAGGCGGGCCTGCCCGGGCCCGCGGGCGGTGCCCCGCCGGCGGCCGTCGTCACCCCGGACGACGTGGCCTGGGCGGACTCACTGCTCTTCGGAGCACGCGTCAGGTCGGGATCCATGGCCGCCTCCATGCTGGGCTTCCTGCAGTCGCTGGAGCCCGAGGACGGCCCGGGGCCGCTGGCGGGCAAGCCGGCCAGTGGGTTCACCTGCACCCCCCGGCCCCACGCGGGCAGCGAATCGGCGCTGCTCGCCCTGAACAACGTGCTGCACCACGGCGGCGCGGTGGTGGTGCCGCCCGGCTACACCGACCCCGCGGTCTTCGCGGCGGGCGGCAATCCGTACGGCACGTCCCACTCCCGGTCGGCGGGGGTCCTGCCCACCCCGCAGGCGCTGGCGGCCGCCCGGCACCAGGGCCGGCGCATGGCCCTCGCCGGCGACCGGCTGCGCCGCGAGCCCGTGCCCGCGGGCGCCGCCTCCGACACCCCCCTCGAAAAGGAAGTCATATGACCGTTCAGCAGTACGACGACATCGGCGAGGCCTACGAGGGCTTCAAGTCGCTGCCCATGGCGCGTTACCCCGAGAGCGGCAGCTTCGTGCGGATGCTCGGCGATCTGAGCGGCCGTTCGGTGCTGGACCTCGCCTGCGGCACGGGCTTCTACACCCGGCAGGCCAAGCGGCTGGGGGCGGCGGACGTCCTCGGCGTCGACGTCTCCGACGGGATGGTGGCCGCGGCCCGGGCCATCGAGGAGCGCAGCCCCCTGGGGGTGCGCTACGAGGTGGCCGACGGCGCCGACCTGCCGGTCTTCGGCAAGCGCTTCGACGTGGCGACGGCCGTGTACCTGCTCAACTACGCCGACGACGCGGCCACGATGGAGTGGATGTGCCGGGGCGTGCACCGCAACCTGCGGCCGGGCGGCGAGTTCTTCGTCCTCACGCAGGCGCCGGACTTCCGCTTCGACGGCCCGCCGACGGACAAGTACGGCTTCCGCTACGAGCCGGTGGGCGAGGGCGAGGTGGGCCCGCGGGTGCGGATCACGGCGCTGCTGGACTCGCCCATCGACTTCGTGACCAACTACCCGCGGCGCGAGGTCTACGAGGGCGCGCTGCGGCAGGCCGGTTTCACCGGCGTCACCTGGGTGCCGCTGGAGGTGCCGGAGGACGGTCTCGCCGCGTTCGGCGAGGAGTTCTGGGCGGACTTCCTGGCCAATCCCCCGCTGGTGATGCTGCGCTGCACGGCGGCCTGAGCAGGCCGGTTCCCCCGTGGCCCCGACGGTCCTCACCGCCGGGGCCTTTCGGCATCCACTGTCACAGCAGCCACGGCCGGAAGTCCTCCGCGGGCGGCAGGCCCGCGTTCTCCCGGGCGGCCGCGGCCGTGCGGTGGATGTGGAACAGCAGGCGCACGGCCGCTCCCGGGTCGCCGAAGGAGACCTGGCCGTCGGGCTCCTCGCGCAGGGCCCGGCTCACGCGGGGCACGACGGTGCGCGGACCGATGATGGTGGCACCGGCCGTGAACAGCATCCTCTCGACCTCGGAGTACGGCTTCTGCTCGGCGATGGGCTCCTCGCAGGTGGTGAGGACGGCCACGGGCTTGCCCACGAGGGGTGAGCCCTCGGTCGGCCAGGTCAGCCAGTTCAGGAGCGTGCGCAGCGAGGCGGGCGGCGCGCCGTCCGTCTCGGGGGTGGTGAGGACGATGCCGTCGGCGAGCGACGCCATCTGGCGGAGCGCGTCGGCCACGGGGTGCGACGGGGCGATGATCTCGCTGCCGGCGCGGGCCAGCACGGAGGGGGCCGTGCTGACGACGAGCCGGGTGCCGGAGGCTCCTGGGGCCGAGAGGGCGCGAAGCAGCCGGTCACCGTACGGATCGTCTTCGGTGGGGGCGCTCAGTCCCAGCAGGAGGACGTTCTCCACGGTCGGTCTCCTTCCTTGAGGTGCTGTGGGTCCCGGGCGTCAGGCGGCCCGGGCGGGGCGCAGGCGCCGGGAGACGAGGACGCCGGCCAGTGCGAGGACCGCGGTGATGGCGAAGGTGAACAGGAGTCCGGCCCGGGTGGTGGAGTCGTGCTGGTGGGCGATGGCGATGGCGGCGCCGCCGATGCCGGAGATCAGGCCGGTCGCGAGGGTCTGGGCGAGCTGCAGGGAGCCGCTGACGAGTCCCTGCTGCTCGGCGGGGGCCTGTTCGAGGGTGTCGGTGGTGGCGGCGTTGAAGCCGATGCCCATGCCGATGCCGCCGAGCGCCCAGCCGGCGATGGCGACGAGCGGCGGAATGGCCTCGACGAGGACGGCCGCTGCCATGACGACGAGTCCGGCGAAGAGGATGGTGAAACCGAGGGTGACGCTGCCGGTGCGGCCGTCGCCCTTGCCGTCGCGCTTGGCCTGCCAGGCGGAGCCGACGACCCAGGTGATGGCGCCGGCGGACAGGCCGAGGCCGGCCAGGGAGGCGTTCACGCCGCGCAGTTCCTGCAGGCCGAGCGGGAGGAAGGCCTCGCTGCCGAAGTAGACGCCGCAGAGCAGGAAGCGGATGCCGATGCCGGCGCCGACGCCGGCGCGCAGGCTGAGCGTGCCGGCGGGGGTCACCTGGCGCAGGGTCGGCACGGCGACGGCGATGCCGACGAGGGCGAGCACGACGAGCAGCACGACGTTCTTGAGCAGCAGGGCCTGGAGGAGCAGGGCGGTGCCGGCGGTGAGCAGGATGCTGGCGGCGAGCGGGCTCTTCCACCAGGGGCCCGCGGGGGCGCTGCCGCCGGCGCCGGCGGCCGGGCGCTCGAGGCGGCGCAGGCCCGGCAGGGTGAGCAGGGCGGCGATGGCGATCAGGGGGAGCATCAGCAGGAAGACGCCGCGCCAGCTGGTGAAGTCGGCGAGGGTGCCGGCGATCACGGGGCCGATCAGCGAGGGGATGGTCCAGGCGGAGGAGAGCAGGGCGAACATGCGGGCCCTGAGGTTCTCGGGGTACGCGAGGCCGATCACCGTGTAGGCCATGCTCATGACAGCACCGACACCGAGGCCCTGGAGCGCCCGGCCCAGCAGGAAGAGCGGCCACGTGGGCGCCGCGCCCGCCACCGCGCAGCCGATGGCGAAGACCAGCATGCCGATCGCCATCGAGCGCACGGGGCCGCTCCGGTCGGCGGCGCGGCCGGCGACCACCGTACCGATGATGTTGGCGAGCATCAGGGCGGACAGGCCCCAGCCGTAGGCGCCCAGGCCGTCGAGGTCCTTCGCGATGTCGGGCAGGACCGTGGCCACGCCCAGGGACTCGAAGGCGACCATGCTCACGGAGAGGATGACGCCGAGCGTCAGCGCGCGGTAAGCCCCGCCGAAAACACTCTCCGATCCCCCGGCCGAGGCCGGCGTGCCCCCCTCCGCGACAGGTGACGCGAGCGGCTCACCGGCCCCCTCGGTCATCTCGTTCACATCTTGCGACACAACAGCCTCCCAAGTTTCGTTCCGTTCCGGGACGTAATTAATAGCAGATTACCTATACTGACCGCATGGTGAACACCCCGAACGGCGCGGTGGCCGAAGAGCGCGAGGCCGGCCAGCAGCGCACAGGCAGGCCGCGGGACGGCCGCATCGACGCAGCCGTGCCCGCCGCGGTGATGGAGCTCCTCAACGAGTCGGGTTACGGGAACCTGACACTCGAGGCGGTGGCCGCCCGCGCGGGCACGAGCAAGCCCGCCCTGCGCCGGCGCTGGCAGTCCCGCCAGCACCTCGTCGTGGACGCGCTGGTCACCACGATGGGCACCACCCCGACCCCGGACACCGGCTGCACCCACTGCGACCTGATCGCCGGGATCGGCACGCTCAGCCAGGCCTTCGGCACCACGCTCGGGCGGCGCGTGCTGCCCGCCCTGGTGGCCGACCTCGCCGACCAGCCGGAGCTGGACGCCCTCTTCCTGGAGCGCTTCTTCCACCCGCGCCGGGCCTCGACGGCCGAGGCGCTGCGGCGCGGGATCCGGCGGGGGGACATCCGCCCCGACGCGGACATCGACCTGCTGTTGGACATGCTGGCGTCCAGCACGTACTACCGGGTGCTCTTCGGGCACCTGCCGGTGACCGCGGCGCTCGCGGAGGACGTGGTCGAGGTGGTCCTGAAGGGCGTGGCCACCGGTGCCTGGCGCGAGCGTCACCGGCACGGGGTCTTCGACGGTTTCTGACGCACGGGTTCCGGCGTACGGGGGGCGGCGGGGGGCCGGGCGCCGTGACGGCCCGGCAGGTACGAGGGGAGGGAGAGACTGTTGCTGAGCCGCGACAGCGAAATGACGGCCCTGGACGGGGGCTTGTCCGCCGCGGAGGCCGGCATGGGGGCCAGCCTGCTGCTGGAGGGGGGCATCGGCACCGGCAAGTCGCACCTGGTGCGGGCCGCGCTGCGGACCGCCCGGAGCAGGGGCTTCGGGACGGTCTCCGCACGCGCCAGACCCGGCGAGCGGAGCCGGGCCCACGGCGTCCTGCACCAGATGCGCGACCAGTTGCTGTGCCTGCTCGGCACGGACCGGGTGCAGGAGCACGCGGGGGACGGGGACGCGGAGGCCGCCGGGATGCACCGGCTGATCACGGCCGCCACGGCCGGCGCCCCCCTGCTGGTCGCGATCGACGACCTGCAGTGGACGGACACCCCGTCGCTGCGCTGGCTCGGCTACCTGACGGCCCGTCTGGAAGGCCTGCCGGTCTTCCTGCTGGCCACCCTCGGCGTGGACCGCCCCGGGCCGGCGGGCGGGGGCGGCGGGCCGCAGAGCGCCGAGTCCCCCGCCGGGGTCGCCTCGTTCTTCCACCGCCGCGCGGTGCTGCAGGGCCTCAACGCCGACAGCGTCGCCTACCTGCTGTCCGCCTTCACGGGCGAGCACGCCGACCCCGGCCTCGTACGGGCCTGCCGCGCGGCCACCGGCGGCAATCCGCTGCTGCTCCAGGCGCTGCTGCGCGAGCTGCGGCGCACGGGCCTCGCGCCGGGCGTCGTCTCCGCGCACCGGGTGGCCGGGCTGGGCCCGGTGGAGGTCGCCGAGACCCTCCTGACCCGGCTCGACGGCAGCTCCCGCCAGGTCGGCGCCGTGCTCGACGCCGTGTCGATCGTCGCGCCCGGGGCGAGCGCCCCGCTCGTCGCCCACCTCACGGGCATCGGCGCCGGCGAGGCCGCCGACCTGCTCCACCGGCTCGTGCACTGGGGCGTCCTGACCGAGGGCCAGGACGGCATCGGCTTCGCCCAGCCCCTCGTCATGTCCTCCTTCCGGGCCCGGATGCCGCCCAGCGAGCGGGCCCGGCTGCACGCGGAGGCCGCCAGGGCCCTCTACGCGAGCAGCGCCCCCCGCGAGCGCATCACCGCGCACCTGCTTCCCGCCGCTCCCCTCGGCGAGCGCTGGGCGCTGCGGCTGCTCGTGGACGCGGCCGACGCGGCGCTCGCCGGCGGCGCCCTCGCGCAGGCCCGCGTCTGCCTGGAGCGCGGCCTCGCCGAGTGCGGGCCGGAGGAGGAGCCCGGGCTGCTGCGCCGGCTCGGCCACATCGAACTGGCCGACGGCCCCGAGCCCGCGGTCGCCCGGCTGCGCCGCACCGTCGGCCTCATCCAGGGCGGCACCGAGCACCGCGCCATGGCCCTGCTGGACCTGGCGCAGGCCGCCGCCATGACCGGCGACGTCCCCGAGGCCCTGCGGATCGTCGAGGAGGAGGCCGGCGAGCTGGAGCGCTCCGGCGCCCCGAAGGAGCTGCGGGCGGGCTTCCGCGCCGTACGCGGCCTGCTGGAGCTCCTCGAAGGCCGCGGCGCCCGGCCGAAGCCGTCGTGCGTACCGGCTTCGGCCTTCCCCGCGCAGCTGAGCGAGGTCGCCCGGTGTCCGTGGGTGCGGCGCGCCGAGGCCGCGGCGCAGGCCATGGGCGCGCAGTGGAGCGGCACGCAGCGGGCCGAGGCGGTCCAGCAGGCCCGCCTCGCGCTCGGCGAGCCCGTCACCACCGTCAACGACCACGCCCTGATGCGGCTCGGTCTCGTCCTCGTGCTGGCCCGCTCGGGCGCCGCCGAGGAGGCTTCGGAGCACGGCGCGGCCCTGCTCACCGCGGCGACCGAGGAGGGCTCGCGCACCGTGGCGGCGCTCGCCCGGGCCGTGCTCGCCGAATGCGCCTTCCGCACGGGCCGTCTGACGGAGTGCCTGGAAGCCGCGCACGGCGCGCTGGAGCGGGGCCCGGAGCCGACCGGGCGCGAGTGGCTGGGCTCCGCCGCGGCCCGCGGCTGGCTGGGCAGCGCCCTGTACGAGTCCGGTGACCTCGACCAGGCGCAGCGGGTCCTGCTGGAGGCCGGGCTGGAGAACGCGGTGCCCGCCGTCACGCTGCCCGGGCTGCTGTTCCACCGCGGCCGGCTGCAGGTCGCGCTGGGGCGGGTCGGTCCGGGGCTCGCGGACCTGGAGGAGTGCGGGCGGCTGCTGCTGCACCGGGGCTGGACCAACCCGGCGCTGTGGCCCTGGCGTTCCGAGGCGGCCCTGGCGCACGCCCGGCTGGGCGACGAGGACGCGGCCCGGCGGCTCGTCCGGGAGGAACTCGCCCTCGCGCGGGACTTCGGCGCGCCGCACGCCGTCGGCGTCGCCCTGCGCGCCGCGGGCCTGCTCGGGCCCGGCGAGGAGCGGGCGGCGGTCCTCGCGGAGTCCGCCCAGCTGCTGCGGGAGGCGGGCGCCGCGCTCGACGAGGCGCGGGTGCTGCGCGACCTGGGCCGCGAGCTGATGCGGACCCGTAAGACGCGGCAGGCCCGGGAGCACCTGCGGGCCGCCGCCGCGCTGGCCGAGAAGTGCGCGGCGCACGTCCTGGTCCAGGAGCTGCGCCAGGACATGATCGAGGCGGGTGCGCGCCCGCGCCGCGACACCGAGATCGGCCCCGCCTCCCTCACCCCCGCCGAGCGCCGCACCGCGCTGCTCGCCGCGGAGGGGCTCACCAACCGGGAGATCGCCGGGCGGCTGTACGTGACCCGGCGCACCGTGGAGATGCACCTGAGCCGGGTGTACCGCAAGCTGTCGATCTCCGACCGCCGGGCGCTGAGCCTGGCGGCGGACGACGAGCGGCTGTCGCCCGCGGTGTGTCTGCACCTGCCGGAGCACGAGGCCGCCGAGTCCTGCGCCTGACGCGTGCTGCCGCCGGCGGGCGGCGGCACGCGCCCCCGGCGGCGGCCGGCTGTCGTCTCGGTACCGGCACCCAATTGCTCCGGGGAAGGCTACGGGCCGCTCCGTGATCTGCGGGACCGGTGGGCGGCGGAATCTGGAGTCCCCAGCTCCGGAAGAAGGTGAGGCGCCCCATGACCGACGCGGCGGACGGCAGCGCAGCGCGCCCGTCCCACGACGACTTGCAGTACGACCGGATCGGCGAGGACTACGAGCTGTCCAAGACGCTGCCGCTCACGTGGTACGTGGAACGGCCCAGCGTGCTGGGCCTGCTGGCGGACGTCCGGGGGAAGGACGTGCTCGACCTCGCCTGCGGCACGGGGGTCTACACCCGTCACGCACGCCGGCTGGGGGCGGGCCACGTGCTCGGCGTGGACATCTCCCCGAAGATGATCGAGGCCTGCCGGGCCGCGGAGGAGCGCACGCACCTCGGCGTCGAGTACGCCGTGGGCGACGCCTCCGCGCTGCCGCGGCTCGGCGAGTTCGACGTGCTGCTCGCCGCGTACCTGTTCAACTACGCGGACTCGCCGCAGGCGCTGGAACGCATGGCCCGGGCCTGCGCCCGCAACCTGCGCGCGGGCGGCGTCCTGCGGGCCTTCGTCGCCCACCCGGACTTCGACTTCGACCGCCCGCTGCCGGAGCGGTACGGCTTCTCCTTCGAGCGGGAGCCGGACCCGGCGCACGACGGCCGGATCCGCGTCACCGCGCACACCGACCCCCGGATCAGCTTCTGCGCCTATCTGCCCTCCGGCCGGGCCTTCGAGGAGGCCTTCGCCGCCGCCGGCTTCTGCGACTGTTCCTGGGACGCGGCGCAGCTGTCCGTCGAAGGGGAGCTGGAGCACGGGCCCGCGTACTGGGACGACTTCCGGGCCAACCCGCCCTGGACGGTCTTCCACTGCGCCAAGTGCACCGAGGGCGGCGCCGCATGAGCCTGCCGGCCGCCATGGACTTCCTCCTGCCCGACCGGCTGGACGAGGCGCTGCACGCGATGGCCGCCCGCGCCGGCACCCTGCCCGTGGCCGGCGGCACCGACGTCATGGTGCGGCTGGCCCGGGGCCGGGAGCGCCCGCCCGCCGCCGTCGACCTCACCCGGATCCCCGGCCTGGCCCGCTGGGAGCGCTCGGCGGGCCGGGTCCGGCTCGGCGCGACCGTGCCCTACACCCGGCTCGCCGACGAGCTCGCCGGCCCGCTGCCCGGACTCGCGGCGGCGGCCCGCACGGTGGGCTCCCGTCAGATCCGCAACCGCGGCACCGTGGGCGGTGCCCTCGGCACCGCCTCGGCCGGCGGCGACGTCCATCCCGTGCTGCTGGCGTGCGACGCGGAGGTGGAGCTGGTGTCCGCGCGCGGCACCCGGCTGGTGCCGGTGCGGGAGTTCTACACCGGCCCAGGCCGCACGGTCCGCGCGCCGGACGAGCTGGTCCGCGCCGTGCGGGTGCCCGAGGCGGAGGGGCCGCAGAGCTACGCCAAGGCGGGGCGGCGGGGCGCCCTGGTGGTGGCGACCTGTTCCTTCGCGGTGGCGCTGTGGCCCTCCCGGGGCCGGGTGGGCACCGGCATCGGCGCGGCGGCGGACCGGCCCCTGGCGGCGCGCGAGGCCGAGCGGTTCGTGGCCGGGGAGCTCGCCGAACGGCGGCTGTGGCGGTCCCGGCAGCCGCTCCCGGACGGCGTCCTGACCCGCTTCGGCGAACTGGCCGCCGCCGCTGCCTCCCCCGCCGACGACGTGCGCGGCTCGTCCGCCTACCGCCGGCACGCGGTGGCCGTGCTGGCCCGCCGCGCCCTCGGCTGGGTGTGGGACGACTACCGCGCGGACCGGCACGCGAAGGAGGCACCGTGCGCCTGACGCTGACGGTGAACGGCGAGCGGCACGACATCGACGGCGTCGCCGGGACCGAGAGCCTGCTGTCCGTCCTCCGGCGGCGCCTCGGCCTGTCCGGCGCGAAGAACGCCTGCGAGCAGGGCCAGTGCGGCTCCTGCTCCGTCCACCTCGACGGGGTGCTGGTGTGCGCGTGCCTGGTGCCCGCGCCCCAGGCCCACGGCCGCGGCGTGGAGACGGTCGAGGGCCTGGCCGGCGAGGACGGGCCGCACCCCGTGCAGGAGGCCTTCCTCGCCTGCGGCGCCGTGCAGTGCGGCTTCTGCACGCCCGGCATGCTCAAGGCCACCGAGGACCTGCTGCGCCGCTGCCCCGACCCCGGCGAGGCCGAGATCAAGGACGCCCTCGCGGGAAACCTGTGCCGCTGCACCGGCTACCGCCACATCCTCGACGCCGTCCGCCTGGCCGCCGGCCGCACGCGCGCCCTGGAGGCCCGCCCGTGACCCCGTACACCCCGCGCACCCCTGACTCCCGCCGCACGCCCGGGGCGGTCGGCGACAGCGCACCCCGCCCGGACGGGCCGCTCAAGGTCCGCGGCGCCTTCGCCTACTCCTCCGACCTGGAGGCGCGGGACATGCTGTGGGGCACCACGCTGCGCAGCCCCCACCCGCGCGCCCGGATCCTCGCCGTCGGCACCGCGGAGGCCCTCGCCCTGCCGGGCGTCCACGCGGTGCTGACCCACCATGACGTGCCCGGCCGCAACCTGCACGGCGCGATGGTCGTCGACCAGCCGGTGCTCGCCGTGGACACCGTGCGCTACGAGGGCGAGCCGGTCGCCGTCGTGGCCGCCGAGGACCCGGAGACGGCCCGCCGCGCCGCGGAGCTGGTGCGCGTCGCCTACGAGGTGCTGCCTCCCGTCACCGACGCCGAAGCGGCCCTCGCGCCGGACTCCCCCGCCGTGCACGCGGGCGGCAACCTCCTGCGCCACGTCCCGCTGCGGCGCGGCCGCGCCGCGCGCGGCGAACCGCTCGCCGCCGACGTCGTGGTGCGCGGCGTCTACGAGGTCGGCATGCAGGACCAGGCCTTCCTCGGACCGGAGTCGGGCCTGGCCGTGCCCGACTCCGACGGCGGCGTGACCCTGCACGTCGCCACGCAGTGGCTGCACGTGGACCACGACCAGGTCGTGGCGGCCCTGGGCCTGCCGCGCGAGAAGGTGCGGCTGCACCTGGCGGGCGTCGGCGGTGCGTTCGGCGCGCGCGAGGACCTGTCGATGCACGCGCACGCCTGCCTGCTCGCCCTGCGCACCGGCCGCCCGGTGAAGATGTGCTACACCCGCGAGGAGTCGTTCGTCGGCCACGTGCACCGCCACCCCGCGAAGATGGCCTACGAGCACGGCGCCACCCGTGACGGCCGGCTCGTCTACGTCAAGGCGTCGATCGTCCTCGACGGCGGCGCCTACTCCTCCAGCTCCCCCGCCGTCGCCGGCACCGTCGCGACGTGCTCCCTCGGCCCGTACGAGGTCCCCGATGCGGAAGTGGACGTGCGCGTCGTCTACACCAACAACCCGCCGTGCGGGGCGATGCGCGGCTTCGGCGCCGTGCAGGCCTGCTTCGGCTACGAGTCGCAGATGGACCGGCTCGCGCGCGAGCTCGGCATGGACCCGGTGGAGCTGCGCATCCGCAACGCCGTGGCCGAGGGGTCGGCGGTGGCCAACGGGCAGGTCCTGGACCACCCGGCGCCGGTCGCCGAACTGCTGCGCCGGGTGCGGGAGCGGCCGATGCCCGCCCCGGCTCCGCCCGAAGGCGCCCACCTGGCCCGTACGGCCTCGCGCGGGGAGTCCGTCGTGCGCGGCGTGGGCTACGCCGTCGGCTTCAAGAACGTCGGCTTCGTGGAGGGCTTCGACGACTACTCCACCGCCCGGGTCCGGCTGGAGTCCGACGGCGGGCAGGCGCGGGCGGTGGTGACCAGCGCGGCGGCCGAGGTCGGCCAGGGCGTGGTGACGGTGCAGGCCCAGATCGCCCGGACCGAACTCGGCGTCGAGCAGGTGACGGTCGAGTTCGGGGACAGCTCCTTCGGCTCGGCCGGGCCCTCGTCGTCCTCCCGCCAGACGTACGTCACCGGCGGCGCCGTCAAGGCGGCCACGGAGGCCGTCCGGGCCCGCGTCCTCGCGCGCGCGGACCGGCTGCTGGGCCGGCCCGGCACCGCCACGGGCCTGGCCGGCGGTGCGGTCACCGGCGCGGGCGGCCAGGTGCTGTGCAAGCTGGCCGACGTGCTGGGCGACGAGGCCGTCGAGGAGACCGTCGAGTGGCACCACCGGCCCACGTTCCCCCTGGACCCGCACACCGGGCAGGGCGACTCGGTCTTCCAGTTCGCGTTCGCCGCGCACCGGGCGGTGGTCGACGTGGACACCGAGCTCGGCCTCGTCCGGGCCGTCGAGATCGCCACCGCCCAGGACGTCGGCAAGGCCGTCAACCCGCAGGCCCTGCTGGGCCAGATCCACGGCGGCACCGTACAGGGCCTGGGACTCGCGCTGATGGAGGAGATACGGGTCGAGGGCGGCCTGATGCAGAACCCCTCGTTCACCGACTACCTGATCCCGACCGTCCACGACGTGCCGCCGATGCACGTCGACGTCCTCGAACTGGCCGACCCGCACGCCCCCTACGGCGTGCGCGGCGTGGGCGAGCCGCCGAACATCTCCAGCCCGGCCGCGGTCGCGGCCGCCGTCCGGGACGCCACCGGCCTCGACCTGCCGCGCATCCCCCTGCGCCCCGAGGACGTGGCCGGGCTGACCGGTTCGCCCGGCTCCGGGGGGCGGTGAGCGCCGTGCTGGGCATCGCTCCGGTGCTGCGCCGCTGGCACGCGGCGGGCACCCCGTTCGGCCTGGCCACCGTGGTCGGGGTGCGCGGCAGCGCGCCCCGGCGGCCGGGCGCCGCGCTCGCGGTCTCGCCCGGCGGCCGCGTGGTGGGCAGCGTGTCGGGCGGCTGCGTGGAGGCCGAGGTCTACGAACGGGCGCGCTCGGCCGCGCTGGGGGCCGGTCCGTGCCTCGCCGAGTACGGCGTCGGGGACGAGGACGCCTTCGCCGCCGGGCTGACGTGCGGCGGCACGCTGCAGGTGCTGGTCCGTCAGGTGGTCCCGGAGCGGGAGCCGGACTGGGGCCCGGTCCTGGCGGCCCTGGAGCGGTCCGGCGGGCCGCAGGCGCCGCTCGCCCACGTCACCTGCGTGGGCGGCACGCCGAAGCTCGGCGCCTGGCTGGCCGTCCGGCCCGGCGGGTTCGCGGGCACGCTGGGCGAGGCGGCGCTGGACCGGGCCGCGGCGGCGCGGGCCCGGGAGCTGCTGGACGCGGGGCGCACCGGCCGGGCCCCGGTCCGGGCCGGGGCCGCCGCCGCGGAGGTGTTCGTGCAGTCGTTCCTCGCCCGGCCCCGGATGCTGATCTTCGGCGCGGTGGAGTTCGCCCGCGCCCTGGCCGGGGCGGGCCGGTTCCTCGGCTATCACGTGACCGTGTGCGACGCCCGCCCGGCGTTCACCACTCCCGAGCGGTTCCCCGAGGCCGACGAGGTCGTCCGGGAGTGGCCGCACCGCTATCTCGCCGGGGCGGCCCGGGACGCGCGCACGGTGATCTGCGTCCTCACGCACGAGGCCCGCTTCGACGTCCCGCTGCTGCGGGAGGCGCTGCGGCTGCCGGTGGCCTACGTCGGCGCGATGGGCTCGCGGCGCACGCACGAGGACAGACTGCGGCGGCTGCGGGAGGCGGGTGCCGGGGAGGAGGAACTGGCGCGGCTGCGTTCGCCGATCGGGCTGGACCTCGGCGGGTCCACGCCCGAGGAAGCCGCCGTGTCCATCGCCGCGGAGCTGATCGCGGTCCGCAACGGCGGGACGGGCCTGCCGCTGCGGGACGTCCGCGGCCCGCTCCACAAGGACCGCGGCCAGGCCCGCGAGGATCCCGGCCCGGCCGCGTGCCCGGCCGCGCCCACCACCGTCCCCGGGCCGGTCACGGCCGGGGCCCCGCCCACCGGAGGAGACCCCCCATGAGCCAGGAGCGCACCACAGCGCAGTACGACGTGATCGGGGCGCGCTGGGAGGACGCGCGGTCGCTGCCCACGGTCCACCCCGAGCGCGCGAGCTTCCTCGCCCTGCTGGGCGACGTGAGCGGGCTGGACGTCCTCGACCTGGCCTGCGGCGACGGCTTCTACACCCGGCAGGCCAAACTGCTGGGCGCGGGCCGGGTCGTGGGTGCGGACGTCTCGGAGGAGATGGTCGCGGCGGCGCGGGCCGCCGAGGAGCGGGCGCCGCTGGGCACCCGCTACGTGGCCGCGGACGCGGCGGACCTGCCGGACCTCGGCCGCTTCGACGTCGTGACCGCCGCCTACCTGCTCAACTACGCGCGGGAGGAGGAGACGCTGACGGCCATGTGCCGCGGCGCCTTCGAACGGCTGCCGCGGGGCGGGCGGTTCGTCGGCGTGACGCAGAACCCGCGCTTCTCCTTCGACGGGCCGCGGCCCGACCCGTACGGCTTCTCCTTCGAGCCGCTGGAGACCTCGGCGTTCGGCACCCGGATCCGGGTCACGGCGGCGCTGGAGCCGCCGGTCTCCTTCGAGACCTGCCTGATCCGGCCGGAGGTGTACGAGGCGGCGTTCGCGGCGGCGGGGTTCGCCCGGGTGTCGTGGGTGGCGCTGCACGTGCCGGAGGCGGCGCTGGCGCGCTTCGGGGCCGCGTACTGGGAGGGGTTCTCGGCCAATCCGCCCATCGTCCTCTTCGAGGCGGTCCGCTGAAGGCGCCGGGCCGGCCCCGGTGTCCTCGCGGGCGCCGGGGCCGGCCCGGCCGGTCAGCCGGCGGCGGCCAGCCGGGGCGGCTGAATGGCCGTCAGGAGTTCGTGGAGCCGGTCGAGCCCATCGGGGCGGACCGAGTAGCAGATCTGGGTGCCGCGGCGGCGGGTGACCACGAGGCCGGCCTCGCGCAGCACCTTCAGGTGCTGGCTGATGGTCGGCTGGGTGACCTCGAAGAGCTCGGTGAAGTCACAGGCGCACGTCTCGGGTTCGGCCGCCAGCGCGCGCATGATGCCCAGTCGCACGGGGTGTCCGAGCGCCCGGAGCATGGCGACGTCCGTCTTGCCCTCCGCAGGTTCTCTCACGTTGACAGGCTATCAAACAGCGCCTATATAGTGGATCCCCTAAATAGGAAATTGCCTATGTAAACTGGTTCGGAGGTCCGATGACCGACAACACCGGGACGCCCGCCGCAGACCCTGCCGAGGGCGGCGTCCTCTCCCCCCGCTACCGCGCGCTGTCATTAGGACTGATCACGTCGGTCACGCTGGTGGCCTTCCTCTGGCTGGGCGTCGCCACGGTCCTGCCCGAGGCCGCCGAGGACCTCGGCGGGGTCCACCTCTTCGGCTGGGCGTTCACCGCGTTCATGCTCGCCAACCTCTTCGGGACCATCGCCGCCGGCCAGGGCGCCGACAAGGGCGGCCCCACCCGCCCGTACGTGCAGGCCTTCGTCGTCTTCGTCATCGGCTGCGTGGTCGCCGCGATCGCCACCAACTGGTGGATCCTGCTCGCCGGCCGCATCCTCCAGGGCCTGGGCGTCGGCGGCGTGCTGGCCCTGGCCTACCTGATCGTCGGCCTCGCCTACCCCGACGCGCTGCGCGCCCGGATGCTCGCGCTCGTGGCCTCGGCGTGGACCCTGCCCGCGCTGCTCGGCCCGGCCATCGCGGGAGCGATCGCCGGCGCCACCAACTGGCGGGTGGTCTTCCTGATCCTCGTCCCGCTGGTGCCCGTCGCCGCCCTGCTCACCCTGCCCGCGATGCGCAAGCTCAAGCCCACCGGCGACGGCACGCCCGGCGAGAACCGGCTGCCGCTCACCGTCCTGCTGGTGCTCGGCGTCGGCGCGCTCCTGGCCGGCCTGGAGAACCGCAACCTCGCCGTGCTGGTCCCGCTGGTCGTCGCCGGCGTCGCGATCACCCTGCCGGTGCTCAACAAGCTGCTCCCCGCGGGCACGCTCACCGTCCGCCGCGGCATGCCCGCCGGCATGATCGTGCGCGGTCTGGTCAGCGCCGCCTACTACGGCGGCGAGTCCTTCTTCCCGCTCAGCATGACCCGCGTCCTCGGCCTCAGCACACTCGGCTCCGGCCTCGCCCTGTCCGCGGGCGCCCTCACCTGGGTCAGCGGCGCCTGGCTCCAGGCCAAGCTGGACACCCGCAGCGGCGGCAAGGGCCGGCACGCCCGCGTCGTCCTCGGCTTCGTCCTCCTCGTGGCCGGTGACGCCCTGATCGCGCTGGCCGTCGGCACCGGCCTCAAGAGCGTCCCGCTCGCGATCGCCGGCTGGGCCGTCGCCGGTCTCGGCATGGGCTTCGTCTACCCGGCCGTCACCACGATCGTCCTGTCGCTGGCCCCCAAGGGCAAGGAGGGCTCGGCCAGTTCGAGCCTGCAGCTGTGCGAGACCCTGTCCGTCGCCGTGATGACCGGCCTCGGCACCGCCATCACCGCCTACGGCTCCTCGCACGACTGGGCCGACAGCCGCGGACTGGGCATCATCTACGTCATCGCCGCCGTGTGCGCCTTCCTCGGCATCGCCGCGGGCCTGCGGACCGCCGTCCGCAAGCGCGCCGGCGGGGGCGACGACGGCTCCGAGGAGGCGCCGGCAGCCCCGGCAGCGCTCCAGGAATCGGAGCGAACGGCCTGATCAACGGCCGGATGCGGGCCCGGCACGGATCCGGTTCGGTACGCGGCGCGGAAAAGCTTCGGTCGCTGTACCGGGCCGGTCCGTGCTGTCCGGGGCAGCTTCCTCGGTGATGCTGGAGCGACCGGTGCGAGTGACGCGCCGGGCGCGCAAGCATCCCTGGGAGGAACAGTGCCCGAAGTGCTGAACGGCGACGTGCTCAGCGGCGAGGCGCCGGCCCCGGCGGGCGGCCGCCGGGGCGGGGCCCACGTCCGGTCCCGGGTGGAGATCCCGCTCCACCTGGCCGACGGCTCCTGGCAGACCGCGCACGTCATCACCTTCGACGGGCTCTCCGACGGCCTGGAGCACATCGCGGTGTCCTACACCCGCCACCCCGCCGTCCCCCTGGTGCGGGTCCACTCCGAGTGCCTGACCGGCGACGTCCTCGGCTCGGGCCGGTGCGACTGCGGGCCGCAGCTGGACGAGTCGCTGCAGCGGGTGGCCGAGGAGGGCGGCATCCTGCTCTACCTGCGCCAGGAGAGCCAGGGCCGCAGGGACGTCAGCCTCTACGACAAGCTCGACGCGTACAGCGCCGCGGACCGCGGCCGCGGCGCCGGCGCCGCGGGCCACGGCCTGCGCCTCGCCGACGACGCCCGCGACTACCACGCGGCCGCCCAGATGCTCCGGGCCCTGGGCGTCGTGCGGGTCAGGCTGCTGACCAGCAACCCGGACAAGGTGCGGCAGCTGAGCTGGTACGGCATCGCCGTCGAGGAACGGCTCGACTTCGCCGGCCGCGGCGTCTGAGGGACGCCGCGCGCCCGTGCCGGCCGGTCACCCGGCGCGGGCGCCCGACCAGGCGGCGGGCTCCGCGGCGCACTCCGGGCGGTCGGAGCCCGCGGAGCCGCTCTCCGGCCGCGCGAAGTACTCCGCGAGGCCGGAGCGGCCCGTCACGGCCAGCTTGCGGTAGACGCGGCTCAGGTGCAGCTCCACCGTGCGCTGGGTGACGAACATCTTCGCCGCGATCTCCCGGTTGGTGAACTTGGCCACCGCCATGAGCGCGACGCGGCGCTCGGTCGGGGTCAGGGCGTCGATGCCCACCTCGGTCGGCCGCCGCGGCCGGGCACCGGCCGCCAGCAGCTCCTGACGGGCCGTCTGGGCCAGCACGGCCGCCCCGCACTGCTCGGCCAGGGACTGCGCGCGCCGCAGGTGCTCGCGCGCCTCGCCGAGCCGGCTGGACTTGCGCATCAGGATGCCGAGGTCGGTCAGCGCCCGGGCCAGGTCCAGCCGGGCCGCGGACTCCTCCAGCACCTCGACGGCCTCCCGCAGCGCCTCCTCGCCGCCCAGGCCCTTGGCCAGCAGCCCGGCCGCCCGCAGGGCCCGGCCGGTCGCCCGGCGGCCGCCCCACCGGCGCGCCCGGCCGAGCTCCTCGTCGACGAGGGCGAGCGCGGCGTCGCGCTCGCCGAGCGACGCGTGGACGAGCGCCGCCTCCGAACGCCACGACAGCACGGACGGGTTGAGCTGCCCGGCGGCGCCGAGCCGGCGGCCGCACTCCAGCAGGTCGGCCAGGCCGGCCTGCGGATGGCCGCAGGCCACGCGGAGCCGGCCGCGGTGGAAGAGCAGGGCCGCGAACCCGGCGCCCTCCGGCACGTCGGCGTCCAGGCCGAAGTCGCTCAGCGCCCGGTTGGCCTCCCGCAGCTCGCCGGTCTCCAGCAGCGCGGCGACGACCGCCGCCATCGCCTGACCCGTGCGGCTCCAGTGCCCGGAGGGCGATGCCCCGGCCGGCTCCAGGGCCGCGCGCGCGTCCTCCAGGCAGCCGGTCACGTCCCCGGAGCGGTAGCGCACTTCGGCGCGCATGCTGTGGGCGATGGTCAGCAGCGTCCGCGACCCTTCGGCCCGCGCGCGGTCCAGGAGCGCGCGGCACTCGGACAGGGCGAGGTCCAGCTCGTCGGCGCGGGCGAGCACCTGGAGGGGCACCGTGCGGGTCGCGATGCGCCAGTCGAGGCTGACGTGCTCCTCCTGCAGCGCCTGCCGGGCCTGGTGGACGGCCCGGTCGCGCTCCTCGCCGCGGCGCGAGGAGCGCAGGGCCGCGAGGCTGAGCCTGGTGTGGCGCTCGCCGGGGGTCGCCGTCGCCGCCGGCGGGAGCGGTTCGGCGGCCCCGGCGCAGTCCGCCTCGACCACCGCGTCGACGGCGTGGTTCAGTTCGCGCAGCAGGCAGCGCTCGGCCCGCAGGACGCTCGCCGCTTCCTCCTCGGCGCTGCGGGCCTCGGCCACGCCTTCCAGCAGGACGCGCTCGGCCTCCTCGGGGCGGCCCAGGAGCTGCAGGGCGTGGGCGGTGCACAGCCGGATGTCGGCGCGGCTGTCGGCGTCGGGTTCCAGGGCGAGGGCGTGCCGCAGGTGTTCCACCGCGGCGGCGGGGTCGGCGGCGAGCTCGATCCGGCCCAGGGCGCGCAGGAGTTTGCCCCGGCACGCTCCCTCGCACTCCTCCAGGCCGCGGTGGAGGTAGGCGCGGGCCTGGCCGGTGTCGCCGCGCTGCATGACCTCGCCGGCCGCCGTGTACAGCACGGTGCAGGTCCAGTGCAGGCCGAGGGTGCTGCGGACGCGCAGGAGCTGGGCGGCGACGCGCTCGGCGGGGGCGCCGGACTCGTGCAGCAGCTGGGCGGCACGGGCGTGCAGGGCGTCGCGGCGGCTGGGCGGGATGCGGGCCAGGACGGCGGTGCGCAGGACGGGCCGGGCGAAGCGGACGACACCGTCCTGCCCGGTGAGGGCGCCGGCGCGGACGAGGGCGTCGACGACGTCGGCCGCGCCGAGGGCGTCCAGCCCGAGCAGGCGGGCGATCACGGCGGTGGTGGCGGAGCCGTCCAGGACGGCGACGGCCTGGAGCACCGCCGCGGCACCGGGGTAGGCCCGGTCGTAGCGCGGCAGGAGGGTGTCGGCGACCTCCACCGGGGCGAGGTCGCCGATGCGGTCCGCGGCCCCGGCGTCGGGGCGCAGGCCGTGCAGGCGCATCACGCGGAAGAGGGCTTCGAGCAGGTACGGGCTGCCGCCGGTGGCGGTGCGGCACGCTTCCACGAAGCGGGGGTCGGGGGCGGCCTCGGCGGAGTCGGGGGCGAACCCGGAGGCGAGCCCCGGGGTGGCGAAGGCGTCGGCGGCGATACGGGCGGTGTCCTCGGCGGAGAGGCCCCGTAACAGCGTGCGGTGGCGGAAGGAGGAGAGCACCTCCGCCAGGACGGGGTCGCCGGGGGTCTCGCCGAGGGCGACGGTGGCGACGACCGCGACCGGGGTGTTCTCCAGACGGGCCATCAGATAGCCGAGGCAGCGCAGGGACGCGGTGTCGGCCCACTGGAGGTCGTCGACGGCCAGCATCAGCGGGGTGCCGCTGGACAGCAGCCGGGCGAGCGGGTGGACCACCGCGGATCCGGGCGCGGGGTGCGCGGCGTAGGGGGCCGGGCAGTTGAAGTGGGCCTCCCAGGCGCCCGGGCCGTCGGCCTCCGGGGCGGCGCCGGCCAGGAGGGTCCGGGCACCCGCGATGAGCTGCTGCGCGATGCTGTACTCGACGTCCTGCTCGGAGGCGCGGGCCCGCGCCGACAGCAGGTGGAGGCCGTGTTCGCCGGCCTGGTCCATGGCGTGGCGCAGGAGTCTGGTGCGCCCCATGCCGGCCGTGCCTTCGATGAGGATGCTCTGGCCGCGGCCGGCGCCGGCGGCTTTCAGGATGTCGTGCACGCGCGTGCCCTCCCCGTAAGGCGGCGGGACCGTCCCGGAGCTGCATGCCACTCCCCCGGGTCCCCCGTTTACCGGCCCGGCCTTTGCTGCCGTGTTGCCGTGGGTAGTGATGTGTCTCAGGAGGCCGGACCGTGAAGTCGAAGACGTTAACTCGTATGAACAGGATGACCAATGATTGGTTCACCGTAGCTTATGGCGACACAAGAGGTGACCCTAACTTGAGAGTTGGGGCATTTCAACCGGCATGACACGGCCACGGACGCCGCCTGTCGTGCGGCGTCCGTGGCTCGTGGGATCCCGGTCCGCGGGGTCCTGGCCGGAGGGCCGGCGCGGGGAACCGGCCGTGGAAAGAAGCGGGCCGGGGCCCGGCGTGCGCTAGGGGCGCCGCGTCCCCTGCTCCAGCTCACGGAGCTGGCGGATCATGTCGGCGGCCATCCGCTTCCCCTCCGGGGAGAGTGCCGCGAGGTCGCCGCGCAGGTAGACCGCGCTCACCCCGGCCTCCGCCATGGCCTGGTCCAGCTCGCGGCCGGCCAGGACCTCCTCGTCGATCATGCGCCGGGCCACGTCGTCCTCGGTGAAGTAGGAGACGGGCACGTCGAAGTAGGCGGCCATCGCGCACAGGTGGCGCAGCGTCGGATTCGTGCGCTCGCCCCGGTGCAGCTGCCACAGGTACACGCTGGAGAAGGTCTCGCCCGACTGTGCGGCGATCTCCGCGGCCAGCTTCTTGTAGGACGGCTTGCCGTTCTCGCTGGGCCCGGCGCGCATCTTGAGCAGGTGGTCGAGCTTCTGCGCCACCGTGAGGCGGCGCCGGTCCGGACCGCCCCTCTCGTCACTCATCCTCTGCCAACCCCCCTCTGCACGTCACCAGTTTAGGCACGAAAGGCCGGGCCCCGTGCTGCCGGGCCCCGCCGCATCCTGCACTATCCCGCTTCTTCGATGCGCCGTCTGCGCTCGCGTTCCTTCTCGGCGAGCGCCATCATCTCCCGTACCTCCGGGCAGGTTTCCGCGTCCTCGTCGTCCTCCTCGTCGCCGTCGGGGACCAGGCCCTGCTCGCGCAGCTGCTGGTCGTGCACCTTGACGGGGGGCTGCGGGTCGTGGTCGGAGGGGCGCGGGCCCTCCGGGCCGTCCGGTCCGACGCGCACGAGGCGCTCGATGCGCACCACGCGGAAGCGCCGCCCGGCCACCTCCGCCTCAAGGCCGCGCTCGGCGTCGAGCCGGTCCGCCGCCCGGGCGTACTCCTCGCGCCCGGCCTCGTCCAGCCTGCGCAGCACCGGCGCCATCACCCGCAGGTCCAGGGCGAGGGCGTCGCGCGCGCCCTGGGGCGTGTGGCAGCCGCCGGTCACGGGCTCCCACTCGCCGTCGCCGGACCATTCCGCGATCATGTAGCTGACGGGGAGCAGCACGCCGCCCGGGTGGGTGGAGGTGGCCCGCAGGGAGTCGGCCCGCACGTCGGCGGGCGTGGTGCCCGGGCCGCGGACGAGGGACAGCAGCTCGACCTTGAGGATGCCCTCGGACATGCCGGTGGCCGTGAGGGTGTCGATGACCATTCCCCGGACGGGGTCGGGCACCTCGTGGGAGCGGCCGGCCGGGGCCGGGTCGGGGTCGGAGGGGCGCGGCGGCTCGGGCCCGTCGGGGCCGGTCCGGATGAACTGCTCCGCGCGCACGACGCGGTGGCGGACGCCCCGGACGGTCATCTCGTCGACGGCTTCCCAGTCCAGCCGTCCGGCGGCGGCGAGGCACTCGTCACGGGCGGCTTCGTCCCCGGCGGCCTCCGCGTCGCGGGCGGCCCGGCGGAAGAGCGCGGCCATCGTGTCGCGGGAGTCCTGCGGCGCGGGGTCGGCGAAGCCGGTGAGCAGCTCCCAGCCCCCTTCCTCGCGCTCGCGCGCCACGCCGAAGACGGGCCCGCCGCCGCCGAGGATGCCGGGGTACGCGTCCCGGGCACGCCACGCCTCCTCGTCCGCCAGGGCGGCGACGGGGGCGTCGGGCGCGGCCATCCTGATCTGCCGGTACCCCGGCACTCGCTCGCTGTGATCGGACATGCACTCAGCATGTCGCGCGAGTTGGCTCCCGCGCAGGAAAACGCGTGTGCTCACCCCCTTCACCCGCGCAGCAGCCGGGCCGCCACGCCGAGGTCGGACACCAGGCCCGCGTAGGCCTCGGCACGGGCCGCGGCGTCCGCGCGCAGCACCGCGGACGGGTGGATGGTGGCCACGAGCGCACCTTCCGCCTCCGCTTCGCCGGTGCCGTCCGGCGCGGGCAGCGTCAGCGGGACGCCGCGCTGCTGCGTGACCCGGAAGGAGGGGCCGAGCAGGGACTTGCCGGCCGTGGCTCCGAGGGCGACGACCACCTCCGGGTCGACCAGCCGCAGTTCGGAGGCGAGCCAGGGCCGGCAGGCGCTGATCTCGCGCAGGCCGGGGGTCTTGTGGATGCGGCGCTTGCCGCGCTCCTGCCGCTCGAACTTGAAGTGCTTGACGGCGTTGGTGACGTAGGCCTCGCCGGGGTCGATGCCGGCCTCCGCGAGCGCCCGCTTCAGGACACCCCCGGCGGGGCCGACGAAGGGCTCTCCCCGGCGGTCCTCCTGGTCGCCCGGCTGTTCTCCGACGAGCACCACGCGGGCGGAGGCCTCGCCGGCGCCGAAGACGGTCTGCGTGGCGTCGCGGTACAGCGGGCAGCCCCGGCAGCCGGCCGCGGCCTCCCGTAGGCGGCGCAGGTCCGCCTTCTCCGGCACGAAGGGGCCCGCGTCGTAGGCCTCCGGCCCCGGACCGGGCATCAGGCGCCCGCGGCCTTGCGGAACTCGGCGAGGGCGGCGGCGCAGAACACCTTGAGGTCGGCCGGTTTCCGGCTGGTGACCAGCGTGTTGGGGCCCTCGGTGCAGATCGCGACCTCCTCGTCCACCCAGGTGCCGCCCGCGTTGCGGATGTCGGTGCGCAGGCTCGGCCAGGACGTGAGGGTGCGGCCGCGCACGACGTCCGCCTCGACGAGGGTCCACGGGGCGTGGCAGATGGCGGCGACGGGCTTGCCGGCGTCGAAGAAGGCCTTCACGAAGGCGACGGCCCGGTCGTCCATGCGCAGGACGTCGGGGTTGGCGACGCCGCCGGGCAGGACCAGGCCGTCGAAGTCGCCGGCGCGCGCCGTGTCCACGTCCTCGTCGACGGCGAACGCGTCGGCCTTGTCGAGGTGGTGGTAGGCCTGGATGCGGCCCGTCTTCGTGGACACCAGCCGCGGCGCTCCGGCGGCGTCCATGACGGCCTGCCAGGGGTCCGTCAGCTCGATCTGCTCGACACCCTCCGGTGCCGCGAGGAACGCGATCCGCATGGTCATGAGTCTCCTTCCGGGGGTCCGGGGCGGGCCTTTCAGTCCGGCAGCTGCGGCAGCACCTTGCTGCGGTAGAAGTCGAAGAAGCCGCGCTGGTCGGGGCCGATCTGGTTGATGTAGACGGTGTCGAAGCCGGCTTTTGCGTACGCGCTGATCGCGGTGAGGTGGGCGTCCAGGTCGTCCCCGCAGGTCACCGCGGAGGCCACCCGCTCCTCCGGAACGAGCTCGCTCGCCTGTTCGAAGTGGCGGGGGGTGGGGAGGATCTGCGTCAGCTCGCCGGGCAGCTGCTCGGTGGCCCACAGCCGGTGCGCGGTGCGGACGGCCTCGTCGCGGTCGGTTCCCCAGCAGACCTTGAGCCCGCCGTGCGCGGGCTTGGTGCCGCCCCCGCTGCGCCGGAAGCGGTCGACCGCCTCGGCGTCGGGTGCCATGGTGAGGAAGCCGTCGCCGATGCGCCCGGCCAGCTCGGTCGCGGTCGGCCCGAACGCGGAGACGTCGATGGGCACGGGCTCGTCGGGGACCGTGTAGAGCCGGGCGTTCTCGACGGTGTAGTGCTTGCCGTGGTGGCTGACCTCGCCGCCCTCGAAGAGCAGCCGCATCACCTGGACGGCCTCCTGCAGCATCTCCAGCCGTACGGCCGCCTGCGGCCAGGCGCCGCCGAGGATGTGTTCGTTGAGCGCCTCCCCGCTGCCCACGCCCAGCCGGAAGCGGCCGTCGAGCTGGACGGCGGCGGTGGCGGCCGCCTGGGCGACGACGGCCGGGTGCATCCGGATGAGCGGGCAGGTGACGGCGGTGCGGACGGGCAGCGACGTGGCCTGCGAGAGCGCGCCGATCACCGACCAGACGAAGGGGCCCTGACCCTGCTCGGAGTTCCAGGGATGGTAGTGGTCGGAGATCCACAGGGAGGTGAAGCCGGCCTGCTCGGCCATGCGCGCCTGTTCGACCAGGTCGGCGGGGCCGTGTTCCTCGGTGGACAGGAAGTAGCCGTATTCCGTCATCGGGGGTGTCCTCCTGGAGGGCGGGGCTTCGGCCGCCGGGTATCCACCGGGACGCGGGGGAAACATCCGGGCGGGAACCGGCCCGGCCGCCGGCCGTCACGCACCGCGGGCCGGCCGTCCGCACCGGCGCCGGCGCAGGGCCGCGCGGGCCGCCGCGCCCACCGCGAGCAGGGCGGCGGCCGGGAGCAGCGCGGGGTGCCGGGCCGCGGCCGCCTGCGGGGAGTGCGCGTGGGACTGCTCGTCGAAGGCGCCGTGCGCGCCGAAGTCGCCGCCGCCGGCGTCGTCCACCGGCTGCCACAGGTTGTGCGGCCGGTCCGCGCGCGCCTGCTCGTCGGTCTGCTGGGAGGAGATGCCGGTCCGGGCCAGGTAGCGGTCCAGCAGGGCGGGGGCCGCCTTGTCGGCCAGGATCGTCGCCAGCGTCGAGGCGCCGACGTAGTACTGCTTGCGCCGGGGGTGCCGCGCGGCGTGCACGACGGCGCGGGCGGCGACCTCGGGCTGGTAGATCGGCGGCACGGGCCGGGGGTGGTTGGGCAGCCTGGACAGGACCCAGGAGAACTGCGGGGTGTTGACCGCGGGCATCTGCACGACCGTCACGCGGACGCGGCTGTGCCGGGCGAGCAGCTCGGTCCGTACGGCGGAGGTGAAGCCGTTGACGGCGTGTTTGGCGCCGCAGTAGGCGGACTGCAGGGGCACGGACCGGTAGCCGAGCGCCGAGCCGACCTGGACGACGGTGCCGGCGTCGCGCGGGAGCATGCGGCGCAGCGCGGCCCGGGTGCCGTGGACGCAGCCGAGGTAGGTGACGGCGGTGACGCGCTCGTACTCCTCCGGCGTGATCCGGGTGAAGGGGGCGAAGACGGAGGTGAAGGCCGCGTTGATCCAGACGTCGATCGGCCCGAAGGCCTCCTCGGCGGCGCTCGCCGCGGCCTCCACCTGGGCGTGGTCGGCCACGTCGGCGGGCAGGACGAGGGCCTTGCCGCCCAGCCGGGTGACGTCGGCCGCGGCGGCCGCGAGCCCGGCCTCGCCGCGGGCCAGCAGCGCCACGCGGGCGCCCTTGCGGGCGAACATGCGGGCCGTCGCGCGGCCGATCCCCGCGCTGGCGCCGGTGATGACGACGGTCTGGCTCATGGGGTTCCTTCCCTCGGGGTCCTGGGGAGGCGGTGACCGGTGCGGTCGCCGGTGCGGTCAGCGGACCCGGTACGGCTCGGCGCGGGCGGCGAGCAGCACGAGTCCGTGGCCGGGTGTGCCCTCCGCGCCCGGGCGTACGGATCCGCCGCCCGGGTCGAGGGCTCCGGCGAAGAACAGCGACTCGATCCTGGTGTGGTCGTGGAACCACTCCAGGTGGCGCAGGTTGGGCACGGCGGCCGCCGCGTGGGCGTGGACGTGCGGGGCGCAGTGCGCGGAGATCTGGATGCCGGCCGCCTCGGCGAGGGCGGCGGCGCGCAGCCAGACGGTGATGCCCCCGCAGCGGGTGGCGTCGGCCTGGAGGCAGTCGACGGCGCCGGCCTGCAGCATGCGGCCGAAGTAGGACAGGGTGTAGCCGTACTCGCCCGCGGCGACGTCGGGCAGGACCGTGTCGCGCAGCCGTGCCAGGCCGGTGAGGTCGTCGGAGGAGACGGGTTCCTCGAACCAGACGACGCCGTGGGCGTCGAGGTGCCGGGCCAGCCGTGCGGCCTGCTTGCCGGTGTAGGCGCCGTTGGCGTCGACGTAGAGCTCCGTACGGTCGCCGACGCTGCGGCGGGCGTGGGCGACGCGGTAGCGGTCCCGGTCCTCCGCAGTGCCCCGGGACTCCCCGATCTTGATCTTGACGCGGGGGATGCCGAGCTCCTCGGTCCAGTGCCGCAGCTGGCGGTCCTGGTGCGCGTCGTCGTAGGTGGTGAAGCCGCCGCTGCCGTAGACGGGCACGTCCGTGCGGCACGCGCCGAGCAGCCGTACGAGCGGCAGGCCGAGCAGCCGGGCCTTGAGGTCCCACAGGGCGATGTCGACGGCCGAGAGGGCGCCGGCGACGAGGCCCGGCCGGCCGGTGTTGCGCACGGCGCGGCTCATCGCCTCGTTGGCCGCCGGCACGTCGAGGGCGCGGCGGCCGGCGACGACGTCCGCGAGCTGACCGGTGATCACGTCGGCGGTGGCCGGGGAGCCGTAGGTCCAGCCGGTCCCGGTGGTGTCGCCGGAGTGCACCGAGGCGAGCACGAGGGTCGTGGAGTTCCAGGTCAGGGTGCCGTCCGCCTCGGGCGCGTCGGTGGGGACCGTGTAGACGGCCGCCGTCACGCCCTCGACGACCGGGCCGTCCGGGCCCGGGCCGCTCACCGCGGGGCTCCCGCGGGCGCGCGCAGACCGCTGCGCGCCCCGGCCGCCAGCCGGGCGGCGGCGCGGTCGACGAGCGCCATGATGGTCAGGGCCGGGTTGGCGCTGCCCTGGGTGGGCAGCACGCTGCCGTCGGTGACCAGCAGGTTGGGCACGGCGAAGGTGCGCAGGTCGGCGTCCACGACGCCGCTCTCGGGTCCCGCGGCCATCCGGCAGCCGCCGACGAGGTGCGCGTACCGGTTGATCGTGATCACCTCGGTGGCGCCGGCCGCGCGCAGGACGTCCTCCATGACGGTCCGCGCGGCGCGGATGAGCATGCGGTCGTTGTCGCACTGGCTGTACGAGAAGTGGGCGACGGGCAGGCCGTAGCGGTCCTTCTCCTGCGACAGGGTGACGCGGTTGTCCGGCAGGGGCAGCAGTTCGCACAGCGCGCCCAGCGTCGCCCAGTGCACGAAGTCGCGCATGTACGTGCGCAGGTCCTCGCCCCAGTGGCCCTGAGCCGACACGTGCTCCGCCCAGACGATGGGCAGCGGGGAGACCGTCTGCAGGGAGAAGCCGCGCTTGTACGGCTTGGCCGGGTCGGTCTCGTAGAAGTCCTCCGAGGACACTTCCGGGGGCGGCGCCTTGTACGCCCGGACCTCCTCGGTGAACCGGCCGGAGGTCTGCGGCGCGCCCTGCACCATGACGTACCGTCCGACGAGGTCGAAGTCGTTGCACAGCCCGTCGGGGAAGCGGCGGCACGCGGAGTTCAGCAGCAGCCGGGGCGTCTCCAGGGAGTAGCCGGCGACGGCGACCGCCCGGGCGCGCTGGAAGCGTTCCCGGCCCTCGCGCAGGTACCGGACGCCGGTGGCCAGGCGGCCCCGCGCGTCGAGCTCGATGCCCGTCACCATGCAGTCGGCGCGGATCTCCGCGCCGTGGGCCAGCGCGTCGGGCACGTGCGTGATGAGGGTGGACGCCTTGGCGTTGACCTTGCAGCCCTGGAGGCAGAAGCCGCGGTAGACGCAGTGCGGGCGGTTGCCGAAGCGGCCGTTGGTGATGGCGACCGGGCCCACGCGCGCCCCGATGCCCAGGGCGGCGGCGCCGCGCAGGAACACCTCGCCGTTGCCGCCGACGGGGTGCGGCGCGTGCGGGTACGGGTGCGGGTCGCCCCAGGGCCAGTACTGCCCGGCGACCGGCAGCTCCTGCTCGATCCGCGCGTAGGAGGCGCGCAGGTCCGCGTAGCGCAGCGGCCAGTCGGCGCCCACCCCGTCCTCCGTGAGCGTGGTGAAGTCGGAGGGGTGGAAGCGGGGCGCGTAGCCGGCGAAGTGCGTGGTCGAACCGCCCACGCCGCGACCGGAGTTGTTGGCGCCCAGCGGGACCGGGTCGGTGCCGGAGACGACGCGCGGCTCCGTCCAGTACAGGTGGTGCGAGCCGGCCTCGTCGCTGACCCAGTCGGTGTCCGGGTTCCAGAACGGGCCCGCCTCCAGGCAGACCACGGACCAGCCGTGGCGGGCCATGCGCTGGGTGAGGGTGGCACCGCCGGCGCCGCAGCCGATGACGACGAGGTCCACCTCGTCGTCGTCCTCGTGGCGGCGCATGCCCTCGACGAGGGCGCGGTCGAAACGCCGGTCGCTGCGGGGCAGGAGCCAGGCGGAGGCGTTGCGGTCGCGGATGCGGCCGGTGGGTGCTGTGGTGAGCCGCAGGGTGCCGGCCGCGGCGCGGGCTGCTGCCACGGGACCCCGGCGGGTGGTCTCTGCGGGTGCGGCCCGGTGGTCCGGTTGTGCCCACCCGTCCCGCCCTGCGGGACGCCTGCCCGCAACCTGCTCGGAATCCGTTACCGGGTCCACCGGGTGCTGGTCCCGGACCTCCCACGGCTCCCGTTGGCCCAGGCCCAGCCTCACGTATCCCCGCGGGTACGCCGGCCCCCCGAAACCGATCTCGTTCCAGGCCCACGGGTGGGAGTAGTAGGCCGTCGCGGTGTAGCGCGTCCACAGGCCCCACACGTGGCCGGCCGGCATGCCGTGCCAGCGTGCGGAGCCGGTGTCGCGCACGGCCTGGACGAGCGCTGCCTGCCGTTCGCGCGCGAGGCCGCCGAAGGGGGCGCCGTGCAGGGCGCGGGCGTCGTCGTCGAGGCCGGCGAGCGAGCGCCGCCACGCCTCGTCGTCCTCGGGCATGTCGGCGAACCGCCAGCCGTCGGTCTGCATCTCGGCGAGGCGGGCGTCGACCATCTGCAGGACCGGCACCCGGGGTTCGTCCCACTGCGCGAGGAGGTGGTCGAAGAGCGGGCGGGCCACGGCCTCCTCGTCCAGGGCGAAGAACCTCAGGCCGGGCTGGACGGCGGTGCGCGAGAGGACGACGCCGGAGGTCGCCGCGTCCCACGTGCCGGCCCGGGCGAGCACGTCGTACCCCGCGAACCGGGGGTTGTGCCGCCCGGGCGTCGTCATGTCACCGCTCCCTGCGCAGCAGGGCGGCCAGCAGGCCCATGCCGCCGACCATCGTCACCAGGAGCGGCGCGAACAGCGGCGGCCCCAGCTCGATGTTGCAGCGGGCCATCGCCCAGCCGCCGGGCTTCTGGGCGATGCCGCGGACGTGCAGGTACGTGCCCTGCAGGCCGTTCGCGGCGATGGCAGCCGAGGCCATCGGCAGGGCGGTCTTGGCCATCCGCTCGCTGGCGAACCCGGCCACGCCCGCGGCAGCGCCGACGGGCCCGAGCAGCACGGGCCACCACATGACGCGGTTGCCGAAGCTGGCGCGGTCGTGCTCCAGGTAGATCTCCGCCGCGGTGACGAGGGAGCCCGCCGCGGTCAGCAGGGACAGCGTGCGCTCGAACCTGCCGTGGCGGACGTTGCGCACCATGCGGTCCAGGACGTAGGGCGCCGGCCGGGCCCGTCCCCCGCGGCGCGGCAGCGGGCTCATCCGCCGTCACCCTCCCTGTGCCCGCGGCGCTTGTGGCCGCCGGGCAGCATGTCCTGCAGCTTCGCCTTGAGGCCCTGCCGGACGACGGCGGCGCGGTCGCTGTCGCCCTTGAGGACCGCGGCGGCCGCGGCCTCGATCTGGTCGAGGGTCGCGTGCGGCGGGATAGGCGGCACAGCCGGGTCGGTGCGGAAGTCGATGACGAAGGGCCGGTCGGCGGCGAGGGCCCGCTGCCAGGCGGCGACGACGCCGTCCGGCTCCTCCACGCGCACGCCGTCGAGCCCGATGGAGCGGGCGAAGTCGGCGTAGGGCACGTCGGGGATCGCCTGCGAGGGCAGGAACTGCGGGGCTCCCTCCATGGCGCGCATCTCCCACGTGACCTGGTTGAGGTCCTGGTTGTTGAGCACGGCCACCACCAGCCGCGGGTCCTGCCACTCCTTGTGGTACTTGGCGGCGGTGATGAGCTCGGCCATGCCGTTCATCTGCATCGCCCCGTCGCCCACGAGCGCGACGGCCGGCCGGTCGGGGTGGGCGAACTTGGCGCCGATGGCGTAGGGCACGCCGGGTCCCATCGTCGCCAGCGTGCCCGACAGCGAGCCGCGCATGGTGCCGCGCATCCGCAGGTGGCGCGCGTACCAGTTGGCGGCCGAACCGGAGTCGGCGGTCAGCATCGCGTTCTCGGGCAGCAGCGGGTCCAGGGCGTGGAAGACGTACTCGGGGTTGACGGGGTCGGCGGAGACCGCGGCGCGCCGCTCCATCACCTCCCACCAGCGGGCCGTGTTCTTCTCGATGCCGGCCCGCCAGTCGCCGTGCTCCTTGGGCTTCAGCTGCGGCAGGAGCCGCGTGAGGGTCTCCCGCGCGTCGCCCACGAGGTTGATCTCGAAGGGGTAGCGCAGGCCCACCATGAAGGGGTCGATGTCGATCTGCACCGCCCGCGCCTGCCCGAACTCCGGCAGGAACTGGGTGTACGGGAAGCTGGAGCCGACGACGACGAGCGTGTCGCAGTCGCGCATCAGCTCGTACGAGGGCCGGGTGCCCAGCAGGCCGATGGCCCCGGTCACGTACGGCAGGTCGTCGGGGAGCGCGTCCTTGCCCAGCAGCGCCTTGGCCACCCCGGCGCCGAGGACGTCGGCGAGCCGCTCGACCTCGGCGCGGGCTCCGCGGGCGCCCTGCCCGACGAGAACCGCCACCCGCTCCCCCGCGTTGATCAGCTCCGCGGCCCGGGTGATCTCGGTGTCCGCGGGCACGGGCGCGTAGGGGGCCACGCCGAGGCTGGAGGGGACCATCTTGAACGCGTGCCGCGGCGGCGCGTAGTCGAGCTCCTGCACGTCGGCGGGGATGATCAGCGCGGTGACGGTGCGGCGCGTGTACGCGGTGCGCATGGCCCGGTCGAGGACGTTCGGCAGCTGCTCGGGGACGGTCACCATCTCGCAGAAGTCGGAGGCGACGTCCTTGAACAGGCTCAGCAGGTCGACCTCCTGCTGGTACGAGCCGCCCATCGCGCTGCGGTTGGTCTGCCCGACGATCGCCACCACCGGCACGTGGTCGAGCTTGGCGTCGTAGAGCCCGTTGAGCAGGTGGATCGCGCCCGGCCCGGACGTCGCCGCGCACACGCCCACCCGGCCGGAGAACTTCGCGTAGCCCACGGCTTCGAAGGCGGACATCTCCTCGTGCCGCGACTGGATGAACCGCGGGTTGTCGTCCGCCCGGCCCCACGCGGCCAGCAGGCCGTTGATGCCGTCACCCGCGTAGGCGAACACCCGGTCGACGCCCCACTCGCGCAGGCGCTCCAGGAGGTGGTCGGACACCTTGGTGGACATGGGGGTCTCCCTCTCGCAGGGGCGTCGCGGTCGGCTCGCGGCGAAGCTGCGCGCTCCTCGCCACAGTGGTACGGGTGACCGGTCCCGGGCGCGGGAAACGCGGGGCACGCCGAATCCCTCGTGCGGATGTGCGGGGTCAGTCCTTCGGCCGGTACCGGCGCAGGGCCCAGCCGGGCAGCCCGAACCAGCACAGCACGAGCCACGCCACGATGCCCGCCACCAGCCAGGGGACGGCGGCGTTGTGCAGCGCGACGCGCAGGATCAGCAGCAGCGCCGAGGTGACGGTGCACAGCAGCAGGACGACCCCGGCCAGCGTCAGCCGGGCGGCCCACGCGACCGTCTGCGGCTTGATGCGGCGACCGCTGACGATCCGGTGGAAGGAGACCGGTCCGATCAGGGCGCCGGTGGTGGCCGCGCCCAGCAGCACGGTCACCACGTAGATGGTGCGGTCGGTGCTGCCGAGCGTGGCGAAGCGCGGGGTGAAGACCACGGTCAGCAGGAAACCGAAGAGGATCTGCACGCCCGTCTGGGTGACGCGCACCTCCTGCAGCAGCTCGCCCCAGCGCCGGTCCGCCCGCTCCTCGGGCGTCTCGTGACGGCCGCCACCGCCCTGCGCTCCGCTCGCCGCCATGCCGGTCCTCCGCATCGACTCCTGACCGGGGTACCCCTGCTCGGAGCGGACATGCACCTCTGCGGGAGCAGGGGCAGGGGACGCTTCGGCGCCCGGCTCAGACGGCGCCGGCGCGGCGGACCGTGATGTCGCCGGCCGAGGTGATGGCGTAGACCTCGGCCGTCTCGGCGGCTCCGCCCGGGCCGTCGGACGCCGTCAAGGAGTTGAGGACACTGCCGGCCTTGGTCCGTACGTCGAGTCGCGCCGCCGTGCCCTCGGCGATGCCGATCTCGATGCGGCCGCTCGACGTGCCCAGGACGATCTCGCCGCGGACGATCTCGCCGATCCGGATGTCGCCCGAGGCCGTCTTGGCCTCCAGCGCGGCGTGGGCCTTGCCGACGGTGACGGTGCCGTTGGCCGAGCGGACCCTCAGCTCCCCGGTGGCCTCGCCCACCCGGGTCTCGCCGTTGGCGTTCTTGATCACCGCCGAGCCGGCCAGGGCGCCGATCCGTACCGCGCCGGATCCGGTGGTGACGGCTGCCGTGCCGTCCATCCGGTCCGCGGTGATGTCGCCCAGCGAGGTGGTGAGGGTGGCGCGGCCGGTCTCCTCCAACCGGATGTCACCCGCCGACGTCTTGATCCGGCACTCGCCCAGCCGGCCGTAGCAGTGGAAGGCCGCCAGCTGCCCGGTGCCCTCGACGTCCGAGCCCGCCGGCAGGCCGATCGTCACGTCGACGGACCCGGACCTGCCGAAGACGCGTGGCTTGGGGCCCTTGACGAGCAGCCGGCCCGCGGCGAACTCGACCCGTGTGTCCTCGGCGGCCTTCGTGTCCACCTCGCTCCGCGGGTCGCTCGGGCGCACCTCGACGGCCGTGTCGGTGCGGTCGCCGGCGTCGAGGCGGACGTCGCCGATCGCCAGGTCGACGGAGACGGAGATCGGCTGCGGCGTCTCGAACGACGTCTCGAAAGCAGGCATGACTGCCCCTCCAGGTGAACCGGCCGGCCGTGCCCGCCGGCCGGATGCGTGGTGCTGCTGCGGTGCCGGGCGTCCGGCGCCGGGGACGGTCAGATGACCCAGCCGGTGTAGTGCTGGCCGCCGCGCGGGGCGCGCCGTTCGGGGCGGCGGGCGCGGTCGTCGTCGAGCATCGCGGACACCGACCGGACCAGCCAGGCGTTGACCGACAGCCCCTCCCGGCCCGCGGCCTCCTCGATCCGTGCCTTCAGGTGCTCGGGGGGCCGGAAGTTGATGCGCGACGTGGCGCCGTCCTCGGCGCCTGCCGGCGGCAGGGGCGCGGCGGGCAGCGGTGGCGGAACGGCGCCGGCGTGCGCGAAGTCGTCCCCGGCGCCGCCGGGGCCGTGCTCGGCGGGGGGAGGAGTGACGACGAAGCTGGGGTCGAGCCCCCGCAGGCGCACCTCCACCGAGCCGGGCGCCAGCTCACGGGTGATCTCGTCCGCGGCGGCCGACAGGGCGTCGAGCAGGACGAGCCGGACGGCGGAGGAGAGCGGTGTGACGAGCCGCTCGGCGAGCTCGCGTGCTTCCGCGTCTCCCGCCTCGGCCGCGACGAGGAGCTCCTGCCGCAGATTGTCGACATACCGCATCAGTTCCATGGCGCCATCCTCGCAGCGCCGTGGCGCCACGAGCAAATTTCCGGGCCCGCCTTGCCCGCCGGGCCACACCGGGCCGCGCGCGCAGGCCGGGCACGGGCCGCGCGCAAGCCCCTGCCCGCCGTATCGCCGGAACTCCTTGGCCGCCGCTGTGCCGCCGCATACGATGTCCCGGCGCGCAGTCCGAAGGTCTTCTGAGTCATTCCGGCCGCCCCGCGCGAGGCGGTGACGGCCGGCGCAAGGTGGGGGCTGATGACGACCGACCAGGGGGAAGCGGAGCGGTTCGTACGGCAGTTCGCCGACGAGTCCGGAACGGGCGACGACGCGCTCCGCGCACGGCTCGCCGCGATACGCCGGGAGATAGCGGAGACCGGCAGCTACCGCCACACCCCCGAGGAGCTCGCCTTCGGCGCCAAGGTCGCCTGGCGCAACTCCGCGCGCTGCATCGGCCGGCTGTACTGGCAGAGCCTGCGCGTGCGCGACCGCAGACACGTGACCGGCCCCGCGGACGTCGCCGCGGAGTGCTTCGCCCACTTGCGCGCGGCCACGAACGGCGGCCGCCTCAGGCCCGTCGTCACCGTCTTCCCGCAGGACGACGCCGAGGGCGCGCCCGTCCTCATCTGGAACGAGCAGCTCATCCGCTACGCCGGGTACCTGCGCTTCGAAGGCGGCTGCACCGGCGACCCCAGGGGGTTCGGCCTGACGGAGCTCGCGACCAAGCTGGGCTGGGAGGGCGCGGGCGGCCCGTTCGACGTCCTGCCCCTGGTCATCCAGACCCGGGAGCACGGCCTGCAGTGGTTCGGCGTCCCGCCGGAGGTCGTCCTCGAAGTCCCGCTCAGCCACCCCGCACTGCCCTGGTTCGCGGACCTCGGCCTGCGCTGGCACGCCGTCCCCGCCATCTCCCACATGCGGCTGCGCATCGGCGGCATCTCGTACTCCGCGGCCCCCTTCAACGGCTGGTACATGGGCACGGAGATAGGCGTGCGCAACCTCTGCGACTCCGACCGCTACGACATCCTGCCGGAGGTCGGCCGCAGGCTCGGCCTCGACACCTCCAGCGCGCGCACCCTGTGGCGCGACCAGGCCCTCGTCGAGGTCAACCGCGCGGTCCTGCACTCCTTCGACGCCGCGGGCGTCACGATCGCCGACCACCACACCGAGTCGGCGCGCTTCCTGCGCCACGTGGCCAGGGAGGAGACCGCGGGCCGGGCCTGCCCCGCCGACTGGTCGTGGATCGTCCCGCCCATGTCCGGCGGCCTCACCCCCGTCTACCACCGCTACTACGACGACCACCGCCCCCGCCCGGACTTCCACCTGGACGACGGCGCCCGCCTGCGCGCCCAGGGCGTGGCGGCGGAGGAACACCGGCCCGGCGGCCCGGAGTACGGAGAGGCGGGGCAGCCGGCCGGGTGGGCGTCGCGCACGGGTGCCGGGTGACGGGCCAACCACCCGTTCGGCCTCCGGAGGCCGCCCCGCCTGGAATGATCCGGAGCAGGCACAGGGGGGAGCGGGAAGCGTGCGCGTGACGCTGAGGCATCGGCTGCGGTACTGGTTCGACGCCACCATGGACCGCGGGACCCCCGCCCTCATCGGCTGGCTCGCCCTCGCCTCCCTCCTGCTGATCACCTCCACCACCGTCCTGGTGGTGCTGAGCACCGACGAGGAGACCGAGGCCAACGGCGGCTGGCCGGGCGTGGCCTGGATGAGCATGCTGCGCACCCTCGACCCGGGCACCATGGGCGGCGACACCGGCGGACCGGTCTTCCTGGGGCTGATGCTGACGGCGACCGTCGGCGGCATCTTCATCGTCAGCGCGCTCATCGGTGTCCTGACCACCGGCCTGGACACCCGCCTCCAGCAGCTCCGCAAGGGCCGCTCGCGCCTGGTCGAGCACGGGCACACGATCATCCTGGGCTGGTCCGAGCAGGTCTTCACGGTGGTCGACGAGCTGGTGGAGGCCAATCAGAGCAAGCGCCGCTCGTGCGTGGTGATCCTCGCCGACCGCGACAAGGTGGGCATGGAGGAGCAGATCCGCATGCGGGTCCCCGACACCGGCCGCACGCACGTCATCTGCCGGTCCGGCAACCCCCTCAAGCGGGCGGACCTCGAACTCGTGAGCCCGGACACCGCCAGGTCGGTCATGGTGCTGCCGCCGGGCGGGGCCGACGGCGACACCGGCGTCATCAAGACGCTGCTGCTGCTCAACAACCGGACCTGGCCCGGCCGCCGCCCCCACGTCGTCGCGGCCGTGCAGGACTCCGGCAACCTCTCGGTGGCCCGCCTGGCCGCGGGGGAGGCCGGCCTGGTCGTCGACGCCGAGGACTTCGCCGTGCGGCTCGTCGCCCAGTCGCACCGTCAGACCGGCCTCTCGGCGGTCTGCGACGAGCTCCTCAGCTTCGTCGGCAACGAGATCTACCTGCGGCCCGAGCCCTCCCTGACGGGCATGACGTACGGCGAGGCCCTGCACTGGTACGAGCTCGGCGTTCCCATCGGCGTGCGCCGGGCCGGCGGCCGGGTGCTCGTCAACCCGCCGATGGACACGGTGATCCAGGACGGGGACAGCATGGTCGTCGTCGCCGAGGACGACCTGCTCATCCGCCTCGCCGACACCACCGTCCCCGTCGTGCGCGCGGCCGTCGCCTGCCGGCCCGGGCCGCCGCCCGTCCCGGACCGGACGCTGCTCATCGGCTGGAACTCCCGCGGACCGAAGATCGTCAACCTGCTGGACCAGCTCGTCCGCCCGGGATCCGTCCTCGACATCGCCGCTCCGCGCCGGCCCGCGCACACACTGACCGTCCCCCGGGCGAACCTCACCGTGGGCCACCGGTCCTGCAGCCCCACCAGCCGGCGCTCGCTGGAGTCCCTCGGCCTGGGCGGCTACCAGCACATCGTCGTCCTCTCGGACGAGACGGTGCCGCCCGACCTCGCCGACGACCGCACCCTGGTCACCCTGCTCCACCTGCGCGACATCGAAGTCCGGCTCGGCGACCCGTACTCGATCGTCACGGAGATGAACGACGACTGCAACCGCGAGATCGCCCAGGTCACCAAGGCCGACGACTTCATCGTCAGCACCAAGCTCGTCTGCCTGCTGCTCACCCAGCTCGCCGAGAACCCGGACCTGTACGAGGTGCTGTCCGACCTCTTCGACCCCGCCGGCTCCGAGATCTACCTCAAGCCCGCCGCCCGCTACCTGCGGCCGGGCGCGGAGGCCAACTTCGCGACCGTCGTCGAGGCGGCCCGGCAGTGCGGCGAGACCGCCATCGGCTACCGGCTCGGCGCGCTCAGCGACAGGCCCCCGTTCTACGGCGTCTTCCTCAACCCGCCCCGGGCCGCGGCCCTCGCCCTCGGCGACCGGGACCACGTGGTCGTGCTCGCCGAGCAGTGACGGGCGGGGGGCCGGGCAGTGACGGGCGGGGACACGCGCCGTGCGGTGACGGCAATCTTCTGGCCACGCGCGCTCTCCTGAGGGATCTTGTACTGACACCACAGGAAACACCACAGGAACGGCAAGAGAGAGGACCCGACAACAGTGAGCTCGCCAACCACGGGGGACCCGGGCACCGGCACCGAGGGGTACAAACGGAGCCTGGGCTCCCGGCAGATGCAGATGATCGCCATCGGCGGCACCATCGGCACCGGCCTCTTCCTCGGCGCGGGCACCGCCATATCCCAGGCCGGCCCCAGCCTCATCATCTGGTACGCCGCCGCCGGCGCCGTGCTCTTCCTCGTCATGCGGGCCCTGGGCGAGTTGCTCACCCACCACCCCGTCTCGGGGAGCTTCGCCGACTACGCGCACCGGTTCCTCGGCCCGTTCTGGGGGTACGCGACCGCCTGGACGTACTGGATCATGTGGGTGACCACCGGCATGGCCGAGATCACCGCCGCCGGACAGTACGTCAACTACTGGTACCCCGGCTTCGACCAGTGGAAGACCGCACTGATCTCCCTGGTGGTGCTCGCCTGCGCCAACCTCATCTCGGTGAAGATCTTCGGCGAGCTGGAGTTCTGGTTCGCGATCATCAAGGTCACGGCCATCGTCGGCATGATCCTCATCGGCCTGGGCGTCCTCATCATCGGCTTCGGGGACGCCGGCGACACCGCGTCCGTCAGCCACCTCTGGGCCGACGGCGGCGTCGCCCCGCACGGCGTGTGGAACTCCCTGATGACCCTGCAGATCGTGCTCTTCGCCTACCTCGGCGTCGAGCTCGTCGGCGTCACCGCGGGCGAGACCAAGGACCCGGAGAAGAACATCCCGCGGGCCATCAACAGCCTGCCGCTGCGCTTCGGCCTGTTCTACCTCGGCGCCCTCTTCGTCATCCTGTCCGTCGTCAGCTGGCAGGAGTTCCACCCCGGCACGAGCCCGTTCGTCGCCGCCTTCACCAAGATCGGCATCCCCGCCGCGGCCGGCATCGTCAACTTCGTCGTCCTCACCTCGGCGCTGTCCTCCTGCAACGCCGGCGGCCTGTACGCCACGGCCCGCATGCTGCGCACCGCCGGGCGCAGCGGCCACGGGCCCGAGGCCCTCGGACGGCTCAGCAAGCGCGGCGTGCCCGCCACCGCGGTCGTCGTCTCGGCCCTGGTCATGGCCCTCGGCGTGCTGATCAACGCCATCGACCCGGAGCACGCGTTCGCGTACATCACGGCGGTCTCCACCGGCGGCGCGATCACCGTGTGGAGCATCATCCTCGTGACGCACCTGAAGTACCGCCGGGCCGTGGCCGTGGGCCTGGCACGGAAGTCCACGTACCGGATGCCGGGGGCCCCGTACACGAACTGGCTCGCGCTCGCGGCCTTCGCCTTCGTGACCCTGCTGATCGCCTGGGAGTCCGAGACCCGCATCGCCCTCTACGTGATCGCCATCTGGTTCGCGCTGCTCGGCGCCGGCTACCCCCTCGCACGCCGGCGCGCGGCCCGCACGCCCCTGGTGGCGGCCCCCGCCGACGACCCCGCAAACACCCCCCCCCACCGCGGCCCCGGCCGGGCCCCCCCTCCCGGGGGGGCCCCGCTTCCGCATGCCCGCCCGTCAGTTGCCGCCGAACGGCTCCCGCGAACGGCACCCGCGTGGCAGCATTTTCTGACCGGTCGGCGGTGACACACGCCGGCCCGAGGGGGGCTGAGCGACGTGCCGGAGCCTGTGAGACGGCCCTTGGGAACCGAGGGCATCGAGGCGCTGTTCCAGGAATGCCGCACTCAGGTGCAGGACGGGCGCGCGGCGGCGGGAGGGCGCGGGCTGCCCGTGGTGGTCCTCGTCGGGACCCGCGGCAGCGGGCGCACCACGGCGCTCGAATGGCTCGGCTTCCTCGGCTCGCACCGCCCCCACGCGCTCTACGACTTCGCGTCCGCGGGGCCGCGCCGCCCGCACGAGGTGGCGGGCCGCCTCGCCTACGGGCTCTCCCACCGCTTCGCCCGCCAGCCCGCCCTGCTCTTCCCCCGCCTCACCCTGGGCCTGCTCGTCGTCGACCCCGGCCTCTCGCTCGACGCCCACGACTCCCGCCGGGCCGGTCAGCAGCTGCGCCGCGCCCTCCACGACGCCCACGAGCACACCGTGGCGGCCGACCGGGCCGCCGAGGTCGCGGGCCTCCTGCAGGACCTCAACCTCCTGCAGATCCCCGGCATCGGCCTGCTGGCCGGGCTGATCCGCCGCCCGCCCCGCATGCCGCTCGGGATCGCCCGGCGCACCGGCTTCTCCTGGTACGCCGGCCCGCACACGCCGCTGCACGAGCTCGTCGCCCTCAACCAGCTGAGCAAGAGCGGCACCGACGCCGACCGGGCCGCCGTCGACCGGCGGCTGTGCGAGGCCTTCCTCGCCGACCTGCGCGGCGAGTTCGCGCGCCGGCGCCGCGACCGCAACTGCGTGGTCCTCCTCGACAACGTCGACGCCCCGGGCGGCCGCGGCTTCCTGGACCTGCTCGTGCAGCTGCGCGAGGCGAACGGCGCCCCCGACCCGCTGCTCGCCGTCGCCACCGCCTCCGACGCCGGCAAGGTCCCCGGCCCCTTCGCCCCCGGACCGGCCGGGGTGTGGATCCGCACGCCCGAGCAGGCCTCGTACGCCGACTGGGAGCAGTCCGTGCCCGACCCGCCGCCCGACTCCTCCTGGCGGTGGTACTGCGTCCAGCTGCGCGACCTGACCGCGGGCGAGGTCTCCCAGCTCGGCGCCGGCCTCGCCGACCGCCTGCCCGAGGCGCCCCCGCTGGTGCACCGGCTCACCCGCGGGCACGCCTGGAGCGCCCACCGGCTCCTGGAGGCGGCGGCGCACATCCCCGGCCGGGGCGACGCCCAGGAACTGCTGCGCGGCATCCTCTCCCTGCCCGTGCCGCCCACCGGCGACGACGCCGGGCCCGACCCCGGCCCGCTCGGCCGGGCCGTCCTGAACGACCTCCTGGAAGACCTGAGCGAGGAGCAGCGCACCGCCCTCGTCGAGTGCTCCGCCGCCCGCGAGTTCGACACCGCCTGCGACACCGACCTGCTGGACGCCTTCTCCCTGCGTACCCGCAACAGCCTGGCCCGCGAGACCGGCAACCGGCTCTGGCTGACCCCCGCCGTCCCCCAGGACGCCGGCGCGCGCGGCGGCCGCGGCTCCGGATACCTGCAGGACGCCCACCCGCACCCGCTGTCCGCGCACCCCGTCCTGCACCCGTGGCTGCGTCTGCTGCTCCTGCAGGAGCTGGCCCGCAGCAGCTCCCGCTGGGACGCGGTCCACGAGCTGCTGCAGGACTGGCACGCGCGCCACGGCCACCCCCTCGACGTCCTCTACCACGCGCTCGCCCGCGGCCGGCTCGACGACGTCGTCGGCCACCTCGCCCGCAGCCTGGCGGACCTGCCCGGCACCGACGCCTGGCTGTACGAGCTCTACGCCGTCACGGCCGCGCCCCTGCGCACCCCGGTCCTGCCCGAGCAGACGGCCACCCTGCGCGTGGACCGGCTCGCGGAGGAGCTGGCCCCCGCCTCCTTCGCCGCACCCGACCGCAGGCCCCTCACCATGCTGGTGACCGCCCTGTGGCTGGCGGGCGACCCGCGCAACCGGATGCCCGCCGCCCGGCCCGAACTCAACGACACGATCAGCTCGATGTTCCAGAGCCTGGCCATGCACTCCGACCCGCGCAGGGTGGGGCTCAGGCACGAGGCCGCGAAGTACGTCTGACCGCGCCGCAGCGCGCGACCGCCCTCCGGCAAGGAGCCCGCACCATGCCCCTGAACCGTCCCCGCCCACTCGACGAGCTGCCGCCCTGGTGGAAGGGCCGGCAGGGGATCGCCGCACTCGTCCTCGTCCTGGCCCTCCTCGCCGGAGGCGGCTTCTGGCTGCTGGGCGGGGGCGACGACGGGGAGGACCGCTGCGCCGAGGACGTCCCGGGCCTCGTCCTGGCCGGCTCCGGCGGCGACCGCGAGTGCATCGGCGTCATGAACGAGACCGCGTACGCCTTCGACCCCCGGCTGAAGGACGTCACCGAGAAGATCGCCGCCGAGAACCGGCGGGTGCGCGACCAGTGGGAGAAGCCCGCCGCCGGCCGGACGCCCGTCCCCTACGTCAAGGTGGCCCTCCTCACCCCGGTGACCGCGAGCGACAGCAGCGTGCTGCCCATCGAGGAGATCAGGAGCAGCCTCGAAGGGGCCTACACCGCGCAGTGCCGCGCCAACGCCTGCCCCGGGCTCTCCGCCGTGAACGCCACCGGCATCCACGGGCGGACGCCCCAGATCCAGCTGGTCCTCGCCAGCGAGGGCAGGAACCAGGTCCACTGGCGGCCGGTCGTCGAGCAGCTGGCCGGCATGACCGGCGGCGAGCACCCGCTCGTCGCCGTCGCCGGCATGGGCGTCAGCGTGCCCGAGACGCAAGCCGCCGCCGACGAGCTCGCCAAGCGCAAGATCCCGGCGATAGGCGCCGTCCTCACCGCGACCAACGTCAACTCCGAGCGCCTGTTCAAGGTCTCGCCGTCCAACACCGACTACGCCAAGGCACTGCGCCGGAGGCTGGACCGGCTGCCCGCCGAACAGCGCCGCGGCTACCTCGTCTTCGACAGCCGGGACGACAACTTCGTCCGGACCATGCGCCAGGCGTACGACGAGGTCTTCGCCGACTACATCGACAAGCGCCGCGTCTCCTTCGTGGGCACCACCGGCCCGCGCACCGAGGGCATGCCCAGCCTGTTCTTCAACGCCTTCAACAACATCTGCCTGACCAAGTCGGAGCTCGTCTTCTGGGCGGGCCGCGGCCGCGACCTCGCCGACCTCGTACGGTCGCTGTCCTCGCGCAACCAGTGCGGGCACGACAAGCCCATCACGATCGTCGTGGGCTCACAGGGCGCCGTGCAGCAAGCGAACGACGTGATGGGACTGCTCAAGGACAGCAGGATCACCATCCTGGAGGCGTCGGCGACCGACACCGAGCAGTGGATCAAGTCGAACGGGGCGCCGAGCGGATTCAAGCCCTTCCTGCAGAGCTTCCGCGACCTGAAGTTCCCCGACAAGGAGCTCTCCGACGGCTACGCCGTCATGCACCACGACGCCGTGCTGACCGCGGTGTGGGCGCTGCGCATGGTCACCGGGCAGACCGGCCGGGAGACGCCGGGCGTGCAGGACGTCTTCAACCAGCTGACCAACCTCCACGACGCCGCCGTGGTCCCCGCCGCCAGCGGGGACCTCAGCTTCGACGACGCCTCCGGCGGCTGGCCGCACAACAAACCGGTGCCCATCATCCAGGTGCCGGACGGCTCCGCGGATCCCGGGCCGCTGTACAGGACGTCGTAGCCCCGGCCCCGGAAGCGGCCGGGGTCAGTGCCCGAGCTTCCGCTTCAGCTCGGCCTTGTTCATGTGCGACCGGCCGTGGAGGTTGCGGCGCTGGGCCTCGGCGTACAGCTGGTCGTACGTCGGGCCCCCGGAGCCGCTGTGGGAGCGCTGACCGCCCCGCCGGGAGGAGGACATGTCCTGGGTCGAGGATTTGCTCGCCGTCTTCGACTCCCCGGAGCGGGCGCGCTCCTTGTTGACGGTGCGCGCGGCGATCTCCTTCGCGCGCTTGGTGCTCTCGCCGCGGTCTTGGGCGCTCTCCTTGATGTGTTCGTACTGCCGTTCACGCTTGGGACTGGAACCTCGAGGCATGATGTCCATCCTTAGGATGATTGTTTACGTTTTTCACCCTGCCCGCGGTGCCACGGCACCGCAACCGTGCGGGACCGGGACCGGGGCCGGCCCCGGTCACCACAGGGCCAGCAGCGAGACCAGCCCGATGCCGGCCACCGTCCAGGCCACGTAGTCGCCGACGTGCCCGGACTGCAGCCGGCGCAGCGGCGCGCTCCCGGGCACGGCCCGTGACCTGCGGCCCACGGACAGGGCGGCGAGCGCGACGGCGAGCCCGGCCGACAGCAGGCCCAGACCGGCGCCGGCCCACGTCCACCAGTCGTACGTCCCTGCCGGCCGCGCGGCGGGGTGGCCGTCGAGGACCGCCGCCGCGTAGCCGGCGTGGTCGGTGAAGGCCTCCGCGGCGGCGGTGACCGCGCCGGTGAGCCCGGGCACCGTGCCCACGGCCAGCGCCCCGGCCAGCAGCAGCGCCGCCACCGTCACCATCGGGACGGGCGGGCGGCGGACGCGGCGGCCGGTCTCGGGCTCCTCCTCCCCGCCCGCGGTCTGCGGACCCGCATCGTCCGCACGCCCCGCCTGCCCCGCACCCAGGAAGACACGCGCGGCGACCCGCAGCACCGCTCCGCCGGTCACCGCCGAGACGAGCACGAACAGCGCCGGCAACCAGGGGGACTGCTCCTCCACGAGCGCCTTGCCCAGGCTCGTGCCGAACGGCGGCAGCCCGGCGAGCGCCAGCCCGCCGGCGGCGAAGAGCAGGCCCGTGCCCGCCGTGTCGCGGCCCTTGCCGTGCAGCTCGCACTCGTCGACGCTGCCGTGCCGGTCCAGGAGGATGCCGGTGCAGGCGAAGAGGGCGGCCTTCGCCCCGGCGTGCCCGAGGACGTACAGCGCCGTGCCGGCGACGCCGTGCGGCGTCAGGAGGGCGATCCCGGTGAGGAACAGGCCGGTGTGCGCCACCGTGGAGAAGGCCAGCAGCCGTTTGACGTGCCGCTGCTGCCAGCACATCAGCGCACCCGCGAGCGCGCTCGCCACCCCCAGCACCAGGAGCGTGCGCCGGGCCCCGGCGGCCGGGACGCCGCCCGGCCCGGCGAAGACCGTCGTGTAGACGCGCGCGGCGCCGTAGCCGCCCATCTCCACCATCACGCCGGACAGCAGCATGCACACCGGCGTCGGCGCCACCGCGTGCGCGTCGGGCAGCCAGAAGTGGAAGGGCACGGCCGCGGCCTTGACCAGCAGCGCGGTCAGGATCAGCACGAACGCGGCGACGACCAGGGCGTCCCCGCCGCGCCCGGCCGCGCCGGCCTCCCCGTCCAGGGCCCGGCCCGCCTGCGCCATGCCGAGCTCGCCGGTGCGGGCGTACAGCAGGCCGATGCCGAGCAGGCCCGCGTAGCCGCCGAGGGAGTTGACGAAGCCGAAGACCAGCGCGCCCTGCACGGGGCGGGCCTCCTCGACGCGGTAGCCGGTCAGGGCGTAGCCGACGACGCCCATGAGCTCGAAGAACACGAACGCGTCGAAGAGGTCCCCGGTCAGCGCGAAGCCGCACATGCCCGCCTGGAAGAGCAGGACCAGGGCGGGGAAGGCGCCGCCGTGGCCGTGCGGCGGCTCGTCGAAGTAGTGCCAGGAGTAGGCGAGCACGGCGACGACGAGCAGCGAGGTGAGCGCGGCCATGCCCAGCCCGATCCGGTCGCCGACCAGCACGATCCCGACGCTGTGGCCGTCCCGCGGCCCCCAGGCCCCGAGCCAGGAGACCGCGGGCGGGCGGGTGAGGGCGACGGCGGCGAGCCCGGCGGAGGCCGCCGCGGCCAGCCCCGCGACGGCCTCCGCCACCGGTCGGGGCACGTGGCGGCCGCCCGCCACGAGCAGGGCCGCACCCAGCAGCGGCACCACGACGATCAGCGGGAGCAGCCGGCCCACCGCGGCTCAGCCCTTCAGCCCGGACAGCTCGTCCGGGTCGATGGTGCCGTGCCGTTTGGCCGTCTGGACGACGAGGGCGAGCAGCAGGGCAGTGACGGTGGCGCCCACGACCACGTCGGTGAGGGCGAGCGCCTGGACGACGGGGTCGACGACGGTCGCGCTCGTCGGCGCGTCGGAGAAGACGGGGGCGGTGGCGCCCTTCCGGTAGCCGACGGACAGCAGGAGCACGTACGTGGAGGACTGGGTGACGGCCAGGCAGCCGACGGCGTGGATCAGGTTGCGGCTGGTGGCGATGCCGTGAACGCCGGCGAGGAAGATCCACCCGGCGATCAGGTAAGGCAGCAGGCTCATGCGCCGCGGTCCTCCTCCCGCTCGCCCTCGATCTCCAGCGCCTGGGCGAGGAAGTGCGCCAGCAGGACGACGACGGCCGAGGTGACCTCGATCCCGACGGCGGCGTTCAGCAGCGGCACCGTCCCGCCCGAGGCGAGGGTGTTGAACGTGCCCAGGGGAAGGACGTTGGCCAGGTAGGCCGAGCCGGCGAGCAGCCCGGCCGCGCCGAGCAGCACGTAGGCCGCCTCGCCGGCGCCGTCGGCCAGTTCGTACAGCCCCAGCGGCCGGAAGCGCTCCAGGGCCGGGTAGTCGACGGCGATGTACAGCAGGTGCAGGGAGGTGGCGGCGACCACGCCGCCCTGGAAGCCGCCGCCCGGGCTGAGCTGGCCGTGCGCGATCACGTAGAGCCCGATGAGCAGGGTGACGGGCAGCATGAGGCGGCCGTAGCGGCGCAGCGCGGCCGGCACGCGGACCGGCTCCGGCGCCACGCGCTTCTCGTCGCGGGTCCGGCGCAGCAGCACGACGGTTCCGAGAACGCTGGCGAACAGGACGGTCTCCTCGCCGAGGGTGTCGAAGGCGCGCAGGTCGAAGTTGACCGAGGAGACGGTGTTCGCGGTCCGCTGCTGCAGCGCGGCGCGCACCGCCCGGTCACCGTAGGGGTGCCAGGAGCCGCCGAAGCCCGGCAGCCGCGTGCAGGCGGCCGCGTACAGCGCGGCCGTGGCGAGCAGCCCGGCGGCCAGCACCCACAGCCGTACGCGCCGCGTCACTTCGGACGCCCCTTGCGCTGCCGCACCTTGCGGACCGTCAGCAGGATCATCAGCGGGGTCACGGCCGAGCCCACGGCGAGCTGCGCGAGACCCACGTCCGGCGCCTGCAGGACGGTGAAGAGCACGGCGAGCGCGAGGCCGAGCAGCGAGAGCACGATCGCCTGCCGGGCCGGGTCGCGCTGCAGCACGGCCGCCGTGGCCGCGGCCGCCACGAGCACCAGGACGGCGACGACGAGCGCGTCATCCACGGCGCACCGCCCGCGAGGTGACGGTGCCTCCGGCGATCAGGAGCACGCCGATGAAGATCAGTTTGATCGTCGCGCGGCCGGGGCCGGTGGCGACGCACATGGGCACGACGGTCGCGGGCGCGCCGATCAGGACGGCGGGCGTCAGCAGGCGCGTCCCGGGCGGCCGCGCCTCCATCTCGTCGCCCAGGAGACGGGTGAAGACCAGCGTGCCGGCGGGCCCGAGCACGGCGATGACCAGGGCGAGGTCGACGTAGGACGGGCGTCCGTAGCCCTGGGCCAGCAGGAGGAAGACCAGGCACAACAGGAGCGTCGCCATGTTCTGGGCGACAACCCGCCGCCCGGCCGCCCCGCGCGCCGCGCCCCACAGGCAGGGCCCCAGACCGCCGGCGACGAGCGCGCAGGCTGCGGCCAGCCACCAGTTCACCGGGCCGCGGCCCGGCGGGCACCACGGGCTGCCCACGCCGCGAGCAGGGCCGCGCCCGCTCCGGCGGCGAGCTCCAGCGTGTCGGCCTGGCTGATCAGGACGGTCCACACCGCGGTGAGCCCGGCCCACCACGCGAGGACCTCCGCCACGGCCCCTACGATGCCGCGCGTCATCCGCTCCACCTCCGCCGCTCGCGGGAATGCCCCAGTATCGGCCTGCGGGCCCGGCGATCCGGCGGACCGGCCGGGCGCGTGTCGCGGGGCGTGTACCCCTGTTTTATGAAGATATTGCGACCTCCGGGCCGTCCTCCCCCGCGCCGTCCGCCGCCCGGTACGTGTCGCGGTACCAGCGCCCCCACGCATCGAGCTGGTCCGCGATGGCGTCCAGGCTCCGGCCGGCCTCGGTGAGCGCGTATTCGACGCGTGGCGGCACCTCGCGGTACACGGTGCGGGTGAGCAGCCCGTCCGCTTCCATCTCGCGGAGCTGGCGGGTGAGCATCCGCTGGGTGATCCGCGGGAGGGCGCGCCGCAGCTCGCCGAACCGCAGGGTGCCGCCCAGCAATTGTTTGAGGATGGCGAGTTTCCAGCGGCCGCCGAGGACTTCCATGGCGGTCTCGATCGCGCAGTAATCCGGCGTCTGCTGCTCCTTGCCGTCCCGCACGGAGTTCACCCCCAAGGTCGGTGTCCGGAGCCGGCGTACGGATCCGGAGCCGGTATACAGAGTGGTACTACGGCACTTTTCTGACCGTACTTGTCCGTGCCGTCGGTAGCCACCCATAGTGCAGGTATGCCTGCTGGGATGTCCGCCGGGACGCCGAAGAGCGAGACGCCGGTCCGCGCAACGCCCGCCTCGGAGAAGCCGCCTGTCACGCGGGGGAACCGCTGGGCGGTCCTGGCGGTGCTGTGCGCCGGCCTGCTGCTGTGCGGCATCGACCTGACCGTCCTGCACGTCGCGGTGCCGAGCATGAGCCGGGAACTCCGCCCGGGTGGTGCGCAGTTGCTCTGGATCGTCGACGTCTACTCCCTGACCCTGGCTTCCCTGCTGGTCACGTGCGGGACACTGGGCGACCGCATCGGCCGCAAGCGGATGGTACTCGGCGGTTTCGCGGTGTTCGGGCTGGCGTCGGCGGCCGCCGCGTTCTCCGCGTCGGCCGGGCAGCTGATCGCCGCTCGGGCCGTCCTGGGCGCCGGCGCGGCCATGATCATGGCGTCGACCGTGGCCGTCATCCGGGTCGTCTTCACCGACGACCGCGAGCGCAGCGTCGCCGTCGGCGTCTGGACCGCCGCGCACAGCGCCGGCGCGACGGTCGGGCCGCTGCTGGGCGGCCTGGTGACGGAGCGCTGGGGCTGGGGCGCCGTCTTCCTCGTCAACGTGCCGGTCGTGCTCGTGATGCTGGCCGCCGGGGCGCGGGTGATCCCCGAGTCGAGGAACCCCGTGCCGCGGCGCCGGGACCTGCCCGGCGTCGCCCTGTCCATCGCCGGTCTCGGCGGGGTCGTCTATGCGCTCAAGAGGGCGGGCGAGCACCTGGGCACGGACCTTCCGGTGCTCTGCGCCGGGCTCGGCGGTGCGCTCCTCCTCGCCGTGTTCGTCCGGCGGCAGCGGCGGCTCGCCGAACCCCTCCTGGACGTCTCCCTGTTCGCCGACCGCCGGTTCTCGACGGCCACGGTCTGCGTGATGACCTGTTTCGGCGGCTACGTCGCCCTGCTGTTCTTCCTCACGCAGTGGCTGCAGCAGACCGGCGGCTTCTCCCCGCTGCGGGCGGGGCTCGCGCTGATGCCGCTGGCCGCGGCCAACGCGGCCGGGGCGGCGACAGCCCCGTGGCTGTCGGCTCGGTGGGGCGGCCGCCGGCCCCTCGCGGGGTCGCTCGCCGCCTTCGCGGCCGCGCTCGCGGTCCTGGCCGTGGCCGGGGACACGGGGCGGTACGGCTCGCTGGCCGGTCCGATGCTGGTGGCCGGGTACGGGGCGGGCGTGGTCATGACGCTGGGCGCCGACTCCCTCATGGCCGCGGCCCGTCCGGAGCGCGCCGGCGAGGCGGCCGCGATCCAGGAGACGTCCTTCGAGCTCGGCGCCGGCCTGGGGGTGGCCGTGCTGGGGACGGTGCTCACGGCGGTCTACCGCGAGGCCCTGCCCGCGTTCCCCGGCCTGTCCTCCGGCCGCCGCGCCGCCGTGGAGCAGTCGTTCGGCGGTGCCGCGGACGTGAGCGACGAGCTCGGCGCGTCCGCGGCCCGCACGGTGATGGACGCCGCGCGGCGGGCCTATGACCAGGGCTTCGCCGCGGTCGCCGCGGTCGCGGCCGCGGGCCTCGCGCTCACCGCCGTCCTGGTGGCGCTGATGCTGCGTCCGCGCCGCGGCGGCACCGGCTAGCCCGGCGCGGCCGCCGCCGGCGCGTACGCTCCGCTGGTAGGGCCCCGTCAGGGTGGGCGCCGGCGAGCGCCGCGGCGGCTCGCGGCCGCTGAGGAGACCGGATGCGACAGGTTCTGGAACGCGTTCTGCAACGCGCCGCCGACCGGCTCTTCCCGGACGGCACGAACGCGCACGGCGCCCTGCCGGCCGTGCTCGTCGTGCTGACGCTGGCCACGGGCATCGTGGACGCGGTCAGCTTCCTCGGCCTGCACCACGTCTTCGTGGCCAACATGACCGGCAACGTCGTCTTCCTGGGGTTCTCCCTGGCGGGCGGCGGGGAACCGTCCGTCCGCGCCTCCCTGCTCGCCCTCGGCGCCTTCTCGGCCGGGGCCTGGGCAGCCGGCAGGCTCGGCCGGCGCGTGCCGCACCGGGCGAGGCTGTTCGCCGCCCTCACGGCCGTCCACGCGGGGCTCGTCGCGGCCGCCCTGGCGGTCGCCCTGACGGCCGGGCACCGGACGGCCGCGGCGCAGACGGCCCTCATCGCGCTCCTCGGCTGCGGAATGGGGCTGCAGAACGCGGCCGTCCGCGCGCTCGCCGTCCCGGACCTGACGACCACCGTGCTCACGCGCACCCTGACCGGCCTCGCCGCCGACGCCCCCGGGCCGGCGACGGTACGCCGCCTGGCCTCCCTGACGGCCATGTTCACCGGCGCCCTGTGCGGAGGCGCGCTCTTCCTGCGCGAGGGCGTGGCACCGGCACTGGCCCCGGCGCTCGTGCTGGTCCTGTTCACGGCCGCCGCAGCGCCCGTACGGGGCGGGGGCCGGTGACCGGGTCACCCGTGGATCGTCGGGTTCCGGCCGCTGACGCAAACGGCTCCTTGACGCGTGTCCCGCGCCGGTAAATGGTGTGTGATCGCCGCGTTCGCAGAGAGAGCCCCGCAGGTCAGCGAGGGTTCTCGCGCCTCCCGCACATCATTTACGAGGAGCCGCCTTGTCCGGCGAGCAGCAATTACCGAAGGTCTACTCCGACCGCGCGTACGTTCACACCACCACCGTGCGGCACCAGGGCACCACGGTGGCCCTGGCCATGGACGACCAGCGGCGCCTCGTCTACACCGTCCTCGCTCTGGCGCGGCACGACGAGAGCAAGGGCGAGCTCGACGCCGCCTACTGGTCGGAGAACCCCCTTCCGCTCCATTTCCCGTCCGAGATCGCGGACGTGGGCTTCGCGGCCGTCGGCGCCACCGCGCTGCCGGCCGTCAAGCGCGGCGGCAGGGTGAAGGCCGCGCCCGGGGAGCGGCTGGACGACGACGAGGTGGACCCGTTCCTGTCCACCACGGCCCGGCTCACCGCCCTCGCCCCCTTTCACGCGCTGTCCGACGGCACCCACATCGTGGTGCTGCGCCAGTCGGTGGACGCGGCGCACCCCGACGCCGTCCACAAGCTGGCCGGAGGCGCCTCCTCCGGCGATCCGGCCCGTACGGACTACGCCAAGGACGCCGCCGGGGCCAAGGTGCCCCTCGTCGCCGTCACGCTGCTGTGCGACCGATTCCTGCTCGTCGGCGGCGAGCTCAAGCCCGTCCTGGAGGCCCGTTACCGCCGCAGCCGGCACCGGACGCGGCCCGACTCGGCCAAGGACAGCCGGGGCACCACGGACATGGAGGGCCGCCCCTTCCACGAGCCCACCAAGGAGCTGTCGTTCGTACGGCACCTCTCCGGCGGGCGCTTCACCGCCCTGCTCGTCCCCACGGCCGTCCACGGGCAGCAGCGCTGGCAGATCTTCGCGCACAACGACGCCACCGGCACCGGCGCCCTGCTCCTGGGCCGCGCCCTCGCCCAGGGCGCCCGCGCCGAGCTGGACGAGGTCCGCGTCTGGGACCGCGCCCGCACCGCCGACGAGCTCAAGCGCGACAAGGGCGTCCGCCTCATCGGCAACGACCCCGGCCTCGTCGCGTACTACCGCTTCGACGAGGGCTCCGGCACCCGTCTGCACGACCAGACCGACCACGGCCGCCACGGCGAACTCGTCGGCGGCCCCCGCTGGGTGACGTCCGAGGCGCCCATCGGCGACCACCCCGGCGTCCGTCGCGACAGCTTCGCCGTCGTCGGCCGGAAGACCGTCTCCGGGCTCTCCGCCGTCCTCTACCACCAGCAGGAGGACACGGCCGTCGGGTACGGCCAGGAGCCCAAGCCCGCCAAGCGCCAGGCCCGCGTCCTGCTGTCGTACGCCACCTCCGGCCTCGACCCGAAGACCGGCACCGGCACCGGGGACGCGTACCTGGCCACGGTCGACTTCGGCGTCGGGCGCGACGGTCGTCTCGCGCACTGCGCCGGGGGTGCGATCCCGGCTCAGCGGAACTCCCGACGGGCGGCGGCCGCGAGCTGCTCGGCCAGCGGGTGCGCGCCCCGTAAGGGCAGCGCGAGCGACACCTGGACCGCCGGGGCGTTGCGCAGCGGCACGTACACCACCGAGGGGTGGCTGGTGCGCCGGGCGGCGAGTTCCGGCACGGCGCCGATGCCCTGGTCCGCGGCGACGGCTTCGAGCCACTCGTCGTAATTGCTGCAGACGGCGCCGACCGCGGGGCGGCGGCCGGACGGCCAGAGGTCCGGGGCGGTCGTGCCGCTCACCGTGTTGCGGACCAGCGGCCAGTCCGCGAGCTCCGCCCAGTCCAGGTGGTCGCGCCGGGCCAGCGGCGAGCTGCGCGCGACGGCCGCCACCCGGGGTTCCCGCCACAGCGGGAGCGCCGTGACGGGCCGGTCGCGGGGGATGCGGCGCAGCAGGGCGACGTTGGTGTGCCCGTTGTCCAGGCCGGCCGTGGCGGTGTCGTCGCGCACGAACTCGAAGTCGACCCCGGCCTCCTTCGCGAACCGCGCGACGAACCGGGAGAACTGCTCGGGCAGCAGCCAGCAGAACCCGATCCGCAGGACCGAGGACGAGTGCAGCCGGCTGATCGCCCGGTTCAGGTGGACGTAGGCCTCCGTCAGGTCCGCGTGGAACGTCCTGCCCTCGGGGGTGAGGCTGAGGTGGCGCGTGGAGCGGTCCAGGAGGCGGGCGTTGAGCGCGCTCTCCAGGCGCTGGACGGCGCGGGAGACGGTGGGCTGGGTCACGTGGAGGCGCCGGGCCGCACCGGTGAAGCTGCCCGCCTCGACGACCGCTATGAAACACCGGAACTGGGACAGGTCGACGTCCGCGTTCCCGACGGACGGACGCACGTGCCCACGCATCATCAAAGCCCCCTTACACACCCCCGGATGAACGCGCATCAACGGGGACGGAACACGAAGGGGAGCCTGCGTGACGACGCCGGGATAAACCGGTCGCTCATCCGGTTCCCGCGCTGAATAGCCGTACGGCGCCCGCGTGCTCCGTTGCACGCCCGCCGCTCCCCCGTTCTTCGGTCAGTACGCACGGGAAATCTAACATCCGGGACATTGAAGCGGCACTGGTTGATCATGCAACCACCCCCCGCCACAAACATCACACCCCGTCAAACTTTCGCAAAGACCGCGGCAGAGGATGTAGCGTTCGCGCTGCTCAGCGCGGGGGCGACGGGACGCATGCCGACTGCGGACGCTCTTATGCGCGCACTGAATAAATGATGCGCGGAAGTAATTCTTCTTGGCGATCAAGCCCGCCTAGGGTTCGATACATGCTCGACGCAAGGACATTCCAGGCCGATGGGAATCGGTTTCCGGAAGTTCCCGTCACGCGCTGACCGCCCTGTTCCCCTTGTGCATTCACCCGGGAGGGAAGACCCATGTCTCCTGCCACCCAGAACACTCTGGACATCGAAGCCGAGCTGCAGGTGAAATACCACGTCTCCATCACCCGGGACGTGTTTTCCCCGGACAATCCGCTGCTGCTCGAAACCGTCGACCGCAGCACTTCGGCCGGAAAGCAGCTCGTGATACTCGACGCGGCGCTGTCCGCGGTCCTCCGCGGGCGCGTGGAGGCGTACTTCGCCGCCCACGACGTGGCCGTCGAGGTGATCGAGGTCGACTCCGGCGAGGTCAACAAGAACCTCGACACCTGCCTGTCCATCGTCGACGCGCTGGAACGGTCCGGCGCGCGCCGGCAGAGCAACCCGCCCATCGCGATCGGCGGGAACGTCCTGATCGACGTCGCGGGCTTCTCCGCCAGCATCTACCGCCGGGGCATCCCCTGGGTGCGGGTGCCCACCACCCTCCTGGGCATGATCGACGGCAGCGTCTCCGCCAAGACGGCCGTGAACCACCAGGGCAACCGCAACCGGCTGGGCACCTTCCACCCCGCGATGCGGACCGTCGTCGACACCGGCCTGCTGGCCTCGCTGCCCCGCCGGCACCTCGTCAACGGCTGCGGCGAGATCCTCAAGATGGCCATGATCAAGGACAGCCGGCTGTTCTCCCTGCTGGAGGAGCACGGCCCCGAGCTGGTCGCCTCGCACTTCCGCACCGAGCCCGCGGAGGAGGTCGTCACCCGCGCCATCGACGGCATGCAGTCCGAACTGCGCCAGAACCTCTGGGAGAAGGACCTGCGCCGCATCGTCGACTACGGCCACACCTTCAGCCCGCCGATCGAGATGGCCGTCGTCCCCGAGCTGCTGCACGGCGAGGCGGTCGCGATCGACTGCCTGTTCACCGCGCTGCTCTCGTACGTCCGGGGCCGGCTCACCGGCGCCGACGTCCGGCGGGTGGCCCGCACCATGCACCGCGTCGGGCTCCCCCTCGACCACCCGCTGTTCTACGACATCGACATGCTCGAGCGCGCGATGGACGAGGCGCGCCTGCACCGCGACGGCAGCCTCAACCTGCCCGTCGTCCAGGAGATCGGCTCCTGCGCCTTCACCCAGGAAGTGACCCGGGAGGAGCTGCACCAGGTCACCGCCCTGCTCAAGGAGCTGGCGCAGTCCGCGGGCGAGAACCTGCCCGCCCCCGCCCTGCAGCACTGAGCACCGCACCCCCACCGCACCACACCAGGAGGAGACCCGTGCCGGGTCCAGGATTTGAATTCCTCGGCGACGAGGAGCGACACAACGTCGAGCAGGTGCTCGCGAACTGGGGCCTCACCCGCTACCTGTTCGACGACCCCGAGGAGCACTCCTTCGTCCGGAGGCTGGAGCGCGACACGGAGGCCCTCTTCCGCAGCGGCCCCGCGATCGCCGTCAACAGCGGGACCTCGGCCCTCGCCACGGCCCTCGCGGGGCTGGGCATCGGCCCCGGCGACGAGGTCGTCGTCCCCGGCTACACCTACGTCGCCTCCATCGGCTCGATCGGCCACTTCGGCGCGACGCCGGTCCTCGCGGAGGTCGACGAGACCCTGACCCTCGACCCCGAGGACGTCGAGCGGAGGATCACGCCCAGGACGCGCGCCGTCATGGCCGTGCACATGCTGGGCGCGCCCTGCGACCTGGGGCGGCTGCGGGAGATCACCGACCGCCACGGGATCCTCCTGATCGAGGACGCCGCGCAGGCCTGCGGCGGCAGCTACGGAGGCGCGCGGCTGGGGACGGTCGGCGACGCCGGCGCGTACTCCTTCAACCCCTTCAAGGTCATCACCTGCGGCGAGGGCGGCATGGCCGTCTTCCGCGACCGCACGGCCTACGCCCGCGGCTTCGCCTACCAGGACCAGGGCTGGCCTCCGCTGCGCGACGACAACGGGGTCGGCACGGGCGAGGCGACGTTCGGCCTGAACCTGCGCATGCCCGAACTCAGCGCGGCCGTGGCCTGCGCCCAGCTGCAGCGCGTCGACACCGTGCTCGCCGCGACCCGGCGCGTCCGGGACCGCCTCGTGGAGCTCATCGAGCCGCACGAGGGCATGCGGCAGCGCGCCCTCAACGACGCCGCGGGCGACTGCGCCAACGTCGTCGTCCACACCTTCGACAGTGCGGACCGGGCCCGCGAGGTGGCGCAGAAGCTGTCCACCAAGCCGCTCGTCGACTCGGGGCGCCACTACTACGGCAACATGCCCCAGCTCAGCGGGAACGCGTCGATCCGCTGCCGGCGGGGCGACCTGCCCCGCACCGACGACCTGCTCTCCCGCTCCGTCGCCGTCTCCGTCGGCGTCTCGGACGCGCACCTCGGCTCCGGGTTCGGCGTCGGCGTGCGCAGCACCGAGGAGGAGATCGCCCGCGCCGCCGAGGCGTTCAACTCCGCCGTCCGGTCCGCGGTTCCCGCGTGACCGCCCCTCCCCCCTTCCCCTCACGCCACAAGGATCGGAGCATTCGGTGAAGAACACCCTGGACGGTTTCTCCATGGCGGTTCCGGACGTGGACGCCGCGGCGCACCTGTTCCGGACCGTCTTCGGAGCCGAGGTGCCGGCGTCCGCGGACGGCCGGGCCGCGGTCGTGGACGACCACGGCGCGCCCGCCCGGAGCGTCCTGCTGCAGCTCGACCCGCGGACGCGGCTCCGCCTGTTCGCGTACGAGGCGAGCGCGGGGACGGCTTTCGACGCCTCGGTCGTGGACATCGGCACCGCGCACTTCTGCTTCCGCACCGGGGACATCGAGCAGGCCGCGCGGTTCCTCGCGCAGTGCCCGGGGATCAGGATCCTCGGCGAGGTCATGGAGATCCCCGAGGGGGCGCTGCGCCACCACAAGTGGGTCTACTTCCGCTTCCCCTGGGGCGCGTACGGCGAGCTCCAGGAGTGGCCCGGGATCCCCTCGGCGGAGGCCGCGGAGCTCTTCCACGGCCAGGTGCCGCAGGAGGCGTCCCCGGTTCCCGCCCTGATGGGGATCGACCACGTGGGCTACAGCGTCCGGGACCTCGACGCCGCCGTCGACCTGCTCACGAGCGGCCTCGGCGGGCGGCGGATCCTCGGGTCCGTCATCAGCTCCGGCAAGGAGTTGATGACGCGTCAGTTCGAGACGCCCGTGCCGGCCCTGTCGAAGATGGCCATGGTGCGCATCGGCGAGCACACCAACATCGAGCTGTTCGAACACGTGGTGGACGAGGTCCGGCGCACGGGCGACCGGCTCGCCGTCGGGGCGTCCCGCATGGTCTTCCGCTCGGACGACCCGGCCGGATCGGGCGCGGAGCTGTCGCGCCGCTTCGGCTTCTCCGCGGCCGGGGACGGCGGGGCCGGAACCCTGCTCACCGCGGGCTCGGGCCTGGACGTCGAGTTCACGGCCTGCCGGTCGGGCGGCGGCGCGCCCGGCCGGCCCGGGCGCGCCGCACCGCGCATGCACGACCGGAAGCAAGCAATTCATGGGGGAAAACATGAGGAATGAACGGGCACTCGCCGATTCGCGGCTCCCGTCCCTGACCGGCCTGAGGTTCGTGGCGGCCCTGCTGGTCTTCTTCTTCCACCTGAGCGTGGAGAAGCTGTACGACGACGGCACGAACCCGGTGCTGTCGAAGATCTTCAATCCGGCCGGCGGCGTCGGCGTCTCGTTCTTCTTCATCCTCAGCGGATTCGTCCTCGCCTGGTCGGCCAAGCCGGGCCGGCCCGCGCGCGAATTCCTGCGCCGCCGCCTCGCGAAGATCTACCCGAACCACCTCCTGCTCTGGGTGCTGACCCTGCCCCTCCTGCTGCTGTTCGGGGAGCAGGTCGCCGCGGGGTCCGCCACGGCGAACCTCGCCCTCGTGCAGACGTGGTTCCCGCGGCTGGACTTCTTCTTCAGCGTGAACCGGCCGAGCTGGTCGCTCTGCTGCGAGCTGTTCTTCTACCTCATGTTCCCGCTGCTGGCGCGGTTCGTCGGGCGGTTCGGCCGGCGCGGCACCTGGGCGGTCGTCGCCACGGCCGTCGCGGGCGTCTGGCTGCTGCCCGTGGTCGCCGGTCTCCTGCACGGCGGGCCCGGCATGCCGCTCGACGTGTCGCACCCCGAGGCGGACAGCGGCGTGTCCGTGCGCCAGTACTGGCTGGTCTACGCGTTCCCGGTGTCGCGCTGCCTGGAGTTCCTGCTGGGCATCGCGGTGGCGAAGCTGGTCAAGGACGGTGCGTGGCCCCGGGTTCCCGTGGCCGTGGCCACGGCCCTGCTGGCGACCGGCTACGCCGCCGCCGTCGTGTCCCCCGTGCTCTACGGTCTCGCCGCCCTCACCGTGATCCCCTTGACGCTCTTCATCCCCGCCGTCGCGATGGCCGACCTGGAGGGCCGCGGCTCCCTGCTGCGGAGCCGGTCCATGGTGTGGCTGGGCGAGGTGTCCTTCGCCTTCTACCTCGCGCACCAGACCGTCCTGCGGATCGGCCACGACCTGCTCGGCCACGACACCTCCTGGAACGCCTGGACGGCGTCCGCGCTCGCCGCCGCCTTCGCCGGGGTCACCCTTCTGATCGCCTGGGCGGTCTACCGGTGGTGGGAGATGCCCGCCATGCGCCTGCTGACGGCGCCGCGTTCCAGCGGCAAGAGCATTCCCGTGGCGTCCGGCGGCCCGCGCGTACGGCCCGGACCGGAGACCGCGCGGCCGCGCCCCGCCGAGCTGGCCGCCGACAAGGACTGAAGCCGGCAGCACACCCCCGCCCGTACCCGCCCAGCAACACCGTGAGGAACTTTCGCCATGCTGACCGTGGACCGCGTCACCGAGCCGGAACTTGCCGCTCCCGCCGTGGAACAAGCCCGCCCCGCCACCTGCCTGCAGTCCTATCAGTCCGCCCTGGAGCAGGTGGGCATCGGCTCCGGGTGGCACGTGCTCGACGCGGGCTGCGGCAGCGGCGCCTTCCTGCCGTGGCTCGCCGAACTGGTGGGCCCCGGAGGGCGCGTGTCGGCCGTCGACCGGCTGGAGCGCAACACGGCGGCCGCCGCGGAGCGGATGCGCCAGTACGCCCCCGGGCAGGCCGTGGACGTGCGCCGCGCGACCGTGCTCGGCCTCCCCCACGCCGACGGCTCGTTCGACGCCGTGTGGTGCGCCGACGTCCTCCAGCACCTGGACGACGGCATGCTCGGCCGGGCCCTGCGGGAGCTGCGCAGGGTCGTGCGGCCGGGCGGGCTGGTGGCCGTGCAGGTGCCGGACGTCACGGCGGTCGCGGCACGGCCCGGCGACCCGTTCCTGTTCACCGACTTCTTCCGCGCGGCGGCCCCGTCGTGCCCGTACGCCCGGCAGTTGCTGCGCGGCCGCGAACTCCACCGGTGGCTCCGCGAGTCCGGCCTGGAGGCGGTGCGCCAGCACACGACGGTGATCGAGCACCTCGCCCCGCTGGAGCCCGGCACCCTGCGGTTCTGGACCCGCACCGGCGCCCTCGTCGCCCGGCAGGCGCGGGGCCTCGGCGGCGGCTGGGAGCACCGGTTCGCGCCGTTCGCCGACGCCGGCGCGGAGGACCACCCGCTCCGCTCCCGGCACGGATACGTCAGCGAGGGCACCACGGTCGCCGTCGGCACGGTCCCCCTCGCGTGATAAGTTAGGATTCCCTTACTAAGGGATGATGATATGTTCTATCGGGAGGTGGGCGGAGTGCGCGCGGTACCGCGTTCGGCACTGATCGAAGGCACCATCGAGCGGCTGAAGACGCAGATCGTCAGCGGCAGGTGGCCGATGGGGAGCAAGATCCCCGTCGAGGACGAGCTCGTGGCCGAGCTGGAGGTCAGCCGCAGCACGCTGCGCCAGGCGGTGCAGGCCCTGGTCCACGTGGGCCTGCTGGAGACCGCGCAGGGCCGGGGGACGTTCGTGCGCGGCACCCACGAGGTCGACGCCGTCCTGACCCGCTATCTGGCCGACGCCGAGCTGCGCTACGTCCTGGAGACCCGCCGCGGCCTGGAGGTGGAGGCGGCGGGCCTCGCCGCCGAGCGCCGCAGCCGGTCCGACCTGGACCGCCTCGCGGCCGTGTATGAGCGCCAGACCGCCGCCCACCGGGACGGCAGGGCCGGCGAGTTCAACCGGGCGGCGGTGGAGTTCCACACCGCCGTCGTCGAGGCCGCGGGCAACCCCGTGCTGACCCGGCTCTACAGCAGCATGCTGGGCTCCGTCCGGGACTCGGTCCGGGTGGGCGGCGTGCGCCGCCCCGACGAGCACTACGGGGACCCCGGCCACGCCCGCATCCTGGAGGCGATCGACGGCGGCGACCCGCAGGCCGCGCGGGACGCGGCGGCCGAGCACGTGTCCGCCTTCCTGATCGCGCTCGCGCCGGCCGGCAAGGACGCGCCGTGACGGCCCGGGGCGGCGCGGCGCCCTCCCCCGGCGGCGAGCAGGAGCCGCTGTTCACCCGCACCGCCGTGGCGGCGTCCTGCCTGGGCATGGTGATCATCGGTGCGCTGATCGCCCTGTACGGACCGGTGGTCCCCGCCCTGCGCGACAAGTTCTCCTTATCGGAGCCGACGGCCGGGCTGGCCCTGGCCGCCCAGTCGCTCGGCGCGGTGGTGGGCGTCCTCGGCTTCCACTCCGTCCACCGCCGGATCGGCAACCGGGCGCTGCTGATCTCCTCCTACCTGACCATGCTGGCAGGCACCGTCACCTTCGGTCTCTCCGGGACGTGGCCCCTGATGCTGGGGGCGGCCGTCGTCACGGGACTCGGCCTCGGCGGCGTCGACTTCGCCATCAGCCGGCTGTTCCTCATCGGGCTCGGCTCCCGCGGCCCGGCCCTGCTGAACGTGGCCCACGGCTGCTTCGGGCTCGGCACGGTCCTGGCGCCCGCCGTCATCGCCGTCACCGGCCCCGAGCGCTACGGCGCCACGTTCATCACGATCGGCCTCCTGACCCTGATCCCCCTGGCCTGCGTCCGCGGGGTGCGGGCCCGCCCGACGCCCGCCGAACTCGCCGAGGCCTCCCCCGCACCGGCCCACCGCTCCGGCGGACGCGGCCTGGCCGTCGTGCTCGCCGGCTTCGTGGCCGTCTACATGCTGCACTTCGCGGTGCAGAGCGGCATCGGCAACTGGGAGCCCACCCACCTGCACGCGCTCGGGCAGAGCATGACCGGCGCGACCGTCGCCACGTCGGCGTACTGGCTGGCCATGACCGCCGGCCGCTTCCTGGTCGCCCCGCTCGCCCGCCGCTGGTCGCCGGCCGCGATCGTGACCGGCGCCTGCGCCCTGATGACCGTCAGCGTCCTGCTGGTGCCGGTGCCGGGCCTCGCCCCCTGGGCGTACGCGGCGGCCGGGCTGTGCATCGGCCCCATCTTCCCCAACGGCCTGAACTGGCTGAACCGTTCCGCGCCCGCCTCGGGCAGCGCCATGGCCTACGTCATCGCCGCGGCCATGCTCGGCTCCGTCGCCTTCCCGCCCGCGCTCGGCGCGGTCATCGAGGAGTACGACGTCGGCGCCCTGCCCCTCACGCTGTCCGTCCTGTGCCTGGCCACGCTGGCCATCAGCGCTGCCCTCGCGCGACGGCTGCGCGGCGCCCGGCCGGGGACGGTCACGGCCCGGACCGGGGTCCCCCGCGAGCAGACACGCACCACAACGACCGTACGAACGACAGGCACACGAGAGAAAGGCGCGTCATGACCCAGCAGTGGGTGGCGGGATTCCGCAGCGCGGTGATCAGCCCGTACGAGACGATCCGGCTCACCGAGCCCCGCGGCTTCCATGACCAGACGGTCCGTCAGGTCCTGCACATGGCCGGCGGGGGCGAGCGGGTCCGGGTGCGCCTCTCCAACCGCTACGGCCGCTCCCCGCTGACCGTCGCCGACGCCCGGGTGGCCGAACGCAAGACCGCCGACGAGATCGTGGCCGAGACCGATACCGGGGTGCGCTTCGACGGCTCGGCGCAGGTGACGGTCCCGGCGGGCGGCGAGGTGGTCAGCGATCCGGTCGGCCTGCCCGTCCGGGCGGGCGCCGACCTCGTCCTCAGCCTCCACCTGCCGGCGGAGACCGGCCCGGCCACCTTCTCGCACATGCCCGGCGAGACGTCCTACGTCACCGCCGGGAACGCGACCGGGGCGACGGGCCTCCCCGGGGCCGAGCAGGTCCCGTGCCGGTTCTACGTCACCGGGATCGACGTGCTCGCGGACGAGGGCACGGCGGTGGCCGTCGCCTTCGGGGACTCCTGGTTCGAGGGCGTCGGCACCACGCCCGGCGCCAACCGGCGCTCCGTGGACGCGCTCAACCGGCGGCTGGAGCGCGGCTGGACCGTCAACCAGGGCATCGCCGGGAACCGGCTGCTGACCGACGAGATCGGCGAGCACGCCCTGGCCCGCTTCGAGCGGGACGTGCTGTCGGTGCCCGGCGCCGCCCACGTCCTGGTGAACTTCGGCATCAACGACCTGGGCCTGCCCGGAATGGCCGGCCTGCCCCCCGCCACGGCCGGCGAGCTGATCGCCGGGTTCACCGAGCTGGCCCGCAGGGCGCACGGCGCCGGGCTGACGGTCCACGCGGCGACCGTCGGCCCGTTCGCCGGCGCCGTCTACCCGGGCCACAACACCCCCGAGGGCCTCGCCGCCCGGCGCGAGGTGAACGAGTGGATCCGCACCGGCGGCGCCTTCGACTCGGTCTTCGACGTCGCCCGCGCCGTGGAGGACCCCGAGCGGCCGGACCACATCCGCCCGGAGTTCGACAGCGGCGACGGCATGCACCTCAACGACGCCGGAGCCGAGGCCATGGCCGCCGCGGTCGACCTCGGCGCGCTCGCGTTCTGACGCCACCGGCGTCCCACGACGACCCCGCACGGCGCACTTCTCGTGCAACCCCCGGCCGTGCGGGGTCCCTCCCGTTCCGCTACGAGACCGTCACTTCGGCGATGCCCGTGCGGGACCCGGCGGCCCCGGCACCGTGCACCACCACCCTCACGTACCGCGCGTCAACCGGCGTACTGCTGCCGCCGGCCGCGGCGTCGTGCCAGTGCCGTCCGTCGGTGGACAGCTGAACGGCGTACGAGGACGGGGCCGGGCCGCTCCAGGCCGGGGTGACCTCGCTGACGCGCACGGACCTGCCGAGATCGGTGGTCAGGCTGCCGTCCGGCCCGTCCGGGACCCAGGCCGTGGCCGTGTTGCCGTCGACGGCGGCCCCCGCGTACATGCCGGGTTCCTCGGACGAGGCGGTGGCGGCGGTGCAGCGGGCCTTGTTACCGGTGGGCGCGAGGTCGGGGCGGCGGGTGTCGAGGACGGCCGGGGACGCCTTGGAGACCACCTTCGCGCCCTGCGGCGTGTCGAGGGTCATCGGCGCGCCGTCGGTGAGGCGCACGGTGGTGCGCCGGGCGCCGAGCTCGACGTCGTACGTGCGGCCCTGCCAGCGCAGCCCGCGCAGGGTGACGCCGCGGCCGAGCTGCGGGGGCAGCACCGGGTCGAGGTGCAGCTTGTCCTCGCGCATCCGCATGCCGGTCAGGCCGTTGGTGAAGATCTGCAGGAAGCCGCCCTTGCCGGTGAGGAAGTCGTGCGCGGGCGAGCCGGCCAGCGGGTCCTCGGCGCCCGCCTTGGCGCCGCGGGCCTCCGAGAACTGGGCGAAGGGGCCGCGGACGAACGGCCTGATGGCGCGCTGGAGGTAGGTGTACGTCGAGCAGCCCGGCTCGCCGATCGCGGCGGAGACGACGGCGTGCACCGAGTCCGTCATGGCCGGGCCGTCGGGGTCGGTCCGCTGCGCGTAGTAGTCGAGGGTGCTCGCCGCCGCGCCCTCGGGCATCGGCCACTCCAGCGGGTACATCAGCAGCACCGTGTCCGCCTGCTTGATCTTGCCGCCGCGGTAGCCGTCGTACTGCTCGAAGACCTTGCGCTGCGCGTCGTAGGGGATGCGGATCCGGTCGGCGATCGCCGTCCACTCCCCCGGGGCGCGCTCGCCGAGCAGCTGGGCGACGCGGGTGGCGTGGCGCAGCGCGGTGGCCGCGCCCGCGTTGGTGAAGACCGCGTCGTCGACGCCGTTGCTGTACTCGTCGGGGCCGGCGGTGTCCTTGATGGAGTAGCTGCCGTCCGTGTTGGGGCTGACCCTCCCGGCCCAGAACTCGGCGATGCCCTTCATGACGGGCCAGCCGCGCTCGCGCAGCCACGCGGTGTCGCCGGTGGCGAGGTAGTACTGCCAGACGGCCAGGGAGATGTCGGACTGGAGGTGGATCTGGGTGCGGCAGTGGGGCGGGTCCACGCTGTGGCACTCCTGGGCCAGATCGCCCTTGCTGCCGCTGTTCCAGGGGTAGAACAGCCCCTGGTAGCCGAGCTTGCGGGCGTTCTCGCGGGCTCCCGGGAGGGTGCGGTACCGGTACTCGACGACGCTCCTGGCGAGGGCGGGGTCGGTGGCCAGCAGGGCCGGGTACATCCAGGTCTCGGCGTCCCAGAACACCAGGCCCGCGTAGTTGTCGCTGGTCAGCCCGGCCGGGGCGATGCTGTCGGAGGCGTCCTTGCGGCTGCTGGAGAGCAGTCCGTACCGCGCGGAGCGCACCCAGGTCTGCAGGTCGCGCTGCCCGGGCACCTCGATGTCGGCGCGCCACAGGCGGGCCCAGGCGGCGGTGTGGGCGCGCAGCAGCCCGTCCCATCCCTGCCGGGCGGCGCGCTGTGACGCCGCGGTGGCGTCCCGGCGGGGTGCCTGCGAGGTCAGAGCGGTGTCGACGCCGACGTACTTGGTGAGTTCGTACGCGTGGCCGCTGCGGACGGGGAAGGCGAGGGACTGCCGTGCGCTCAGGTCCTCGGCGGCCCCGGCGGCTCCCGCCCTGTCCGTGCGCACGCCGTTCCCGGCGCGCAGGGTGGAGGCGACGGCGCCGTCGGTGTCCGTGCCGTCGGTGCGGAAGGCCACGTCCATGGTCCGCCCGTCGCGGCCGGACCCCTCGGTCCGGTCTCCCCCGCCGGTCTGGCGGATGCGCCGGGCGCCGTGTCCGTCGATCCGGTCGGTGACGGTGGCCTCGCCGCTCCAGCGCGGTGTCATGCGCAGCCGGACGGCGCCCACGTGCGGGTCGTTGCGGTCGGCGAGCACCTCGTAGACCAGGTCCGTCTTCCTGCCGTCGGCGGCGGTCCAGGTCAGGGACGTGCGGACGATGCCGCAGTGCAGGAAGAGGGTCTGGCGGTAGCCGGACACCCGGCCCGGTTCCGTCGAAGAGTTGAAGGTATCGCCGTGGGCGCCGCCGGTGCCGACGGTGAGCCCGGTCCAGGTGGGCAGTGCCGCGACGGCCTGCCGGTCGCCGGCGGTCTGCTGGTTGTGCGCGTAGAGCCCGGAGACGAACGAGCCGTCGTAGCTGGGGGTGAAGAGCGGCCAGCCGGTCTTGGTGTCACTGCCGGTGTAGCCGGTGCCGTTGGGCGCCACGCGCTGGCCCAGGTAGCCGTTGCCCACGTAGGCGTGGTGGGTGTCGGTGGTGTCGATGCGGGTGGAGTCGAGCGACCAGCCGTCACCCGTCCGGCAGTCGGCGGACGGGGGGACGGCGGCGGGGGAACGGTCGGCGGTGGGGGGTTGTGGTGCGGTGGCCGCGGCCGCGGGCGCCACCGGGGCGACGAGCGCACCGGCGAGCAGCAGCGCGGTCAGGCGGGCGGGACGCGGGCGCGGGCGCGCTCCGGGGGAGTACGTCATTGTTCTCCGTCGTTCTCGTATCTCCTGCGAGAGTCCCGCGACCATAAAGTTGCTGAACGGACAACGTCAATGGTTGACGTTATTCATACAACTTCTGAACTTCCTTGGGTGAGGGCGCATACGGCCGTCGCCGGGGCGCGGTTCCAGCGCATCCGGGACCAGGGCAGGGCCAGTTGACTCTGGTCGGACACCTCCCGGGGGGCGAGGTCCGCGATCGGCGCGGCCTCGCGGTGCCGGGCGTGGACGGTGTCGACGTAGCGGTGGCCGGTGTCGGCGGCGATGAAGAGGACCGTCCGTTCGGGGGCACGCTCGCGTTCGTGGCGGGCGGCGAGGTAGCCGGCGCCCGTCGACAGGCCCGCGAAGACCGCGTGCCGGCTCAGCAGGTCGACGCTGCCGGCCAGCGCCGCGTCGAAGGAGATCCAGTGCAGCGTGTCGTACAGCTCGTGGGAGACGTTCCCGAAGGGGATGGAGCTGCCGATCCCGGCGATGATGATCTCGGGGTCGGAGACGTGCTCGGCGCCGAAGGTGACGCTGCCGTAGGGCTGGACGCCGACGAGTTCGACGCCGGCCGGGCCGCCGGGTGCCGCGCGCAGGTAGCGGGCGAGGGCTCCGGTGGAGGCGCCCGATCCGACCCCGCCGACCACGGTGAGGCCTTCCGTGCCGGTCGCCTCGCGGATCCGGTCGGCGACGGCGCGGTAGCCGAGGTAGTGGATGTCGTCGTGGTACTGCCGCATCCAGTGGTACTCGGGGTGCGCGGCGAGGATCTCGTGGATCCGCTCCACCCGCCGCTTCTGGTCCAGTTTGAGGTCGCTGCACGGTTCCATCTGCTCCAGCGTGGCCCCGAGCACGGCGAGCTGGGTGCGCAGGGCGTGGTCGACCGTCGTCGAGCCGACGATGTGACAGCGCATGCCGTGCCGGTGACAGGCCAGGGCGAGCGCGTACGCGTAGATGCCGCTGGAGCTGTCGAGCAGCGTGTCCCCGCGCCGTACGGCTCCGGTGTCGAGCAGGTGGCGCACCGCGGCGAGGGCGGAGACCACCTTCATCGTCTCAAAGCGCAGGCAGACGAGCCGGTCGTCGAGGCGTATGAGGTCCGGCCGGCCGATCGACTCCGCGACGTGCTGATCCATCCAGGGGCTCCTTGGTGGTGGTGAAGGTCGTGAAGGTCCGGGTGGCGGGGATGCCGTGGGCGTCCAGGGCGCGCAGGCAGCTGCGGACGCGGTGCCGCAGGCCCGGGACGGCGGGGTCGAACAGCACGCCCGCCACGGCGCCGCTGTGCGCGATCTGGACGCCGACGGCCCCGGCCCGGCGGGCGATGACGGTCAGTGCGTCGAACTCCGGGTGGCCCAGGGCCTGCTGGCCGCGCCGGGCGCTGGCGGTGGCGACCCGGCCGAGCAGCTGGGCGTCGCCGGTGGCCACCGCCCGGCGCAGCCGTGTGCGCATCCGCTCCCAGGCCCGTACGTCGCTGTCGGCGGGTTCGTGCACGGGCAGGGAGAGGGTGTCCACGGGCGCGCCCCCGCCGAGGGTGCAGCCCACGACGACCAGGGGCGGCAGGGCCGGGCCGAGGACCTCCAGGACGCGGCCCTCCCGCTGGGCGAACAGCACCGGCCGGCCGTCCAGCATCAGCGGGTCGCAGGCCAGTTCGGCGCGCACGGCCAGCCGGGCGACCGCGCCGGGGGCCGTCCGCAGCCGGTACGAGTCCGCGACCGCGCGGACGGCGGCGATCACGTCGCTGGTGGAGCTGCCCATGCCCAGGCCCACGGGGATGTCGCACGTGATCCGCAGCTCCCCGCCGCAGGGCGGCTGACCGGTCCGTTCCGCGCACTCGGCGACCGCGAGGGCCGCGGCCCGGGCGGCCTTCGTGCGGTCGGCGGGCACGACGGTGAGTGCCTCGGGCGCCGTGCCGGGCCGGCGGACGAACTCGGCGCTGCTGCCGGGCCCCGCCATCGGCAGGGTGACCAGGCCCGCGCACCGGCGCCCGTCGTCGTCGAGGAAGACGCCCTGGAGGAGCTCGCCGTGGTGGCAGGGGGCGTGCCCGGTGCCGGTGGGGAGGACACCGGCACCGGGTGCGGTCGCACGGGCGGCGGGGATCATGCGCCGCCCGCCGTCCGGTAGCGGTACAGGGCGGTCTCCTCGGCGCTGAACTGGGAGAAGGGGAACGGTTCCGCGGACAGGGCGGTCACGCCCGAGCCGAGGAAGGCGCGGGCGACGGCGCTGCCGGTCTGCGCGTAGACGATCAGCGGGACGCCGCGGGACCGGCAGCGCTCCAGGACGGTGTCGAACGAGCCGTTGCTCAGGGTCATTCCGGTGGCGACGACGGCGTCGGCGCGGTCCAGCACCTCGTGCATGTCGTCGGTGACGGGATCGCCCCACTGGGTGGCCCTGAGGTTGAGGTCGCAGGGCAGGGGTTCGCCGCCGCGCGCGCGTATCGCCGCGACCAGCGGGTTGACGACGCCGATGAGGCCGACCTTCGCGCCCTCTTCGATGTCCAGCAGGCCGGCGACGGCCGCGTCGCGGGCCCGCGCGCGGACCTCCGGGGTGCCGGTGGGGAGGGTGACGGCCTCGGCGTCGCCCTCCTCGGCGGCCGCGCGGTGGGGGCGGGTCTCGGAGAGGTAGGCGTCGAGGGCGGCGATCCGCAGCGGGCGCGGGGCCTCGCGCAGGAGGGCGTCGAGCGGGGTGCCGGAGGAGTCGCGGCAGATCGAGGGGTCGAGCTCGCCGGCCTCGAAGGCGCAGCCGCCGAAGGAGCCGCCGAGGCGGACCAGGACGTACTGGTTGAGGTAGGTGGTGTCGCCGCCGGCGAGGCGGGTGCCGTGGTGGATCCAGAACACGCTGGTGGCGACGAGTCCGGAGGGGAGCGGGCCGTGTTCGCCCGCGAGGACGGCTTCGACGAGCGCGTCGACGGCCGGGGCGGGGGCGGGGGACGTACGGGTCATGGGGTTCCTATTCGGAGGGAGTGGTGGAGCGTTGCGGTCCGCGGTACGTGACCACGGGATGCCCCAGGGCGTCGGTGGTGAGTTCGGCGTCCACCTCGAAGACCTCGGCGAGCCGCTCGGCGGTCAGGACGGCGGCGGGGGTGCCGGAGGCGATCAGGCGGCCGTGGTGCAGGAGCAGCAGCCGGTCGCAGTACCGGGCGGCGAGCGACAGGTCGTGCAGCGCGACCAGGACGGTCTGCTCGGTGCCGGTCAGCAGCTCCATGAGTTCCAGCTGGTGTTTGACGTCGAGGTGGTTGGTGGGCTCGTCGAGCAGGAGGGCGTACGGCTGCTGGGCCAGCGCGCGGGCGATGTGGGCGCGCTGCCGCTCGCCGCCCGACAGGGCCTTCCAGGAGCGGCCGGCGAGCGCGGTGAGCCCGACGCGCTCCAGCGCGGTGGCGACGACCGCCCGGTCGGTGGCGTCCGGTCCGTGCCAGCGGTCGCGGAACGGGGTCCGTCCCAGACCCACGACGTCGGCGACCCGAAGGTCGCTGTCCGCGCCCGGGTCCTGTGCGGCGAAGGCGGCGTGGCGGGCGATCCGGCGCGCGCTCCAGCCGTGTACGGGCTCGCCGTCGTAGCGGACCGTGCCCGTCTCGGGGGCCCGCAGGCCGGCCAGGCAGCGCAGGAGCGAGGACTTGCCGGAGCCGTTGGGGCCGAGCAGTCCGACCGTCTCGCCGGGGGCGATGTCCGCGCTGACGCCGCGTACGACCGGCGTGCCCGCCACCGACCAGCTCAGTTCTTCGGCGGTGATCCTCACAGTTCACCTCGTTTGCGCAGGACGAGCAGGAAGAGCGGCACGCCGAGCAGTGCGGTGATCACGCCCACGGGAACCTCGCGGGGCGCGAAGGCGATCCGCGCCAGCGCGTCCGTCCAGACCAGGAACACCGCGCCCGCGAGCGCCGCGTACGGCAGCAGCACGCGGTGCAGCGGACCGACGAGGAACCGCACCCCGTGAGGGACGATCAGCCCGACGAAGCCGATGGCGCCGACGGTGGCCACCGCCACGGCGGTCAGCGCGGCCGTGGCCACGAGCAGCAGCATCCGCGTGCGCCGTACGCCGATCCCGAGGGAGGCGGCGGTGTCGGTGCCGAACGCGAACCCGTCGAGGGCGTTCGAGCACAGCCATGCCGCCAGCAGCCCCGGCGGGGTGACGATCGCGCAGGCCGCGACGGTGTCCCAGCGGGCCGGTGCCATCGATCCCAGCAGCCAGTGCGTGACGGCCCGGGTGGTGTCCGCGTCCGCCGAGGCCATCAGGACGAGGGAGGTGAGCGCGGTGAAGAGCTGGCCGACGACCACGCCGGTGAGGACGATGCGGGCCGAGTCCAGCCCGGTGCGGCGCAGGAGCAGGAGGAGCAGCCCGAAGGAGAGCAGCGCGCCGGCGAGGGCGCCGCCGGTGACGCCGAGCGCGCCCGCTCCCGCTCCGAGGACGACCACGGTGACGGCTCCCGCCGAAGCTCCGGAGGAGACGCCGAGCAGGTAGGGGTCGGCGAGCGCGTTGCGGGTGACCGCCTGCAGCACCGTGCCGCACACGGCGAGCGAGGCGCCGACGAGGGCGGCCATCAGCACGCGCGGCAGCCGCAGGTCCCAGATCAGGGAGTCCGTCAGCGGGGGCAACGGCTCCACGTCCAGGCCGAGATGGGCGCCGAGGACGCGGGCGAGGCCGGCCCAGCCCACGCCGGAGATGCCGGTGCGTACGGCCGCCGCGATGGAGCCCGCCAGGGCGAGCGCGGCGAGGAGGAAGAGGAGCGCCCGGGTCGCGGCGGACCGGCCGGACCGCGGTGTGGTGACCGGGTCCTCCGTCACCACCAGCCCGCGGGCCGCCGGAAGCAAGAGATCTGCCGGCGGCACGAGATCCGCCGGACCCTTCCGGGCCGCGGTCTCAGCGGACATGCCCGAGGTCCTTCATTCCCTCGGCCAGCATCCCCAGGGCGTGCACCGAGCGCACGGACGGGTCCAGTTCGATGCCCGGCACTTCGAGGATCTTGTTCTCCCGTACCGCGGCCAGCTTGGAGACCACCGGGTGCCCGGTCATGGCGGCGCGCTTCTCGGAGGCGCTGTCGCCCGGCCGGCCGCGCTCGGACAGGTCGCCGATCACGATGAAGTCCGGGTCGCGCTCGGCGACCTCCTCCCAGGAGACCTCCGGCCAGTCCTCGTTCACGTCGTCGAAGGCGTTCTTCGCGCCGATGATCCGGCTCATCTCGCTGGGCAGGCCGCTCCTGCCCGCCACGTACGGCATGCCGTTGAAGACGGAGTAGAGGTAGACGACGGTCGGCCGCTCCTTGCCCCGGGGGGCCTTGGCCGCGCTCTCCCCCGCCTTGGCGACCGCGGCGCGCTGGCCGGCGGCGAGCTTGCCGGCCCGTTCCCGGACTCCGAAGACCTTGCCCAGGTTCTCGTAGTCGGAGAAGAGGAGTTCGAAGGGGGTGCTGCCGGCCGGGTTCCGCTGCGGGCAGTCCACGGCGCTGACGAAGGTGGGGACCTTCAAGGCGGCCAGCTCCTCGCGGGTGCCGGCGCGGTCCTTGGTGAAGAGGTCCGCGGATCCCGCGACGACGAAGTCGGGGCCGGCGGCGCGCAGCTGCTCACCGGTGGCGATCTTGGGGGCGATGACCGGGACCCCGGCGTACGCGGCCTCGTACTGCGCGGGGATCTTCGTCTTGAGGTTGGCCGTTCCCGCCATCCGGTCCTGGAGGCCGAGTTCGAGCAGGGTCTCGGTCGAGGCCTGGTCCAGGGCGACGGCCCGCTTCGGGGGCCCGGCGACGGACACCTGACGGCCGCAGCTGGTGACGGAGGCCGCGGTGGCGGACTCGGCGTCCGCCCTGGAGCCGTCGCGTGCTGCCGTGGAACAGCCCGCGGTAGCGAGGGTGACGGCCAAGGCGATGCCGAGGCGGGCGGGGTGGCGCATGGGGTCTCCAGTCCGGGAGGGGGTGCCGCGTTCGAAGGGTACTGTAATGGTATTCATTTTCATTAAGCGAACCCGGGTGCGATCCGGCCCGCCGATCCGCACCCCCGGCCCCCACCCCGAGGAGCAACCACACCGTGCCGACCACACCCGCGCCGACAGCGGCCAAGTCCACCGCCCCGCCCCCGCGTTCGGTCCTCCGCGACACCGCGTTCCTGTGCCTGTGGACGGGCACCACCGCCTCCGGCCTCGCGACCTGGGCCCTGCCCTTCGTCCTCGGACTCGCCGTGCTCCACCGCGACCTCGGCGCCACCGGCCTCGGCCTGGTCCTCGCCGCACGCACCGCCGGCTTCCTCCTCGCCGTCGCCGTCGGCGGCGTACTGGCCGACCGGCACTCCCGCCGCGCGGTCGTCCTCTGGTCGGCCCTCGCGGCCGCTGTCGCCGCGCCCCTCCTCGCCGCCGGTCTCGGCCGCTCACTCGTGCTGATGACGGCCGCCGCCGCCCTCGCGGGCGCCGGACAGGGCGCCTGCCGCCCCGCGTTCCAGGCGCTCACCGCCGAGACCGTCGCCCCCGAACGCCGTCAGCGGGCCAACGCCGCCATGACCATCGCGGTACGGAGCGCCACGCTCACCGGCCCCGCCCTGACCGCGCTGCTCGCGGCCTTCCTCGACGTCTCGACGCTCCTGCTCGGCATCGGCCTGCTCTGGCTGGTCGCCGCGCTCGTCCCGGGCAAGGGGGCCGCCGGTCCCACCGCGGCGGACCCGGCCGCGGAGCCCGCCGCGCGCGCCGGCTTCCGCGCCGAGTTCCTCGAAGGGATACGGGAGGCGCGGCGCCACCCCTGGTTCCTGGCCGGCCTCGCCGCCCTCGCCGCCGTCATCGCCCTCGGCTACTCCGCCACCGGCGTCGCACTGCCCCTGATCAGCCGGGACCGCTACGACACCGGGTGGGTACTGGCCGCGGCCATGACCGCGTACACCGTGGGCGCGCTCCTCGGGGCCCTGCTCGTCGCGCGCCTGCGCCCCCGCTCCCAGGGCTGGGCCGCCTTCGCCGGGCTGGCCGCGTACGGCGTCGCGCCGCTGAGCCTGATGCTGCCCGTGCACCCGCTCGTGGTCGTCGCCGCGTACGCCGTCGCCGGGGCCGGCATCGAACTGTTCAACGTGCCCTGGTTCACGGCCACCCAGCGCGAGGTCGCCCCGGAGAAGCTGGCGCGCGTCTCCTCGCTGGACTTCCTGGTGTCCTACGGCCTGGCACCCGTCGGCCTGGCCCTGATCGCCCCGGCCATCGAACGGTTCGGGACGACCCCCGTCCTCGCCGTCGCCGCCGCGGCCTGCTTCCTCGTACCGGCCGCGGCAGCGCTGGTCCCCACCGCCCGCCACTTCACCCGCACGGGCCCGGCGGCGGGGGACTGACGCGGAGCGGCCACGGCCGCCTCGATACTGTTCCAGAACCTGAGAGTCGGCAGAGCGCCTCTCACTTGCAGATCAGCAGCCCGCCCTCGGCATTTCCAAGGAGCCCGCCGTGAAAATGTTGATCAACGTTCCCGAGTCCGTCGTCCCCGATGCCCTGCGCGGGATGGCCGCGGCGCATCCGGAGCTCACCGTCGACGTGGAGCACCGCGTCGTCGTGCGGCGGGACGCGCCGGTGGCCGGGAAGGTGGGGCTCGTGTCCGGGGGCGGGTCGGGGCACGAGCCGTTGCACGGGGGGTTCGTGGGGTACGGGATGCTCGATGCCGCGTGCCCCGGCGAGGTTTTCACCTCGCCCGTTCCGGATCAGATGGTGCGGGCCGCGGCGGCCGTGGACAGCGGCAAGGGCGTGCTGTTCGTCGTGAAGAACTACACGGGTGACGTCCTCAACTTCAACATGGCCGCGGAGCTCGCCGAGGACGAGGGCATCCAGGTGGCCAGTGTGCTGGTCAACGACGATGTCGCGGTGACCGACAGCACCTTCACGGCGGGCCGGCGCGGCACCGGCGCCACGCTGTTCGTGGAGAAGATCGCGGGTGCGGCGGCGGAGGAGGGGGCGCCGCTGGAGCGGGTGGAGGCGCTCGCGCGCCGGGTGAACGAGGCGTCGCGGAGCTTCGGCGTGGCGCTCGCCGCGTGCACCACGCCCGCCAAGGGCAGCCCGACGTTCGACCTGCCCGCCGGGGAGCTGGAGCTGGGGGTGGGCATCCACGGCGAGCCCGGGCGGGAGCGGCGGGCGATGATGACGTCCGGCGAGATCGCCGACTTCGCCGTGGACGCGGTCCTGACGGACCTGCAGCCGGGCGGGCCGGTGCTGCTCCTGGTCAACGGCGCGGGCGGGACGCCGCTGCTGGAGCTGTACGGGTTCACGGCCGAGGTGCACCGGGTGCTGCAGGAACGCGGCGTGCCGGTCGCGCGGACGCTCGTGGGCAACTACGTGACCTCCCTCGACATGGCGGGCGCCTCGGTGACGCTGTGCCGGGCCGACGAGGAGATCCTGCGGCTGTGGGACGCACCGGTGCAGACGCCCGGCCTGCGCTGGGGACGTTAGCCCCTCGGGCCGGCCCCTTCAGTCTCTTGGGCCGGCCCCCTCCACCCCCTCGGGCTAGCCCCCTTGCGGGCGGCTCACCGTCCCCAGCCACAGCGTGTCGCGCGCCCGGGTCATGGCGACGAAGAGCTGGCTGCGGTGGAGTTCGCGGCGCTCGCGCGCGACGCCGTCGTCGGTGCCGTCGCCCTGCCCGGCCGCGGCCGGGGCGTCGTGGTCGGGCAGGTGCACGTGCTTGAACTCCAGCCCCTTGGCCCGGTGGTAGCTGCCGAGCTTCACGCCGGGCACCGGGCGGCCGTCGTACTGCTCCAGGGTGATCGCGGGTATGCCGGCCCGGGTGAGCAGCCGCCGGTAGCGTTCCCGCTCCGTGCCGGTGCGGCAGAGCACCGCCGTGTCGGGCCACGCGCCGGGGCCCAGGGCGTGCAGGGCAGCGAGGAGGGCCGCGTCGTGCTCGGCGAGGGTGGCCGCGGCGACCCTGGTGACGCGGCCGTCGCCGTAGGTGAGGTCGACGTCGCGGCGCCCTGCTGTGGGGGTGCCGTCGATGTCGTCGAAGGAGTCCTGGGCGACCACGGCGAGGGCGGCCTCCAGGACGGCCTTGGAATTGCGGTAGTTCGTGCGCAGCACCTGCCCGCGGTCGCCGCGCACGTCGACGCCCGCGTCGGAGAGCCGGAAGCCGCCCGGGTAGACGGCCTGCTGGCCGTCACCGACGAGGAGCAGGCCGTTGTCCGCGTCACCGACGAGCGCGTGCAGCAGGCGGACGCCGACGAGGGTGAGGTCCTGCACCTCGTCGACGACGACCGAGGTGTACGGGCTGCTGCCGGGGTGGGCGAGGGCCTCGTCGAGCGCGAGGGCGAGGAGGTCGTTGAAGTCGTGGACGCCCTTGGCCGCGAGGTTGCGCTCGTACTCCTCGTACAGCGCCCACACCGCCTGCCGGTGCGGGCGGCGCAGGTGGGTGCGGCGGCGCACGCGCCGCAGCGTCGCGTACTCCTCGAAGTCCGTGATGCCCCGGCCCTTGAGGACGTAGTCGATCTCCTCGCGCCAGTAGCCGGGGGCCGGGTCGAGGGCGGCGAGCACGGTGTCGCGGCCGTGGTGGGTCCAGGCGCGGCTGAAGGCGTCCTCCGCCCTGCCGCCGTCGAGGCGGCTCGCGATGCCCCGAGCGCGGAGGAACTGACCGGCCCACGCGTGCAGGCTGCTGAACTCCACGCGGTCGGCGACGGCCGGGGCCATGGTCTTCAGGAACGTGCTCTGCACGCGGGGCAGGTTGTTGGCGAAGGTGACGTAGAGGATCCGCCCGGAGGTGCGCTGGGCGAGGTGGGCGGCGCGGTGCAGGGCGACGACCGTCTTGCCGGTGCCCGCGGGTCCGCTGACGCGGGCGGGACCGGACCAGTTGCGGCGGACGAGGGCGAGCTGGTCGGGGTGGAGAAATGTCATCCACTGCTCGATCGGGGCGCTGCGGGCGGCGTCCAGGGCCGCTTTCCGTATGCCCTCGGCGTCGAAGAGCGCGTCGTCGGGCGCGTCCGGGGCCGGTGCCGGGGCCCGCGCGGGTGCGGGCCTGGAGGGTGCGGCGGTGCTCTCGTAGGCGGGGAAGGCGCGCTCCAGGTGGTCGGCGACGGCCCGCACGTCGGCCGGGCGGAGGCGGGTCCGCTCGGCGACGAGGGCCGGGGTCACCTCGCGCTCCCCCAGCAGCCGTACGGTGCCGAGCGCGGCGTTCACGGACCGGCCGGCGAAGACCATCAGCGGCTGGACGGCCACGGGTGACAGGTTCAGCCCGGAGACGGCGTTCGCGGCGGTGCGCGTCATCCGGAGCAGCTTGCCGATCTCGCCGTCGTGGGTGCGGCCGCCGGCCGTGAGGTGACCGCCGGCCGTCCCGGGGGCGTGCCGCCAGTTCTTGACGTCGATGACGAAGACGCCGCCGGGGCCGACGAGCAGCATGTCGACGTTGGCGGCGCGGGTGCCGGGCCAGCGGCGGTCGAGGAGCAGCCGCCAGCCGCGCCGGGTGAGCACCTGGAGCTTCGCGGCGACCTGGCGTTCGCCTTCGCTCGCGGCTTCCCAGTTGCGGACCTCCCACTGGGCCGCCCTGAGCTGTTCGCGCAGTTCGCGCTCGTACTGCCGGGCCTCCTGGGCCCGCTTCCACGCCGATCCCCCCGCGCCCATGCGCGTCCCCCTCTGCCACCCCCGGACGTAGAGTGATGATCGTATAACCCAGGGGATCCATCGGGGTATCTCTCACCCTTTACTTGACGTTGACAGCTGCCCATGCGGCCGCGACCGCCGCGTACGGGCCGCTGTCCGTCCCGTACAGCTCCCCCGCCGCCCGCAGGGTCGCGACACGCGCCGCCGCGTAGTTCGTGCGCGCGGTCATGTGGACCGTCAGGGCGCGGTACCAGATCTTCTCGGCGGCGGACAGGCCGATGCCCTTGACGGGCTTGCCGTCGTAGGTGGGGCTGTCGTAGTGGACGCCGTTGATGTCCTTGGGGCCGCTGCCCTCGGCGAGCAGGTAGAAGAAGTGGGCGGCGGGGCCGGCGGAGTAGTGGACGTCGACGTTGCCGATGCCCGGGTACCAGTAGTCCTTGGAGGCGCCGTCCTTGGAGGGCTTGTCCATCCAGCCGCGTGCGGTGGTCCCGTTGAGGTCGGTCCGCTCGCCGGTGAGGTAGTCGCCGGGGTCGTTCGGATTGTGCGCGAAGAACTCGGCGGCCGCGGCGAAGATCGTGCTGGTCGCCTCGTTGAGGCCGCCCGCCTCGCCGCTGTAGTCCAGGACCGCCGTGGCCGAGGTGACGCCGTGGGTCATCTCGTGCGCGCCGGCCTCGATGGTGAGGACCGGCTGCCCGCTGCCGTCGGCGCCGTCACCGTAGGTCATGCAACCGCTGACGGCGTCCCAGAAGGCGTTGGCGTAGTGGTTGCCGTAGTGGACGCGGCTGCAGGAGCCGCGGCCGTCGCCGTAGATGCCGCTGCGGCCGTGGGTGTTCCGGTAGTAGTCCCAGACGACGGAGGCGATGTAGTGGGCGGCCACGCCGGCGGTCTGCCGGCCGCCGTCGCACCAGATGTTGTCGGCGTCGGTGAAGAGGGTGCCGTTGCCGCTGGTCGCGCCGTTCATGTCGTAGGTCCGGTGGTGGCCGCGCCCCGGGTCGTCGAGTTCGTACCGGCCCGTGGTGGTGTTGTGCGTGGTGCCGAGGATGACCTCGCCGACGGTGCTGCCGCCGCAGCCCTTGCCGGTGGCCGGCTCGCCCGCGGGCCGGGCACTCGCGGGGCCGGCCTGCAGGCCGGCGAGGAGGATGACGGTGGCGGCCGGCACGGCGAGGGCGAACGGCTTCCGGGATCTACGGGGCATGACGGCGGCACCTTCTTCGGCTGCGGCGGGGGCAATTCCTGCAAGGCGGACGCGGATCCGTGGGGCAGGAACGAGGGTGCCACCCTGCGAGCCTCTTGTCAGGCCCCCGACAACCGGGGTTCGTCAGGTCCCGCCGGCGCGTGCCGCAGATACGCCAGCACCGCGCTCACCCGCCGGTGCAATTGCGGTATCTCGGCGAGCCCGAGCTTGGCGAAAGTGGAGTTGACGTGCTTCTCGATGGTCGACTCGGACAGCCGCAGCGACTCCGCGATCGCGCGGTTGGTCTTGCCCTCCGCCATGTGCCGCAGGACGTCGAGCTCCCGGCGGGTGAGCCGGGACAGCGGGGCGTCGGCGGCGCGGGCGTGGCTGCCCATCAGCACCTCCACGATGCGGGGGTCGACGACGGAGCGGCCGGCGGCCACCTCGCGCAGGGCGCGCAGCAGTTCGTCGACCTCGCCGATGCGTTCCTTGAGGAGGTAGGCGAGGCCGTCGGTGCCGCGCCGGAAGAGGTCGAAGGCGTAGTTCTCGTTGGCGTGCTGGGAGAGCACGACGACGCCGATGCCGGGGTGGCCGGCGCGGATGGCGTGGGCGGCGGCGATGCCCTCGGTGTGGTGGCCGGGCGGCATGCGGATGTCGGCGATGACGACGTCGGGGCGGAGGCGGCCGACGGCGTCGAGGAGCTCGCCGGCCGTGCCGACCGCCGCGACGACGTCGGCCTGGCCGGTGTCCTCCAGCAGTCGGCGGGTGCCCTCGCGGACCAGGTAGTGGTCCTCGGCGATGACGACGCGCAGGGGGTCAGGCACGGGTCTCCTCCCTCACTCGCTCCAGGAGCCGGGCGCGGATGACGGTGCCGGTGCCGGGACCGCTGACGATGGTGAGCTCGCCGCCCACGGCCTCGATGCGGTCGCGCATGCCGGTGAGGCCGGATCCGCGGGTGGTCTCGGTGGGGAATCCGGCGCCGTCGTCGCGGACCTCCACCAGGAGCCGGCCGTCGCCGCGGGCCATGCGGATGGTGACGTGGCTGGCCGCGGCGTGCTTGAGCACGTTGGTGAGGGCTTCGGAGACCAGGTAGAAGGCGGATTCCTCGACGTCGAGGGCGAACCGCACGCCGCCGAGGGTCTCCTCGCTGTGGACAGTGACGGGGATGGGCATGCGGCGGGCGCAGGAGGTCACGGCGGCCACGAGGCCCTGGTCGGTGAGGATGGGCGGGTGGATGCCGTGGGCGAGCTCGCGCAGTTCGTCGATGACGCGGTAGGCGTCGTCCCGCATCTCGGTCAGGGCGGCGTCGATGTCGCCGCCGCGGCGCAGGCAGCTGCGGGCGAGGGCCAGTTTGGCGACGAGGGCGACGAGCTCCTGCTGGATGCCGTCGTGGAGGCGGCGTTCGATGCGGCGGCGCTCGGTGTCCTGGGCGTGGACGATGCGGGCGCGGGAGGCGTCGAGCTCGGCGGCCTGGCGCTGCACCTCCTCCACGCGGGCGCTGAGCTCGGCGGCGAGGCGGACGTTGTGCACGGCGAGGGCGGCCGAGCGGGCCAGGGTCTCGCCGATGTCGTGGTCCTCGGGGGTGCAGCGGCGGCCCTCGGTCTTCGGGCCGTACTCGATGATGCCCAGCACGTCCTCGCCGTAGAGGAGGGGGAACTCCCCGAGGGGCGCGCCGGGCCGCCCGCCGGTGCCGGCGGGCCGCGCTCCGGCCTCCCCGACGGAGACGGGCAGGCCCTCGCCGCCGAGCCGGACGCGCACCCACTGCAGGTCGAGACCCTCGTGCAGGCCGGTCGCGAGCCGGGGGGCGAGCCGGTCGAGGTCGTAGGCGTGCTCCAGGGTGGTGCCGAACTGGACGAGGAGCTCGAACCGGCTGAGGCGCTTGCCGAAGACGCGGCGCTCGGCGAGGGCGTTGAGGCGGGCGCGCAGCGGCTGGAAGAGGGCCGTGGCGACGACGGCGACGAGCAGGGACAGGCCGACGGGGAGGTACTGGCCGGCGGTGAGCCCGAGGGTCAGCGCCATGCCGAGGTACCAGCTGTTGATGATGAGCCACAGGGATCCGTAGACGGCCGAGCGGCGGATGACGAGGTCGACGCCGAGGAGCCGGTGGCGGAAGGCGGCGTAGACGATGGCCAGGGAGATCACCACGTAGGGCAGGGCGCCCAGGACGGCGCCGACGAAGTAGAGCACGCCCTGCTCGCCCTGCCAGGTGCGGAAGAGCCGGGAGGCGGCCCGGGCCAGGAGGAGGAGCGCGCCGGGGACGGCGAAGGGCAGGAGGGCGGCGATGTCGCGGCGGCCGGCCGCGGGGGCGCGCAGGCAGCGCAGCACGAGGAGGACGGCGCCGAGGCCGGGCAGCCACGCCTCGGGGTAGTAGAAGACGACGTAGTGGACGGCGAGCTGGGTCATCCCGGTCAGCGGCAGCAGGGCGGGGAGGGCCAGCAGGCCCCACAGGGCGCCGAGGACGCGGCGCTCGTAGGGGAAGGCGTACCTGCCGTCGGGCAGCAGGGCGAGCAGCCGGACCACCAGGATGCTGACCACCAGGTCGCAGGTCTGGCTGAGGACCTGGAGGCCGTACTCCGCGGGCAGCTGCAGGGCGTGGGGCGTGGGACGGAGGTTCCAGCCGAAGGCCCGGATCAGCAAAGTGGTGCTGTAGCGGATCGCAATGGTCACCGAGAGCCAGGTGCCGATCAGCAGGAGTCGTTTTGCGACCGGACTTGTCCGCGCATGCCACCACGTGAACAAACCCGCGAAATAGCACGGGAGAACGGAACCCAGGATCCACGGCAGCGTATACCTGTTCTGCAACTGGGTGGTGCCGATGAGCGTCGCCCAGAGCATGCACACTCCGCCGCACACCGCGACGATGTGCATCCCCCGGTTTCTGGCCGCTGCCATAAGGGACATTGTCCCGGGCCGCCGCCGGAGACGTCCAGGGAGGAAATCCACCGTCGTGCATGGCGGAGAACCTCCATGCGGATCGGGGGGCGGCCGGGTGCCCGGGAAAGGCCCCGGGCAGCACACTCATGACATCGCATCAGGGAATTCGAACGGGCCCGTCCGGGGAATCGGCGGGTTCGTCCGCCGGATCTCCGAGAACGGGGCGGTGGCCGCCATGAGTCCTTCCTCCGGTCCAGAAGTGGTCGTCTGGGACACCACCTACGCCTGTCCCCTGCGCTGCTCGCACTGCTACTCGGAGTCGGGGCGGCGCCCCTCCCGGCAGCTCGGCCCGCCGGACATGCTCCGGGTGGCCGACGCCCTGATCTCCCTGGGCCCGCGGGTCGTCGCCCTGTCCGGCGGCGAACCGCTGGTCGTCCGGGGCCTCTTCGAAGTGGCGGCGCGGCTCCGCGCCGCCGGGGTGAGGACGTCGGTCAACACCAGCGGCTGGGTGATGAACCGGCGCCTCGCCGAGCGGCTCGCGGACCACTTCGACGAGGTGATCGTCAGCCTCGACGGCGCGACGCCCGAGGTGCACGACCGCATCCGGGGCCGGGCCGGCTCCTTCCGCCGGGTGCTGGCCGCGCTGGCGCTGCTGGACGAGGTGGCCGGGGAGCGCCCGGCCGACGGCCGGGGGCGGCTGCGCTTCGGCATCGACTGCGTGGTGATCCGCAGCAATTTCGGGCAGCTGGAGGACTTCGCCGCCGGCATCGCGCACCGCTTTCCCCGTCTGAACACCCTCGTCTTCAATTCCGCCGTTCCCGAAGGGCTCGCCAGCCGCCCGGAATTCTGCCGCCGCGAACTCCTCGACGACGCCCAGGTGGAGCACCTGACCAGCGACGGGCTGCTGGCCCGGCTGCGCGAGCTCGCTCCCCCGTCCGTGTCCGTCTTCACCACCGACAACTTCAACCTCGTCATGGCCCCCGAGCGGGTGGCGAGCGGCGTCGACACCCCGGTGATGCAGGTGGAGCCCGACGGCAGGGTGCGCGCGATCCCCGTCTACGAGGGAACGGTCGGCAGTCTGCTGGAGGAGCCCGCGGCGCTGCTGTGGGCGCGCACCCTGGAGCGGCTCCGCGACCCCTTCGTCGTCGAGACCCTGTCCTCGGTGCGCTCCATGCAGACCTGGGCGGAGGCGGTCCGGCGCATGGACCTCCGCTTCGCCTCGCCGGAGGACCTGCTGAGGATCGGCCGGCGCTCGGTCCGTACGAATCCCCCGGAATTCGCCGAAGCGGCCGATTCCGCGGCCGGCTGAATTCCGGGCCGCATGCCGCGGATCCCGGAGCGAGCGAAGACCTCCGAAGCGCCGAGAAGACTTCCGGAATACCGAAAGGAGAGGCCCGCCTTGATGACGCTGAAGGACTACGACCGTTTCTACCGGGCCGACCCGGACTTCTTCGAATTCCCCGAGCGGATCGCCGACGCCTCCGGAAGGCTTTCCGCGGTCCTCGGCGAACCGCCGGCGGGCTGGGACCGCACGGACCGCGGCTGGTGGGTGGCGCTGCGGCCGCGGGCGGTGCGCGTGCCCGCGCAGGGCTGGCGGATCCACGTCTCCGTGGCCCTCCCGTACGTGGCGCGCGTCGCGGAGATCGTCCGGGGCTTCTGCCTCCTGCGCGGCATCCCCTTCGACGTCGTCCGCAGCCTCGACGCGGCCCGCGCGCTGGCCGGCGAGCACGCCGACCGGCTCACGTGCGGCGACCTGATGACGCTCCACCCCGCCGGCGAGACGCAGCTCGCCGGAACGCTCGACGAGCTCACCCCGCTGCTGGACGCGCTCCCGGGCCCGTACGTCCCGGGCGGTCTGCGCCACCGCGCCGGGCCGCTGTACGTGCGGTACGGCTCCTCCGGCACGCTGCGATGTCCCGAGCGGGCCGCCGCGTACGGGGCCGGTGACGAGCCGCGCCTGGTGCCCGCGCTGGAGCGACCCGACGGCACGCTCGTGCCCGAGAACCGCCGCCCGGTCTTCCGCTGCCCGGACTGGGTCGCCCTGCCGGAGTTCCTGCGCCCGGACCTGGAGGCGCTGCACGCCGTGCCGGAGGAGCCGCTCCCCTACCGCGTGCGGCGGGCGCTGAAGGCCACCACCGGCGGCGGCACCTACCTGGCCGAGGACCGCGCCACCGGCACCCGCGTCGTCCTGCGCGAGGCCCGCCCCCACACCGGCCTCGACCCGCGCGGCGACGACGCCGTCACGCGCCTGGGCCGGGAGCGCGCGGTCCTCGGCCGGCTGGCCGGGCTGGACTGCGTGCCCCGCGTCCTCGGCCACCACGTACGGGCCGGGCACCACTTCCTCGTCCTGGAGCACTTCGAGGGCCGCAGCCTGGCCGAAGCCGCGGCCGCCGCCTTCCCGCTGACCTCCGAGGCGCGGGCGGCCGAGGAGGCCGCCGCGTACGCGGACCGCTCCCTGGCCGTCGTGGCCCGGATCGCCGGCGCGCTCCGCGAACTCCACACCCGGGGCGTGCGCCTGGGCGAGCTCGACCCGGACGACGTGCTCCTGCGCCCCGACGGGCGCGTCGTCCTGACCTGTCTCGCGACGGCCACGGACCTGGAGGACGACCGGGCCCCGGCCCTGGGCGGGGAGGGCTTCACGGCGCCGCCCGGCCTGCGGGGCGCGGACGCCACCGCGTACCTGCTCGACGCCCTGCGCCTGTGGCTGCTCCTGCCCGTCCCGCACCGCAGCCCGGCGACCCTGCGCGCCCTCACCGCGACCGCCGAGGAGCTGTACCCGCTGCCCGCCGGTTTCGGCGGCAGGCTGCTCGCGGGCCTGCTGCCGACGCCCGTGGCGTACGGGGCGGCCCGGGAGGAGGACCACGCCGCGATGCTCGCCGCGGAGGACCTCGACTGGCCCGCCGTCCGGGACTCCCTGGTCGCCGGCATCCACGCCATGGCCACCCCCGAGCGCGAGGACCGGCTCTTCCCCGCCACGCCGGCCGGCCCGGACTCCCTCGGCGGCCACGCCTTCGGCCACGGCGCGGCCGGGGTCCTCTACGCCCTGCACCACGTGGGGGCCGGCGTGCCGGACGCGTACGTCGCGTGGCTGGTGGCCGCCGCCGGGCGCGACGCCGATCCGCGGCCGGGCCTGTACGACGGGCTGCACGGCGTCGCGCTGGTCCTCGACCTGCTCGGCCGCCGGGACGAGGCCCTCGCCGTCCTCGCCCGCTGCCGCCCGGCCGAGGCCCGCGTGATCCGCCCGGACCTCGCCGGCGGCAAGGCGGGCATCGCCCTGAACCTGCTGCGGTTCGCGCGGGTCACCGGGGACGCCGCGCTCCACGAGGACGCGCTGCGCACCGCCGGAGAGCTCGCCGCGCTCGTCACGGCCGGGCCGCTCACCGCCCGGCCCGGCGTGCCCCCGCCCTGCGGGCTGCTGCACGGGGCCGCCGGCATCGCCCTGCTCTTCCTGCACCTGTACGAGGAGACGGGCGAGGCCCGCTGGCTCGATCTCGCCGACCGCGCGGTGGGGCACGACATCGACCGCTGCACCGTCGGCAAGGACGGCGCCCTCACCCTCTTCGACGGCACGCACCACCTGCCGTACCTGCACGGCGGGAGCAGCGGGCTCGCGTTCCCGCTGCAGGGCCTGCTGCGGCACCGGCCCGGAAGCTCCGGAGCGGCGACGCTCTCGGCCGTCCGGGACACGTGCCGGGCACTGTACGTGCGCAACGCCGGGCTGCTGCGCGGGCGGGCGGGGGCGATCGCCACGCTGGCCGCACTGGACGGTCACGGGGGCCGGCCCGGTGCGGCCGTCCGCACCCAGGTCCGCCGCCTGGCCTGGTACGCGCACTCCTACCGCGGGCACCTCGCGTTCCCGGGCTTCCGGATGCTGCGCCTGTCGGCGGACCTGGCCACCGGGTCGGCGGGCGTGCTCCTCGCCCTGGGCTCCGCGTTCGAGGGAGATGCCGCGGCGGGGCGGGGCCCCGTCCTGCCGTACCTCGACCCGCGGTCGTTGCCCCGACGAGCCGAAGAGCGGAGGTGATTCGGATGGCGGAGATCCTGGACCTGCAGGAGCTGGAGGAGGAGACCCCTGCCCTGTGGCCCTGCGCCAACAGCTCGCACAGCTCGATCGGCATGGCCTGACGGGCGGATGCCCGGCCGTGCCCGAGAACACCGCCGGGGGAGGTGAAGAACATGTCGGAGATCCTGGAGCTGCAGGAGCTGGAGGAGGAGACCCCTTCCGTGTGGCCCTGCGCCAACAGCTACGAGAGCGCCCGCGGCGCCGCCTGACGCACCGCTGACAGCAGCGCTCGCCCGCAAGGACTGCCGGCCGTGGGCTGCCCGCGGCCGGCAGGAAGCGGGGATCAAGGGGCAGCAATCAGGGGTCAGGAGACGGGGAGGAGAAGGTCGCATGCTCGCTCAGGGTCATCTCGCCGCGGATCCCTGCTTCGTGGACACGCTCGACCGCATCGACGACGCCGGGGAGCGCTTCGCGCGTGCGGACGGGCCGCCGCCCCCGGGGTGGCTGCGGTCCGAGCGCGGCGGCTGGGTCAACCTCCACCGCCCGGACGCCGTCCTGCCGCGTCAGGGCTGGAAGATCCACGCCTCCGCGACGCCCGCCCGCGCCGAGCACGTGATCGACACCGTCTGGGACCACTGCGCCGAACGCGGCATCTGCTTCAAGTTCCTGCGCAGTCCCGCCGTCCACAAGCAGGTCGACAGCAAGCAGGGGCCGCGCTCCGCCGGCGGGAAGCTGGTCACCGTCTACCCCGCGGACGAGCGGGAGCTGGAGCGGACCCTGACGGAGCTGTCGGCGCTGCTGCGCGGCGTGCAGGGCCCGTACATCCTGAGCGACCTGCGCTGGGACGACGGCCCGCTGTACGTGCGGTACGGCGGCTTCAGCCTGGCGTACTGCTTCTCGCCCGAGGGCGAGTACGTGCCGGCGGTCGAGGGGCCCGGCGGCGGGCTCGTGCCCGACGTGCGGGGCACGTCCTTCCGGGTGCCGCCCTGGGTGGAGGTGCCCGCCTTCATCGCCGCCCGCATCCGGGCCGCCGGGGCCGGCACGCCCGGCGGCTTCCCCTACCGGGTGGAGAAGGCCCTGCGCTTCTCCAACGGCGGCGGGGTCTACCGCGCCACGGACAAGAGCTCCGGCCGGCGCGTCGTGCTCCGCGAGGCCCGGCCGCACGCCGGCCTGGACGACGGCGGCGCGGACGCCGTCGCCCGCCTGAACCGCGAGCACGCGGTGCTGCGGAGTCTGGCCGGCCTCGACTGCGTGCCCCGGGTGTACGCGCGGACGCGCCACTGGGAGCACCACTTCCTCGTCGAGGAGCTGGTCGAGGGCGAGCCCCTGCAGGAGGCGGTCGGGCGGCGCCATCCGCTCTTCCGGCACGGCCCCGGCGAGGACGAGGTCGCCGCGTACGCGCGCTGGGCCTGCGAGATCCTCGCGCGGATCGAGAAGGCCGTGGCCGAACTGCACCTGCGGGGCATCGTCTTCGGGGACCTGCAGCCGGGCAACGTCATCGTGCGCCCCGACGGCAGCGTCTGCCTGGTCGACTTCGAGACGGCGTTCTCCGAGGGCGACGGGGCGGCCCGGCCCGCCCTGGGGACGCCGGGCTTCACCGCCGCGTGGGCCCGGTCGGGCACCGCGGTCGACGCGTACGCCCTCGCCGCCGTGGCCCTCGCGCTGTTCTGCCCGCTGACGCCGCTCCTGCGCTTCGACCGGGAGAAGCACGTCCAGCTGGCCGGGTGGGCGGAGCGGCGGTTCCCCTTGCCGCCCGGCTACGCCGCGCGCCTGCGCACCGGACTCGCGCCGCCCGCGGGCGGATCCGCCGCGGACGACCCGCCGGACGGCTCCCGCTGGCCGGAGGAGTGCACGGCCGACGGAAGGGCCGCGCTGGACTCCCTCTGCGAGGGGATCCTGCTCAGCGCGACGCCGGAGCGGCCGGACCGGCTGTTCCCGGGGGACGTGCGGCAGTTCGACGGGCAGGGCGCGTCCATGGCGTTCGGCGCGGCCGGCGTGCTGCACGCCCTGCACGTCACCGGGCGCTCGGACCACGAGGCGTTCGGCGACCACGTCGAGTGGCTGGTGCGGGCCGCCGGGAGCACGCCGTGGCCGCGCCCCGGGCTGTACGACGGGCTCGCCGGCGTCGCGTACGTCCTCGACGAACTGGGGCGGCCCGAGGAGGCGCGCGAGACGCTCGCCCGGCTGGACGGCATCGACCTGCGGGGCTGCGGCGCCGGGCTGTTCGGCGGGCTGGCCGGGATCGGCCTGACCCGGCTGCACTTCGGGGACGCGGACGCGGCCGCACGGCTCGCCCGCCGGCTGGCGGACGCCCTCGCCGGTACGGAGCGGCTCGCCGGCAAGGCGGACGCCGTCGGGCTCACGCACGGCTGGTCGGGGCCCGCGCTGCTCTTCACCCGGCTGTACGCGACGACGGGCGAGGCCTGTTGGCTGCGGCACGCAGAGGCCGCGCTGGCCAGGGACCTCGGCCGCTGCGGAGCGCCCGGGGAGGGGCGGATCCACGTCAAGGACGGGCAGCGCTGGCTGTCGGCGCTCGACCGCGGCAGCGCCGGGATCGCCCTCGCCCTCGACGCGTACGTGCAGCACCGCGAGGACGCCCACTTCGCGCTGCTGCGCGACCGGATGCGCGACAGCCTCGGCACCGAACTCCTGCTCTCCCCCGGACTCCTGGACGGACAGGCGGGGCTGCTGTACAGCCTCGCCCACCTGGCCGGCCCAGGTCCCGCACGGGCTGCACACCTGCGGGGCCTGGGCCTCCACTGCGTACGGTTCAAGGGCCGGCGGGCCTTCGCGATGGACGGGCTGCTGCGGCTCTCCATGGACCTCGCGACCGGTAGCGCGGGCGTGCTGCTGGCGGTGCACACCGCGCTCCGCGGCGGCCCGGCCGGGATGCCGCACGCCCCGCTGCCCTTCCTCGCTCCCTCCTCGCCGCCTCCTTCGCCGTGAGGGTGCCGTGAAGCCCGGGTCCTGCAGGCGCGCGGCCCCGCCCGGCAGCCTCCGCCGGAACCGGGACTTCCAGCTCCTGTGCGCCGGCCAGGGCCTCTCCATGCTGGGCTCGGGCGCCTCGGCCGTCGCGCTCCCCCTGCTCGTCCTGCAGATCACGCACTCGCCGCTGCGCGTGGGGCTGGTGGAGGCGGTCTGGACGGGCGCGCTGGCGCTCGCGTGCCTTCCGGCGGGCCCGGTCGCCGACCGCTTCGACCGCCGCACGGTCCTGCTCGTGTGCGAGACCGGCAGGGCGGCGGCGAGCGCGGCCCTGGCCGCCGCGGTCCTCACCGGCTTCGCTCCGCTGCCGGTGCTCCTGGCCGCGGGCGTCGTCCTGGGGTTCCTCGCGGCGCCGTTCAACGCGGCGGTGCTCCCGGCGGTCCGGGAGGTCGTGCCGGAGAACAGGCTGGCCACCGCGCTGGCCGTCAACCAGGTCCGGGGCCAGCTCGCGTTCCTGCTCGGACCGGTCGCCGGGGGCGTGCTGTTCGAGGCGTCGCCGAGCTGGCCGTTCTGGCTGGACAGCGCGTCCTACGCGGTCTCCGCCGCGTGCGTCCGCGCGCTCCGCACACGGATGCGCACCCACCTGCCGGACGGGGCCGGGCGCGAGGGCTGGTGGCGGTCGTTCACCACGGGGATCGCCTTCCTGTGGGGCGAGCGCGTGCTGCGCAGGCTGACCCTGATCGCCTCCGCGCAGAACTTCGTCTTCGACGGGGTGTACCTGGCGATCGTGGTGACCGCGGCGCGCGAGGGGGCGGCGGGCGGCTCGGTCGGGATGCTCACCGCGATGTCGGCGGTGGGGGCGATGACCGGGGTGGTCCTCGCGCCGCGCGCGGGCAGACTCCTCTCCCCGTCCGGGGTGCTGCTCGTGACCGGCGTGCTGTGCGCGCTGCTCGTCGGTGCGATGGCGCTGACGGCGAGTGCGCTGGTGCTGGCCGTCCTGCTGGCGGGGTGCGCGCTGGCCGTGGCCGTCGCCGGTTCCGTGCTGACGGTCGCGCGGCTGCTGCGCACGCCGGCCGGGCTGCAGGGCAGGGCGAACAGCGCGATCGGGCTGCTGTTCATGGCCACTCCCCCGCTCGGCTCGTCGCTGACCGGGCTGTTCCTGGACGAACTGCCGGGCTGGATCCTCTTCTTGTGCTTCGGGTCGGCCCTTGCGCTGCTGGCCGCCGCGTCGCCCCGGGAGGCCGCGTTCGCCTCCGCCGACGCTCTGGACCGTTCGAACGGTGTGGGACACACTCGGGCGCATGCGATGGACTGACATTCAGCAGATTGCGGCCCAACTCGCCGCGAAGCACCCGGACCGCAAGCCGCTCTCCGTCGAATTCCCCGAGGTCCGGGACCTGGTGACCGGGCTGGAGGGCTTCAGCGACAACCCGGACCGCTACAACGTACGCATCCTGGAGTCCATACAACTCGCTTGGAGCGACAGACACGACGGAAGCGACACGATCAACGGGAGCGGCAGGAAGGGCTGACACTTCCCGGAGCCGGTGCCTCCGGCCTACCTCCGGCACCGGAGGCACCGACAGCTCCGAACCGGACATCGTCGGAAAACTCCGCGCCAGATTCTTGTTGCGCACCTGTCAACTTTTGCCGGGAGCTGGCACCATCCTCTCGATTCACTCCTGCACCAACGGGCAGTCCGCCCTGGGATGTCCGATCCCTCGCCGGGCCTCGGCCCCGGCGTCCTTGCTAGGAGACAGAGTTGAGACGCTTCACCACCCCCCGCAGCCACACCGTCCGCACCACCGCCCTCCTCGCCTCCGCCGCCCTGTGCGCCGTCGCCGTGCAGACCGGCGTGGCCGGCGCCCAGGCCGAACGCGGCCCGGACGCCACGGCCCTCCAGCTCAGCCCCGACCAGCGGGCCTCCGAGATACGCGCCGCCCAGGACGGGGCGGGCGCGACGGCCGGGCGGATCGGCCTCGGCGCCAAGGAGAAGCTGGTCGTCCGTGACGTGATCAAGGACGCGGACGGCACCGTGCACACCCGCTACGAACGCACCTACGACGGGTTGCCGGTCCTCGGCGGCGACCTGGTCGTCCACCGGGACACCGCCGGCCGCACCACCGTCACCAAGGCCACCGAGGCGACCGTGGCCGTCGCCTCGACCGACGCGCGGCAGCCCGCGTCGGCCGCGGCGAGGACCGCCCTGTCGGCCGCCTCCTCGGCGCACACCGCGAAGCCCTCCGCCGGCACCCCGCGCAAGGTCGTCTGGGCCGCCTCCGGCACCCCGGTCCTCGCCTACGAGACCGTGGTCGAGGGCTTCCAGCCCGACGGCACCCCGAGCGAGCTGCACGTCGTCACCGACGCCGCCACCGGCACCGAGCTCCACCGCTACGAGGCGATCGAGACGGGCACCGGCACCAGCCAGTACAGCGGCACCGTGCCGCTGACCACGACCAAGAGCGGCAGCGGCTACCAGCTCAACGACGGCGCGCGCGGCGGCCACAAGACGTACGACCTGGGCCAGGGCACGTCCGGCACGGGCACGCTCTACACCAACGCGACCGACACCTGGGCCGGCGGCCGCCTGACCGCCGGCGTCGACGCGCACTACGGCGCGGCCGTCACCTGGGACTTCTACAAGAACTTCCTCGGCCGCAACGGCATCCGCAACGACGGCAAGGGCGCCTACTCCCGCGCCCACTACGGCAACGGCTACGTCAACGCGTTCTGGAACGACTCGTGCTTCTGCATGACCTACGGCGACGGGTCGGGCAACAAGAAGCCGCTCACGGCCATCGACGTCGCGGGCCACGAGATGAGCCACGGCGTCACCGCCGCCACCGCCAAGCTGGTCTACAGCGGCGAGTCGGGCGGCCTCAACGAAGCGACGTCGGACATCTTCGGCACCGCGGTGGAGTTCTTCGCCAACAACTCCTCGGACGTCGGCGACTACCTCATCGGCGAGAAGATCGACATCTTCGGCACCGGCAAGCCGCTGCGCTACATGGACAAGCCGTCGAAGGACGGCAACTCCGCCGACAACTGGTCCAGCGGCGTGGGCGGCAAGGACGTCCACTACTCCTCGGGCGTCGCCAACCACTTCTTCTACCTGCTCGCCGAGGGCAGCGGCAAGAAGACGATCAACGGCGTGGCGTACGACAGCCCGACGGCCGACGGCTCCAAGGTCACCGGAATCGGCCGGGACAAGGCCGTCAAGATCTGGTACAAGGCCCTCTCCACGTACATGACGTCCACCACCAACTACAAGGCCGCGCGCACCGCGACGCTGTCGGCCGCGGGCGCCCTGTACGGCACGACGAGCACCGAGTACAAGACGGTCGGGGCGGCCTGGAGCGCCGTCAACGTCAAGTAGACCGGCATCCCCGGATGCCCTCCCGGGCCCGCCCCCACCTCCACAGGGGGCGGGCCCCTCCGCGTCCCCCGGAGCGCCCCCTAAGCGCCCTCGCGCACCGTCCGGATCCCGCCATACACCGGCCCCCACATGTGCCGAGAGAAAATGCCAAAACCCTCCCCCCACAGCTCTGTCATCTAATACCTTCCGTCGCAGCGGAGACGCCGCTGGCAATCGGGCACGGGGGGCTGGAGAGGATCGTGTGACCGGTATCGACGGGTGCCTGGCCGAGGCCATGACCATCCCGGGGGCGCGGGGCGCGAGCCTCGTGGACTGGACGAGCGGGCTCGCGCTGGGCGAGGCGGGCGAGGGCCCCGGGCGCGACCACGAGAGCGCGGCCGCGGACACCGCGGAGCTGGCCCGGCTCGCCTTCGAGAACAGCGCGTTCACCGGCGCCACGGCGCGCACCGGCCCCGTCGAGGACCTGATCGTCACCGCGCGCGGCAGCTACCACCTCGTCCGTTTCGTGGAGACGGAGTTCGACAGCAGCGTCTTCCTCTATCTGTGGCTGGACCGCGCCGAGGCGAATCTGGCCGTGGCCCTGTTCCGGCTCAAGGGCCTCACGGACAAGCTGGTCCTGGCATGACGGCCGCCGGACCGGCCGGCCCGATATCCCCCGCCGGCCCGGCCGAGGCGGCCGGACGCACGCTGGACCGGCTCGCTTCCGAGCGGGCCACCGGTGCCCTGCACGGCTGCGCCGGCGCGCTCTACCTCGCCGACGGCGCCGTGGTGCACGCCGAGAGCCCCGCCGTGCCCGACCTGGGCCGGCGGCTGACCGCCCGGGGGCGGCTGTCGGCGCAGGCGTGGGAGGAGGCGGTCGCGGAGGGCGGGCCCGGCTACCGGGCGGGCAGCCTCCTCGTCGAGCGCGGCCGGCTGAGCCGCGGCGAGCTGGAACTGTGCCACCTGAGCGCCCTGTTCGACGCGGCCTACTTCGTCCTCTCCCCGCTCGACCCGGCCGAGCGCGCCCCCGACCGCTTCCTCGGCGAGGCCCGGCACTGGCTGGGCCCCATCCGTCCCGTCCCCGTACCGCTGCTGCGGCGGGAGGTCGTTCGCAGGCGGCGGCTGCTGGAGCGGGCCTGGCCGCGGCCGGAGGTCGACGCCGCGCCCGTGGTGCGCACGTCCGGCGGCGAGCGGGCCGGGCCGGCCCGGGCGGGCGGGCCCCGGGCGGTGCTGGCGGCCGCCGACGGCGTCCGCACCCCCGTGCAGATCGCGCGGGCCCTCGGGCGCTCGGCCTTCGCGACCCTCTTCGACGTGCGGCGGCTGGCCGCCGCCGGCCTCGTCCGCACCCCCTGTGCGGACGCCCCGGCCGCTCCGGGGCCGCCGCCTCCCGCGGCCCCGGAGCTCTCCCTGCTCTACCGGATCCGCGACGCCCTGGAGGCCCTGTGACGGTGAGGCGCGCTTTCAGACCGTTCGCCGGAAGGAGACAACCGATGACCGCCGCACCCGAGGTGCTCGACGAGCTCCAGGGGTTACGGGCCCGGGTTCCGCACCTGACCGGGGCGATGGTGGCCAGCACGGACGGGCTGGTGATCGCGCACCTGGTCACCGGCATGGAGCCGGACGGCGTGGCCGCGCTGACCGCGGCGGCGCTCGGGGTCGGCGCGCGGCTGACGGACGCCGTGGGCCACGGCGGCTTCCGCGAACTGCTCGTCAGCGGCGAGCACGGCTACGTGGCGACGTACGCCGCCGGGCCCTCGTGCGTGCTCACGCTCCTGGCCACGGCCGACGCCAACGTCGGCCGGCTGAACCTGGAGGCCCGCCGGGCCGGGGCGCGGATCGCCCCGCTGACCGGCGGGCCCGCCGACCGCAGGGAACGGGCCCCCGTCCCGCCCCCGCCCTCCCGGTCGCCCCTGCCTTCACGTCCCGGGCGGCGACCCGACACCACCACCAACAACGACAACGGAGCCTCTTCATGACGAACACCGAAACCGCCCTCAAGGACGCGATGGGCTCGATCGAGGGTGCCCTCGGCGTGGCGCTCGTGGACTACGGCAGCGGCATGGCGCTGGGCACGCTCGGCGGATCACAGTCGCTCGACCTGAACGTGGCCGCGGCGGGCAACACGGACGTGGTGCGGGCGAAGCTGCGGACGATGGAGATGCTCAACATCCAGGACTCCATCGAGGACATCCTCATCACCCTGGGCGGGCAGTACCACCTGATCCGGCTGCTGACCGGCCGCGGCGGCAACGGCCTCTTCCTCTACCTGGTGCTGGACTCGCGGCGCGCCAATCTGGCGATGGCGCGCCACCAGCTGAAGCGGATCGAGTCGGAACTGGAGGTCTGACCCCGGGCTAGCCGCGGTTGCCGCTCCCGTTGTGATCGAGCAGGGAGATGCGCTCCGCGAGGTGCGACAGCGGGTTGTTGCCGTTGCCGGTGACCGAGCCGCTCGTGCACTGCTGCTGTTCCTGCGACGTGAGCACGGGGATGTCCTGCAGCGAGATGTTGTTGAGCAGGAGGCCCTGCACGCCGATCTTGCCGACCCCGATGCACAGGTCGTTGAGCGTGCCCTGGACCGCCGTCGTCTGCGGGCTCATGTAGCCGCCGGTGAGGGTCGCGCCGGAGTCGGTCCGCGCGCCGTTGGCGTTGGCCACGTCCCGGCCGTCGCCGACGGCCGCGGCGGGGCCGGCGATCACGCCGACGGCGGAGGCCGTCAAGGCCGTTGCGGCCATCACCTTCTTGAGCACTTCAGCACCTTTCAACCGGGTCCTCGGTTCCCTGGGGAACGCGCAGTGACTAACTCCCGGATGCCGTGAATGTTCCGGCTTGTCACCCATTCGACCTCGGCCCGGCGGGCCGCTTGCACGCACACAACGTCACCGACAAGATGCGGTGCGTCACCAACCGTGCGGGCTCACCCGAGAGCCCGGTCCGCCAGGAAAGGTCGTGCGCGTGCATCCGGAGGGCTCAGAGGACTCGGCGGAGAACGACCGGGCCGTGGCCGTCGTCGGGGCGGCCTGCCGGCTGCCCGGCGGCATCGGCGACCTGGCGGCGCTGTGGGAGGCCCTGGAGCAGGGCCGGGACCTGATCACGCGGGTGCCGGAGGACCGTTTCGAGACGGCCCGCTTCGTGGACCCGTCGGCGCCGCGGCCCGGCAAGAGCCGTACGGCGGCGGGCGGGTTCCTGGACGACATCGCGGGCTTCGACGCGGACTACTTCGGCATCTCGCCCAGGGAAGCGGCGCAGATGGACCCCCAGCAGCGGCTGCTGCTGGAGCTGACGGCCGAGGCCCTCGACGACGCCGCGATCGACCCGGCGGCGCTGGCCGGTTCGGACACCGCCGTGTTCGTGGGGATCTCCGACACCTCCTACGGCGCGCAGCAGATGCTGCGGATCGAGGGCGTCGACGCCTACACCATGGCGGGCGGCGCGGCGTCGATCGCGGCGAACCGGGTCTCGTACGCCTTCGACCTGCGCGGCCCGAGCATGGCCGTCGACACCGCGTGCTCCTCGGCGCTGGTGGCGCTGGACCGGGCCTGCCGCACGCTGCGCGAGGGCACCAGCCGCACGGCCGTGTCCGCGGGCGTCAACGTCCTGCTCAGCCCCTATCCGTTCGTCGGGTTCTCCCAGGCGTCGATGCTGTCGCCGCGCGGGAGGTGCGCGGCGTTCTCCGCCGCGGCCGACGGCTATGTGCGGGCGGAGGGCGGCGGGGTGGTGGTCCTGAAGCTGCTGCGGGACGCGCTGGCCGACGGGGACCGCGTCCACGGGGTGATCCTGGCGACGGCCGTGGGCAGCGACGGCCGGACGGCGGGGCTGTCGCTGCCGAACCCGCGGGCGCAGGAGGCCCTGTTGACGTCGGTGTACGCGCAGGCCGGCGTGGATCCCGACGAGGTGGTCTACCTGGAGGCGCACGGGACCGGGACCCCCGCCGGGGACCCGGCCGAGTGCGAGGCCGTCGGCCGGGCGCTGGGGACGCGGCGCCGGCGGGGGGCGCTGCCGGTGGGTTCGGTCAAGTCCAACCTGGGTCATCTGGAGCCGGCTTCGGGAATGGCCGGGCTGCTCAAGGCGCTCCTGGTGCTGCGGCACCGCAGGATCCCGGCCACGCTGCACGCCCTGCCGCTCAGTCCGGGGATCGACTTCGCGGGCCTGGGGCTGGCCCCGGCCACGGAGGCGCGGCCGGTCGACGGCGACGCGGGGCGGCCGGTGGTGGGCGTCAACTCGTTCGGCTTCGGGGGCGCGAACGCCCACGCGGTGGTCGCCGCCGCGCCGCCGCCCCCGCCGCGTGCCCGGCGGGCGGGGACCCGTCCGCGGACGCTGCCGTTCCTGGTCTCCGCGCGGACGCCCGAGGCGCTGGCGCAGGCGGCGGCGCGGGCCGCGGAGCAGCTGGCGCGGGCGCGGCCGGACGACTTCTACGATCTCGCGCACACCAGTTGCGCGCGCCGCGGGAAGCACCCGTTGCGCGCGGCGGTGGTGGCGGGCGGCCCGCGGGAGGCCGCGCAGGCGCTGGCGCGGCTCGCCCCGCGCGCCGCGCTCCCCCCGCAGTCGCCGGCGGCGGTGCCGGCCGTGGAAGCGGTCACGGGGGAGGCGGTCCGGCACGGCCGGATCGCGTTCGCGTTCTGCGGCAACGGGGCCCAGTGGGCGGGCATGGGGGCCGACCTGCTGGCGGACCCCGTCTTCCGGTCGGCGGTCGAGGCCGTGGACGAGGAGCTCGCGCCGCGCGTGGGGTGGTCGGTGGTCAAGGAGCTCGCCGAGTCCTCGCCCGAGCGCCTGCGGGCCACGGAGGTGGCCCAGCCGCTGCTGTTCGCGCTGCAGACCGGTCTGGTGGCCGTGCTCCGCGCCCACGGCATCACGCCGTCGGCCGTGCTGGGCCACAGCGTCGGCGAGGTGGCGGCCGCGCACGCGGCCGGGGCGCTCGGGCTCGGCGAGGCGGCGTGGGTGATCGCCGAACGCAGCCGTGCGCAGGCGCCGCTGGCGGGCTGCGGGCGGATGGCGGCCGTGGGCATGTCCCGCGAGCAGGCCGGGGAGTTGCTGGCCGGGTATCCGGGGCTGGAGGTGGCGGGGGTCAACTCCCGCCGGGACGTGACGGTCGCGGGGCCGCAGAAGCAGCTGTACCGGCTGCTGGGCGACCTGGCGGGGCGGGGCGTGGTGTGCGCCGAACTCGACCTGGACCACGCGTTCCACAGCGCGGCCATGGATGCGCTGCGCGCTCCCCTGCACGCCGCCCTCGACGGGCTGGTCCCCTCCCCCGTGCAGGTGCCGCTGCTGTCCACCGTCACGGGCAAGCCGCTGGAGGGGCCCGAGCTGGACGCGGACTACTGGTGGCGCAACGTCCGCGAGCCGGTGCTGTTCTCCGACGCCGTCGAGGGGGCCCTGGAACAGGGCGCCGACATCTTCCTGGAGATCGGCCCGCAGCCGGTCCTGCAGAGCTACCTGCGCCGCATCACCGCCGGTCATCCGGCGCCCGGGCCGCGGGCGGTGGCCCGTACGCTGCGCAAGGGCGACGACGGCGTGCGGGCGATGCGCACCGCGGTGGCCGGGCTGCTCGCCGCCGGGGCCCGGGCCGACTGGGACGCGCTCTTCCCGCGCCCGGGCCGGGTGGCGTCCCTGCCGGCCTACCCCTGGCAGCGCGAACGGCACTGGAGCGGCGGGCCGGAGTCGTGGGTGCGCAGCAGCGGCGACGGCCGCACGGAGCACCCGCTGCTGGGCGAGCGCATGCCGGCCCCGCTGCCGGTGTGGCACGGCGCCGTCGAGCCGGCCCGGCTGCCGTGGGCCGCGGACCACCGGCTCGGCGGGTCCGTCGTGATGCCCGCGACGGCCTACGTGGAGATGGCGCTGGCGGCGGGTCGCCGGGTGCTGGACACCGCGGTGGAGGCCGACCACCTGGAGTTCGTGCGGCCGTTGTTCGTGCCGTGGGGCGAGCCGGGCACGGTGCACACGCAGGTGTCGTTCGACCCCGAGGACGGGGTGGTGCTGATCAGCAGCACGGACGACCAGACCACGGGGCAGAGCCGGCACGCGCGCGGGCGCGTGCGGGCCCGGTGGGGCCGGCCCCCGGCGCCGGCGGACCTGGCCGGTGCGCGGGCCCGCTGCGGCCGCCGGGTGAGCGGTGAGGAGCACTACCGGCGGGTCGGTGAGGCCGGGCTCGGCTACGGGCCGTCCTTCCGGGTGCTGACGGAGCTGTGGGTGGGCGAGGGCGAGGTCGTCGCGGCCTACGGCGACCACGGGCCCCTGGACGGGCTGGAGCTCAGCCCGGCCCTGCTGGACGGCGCGGTGCAGGCCGGAGCGCCGCTGCTGGACGACGAGATCCTCGCGGGGCACACGTACTTGCCGACGGCGATGGACGCGGTCCGCGTCTGGCGCGCTCCGGCGGCCGAGGGCGCGGTCCACGTGCGCGAGCGCGGGCGGACGGCGACGGAGGTGTGCTGGGACATCGCGCTCACCGACGCGGACGGCACGGTCGCCGTGGAGCTCCGGGGGTGCCGGATGCGCCGTCTGACCGGGGTGCGGCGCACGCCGGTGACCCGTCAGGAGACGGTGCTGCGGGCCGCTCCGCCGCCCGGCGGCCCGCAGGAGCCCCTGGCCGGGCCGACGCCGCGACGGCTCGCCGAGCGGGCGGCGGGCCGGATCCTGGCCCTGCGCCGCGACTGGCGCTCGGCCGGCTACCCGCGCTACGCCGCCCGGGTGCAGGAGGCGGCGGCCCACGCCTACGCCGCCGCGCTCGGCGGTCTCCTGCCGGAGGGGTCCGGCTCGTTCACGGTGGGCGACCTGGTCGCGGGCGGGATGCTGCCGAGGCACCGGCAGGCGATGGAGCTGATGCTGGCCGCGATGACGGAGTACGGGCTGGCGCGGCAGGAGCCGGACGGCCGCTGGCTGCGGCAGGGCGAGCCCCGGTGCGCGATCGGCATGCTGCGCGAGGCACTGCGGGAGCAGCCAGCGTACTCCACCGAACTCAGCCTGCTCGTACGCCAGTTCCTGCACCTCGGCGAGGTCCTGAGGGGGGCGCGCGACCCGCTGGACCTGCTGGGGGCCGAGGGCGCCGCATCGCCCCTCGAACGGTTCCACGACGTGGCGCCGGTGCTGCGCTTCCACAACCGCGTCGCGCAGGCGCTGGTGCGGGAGGTCGTGGCGGCCCTGCCGGCCGGCCGGCCGCTGCGGGTGCTGGAGATCGGCGCGGGCACCGGCGGGCTCACCGCGGCCCTGCTGCCGCTGCTTCCGGCCGACCGCACCCGCTACCTCTTCACGGACGTGTCGCCGTCGTTCTTCGCGCGGGCCCGGCAGCGCTTCGCCCCGTACGACTTCGTGGACTACCGCACCTTCGACGTCGACGCCGACCCGGCGGGCCAGGACCTGCCCGCCGGCGGTTTCGACCTGGTGGTCGCGGCGAACTCGCTGCACGCGAGCGGTGATCTGGAAGCGGCCGTGCACCGGGTGGCGTCGCTGACCGCCCCGGGCGGCCGGCTGCTGGTGCTGGAGAGCCACGACCCGCTGCTCCTGCTGCCGTTCTTCGGCACGCTGGAGGGCTTCCGGCACCGCACGGACACCGGGCTGCGGCCCCGCTCCCCGCTGCTCGGCCGCGAGGAGTGGAGCGCGCTGCTCGAACGGTGCGGCTTCACGGGCACCGTGCGGACCGGTGACGACGCCGACCCGGCCCGCGAGGACTTCTCGGTGTTCCTGGCCGCCCGTACGGACCTGCCGGTGCGGGCCCCGGCGCTGCCCGCCGCGGGCATCGGCACCGACTGGGTCCTGGCGGCCGAGACCCCGGAGGAGAGCGGGCTGGTGGGGGCCACGGCGGGCGTGCTGCACGCGGCCGACGCCGCGGAGGTGCACACCACCGTCGCCGGCGAGGACCCCGGCGCGTGGGCCGCACTGCTCTCCCGGGAAACGGTCATCGTACTGGTGCTGGCACCCGCCGGCACCGGCGACGTGGTGGAGCGGACGACGCGGCGCAGCGCCGTGCTGCGCGCCCTGGCCGTGGCGTGCGGGCGGCGGGCCGGCGGGAGCGTCTCCCTGTGGCTCGTGACGCGGCCCTGCGGGGCCCTGCCGGAGCCCGGATCCCCCGGAGCCGATCCCCTTGATCCCGCCGATGCCGCCGCCTGGGGCGTGGCGCAGTGCCTGGGCAACGAGCACACGGCGCTGACGACGCGCCGGGTGTCCCTGGCGCGCAGCGGCGACACGGCGGCCGACGCCGACCGCCTCGCCCGGGAGCTCCTCGCCCCGTCGCAGGAGACCGAGGTCGTCCTCACGAGCTGCGGCGGCCGGTTCGTCCCGCGCGACCGGGAGTTCCCCCGGCCCCTCGTGGACTCGTCGGCCGTCGGCGCGTTCGCCCTGGAGGTCCGCGACCCGGGACTGTCCTTCCGGCCGGCCTGGGCGGAGGCGCGGCGGCCGGCACCCGGGCCCGGGCAGGTCCTGGTCGCCGTGCGTGCGGCCGCGCTGAACTACCACGACGTGGTCCTGGCCACCGGTGCCCTGGCCGGCGAGGAATCCGCCGACGGGCGCTTCGAGGCGGTGTACGGGCTGGAGTGCGCGGGGACGGTCGCGGCCGTCGGACCGGGCGTCAGGGGATTCGCCGTGGGCGAGCGGGTGTTCGCCAGCGGATCCGGCTGCCTGGCCTCGCACGTGGTGACCTCCGCGGACGCCGTGGCCCCGATGCCCGGCACGATGGGCTTCGCCGAGGCGGCCACCCTGCCCGCGGTGTTCCTGACCGTCCACTACGGCCTGGGGTGGCAGGCCGGGCTGTCCGCCGGGGAGACCGTGCTCGTGCACGGCGGGGCGGGGGGCGTGGGCCTCGCGGCGCTGCAGTACGCGCGCCTGCACGGGGCGCAGGTCATCGCCACCGCCGGCAGCCCCGCCAAGCGCGACCTGCTGCGCGCCCTGGGCGTCGAGCACGTCCTGGACTCGCGCAGCCTGGCCTTCGCCGCCCGGGTGCGGGAGCTCACCGGCGGGCGCGGCGTCGACGTCGTCCTCAACTCCCTCGCCGGCGAGGCCGTCTCCCGCAGCCTGGAGCTGCTCCGGCCGGGCGGCCGCTTCGTCGAGCTCGGCAAGCGCGACATCCTGGAGAACAACCGGCTGCTGCTGCGCCCCTTCGAGCGCGACCTCGCGTTCTTCGGCGTCAACCTCCTCGCGCTGCTGGCCGACCCGCAGCGGGCGGCCCGGCTGTTCGCCGAGGTCCGGGAGCGCATCCGGGCGGGCGACTACCGGCCGCTGCCGCACACGGTCTTCCCCGCCGCCCGCGCCGAGGACGCCTTCCGGCTCCTGCAGCACTCCCGCCACATCGGCAAGGTCGTCGTCTCCTTCGACCCGCTCGACGAGCCCGTCCTGGTCGAACCCCGGGCGCGGACCCCGCGCTTCGACCCCGGCGCCACGTACCTCGTCACCGGAGGCCTCGGCGGCTACGGCGCGGCCACCGCGCACTGGCTCGCCGACCACGGCGCCCGCCGGCTGGCCCTCGTCGGGCGCAGGGGGGCGCGCACCCCGGGCTGCGAGGCGCTGCTCGCGGACCTGGAGCGGCGCGGCGTGCAGGCCGTGCCCCACGCGGCGGACGTCGCCGACCTTCCGTCCATGCGGCGGCTCGTGGAGGAGATCGACGCGAGCGGGCACCGGCTGCGCGGCGTGGTGCACTGCGCGATGCACCTCGACGACGCCCCGCTGGACGAACTGACCGACGACCGCTTCCGTGCCGTCCTGGCCCCCAAAGCCGCCGGCGGGGCCGTGCTCGACACCCTCACGCGCGGCCGGGAGGACCTGGAGCTGTTCCTGGTGTTCTCCTCCGTCGCCGCACGCGTCGGGCAGGTCACCCAGGCCCCCTACGCCGCGGGCAACCTCTTCCTCGAAGCACTGGTCCGCCGGCGCCGGCGGGACGGCGAGCCCGGCCTGGCCGTGGGCTGGGGGGTCCTCGGCGGCACCGGCTACGTGGCCCGCCACGGCCTCGCCCCCGCCCTGGAGAGCGGCGGCCTGGAGGCGCTCTCCCCGCGCGAGGTGTTCGACGCGGCCGGCGTGCTGCTGGGCGACGGCACGGACGTCGCGGGCGTCGGCCGCTGCAACTGGGCGCGCCTGCGCGCCTGCCTGCCCGGCCTCGCCGCCCCCCGCTACCGGCAGCTCGTGCCCGAACCCGACGAGGAGACGGGCCGCACCCACGCGGAGGTCGTCCGCGCCCTCGCGGCGATGCCGCCCGCGGACGCGCTGCGCACGATCACCGGGCAGCTGGTGCGGATCCTCGCCGACGTCCTCCACCTCGACCCGGCACGGATCGACCCGGGCCGGCGCATCGAGGAGTACGGCGTGGACTCCCTCATGGCCGCCGAGTTCCTCGCCACGCTGCACCGGCACTTCGACGTCCGGGTGCCGCCCATGGAGCTGATGCGCGGCGGCGGCACGGCCGCCGACATCGCGCGCATCGTCCACCTGCGGCTGGGCCCCGGCGCGGGCGCCGCCAGCCCGCGGCCCCCGGCGCCCGGCCCGGCCGCGCCCCTCCCGGAGGTCCCCGCGCAGCCCGGGCCCGCCGCGGACCCCGCGGAACAGGCACCGCCGTGCTGACGTCCCTCGCCCGCTTCGCCGCGCGCCGGTGCCGCACGGTCCTCGTCCTGGCCGCGCTGGCCGCCGTGGCCTGCGGGCTGTTCGGCCACGGCGTGGCGGCCCGGCTGGCGGGCGGCGGCTGGACGGCGCCCGGCTCGCCCTCGGCCCGCGCCGAGGCCCTGCTGACCGGCCGGTTCCACGCGGGCGCGCCCGACGTCGTCCTGCTGGCCCGCGCCCCGGACTCGGTCGACGCGCCCGCGGCCCGCGCGGCGGGCCTGGCCCTCGTCGGCCACCTGTGCGGCGAGCGGGGGGTCACCGGCGTGGACTCCTACTGGACCGGCCCCGTCACGCGCGGCTCCTGCCCCACGGCGGGAACCGGCGGCAGCAGCGTGGACGACGTCGCGCTGCGCTCGGCCGACGCCCGCACCGCGCTCGTGTCGGTGCGCCTGGAGGGCGGCGGGCGCAGCACACGGGCGGCCGTCGAACGCCTCCTGCCCGCCGCCACCGCGCCCCGCGCTCCCCTCCGGGTGCAGGTCACCGGGCACGCCGTCCTCGACCGGGCCCTGGAGCGCTACAGCGAACGCGATCTGCTGCGGACCGAACTCCTCGCCGTCCCCGCCACCTTGCTGCTCCTGCTGTTCGTCTTCGGGAGCGCCGCCGCGGCCTGCCTGCCGCTCGCCGTGGGCGCGGTCGCGGTGGCCGGGACGCTGGCCGTGCTGCGCGCCCTGACCGCCGTGACGGAAGTGTCGACGTTCGCGCTGAACATCACGGTTGCGGTGGGGCTCGCGCTCGCCATCGACTACAGCCTCTACCTGGTGGCGCGCTACCGCGAGGAGATCGCCGCGGGGCGGCCCCCGGAAGAGGCCGTGCAGGCCGCGGTCCGTACGGCCGGGCGGATCGTGGTCGTCTCGGCGGCGGCCGTGGCGCTCTGCCTGCTCGGCCTGCTGCTGTTCCCGCTGTACATCCTGCGCTCGATGGCCTACGCGGGGGTCAGCGTGGTGCTGCTCGCGGCCGCCGCGGCCCTGCTGCTCGTCCCGGCGGCACTGTCCTGCTTCCCCCGGGCGATCGGCCGGGGCGACCTGTTCGCGCGGTGGCGCCGCCCGCCGGACCGGGCGGGGGACGGCTGGCGGCGGCTGGCCCTGCGGGTGATGCGCCGTCCGCTGCTGGTCACGGCCGTCACCGCAGGGGCCCTGCTCATTCTCGCGCTCCCCTTCCGCCAGGTCGCCTTCGGCTTCAGCGACGACCGGGTGCTGCCCCGCGACGCCCCCGAGGTGCGGGCCACCCGCGAACTGCGCGACGGCTTCCCCCAACTGCGCAACCCCGTCGAAGTGGTCCTGCCGGGATGGCGGCCCGACGGCCGCGGCCGGGTCGCGGAGCTGGACGCCTACGCGCGGCGGCTGTCGGTCCTCCCGGGCGTCCTGGCCGTGCGGACCGCGACCGGCTCGTACGTCCAGGGCCAGGACGTCCCGCTCGCCTGCGCGGCCGGGGCGGCCCCCGCGCCGGGTGCCCTGCCGGGCTGCCCGGCCCTGCGGAACTTCACCTCGCCCGCCGGCACCTGGCTCGCGGTCAGCGGCACGGCCGGCCCCTACGCCCCGGAGTCCGCCGCGCTCGTCGGCAAGCTGCGGGCGACCCGGGCGCCCGCCCCGGTCCTCGCCGGCGGACCGACGGCGCAGTTCCGGGACGCCCGCGACGTGCTCGCGCAACGGCTGCCGTGGGCCCTGGGCGCGATGGCCACTGCCACGTTCCTGCTGCTCCTCGCGTTCACCCGGAGCGTGTTCCTGCCGCTGAAGGCGCTCGCGGTCAACCTCCTCAGCCTGACCGCGTCGTTCGGCGCCATGGTGTTCGTCTTCCAGCAGGGCCACCTGAGGTGGCTGGTCGGCGACTTCACGACCACGGGCACGATCAGCATCGTCGTGCCCGTGATCACGTTCTGCCTCGCCTTCGGGCTGTCCCTGGACTACGAGATCCTGCTGCTGGCCCGGATCGGCGAGGCCCACGCCCGCACCGGCGACACCGTGCGGGCCACGGCCGCGGGACTCCGGGCGGCGGGCCCCCTGTTCACCGCCTCCGCCGCCCTCGTCCTGGTCGTCCTGCTCGCCCTGGCCACGGCCGAGGTCGCCCTCGTGAAGCTCCTCGCCGTCACGACCGCCCTGTCGGTCGTCCTGGACACGGTGGCGATCCGTCCGCTCCTCGTGCCCGCCGTGATGCGACTGGCCGGCCGCGCCAACTGGTGGCTGCCGGCCCTGCCCCGGCGCGGAGCGCGCCCCGCGCTGCCGGAGCCGTCCCCTTCCGAGCTCTCCTGAACCCGGCGTCAGGCACCGTGCAGAGCAGGCACGAGCAGGTCCGCCGCGAAGTCCCCGGCCGAGCGGGGCGCGCGGCCGAGCACGCGCTGCACGCCGTCGCCGAGACGGGCCACACCCTCCCGGCGGTAGTTCGCGTACAGTCCCTGCAGGCCGTCGATGACCTGCGGCGTGACTCCGCGGTCCGCGAGCGCCGCCCGCCACGCGCCGTCGAGCGGCACGTCGGCGTACCGCACCGGCCTGTTCAGCACGGCGCCGAACCGGTCGCAGAGCTCCGGCAGCGTCAGCGCCTCGGGCCCGCTGACCTCGATCTCACCGCCGACCGGGCGCGCGGCCAGGAGCTCGGCGACCGCGACCTCCGCGATGTCCCGGGCGTCCACGTAGCCCCGGGCGCCCGGGCCGGCCGGGTCGGGCAGCGTTCCCCCGGCGATCGACGCCGCTGCCGGGAGGAAGTTCTGCAGGAAGCGGTCGGGCTGCAGCACGGTCAGCTCCCGGACACCGGCGCTCCGCAGCCGCTCGGCGATCGTGTCGTGGACGCCGGTGACCGCGTCCGGAACGCATCCGGGGCCGGCGAAACGGCGGGCGCCGAGCTTGACGATCCGGTGCACGCCGGCCTCGGCGGCGGCCGCGCCCAGGGCCGTCTCGGCGGCCACCTGGTCCTCGGCGAAGGGGTGCGCGAGATAGAGCCGGTCCACGCCGGCGACCGCCCGCCGGGCGTCGGCCGCGTCCGTGGCGCTCCCTCGGACGACCTCGCCCCGGACCCTGCCGAGCGCCTCGGCGCCCGCCCGGGACCGGACGAGGAAGCGCACGTCGCTCCGGTCGCGCAGCGCTTCGGTCACGTAGCGACCCACCGTGCCGTTCGGTGTGGTGACCAGAATGGTCATGGCTCTCCTCCGCGCACGCGATCAAGGTTCCCTCCCGCCCAACGGCCCCCGGTTCCACCGCATTCCCGGTGGCCGGTCCCCTCCGGCTTCCGCGCCGGCGTTTCCTCGGGTGCGTCCGCTCGTTGATCCGGCATTAGCCATCCCGGGGGCATGCGAACGGAGAGACCCGTGCGAGTGACCGACATCCAGCGGTGCGAGATCCGGCCCGGCCGGCTCGTGGAGTGGACCCTGCACCGGACGGCCGTCGAGGCCGCGCTGGAGCTGCCGGACGACTGCCGTCCGCCCGCGTACGTGCAGGAGTCCCACGTGCGGACGGCGCGATCGGTGCGCCGGGACGGCCTGTTCGTGCCGACCTGGCTCGGCACGGCCTTCGACATCCCGGGCGAAGTCGATCTCGACGTCCTCCAAGTCGCGCTGCGGGCCTGGACACTTCGTCACGAGACGCTGCGCAGCGGCTTCCGCTGGGCGGGCGACGAGATGCGGCGCTTCACGCTGGACGCCGGTGCCGTCGTGCTGCACCGCGAGGACGTGGGTCACTTCTCCGACGCGGAGACGCTGACCCGGTACCTGCAGGACCGCTTCGACGCCGCGGCGGACGCGCTCAGCTGGCCGAACTTCATCTTCGCGGCCGTCGTCCGGGACGACGGCACCAGCGTCTACATGGCCTTCGACCACAGCAACGTCGACTCGTACTCGATCCAGCGCATCACCGCCGAGATCCACGAGCTCTACGCCGCCGCCCTCGCCGGACGGGCCGTGGACGCGGCACCGGCCGCCAGCTACGTCGACTTCTGCGCGACCGAGCGCACGGACGCCGACCGGATCGACGACACGCACGCGATCGTGGCCCGCTGGCGGGAGTTCATCGCCCGGTGCGACGGGAAGCTGCCGAACTTCCCCGTCGACCTCGGCCTCGACCCCGAAGGGCCGCTGCCGACCCAGAAGTTGCTGCACGAGATGCTCGTGGACGACGCGGACGCGGCCGCCTTCGAGGCGTACTGCCGCCCGTACGGCGGAAGCCAGGTGGGCCTCCTCGCGGCCGTCGGCCTCATCGTGCGCGAGATCGGCGGAGTGCAGGTGTACCGCACGGTCGTGCCGTTCCACACCAGGGCGAAGTCCCAGTGGTCGGACTCGGTGGGCTGGTACGTGGGCGGCGCGCCGATCGAGGTTCCCGTGGCGCGGGCGACGGACTTCGACGGTGCGCTGGAGATGGTCCGGGCCGCGCTGCGGGAGAACAGGCTGCTGGCACGGATGCCCATCGCCCGCGTCCTCCACCTGCTGGGCTCCGACTTCCGGCCCACGTCCCCGGACCTGTACTCGATCATGTCGTTCGTCGACACGCGCGGCATGCCGGGGTCGGAGCGGTGGCAGGAGCTCAAGGCGTACGGGCTGGTCCGGGTGTCCTACGGCGACCAGGTGTGCGCGTGGATCACCAGGCTCCACGAGGGCCTGCAGTTCGCCGCCCGGCATCCGGACACCGATGCCGCCTACAAGAACATGCGGCTGTGCGTCGAGCGGCTGCGGGAGCTCATCGTCGCCGTGGCGCGGCGGGAACTGGTCACCTGTGGCCCGGTCACCGGAGCGCAGGCTCGGTGACGCGTCTCCGGCCGCCCGGACGCACCACGGCCGTCGTCGCGCTCGCCGCGGCGCTGACCCCTGCCGCGGCCCTGCCGGCCCGGGCCGGCGGCGACGCCCTCCCGCGCAGTTGCATCGCGTCGTGGTACGGCGCACCGGAGGAGCGGCTCGACGGCTGGCCCACCGCCAGCGGCGAGCCGTTCGACCCGGAGGCGATGACGGCCGCGAGCCGCGACCTGCCGTTCGGGACCCGCGTGCGGGTCACGAACGCCGGGACGGGGGATTCGGTCATGGTGCGGATCAACGACAGGGGGCCGCGTGACGCGCGCCGCTGCATCGATCTGACCCGGGGTGCGTTCGGTGAGATCGCCGCCCTCAGCGAGGGACTCGTACGGGTGAATCTGGCACCGTCACTCGTACGGTAGTATTCCTTTCGCGCCGCTAGCTCAGTTGGTTAGAGCGGCTGACTCTTAATCAGCAGGTCCGGGGTTCGAGTCCCTGGTGGCGCACTGGAGAGCGAGGCCCCCGCCGGATGGCGGGGGCCTCTTCCGCTGTCCGGGCGCACCGGTCAGCTCGTCTGCGCCTGCTCGTAGAGGTCCTGGGCCTCGTTGCCGAAGTACGGTCCGAACATCGTGTTCGGCAGGAACGTGTACCCGAAGCTGTTCACCGAGGCCTGCAGGCCGGTGCCGGTGGCCTCGTCGAACGACGCGAACCAGGGCCCGCCGCTGGAGCCGCCGGTCATGTTGCAGCTCAGCCCGTGGTCCTTGGTGAGCAGGAAGTCCTTGGTGGAGTTCCCGCTGCAGTGGATGAGCTTGGTGCCGTCGTACGGGGCCGCCGCGGGGAACCCGAAGGCGTACATGGGCTTGTTGTAGTCGCCGTTGAACCGCAGGCCCTGACCGCCCACGGCGTCGCCGAGCCGCTTGCCGTCGAGCGGGGCGACGACCGCGGCGCCGATGTCGTAGTTCATGTCCTCACTGGCCGTCCACTGGGGCGTGGAGAGCGTCTTGGTGGCCGCCCAGGTGCCGTAGGGCTTCTGCCCGTCGTGGTAGCCGGGGACGAAGGTCCAGTTGGTGTGCCAGTTGCCCTGGTATTTGACGCAGTGCCCGGCCGTGATCACGGTGCTGCCGTTGCGGCTGGTGACGGCGTCGCCCGAGCAGGAGGCGTTGCGGCCCTGCATGGTGAAGAACACCCGGCCCGAGGTCTTCGTGACGGCGCCCCCGCCGGTCCACGGCCCGCCCTGCTGGGGGAAGGACGCGAGGGTGCCGGCCGCCGGGGCGGTGGCGGCTACCGTGCGGACCTCGCCCCGGGCGGCCGGAGCGGAGGCGGAGAGCGTGCCGGGGGCCGCCGCGGGCAGGTCGAGCGGCGCGGCCGCGCGCATCCGCTCGGGGGTCCAGTAGTCGCTGACGGCCTGCTGGTCGGCCGGGGCGGCGGCCGCGGTGTGCACGGCGGGCGCCGCGGCCCGGCCCGGGGCGGTTCCGGCCGCCGCGGCCTGCGTGCCCGCGGTGACCAGGGCGCAGGCGGCCAGCAGCACACCTGCGGTCGTACGTCGGGATCGTCTCACGCGTACTCCTTCCACGCGTACTTCCTGCTGCGCGTACGTTCTTCTGCGCGTACGCCCTTCTGCGGTGCGGATACGGCGAGTTGGCGGCGAGCGGGCTGAGCGGGGGTGCGTGGGGCAGGGTGCCACGAGAACCCAACTATTGACAGGGGCGCGTCAAGAGTGAGGTGTTCGCCGGATGTGACGACCGGTCAGAAAGACCACGTTCGAGTGGATTAAGGGCGTTCACCCGTATCGCGTTCGCGCCATGCGTCATCGTGCAGACGATCACCGTCCGAAACCGGCCGTCACCACCCGCAACCAAGGGGATTCACGTTGTCCGCCGAGACCACCGAGGTACATGAGGAATTACGCTTCCGTTCCCCGACCCTGACCGCCTTCCAGAAGAGCCCGCTCACCGCCCGCGCGATGGGCCGGCGCCTGCCCCGGCTCGTCCGCAAGGCGCTGGGCCTCGCCTGGCGCGTGGACAGACGCGCCGTCCTCGCCCTCCTCGCCTGCCAGCTGCTGTCCGGCGCCTTCGAGGCCTTCGGCCTCCTCGCCACCAGCAGCACCATCACCGCCCTCATCACCTCGGGCCACATGCAGGACCGGCTCGTGGACGCCCTGCCCTCCATCGGCCTCCTCGCCGGCGCCGCCGGGACCCGGGCCCTGCTCGCCATCGCCGTCAGCAACATCTCCAGCCGGCTGGCCCCCCGGATCTCCCGCGAGGCCGAGCTGCAGATGCTGGACGCGGCGATCAACGCCGAGCTCGCGGCCTACGACCACCCCGGCTTCAACGACAAGCGCGAGGCCGCGGACCGCGGCGCCGACGTCGCGCAGGACCTGCTGACCGAGTCCCAGGACCTCATGGCCTGCCTCGCCTCGCTCGTCGCCGCGGCCGGCGTGGTCACGCTCCTGCACCCGCTCCTGCTGCCGCTCCTGCTGCTGGCCACCCTCCCGCAGGGCATCGCGAGCGTGAAGGCCGCCCGGGTCCACTACCAGACCTCCCGCGCGCTGAGCGCGGACCGCCGGGTGCTCAGCCACCTGCGCTGGCACGTCACCGACAAGATCTTCGCCGACCAGCTGCGCTCGGGCACCATGGCCGGATTCCTCCTCGGCCGCTACCGCCAGGTCGGCGACCGCATCCACACCGCCACCGACCGGGCCGTCCACCAGGGCACCCGCTACGCCCTCGCCGGCGCCGTGGCCGGCGGGATCGCCTCCGGCCTCGTATGGGGGGCGCTCGCCCTCCTGCTCGGCACGGGCCGCATGTCGCTCGCCTCGGCCGGCACGGCGGTCTTCGCCCTGCGCTCGGTCGGCTCGTCCCTGCGGGGCATGGTCGGCTACGGCGCGCGCCTCTTCCGCACCGGCCTCTACCTCGACGACTGGGCCGAGTTCATCGACGAGGCCGGCGGCCACCGGATGCAGCGCGGCACCCTCGCCCCCGCGCCGCCCCGGGCCGTCCGGGCCGAGTCCCTCACCTTCTGCTACCCCGGCTCGGACCGCCCGGCACTGCAGGACGTCAGCCTGGAGGTGCAGCGCGGCGAGGTCCTGGCCCTGGTGGGGGAGAACGGCTCGGGCAAGACCACCCTCAGCAAGCTCCTGACCGGCCTCTACCTGCCCACCGGCGGCAAGGTCACCTGGGACGGAGTCGGCACGGGCGAGTTCGCCCCGCAGGCGCTGTGGCGGCAGACCGCCGTCGTCCCGCAGGACTTCGCCCGCTGGCCCCTGTCCGCCCGCGACAACATCACCCTCGGGCAGGCCCACGAAGGGGACGGCGTCATCCTCGAAGCGGCCGCGCACGCCGGCGCCGACGAAGTCGTCAAGGAGCTCCGCAGCGGGCTCGACACCCTCCTCGCCCGCGAGTGGTTCGGCGGGGTGGAGCTCTCCGGCGGCCAGTGGCAGCGCATCGCCATCGCCCGCGCCTTCCACCGCCCGGCCGGCCTGCTCGTCATGGACGAACCCACCAGCGCCCTGGACGCCCGGGCCGAGCACCGCATCTTCGCGGGGCTGCGCAAGGTCGCCCAGGAGCGGGCCGTCGTCCTCGTCACCCACCGCCTGGCCAACGTGGCCGTCGCCGACCGCATCGTGGTCCTCGACCACGGACGGGTCATCCAGCAGGGCACCTTCGCCGAGCTCGTCGAGGCCCCCGGCCTCTTCCGGGAGCTGTGGTCCCTGCAGTCCGACCGCGGCGTCCCCGCGGCGCACGAGAAGGCGGACCCCGCCGTGCGCTGACCGCCCCGCACCGCCTGCACCACAGCCGTACCCGCGCCGGAACCGCCGACCCCCGCACAAGGAGGGCTGTCATGACGAAGCGTCCGCCGAGGAAGGGCCGCACGGTGAGAGCCGCACTGGCCGCGCTCCTGACCGCCGCCGCGACGGCAGGGGCCGCGCTGCTGGCTCCTGCCCCGGCAGGCGCCGCCCTCCATGCCCTCCCTGGCGGGCCGGCCGGGTCCGTCGCGCCCGGCGGTGGGCACGAGCGCACCCGGGCCGCCATGGACGCCGCCGTCAAGGCGGGCGTCCCCGGCGTCATCGCCCTCGCCCGCGGCCCGCGCGGCACCTGGCACGGCACCGCAGGCGTCGCCGACCTGCACACCCGGCGCCCCAGGCTGCCCGGGGAGCACTTCCGCGCCGGCAGCATCGTCAAACCCTTCGTCTCGACCGTCCTCCTCCAACTGGAGGCCGAGCACCGGCTCACGCTCGACGACACCGTCGAGAAGTGGCTGCCCGGCCTGGTCCGCGGCCACGGCAACGACGGCCGCAGGATCACCCTGCGCCAGCTCCTCAACCACACCAGCGGAATCCACGACTACACCGCAGACCCCGAAGTCCTGCGGAACCTCACCACCACCGCGTTCCTGCAGCACCGCTACGACAGCTGGACGCCCGAGCAGATCGTGCGGACCGCGACGGCCCACGCCCCGGACTTCCCGCCCGGCACCCGCCACTCCTACAGCCCCACCGGCTACGTCCTCGCCGCCCTCGTGATGGAGAAGGCGACCGGCCGGTCCTACGAGGAGGAGGTGGAGCGCCGCATCATCGCGCCGCTCGGCCTGCACGGAACCCTCCTGCCGCGCCACAAGCGCACGCTCCCGGCCCCCGCCGGACGCAGCTACAGCTGGTTCTCCGACGACCCGGACCGCAGGATGCACGACGTCACCGACCTCGACCCGTCGCTGATCCGGGGCACCGGCGACCTGATCACCACCCCCGCCGACCTCGACCGCTTCCTCACCGCCCTGCTGCGGGGCAGGCTGCTGCCGCCGGCCCAGCAGCGGGAGCTGAAGACGACCGTCCCCACCGGCGAGGACCCGGGCGTGGAATACGGCCTCGGGCTCTTCCACTTCACACTCTGCGGCACGGAGCTGTGGGGCCACACCGGCTTCTTCGTCGGCACCCAGAGCGTCGCCTACGTCTCCGCGGACACCCGGCGCAGCCTCGTCTACCACTTCAACACCGACACCCTGGGCGACACCAGCGCCGCCGGTGACGTGATCAAGGCGGAGTTCTGCCCGGCCGCGACATAGCCGGGCAGAACTCCCGGGTCACGCGCCGCCCATCACCGCGGCGAACGTCTCCGGATCCGCGTCGAACCCCCGAACGGCGCGCCGGCACTCCCACACGCCCCTGCTGTCGCGCACGAACTCCACCACCGTCGCCGCCGTGGCCCCGGCGACCCCGGCGAAGTCGTCCACGACCAGCTCGGTGTACCCCTCGACGACCCGCACCCCGGTGTTGGGCACGTCCCCGAAGGTCTTGCGCCCGCCGTTCTGCTGGACGACCACCCCCACGACGACGCGGGCGTACGAGGACGAGAGCCGGTCGAGCTCCAGCGTCATCACCTCGTCGTCCCCGAAGCCCGCGCCGGTGCGGCTGTCACGGTTGAGGTTGATGGTGCCGTCGGGCGACAACCGGCGGTCGAAGTGCACGAGATAGGCGGCTTTTCCGCGCGGATCCTCCGCGCTGTACGTTCCCGCGATGATGTCGAGGTCATGATCCGGCGCGCCCAGCGGGCTCGGATCCCACTTCAGCGACACCTGCACCTTGCCCAGCCCCTTGCTGAGGCTGCCGCTCGTCTCCTTGTTGAGTCCGCTCACCGGACGTCCCCTCCCGTTCCTTCGTCCTCGTGCCCCTCCACCTTGCCGCCGGAACGGTCCGTGCCGCTACCCCGGGTGAACAGCAAAGACCGGCCGGCATCCGGCGGGGTTCTCACTCCCGCACCGCACTCGACGGTCCTCGGAAGTGATCCCGTCGCACACGACCGTCACCCACACCACTGCCGCCTCGGCGTCCTCCCGGTGCCCGAGGAGATCCCGGTGCACGCCGTCCCGCCGGCGGAGCCGGCCGACATCCTGGTGCGCACCGCAGCCGGCGAGGTCGTCGGCCCGTACGAGGACTGACCGTCCGCCGGCCAGGGGGCCACCGTGAGCCTCGGGCAGGGCCCGGTCGGGCCGGCCCCCGGAGGCCGGATCTGCTGTCCGAAGCCGCGGCTCGCCCCCGGGACTCAGCCCCGCCGAGCCCCGGGCCGCAGGAAGCGACGGAGTTTCTGCAGGGGCCAGGTGTTGATGATGTCGTCCTTGGTCAGCCAGCCGCGCTGGGCCGTGCCCACGCCGTAGCGCATGTAGGGCAGGTGGGTCACCGAGTGGGCGTCCGTGCTGACCGCGAACTTCACGCCGTACCGTTTCGCCCGGAGGATGTCCTCGTCGCACAGGTCCAGCCGCTGCGGGTGGGAGTTGATCTCCAGGGCCGTGCCGGTGCGGGCGCAGGCCTCGAAGACCGCGTCGAAGTCGGCGTCGATGCCGGGGCGCTTGCCGATCCGGCGGGTCGTGGGGTGGCCGATGATCGCCACGTGGGGGTTCTCGCAGGCGCGGATCAGACGCCGGGTCAGTTCGTCCCGGGTCTGGTTGAAGTGGGAGTGGACGGAGGCCACGCACAGGTCGAACTCCGCGAGGAACCCGTCCGGCCAGTCCAGGTCGCCGTCGGGGCCGATGTTCAGCTCCGTGCCGTGCAGCAGGTGCATCCTGCGGTGCTTGCCGTCCAGGGCCCGGACCTGCTCCCGCTGGGCGAGGATCTTGGCGTCCGTCATGCGCTGCATGGAGAGGTTCGGGGCGTGGTCCGTGACGGCGTAGTACGAGTACCCGCGCCCGGCGGCCGCGGCCACCATCTCCTCCAGCGGGGCCACGCCGTCGGTGAGGTCGGTGTGGGTGTGCAGGTCGCCGCGGATGTCGTCCTCGGTCACCAGCTCCGGCAGCTCGCCCTGCAGCCCGGCCGCGATCTCGCCGCGGTCCTCCCGCAGGGTGGGCGGGATCCAGGGCAGGCCCAGGCGGGCGTAGACCTCCTCCTCGGTCGCCGAGACGATCTTCTTGCCGCTCTTGACGTGGAAGAGGCCGTACTCGGAGAGCTTGTACTTGTGGCGGACGGCGAGCTCGCGGACGCGGATGTTGTGCGCCTTGGTAGCGGTAACACTCAGACACCTAGGATAACCGCAGGTCAGAGGCTGTGCCCCACCCGGCGGACCGGGTGGGGGCTCTGCCCGGCTCGCCCCGCGACCGCTCCGATGGCACGCTGAAACCATGGCCCGGCCCAACGAAGAGGTCGCGGCGGTGCTCCAGGAGTACGCCGATCTCGTCGCCATCACGGGCGGCGACGCCTTCAAGGCCCGTGCCTACGAGAAGGCCGCCCGCGCCATCGGCGGCCACCCCTCCGACGTCTCGAAGCTCGACATCGACGGCCTGCGCGAGATCCCCAATGTCGGCAAGTCGATCGCCGAGAAGGTCGTCGAGTTCCTGGGCACCGGCCGGGTCGCCGCCTTCGAGGAGACCCGCACGTCCGTGCCGCCGGGCGTCCGCGAGCTGCTCACCATCCCGACCCTGGGCCCCCACAAGGCCCTCGTCCTCTACGAGGAGCTGGGCGTCTCCTCCGTCGACGGACTCCTCGACGCCATCCACCAGGAGCGGCTGCGTGACCTCAAGGGGTTCGGCGAGAAGACTGAGCAGAACATCCTGCACGGCATCGAGCTGATGAAGAAGGCCGGCGGCCGGATCCTGCTGTCCGCCGCCTCGGACGCTGCCGAGCGGATCGTCGCCGACCTCTCGCGGGTCGACGGCTGCGAGCGCTGTGCCTTCGCCGGGTCGCTGCGCCGTATGCGGGAGACCATCGGCGACATCGACGTCCTCGTCGCGGCCGCCCGCTCGGGCCCGTTCATGGAGGCGATCGCCGCCCTCCCGTACACCGCCGAGGTCATCGCGCACGGCGCGAAGAAGACCTCCGTCCGCACCGTCGACGGGCTCCAGATTGACCTGCGGGTGCTGCCGCCCGACGCGTGGGGCGCGGGGCTGCTGTACTTCACAGGCTCAAAGCCCCACAACATTCGGATACGAGAAATCGCCGTCAGGCAGGGCTGGAAGCTCTCGGAGTACGGCCTGTTCTACGGCAAGAGCGGCAAGAAGATCACTTCCGAGACCGAAGAGGCAATCTACGCCAAGCTCGGCCTCCCGTGGATACCGCCCACCCTGCGCGAGGACCGTGGGGAGGTAGCGGCCGGCCTCCGGGACGAGCTGCCGACGTTGATCGAAGAGGCCGATATCCGGGGCGACCTGCACACCCACACAGATCTCACGGACGGACTAGCATCCCTGAAAGACATGATCGCGGCCGCTGCTGAGCGGGGTTACGCGTATTACGCGATCACGGATCACGCGCCCAACCTGTACATGCAGCGGATGACCGATGCGAAGATGCTCGCTCAGCGGGAACAGATACGGAAGCTGGACGGCAAGCACCGCAAGATGCGGCTCCTGCACGGCACGGAGCTGAATATCGGTCCGGATGGGGATGTGGACTGGCCGGAAGAGTTCCTAGCGGGGTTCGACCTGTGCGTTGCCTCGGTGCATGACCACTTCAAGCAGAACCGCACAGAGCAGACTCGCCGGCTCGTCCGGGCCTGTGAGAACCCGGCCGTGAGCATCATCGGGCACCCCACTACCCGGTTGCTGGGCAAGCGCCCAGGGATAGACGCTGACTTCGACGAGGTGTTCGCCGCCTGCGCGCGGACGGGCACCGCGCTGGAGATCAACGCGCACCCGGAACGGCTGGACCTAGGTGACGAGGACATCCTTCGGGCCAGGCGCCACGGAGTGAAGTTCTCGATCAACACCGATGCCCACTCGGTGATGCACCTGCCTTACATGCGGTACGGGGTCGGGACGGCACAGCGCGGATGGTTGACCAAAGACGATGTGATCAACACGTGGCCGTTGCAGAAGCTGCGCCGGTTCCTCCGCACCAGCCGCTGACCCTGCCCCGAACGGGCAGCGGCCAGCCCACACACGGCGGTGCCCGGGTAGCAGTGAGCCCCGACCCTGGTGGGCCGAGGCTCCCGGTGGTGCTGGGCTCCCTTACAGTGCCGCGAACCGGTCGCTGAGATCAGTGATCCGCTCGGCACGGCGGCCCATCAGATAGATCTTGTTGTGAGTGCGCTGCACCTCATGCAGCAGCTCGAACCCTTGCGTCTCGTTGTACCTCACGAGTCCGGGGAAGTGGCAGCCACGCCGAACCCACTGCTTACCTTGTTGCGCTGCTCGGTCCACGGCCCACAGCCCCATCACGGTGCCGGGCTTCTTCTCCCGGTACGCCGGGTCGGTGACCGACGTGTACAGGTAGTGGGCCGGCTCGCTCAGCTCGGCCTCGGTCCACCCCCACGGCGGAGTGTTCTCCTGCACGGTGGTGCACCCAATGACCTTTCCGCCCTCAGCGAGGACCCATACGTCCCCGTCGCGATTCTCCGCTTGTCGTGCGAGGTCGGCGGCGTTCTCCCGCCAGCTCGGCAGTCCGCGGTCCTCCAGCCATGCGGAGCGGGCGAGGATCATGTTCTCGACGGCGGGAATGTCGGCCTCGGTGGCCGGACGCATGGCGAACACGTTGTCTCCTGGGGTTGGGGGTTTACAGGAAAGCTGTGGCGGCGAAGTGAAGGTCCAGCACTTCGAGGAGCTGGGCGTCGCCATCTTCGCGGTACGGCCCTTCGGACAGGCGCCGAACAGCCTGACGGAGTCCGTCCGGGTCCACCACCTGTTCCTCGAAGAGCGGTGAGCCGTCGTGGAGCATGCGGGCGAATAGGGGTCGGGCGTGGGTGGTGAGCGTGTGCTGGACGACCTCCGCGAAGGACTCGCGCTCGCGGGATTCGGTGACGTCCGGGCTCAGCCCCAGGGCGGCGAGCCGGCGGCGCTGGAGCTGTTTGAGCTCTCGCCAGTGCATCGGAAGCCACTCGCCGAGCTGGACCATGCCGGGGTCGGCGAAGGGGTGCACGGGCCAGATGCCGGCCCGCATCAGGACGGGGGCCGTCGTCTCCAGGGAGAGCAGCGTCATGCTGTTGACGGCGGCCGGCGGGGCGATGTTGTCGTCCGCGTACTCCAGCGCCGCCCGTGCGCGCGGCCCGATCCACGGCAGGGCATCGCTGATCTCGCCCATGGACTTATGCGGGTACTCGTCCTGGGACAGGGCCACCATCTCGTCACCACCGAGGCCCGTGACGACCACACGGGCCCCGTGCTCGGCCAGGGTCTCGGTCAGGCGGGTGAAGGGGCGGTGCAAGGGTTCCTCGTACGGGCTGATGCGCGCGCCCCGAACTCGCCCGCACTCCGGGTTGAGCGGGGAGTGTTCCATCGCGTCGACCAGGTGGTCCGGCTCGGCGAAGGGAAGCGTCTTAAGGATCTCGGTGCGCCGCCGGATCTGGTGGGCGCGTCCGGGGCCGGCGATAAGGAGGGCGGCGGTCGGGAACCGTCCGGGGTAGCGCTCGGCGAGCCGGGTCCCGACGGTGCCGGAGTCGAAGCCGCCCGTCAGGTGGAGCACGGTTCCGCCCTCGTCCAGCGGGCGCAGATCCAAGGCGTCGTCCATGGCGGCGACGAAGGCCGTGAGGACGTCGGCATCCTGAGCGAGTTCGCGGGGACCGCTGTGCAGGACGGGTTCGGGGTAGTGCAGGTGCAGGTGGCCGCCGTAGATGGCGGTCGTGCGCTCGGTGACGCGGTGGATGCCGCGGAAGACGGTTTCGGTGCTGTAGCGCGGCCGGTAGATCAGGAGGCGTGCGACCTCGCGGGGCGACAGGCCGGCCGTGTGTTCGGCGAGGTCGGCCATGTCCCAGGAGCCGTACAGGCTGACGGCGTCGCACGCGACGTAGAGCGGCGCGATTCCTCCCGGGCCCGCCGTCACCCGGCAGGGGAAGCCAGGAGCCGTCTCCACCAGGACATAGGCGGTGGGCCACTGCCGAGCCAGTTCGGCCGCCTTGTCGAAGTCCCCGGGCGTGACGTCGACGGGACCGGGCTGAGCGAGCGGACGGCCCGCGACCCGTTCGCGCACGACGATCAGCGTGCGGGTGCCGTCGCTGACCGCAGTCTGTTCCACCATCGGGTGCTCGAACGGTTCGATCTCGCTCCTGTGGTCGGCAGTGACGAACCGGCGGCCGTCCCACGTCCATGTCGTGCTCGCGTACGGGGTGAGTCGCAACTTGATCAAGACGTGCTCTCCCTTCGAGGGCCCGAGGGGCACGGCGAACCGGCCCCTCGGGTGGTGGAGACGATCTGCGGATCAGGTGGCGGTGGTGTCGTACGTCTTCGCACCGTCGGAGGAACCCGAGGTCTTCTTGTACTCGTGGGTCTCCGCCGGCGTCTGGATCCGGCGGTGCGCCTTGGTGGTGAACAGCCTCTCGAAGCTGCGCGCGCGCCTGAGCGGCGGCGTGAATTCGTTCACGGTGTCACTCCTGGTGTTCTCCCAGCGCGGGGGCCTTCCCCGCGTGGCGGTGCTCTTGCGGACCCGCCCCGGCGGAATGGACCTCAAACCAACAGCTGGGGCGGGAGTCGAAGGGGCGTTCCCTCACTGATCGTGAAGGTGCCGGTGGCGGTGCTCGTAGGGCCGGTAGGCGGTTCGGGGCGGCGGTCGGCGACCCCGAGGGCCGCGCCGCCGAGCGCCCGGTAGTCGGGGAACATCCGGGCCCCGCAACGGCAGAGCGTCACATCGCTATCCGTGGTGCGGTTCTCCGGCGGGTGCGTGCAGCGCACCCCTCGCCGGGCATAAGACCCCGCGCCGACCGGGCTTCCCGAGGGAGAGGGGAAGTCCTCGGGGCCTTTCGGCGGGCGCGGGGAGTCGGTGGTCACAGCGTTGCCACCGCCCGGAGACGGGGAAGCTCGGCGGCCTGGGGGTACAGCGGCACGGCTGTCAGGAAGACGTACGGGGCGACGATCAGTGCGTACGGTTCTCCATTGCGTAACTCGGCCATGGCCTGCTCGTGCGCCCCGACATTGGCTTCCCAGGCTCGCAGGATCTGAGTCGGGTCCGGCCGCGTCGCCGAGTACCCGACCCGGAGGAACCCGAGGTGCTGCGGGTCCTCGGGGGCGGGGTCGAGTCGGTCGGCCGCGTACAGGGCGTGCCACCGTAACCAGCGGACCGCCAGGCGTGGCGTCTTCGTCGGCTCCCCCGCCAATGGGAGAGACCGACGGGAGCCGTCCTTCGCCAAGCCGTGCAGCTCGCACCAGAACCGGTAGCGCGGTCGGTTCACCGTGGCACTCCGGAAGGCGGCTCGCGCTGCTCGACGTCTGCGTACGGGTTGCCTCGGCTGGGTTCGGTCCGCCAGAAGGTCTCAGCGTGCAGCTTGAAGACCCGGCACTGCGGGCTTCGGCCTGTGTGGCTGAGCGACCAGTGCTGGGCCGGGCCGGCGTCGTTGTCGGTGGCACCCGACTCCGCGCCGCAGGCCACGCATTCCATCGAGTAAATGGCGTCGGGCACGCCTTCGCCTGTCAGCAACCGCAGTGCCCAACCTGCGACGGCGAGGAGAAGCCGAGGAGTCACCGGCAGACGCCCCCGTTCCGGCTGGCCCGGTTCGCCTCTGCCACACGGGGGCTGAGCTGTGCGGACGTCGGGGCCGGCTCGATGTCGGACGGAGCCGCTTCCCATTCCTTCCCGCCGCGCAGCGGGCGCAACTGGTAGCGCGGGCCGCACTTGCCCATGACGACCCCCACCCTCTGGTCGCGCTTGTCGCGCACGACATCGTCCGTTTCGAAGGTTTTCTGCTGTGAGTCCGCGGATCTCACCGCAACCCCCTTGTGTTCGGCGGTTGGTGTGTGCGCTCCAGCGTCGGGGCTCCCGGCTGACATCTCGATGCCGCGGACTTGTCATCTTCGCTGTCTTCGGGTGACCTCGGGGAGGCCGCATGTCACGGCAGTGCCTTCTTGCCGCCGTCTTCACGGCAGGGGCCCGTTTGCGACTCCCCGGTGGTATCCCGGTCAGTAGGTGTGCTCACTCGACGATTGGAGAGCCCGGGGTGGACAGCGCTTCCGAAACCCTGTTGAGGCGCTTGGCGCGTGCACGCGGCATTGAGCCGTACGCCGCGTTCCGGCCGGAGTACGAACGTTCTGCTCGTGAGTTGAGCACTCAGGACAACGACCCCGACATCCGCCAGGCCACGTTGAGTCAGCGGCAGTACGCCCGGTGGCTGGCCGGGGACGTCAAGGAAGCTCCCTATCCCGTGGCCTGTCGGATCTTGCGCCACATGTTCAACCGCTCGGCCGGCGAACTCCTCGCCCTGGCACCGCCGGTCGAGCCGACGCCGCAGATCGTCCACATGGCCTCGGAACTCCCGACCATCACGGAAGACGAGCTACTCATGTCAGCACACGACGCCGCCTCTCACGCCGGCGACGCCGCATCGCAAGCGCTTTCCCCCGCAACCCTTGATCTCCTCCGCAACGAAGTCTTCACCCTCGCGCAGAAGTACCACGTGAAGCGGCCCGACGATGTTTTCCGAGCCGCGCGTGCCGTTCGCGAGAAGGTCGAGCGGCACATGCCGCTCACGCACCGGCCGGACCAGGAAACCGACCTGTACGTCATCGCGGCGCAGTCATGCGCCCTGATGGCCTCCGCCGCGTTCGACCTCGGCTCGCAAGAGGCGGCCCGCACGCTGACGTACGCCACGCTCGGCTATGCACGGCCGATCGATCACCATCCCCTCATGGCCTGGAGCAGCGGCAACCTAGGGCTTCTGGCCTACTGGGGGAGTCGGCCGGCGGAAGCCGTCGGACACGTCCGGGCTGCCCAGGAGATAGCGACGTCAGGGAGCTGCCAGGCCCGGTTGCACAGCATCGCCGCCCGCGCGTACGCCTACCTGGGCGATGCCCAGTCCGTCGAACGCGAGACCCACAGCGCCGAAGAGGCCGACCGGGACCACCGGGACGAGCTGCATGACGACGTCGGCGGCGAGTTCGCGTTCCCCCCGGAGCGAGCGGCCATGTCGGCCGGGACGTCCTGGGTCCTCCTGGGCAACGGTCATCATGCGGTGGCCGCCTCCACGAGGGCGATCACGCTGCTGCAAGGGATGCCCGCGCATCAACGCTCCACGAAGGTCGGTGCCGAAGCCGCTGCCGACCTAGCGCTCGGTCACCTGCTGAACCAAGACCTTGAGGCGGCCGCCCACGCCCTGGAGGAGGTGTTCCGCCTTGCTCCTGAACAACGCGTCGACGGCCTGATGCTGCGCATGGCCGGGGTTCGGTCTCAGCTGCTGACGGCACCGTTCCGGCGTGCTCGTATCGCTTCCGATCTGGGCGAACGCATCGAAGAGTTCAGCCTGAACTCGGCCCGGCTCCTGCTGCCTCCGCCGGCTCCCCGAGCGCTCACCTAGCTTCACCCACGGGTGGCTCGCCATTCCGCCAGTAGCGCCGCTTCCTTCGCGGCGTCGAGGCCGATGGCAGCCGCCCGTTCATGCTCCACGGCGTTGTTTCCACCGGATAGCCACGCCCAGGTGTCGGCAACCGTCTCGGTCAGAGATCGGCACACCAGACCCGCGTCCTGGGCTCGCTTTCCCGAAACCTGCCACGTCCCGGGATAGGTCCGCCATAGCGGAATCTCGGTCCACTGCTTCGCCCCACGCGACAGGAGGAAGTCAGCGTCCACCCATTTCAGTTCGACGTCGGAACGGCCGGTAACTTCGATGCAAGCGGCCAGGAAATCCCCCATGGTGGAGTGCCCTATAGGTGCCACAGCGTTGAAGGCCGTGCTACCGCTGTCCTGACCGACCTGGTCACAAGCGAATTTCGCAACGTCGCGAACGTCCACGGGCTGAATTGGCTGCTCCGGCCGCCCGGGGGCAAGCACCACGCCGCCCTTGGCGATGCGACGCAGCCACCACGGCAGCCGCCCCACATACTCGTGAGGCCCGAGGATCACACCGGGCCTCAGAATCGTCAGAGCTTCCCCGATGTTGGCCTTCGCGACCTCCTCACACTGCGCCTTGTCCTGGCCGTAAGGCACGTTGACGTCCATCGGCATCCCTGCCGCAGGCTCGGCCTCCGCCAGGGTGGGCATGTCCTCGAAGAGCGGCAGCAACGGCCACCCCGCGTACACGGATACCGTGGACAGGTAGATGTACCGGCCCGCCACCGGACCCAGCGCCCTGGTAGCGGCGTCAACGGTGTCAGCCGTCATCCCGGACGTGTCGACTACTGCGTCCCATCGACCGCGCGCAGCCAGCCTCTTAAGGTCCTCCTCACTCGTCCTGTCCCCCTTCAGCGCGGTGACGCCTTCGGGGTTGACGCCGGTGCGCCCTCGGTTGAAGACAGAGACCCGCCAACCTCGCCGCAGGCCCTCCTCCGCGACACAGCGCCCAAGGAAGTGCGACCCACCCATGATCAGAACGTCCATGCCGAAGATCCTGCCCGCTCGGGGGAGCTCTGCACCACCGCCAGGGGGCATGAACTCCAGGGCGCGCCCCTATGTTGCCCACGAGCGGGCGGCAGCGCAGTAGGGCCACTGGTCACCCGCTCGCCTTTCGGGTATCACGCCGCTTGGGCCGGCTCCTCAATGGCGGGAGGGCTGTGGGGTCGTTGGTCACCCATTCCGCGGTCTTCTCGTACCGCCCCTCCTCTCCTCTGGCATACATCACCAACGCGAGGGGCTTACCTGTTCCCTTGGCGCAGCAGACCAGCCGGAACGCGGCGGGCCTCTCGAATGGGCTGTTCGGCCACCTGTACATTCGCTTGACGAATCGTGAGTAACGCAGAATGACCTGGCCAACCTCCTCCAGCGTGTGCGCCGCAGTGAGCAAGGCGACTGGCTCGTTACCCGGGAGCGGTGGCTGGGCCCGTGCCGTCTGCCATTGACCACCGGGGTGATCTATTTTTTGCAGTTCGAGATGGACGTTTGTGTCCCTTATCCGTGCGCTCACGCCTCCATCATTACTCGCTCTGCTCGGACTGGAAACTCGGGGACGACCACCCGTCAAATCTACTGGTCAGTCATCTGTCGCTCTGCGGACGGCCACAATGCATTCTCGGAGGACGCACTTCGCAAGTGTAGCGATATTCTAGTCTCTCTTAACCTGTAACTTCGCAGGTCAGGGCGGTGTTGCTGACAACTAACAGGCCCTAGGGTTGACGCACGGTTGAGAGTGGGCGCCGCAAGATCAGGTTTCACGCGTGAAATTTTCCGCGTGATCCCGGGGTTACCGGTCAACTACGGTGGCGCGCTGCTTAACTGTTTTTTCGGCGAACGAGACAAGGCCCCCGCCGGTTCGGGCGGGGGCCAACTGACATAACTTGATTAAGTCAGTTGAGTCAGTAGTGAGCTTTCCCACGGGCGATCAGTACCCACCGGCCTGGTAGGCGATCTTCTCGAAGCTGCCGTAGGCCGCGTTCGCGTACCGGACGCCGGCGCAGATGCTCGCTACGGGGTCGTACGGGTCATTGGGGAGAGTCTTGATGCGGTAGGCACGGAAGGTCGGGTCGATCACCTGAAGGAGGCCCTTCGACGGGGTGCCGGCCACCGCGTTGCTGTCGGTCAGGTTGATGGCCTTCGGGTTGCCGCCAGACTCGATCATGACCCGCGCCTTGATCGCTGCGGCCGAGGGGACCAGATCACCGTTCTTGAGCAGTTCCTCGCGCGCCTGCTCGATCCAGCCGTCCAGGGTGCCGCTGACGGGAGCGCGAGCCCGATCCTTCTTCGATGCCGACGGGGGCGTCGGTGCCTTCGCCTTCTCGGTCAGGGGCGGCGTCGCCCTGGGGGCGGTGCTGTCCACGGTGAGGGATTGACCGGGGAAGATCAGGTCCGGGTCGGTGACCTTGTCGGCGTTGGCTCCGTAGAGGCGCTGCCAGTCCTCGCCGGAGCCGAGCTGCTGGGCGGCGATGTCCCAGAGGGTGTCGCCCTCGCGCACGGTGTGCGAGGTCTTCTTACTGATCTTGTTCTGGCCGGGTGCGCCGGCCGTATTCGATGGTGCCGTGGTGGTCGGCGTGGCCTTGTCGGGGTCGCCGGAGTACGTGGTGGCGGCAGCCTGGGGTACGGCGTGGGCGGTGCCGGCGAGTACACCGGGTATGGCGAGGCCGGTCACCAGGGCGACCGTCCGTTTGCGGTGGATCAACTGCTGTCCTTCATGGCGTACCGTCCGGCCGGGGTGGCCGGCGGTGTCTAGGCGGCCTCGGCGAGGTAGCGCGCGAGGTCGAGTACGGCGGCGTGCGTGAACGGTGTGTCGCCCTGGCGGAGGAGTTCACGGGCCCGCAGATAGGCCCGCTCGGCGTTGACCGTGGCCGGCTGGGGGAGCATGGCGTCCGCGAAGGTCCCCATGGCAGGTTCCGGCTGGTCTTGGCCGCGGCTCTCCTGCGCCGGGAGGGAGGGTTCCGCTGTCTCCTCGACGGTGTCGTTGATGGGCGTTCCGGCCGTCTCGGAGTTGACCTGCGCGGGTTCAGCTCCGAAGGGGAGTACCGGCTGGAGCAGGGGGAGGGAGAGGGTGTCGGACGGGCTGACCACCGCCCGTTCGACGGCCGGCTCGCCGGGGCTGGTGTCGCGTTCGAGGGCCAGCCCTTCGCGGTTCAGCGCCTCGGTGATCGTGTCCTTGCGGTCCTGCTGCTGTTCTTCCGGCCGGGCTGCGCGCTCGGCGAGGTCGTCGAGCACCTGGGTCAGGAGCCGGGTTTCCCCCGCGTCCAGGTACACCATGCGCGGGGTCTGTTCCTGCTCGTGGACGGCGAAGGCGATGTCGCCGTCCGTGTCCAGGGAGACGGCCATGTAGTCGCCGGGGGTGGAGTTGCAGTTGAAGCGGTAGATCATTTCTCTGCTCTGTGGTCGTCGAAGCCGGTGGAGGCCGGTCTACTGCTCGACTTCGGAGGTCGAGTCGCACCAGACCCAGGAGTCGTCCCATGTGGTCCAGTCCTGGCCGTCCAGGACGGACGCGCCGGCCAGGGCGGCGTCCTCGGGGGTGGCGTAGTAGCTCACCTGGTGATCGCTTTCGTTGGTCAGATGTGGCCTACTTCCCGGGCCTTGCGCAGCTTGGTGCGGGCCCGCTTGAGGGTCACGTTCACGGTGTTGTGGGTCTTGCCGAGCGCGTGCGCGGTGGCATGGAGGTCGGGGGCGCCCTTGGCGGTGGCCTCGTTGTAGACGTAGGCGGTGCCGTAGGCGACGGAGACGACTTCCCGTTCGGCCGGGGACAGCAATTCGGCGATGCGGCCGGCGATGACGTGGCCGACGGCTATGGAGCGCTCGCGCATCTCACGGTCGGCGGCGTGGTCCACCAGGGCCCCGACCTCGCGCCAGGTGGCCCCTCTGCCCTGGGCCGGCGACTGGCCGGCGTGGATGCGTTCGCGCCGCTTCGAGCCGACCTGCACTCCCTTGCCGGTGGTGGCCACGCCCTTGCAGCGGACCGCGTCGCGCGAGAGGTCGAGCGGGTGGCACATGTGGTCGGGGAGCTGGCCCTGGTCTTCGGCCCAGCGGTCGCCGCTGGTGTATGCGGAGGACGGTGCGGGCAGGGCTGCTACCCCGGCCGCGGTCGCGGAACTTCCTTCGATGGGTTCGGGGCCTTCGAAGGCGCTGCGGACCAGCGCGGCGAGCTGTGGTGACAGTCGGCGCTCGGGGTCTTCCAGCGTGGTGACGATGCGTACGGCTTCGTCGAAGTTGCCGCCGCTCTGCCGCAGGGCGGCGGCGAAGGTGGCCCGCGCGACGTCGCCGATCCCGGGGACCGTCCAGCGCAGGGCGGCGCGGTGGACGTCGTACTTCGCCCGCTGGAACGCGTAGGTGGTGAAGGCGGCGGCGTTGTCGGCGTCGACGTCCCAGTCCTGGAGGGCGCGCCAGAAGGCCATCCGGGCCTCTTGCATGAGGTCGTCGCGCATCTGGGTGCCGCCGGCGGTGCGGGTTGCCCGGTCGGCGGCGATCTTCACGGCGGCGCCCTCCAGGGCGGCCAGGACGTAGTCGGCAGCGGCGGCGTCGCCGTTCTGGGCGGCGGTGATCTGCTCGGCCGTGATGGTGGTGCGCAAGGGTGTTGCTCCTTGTTCGGTTCTCCGCCGGGCTTGAGTTCGGGTTGGGTACAAACCCGGAGAAAGCGCCCAGCGGAGGGCCGAAAAAGGGCATGGCGAAGCCCCCGTGCGGCGGGTAGGCCGGGCGGGGGCGTGATTGGTTACAAGGGGGCCCCTGTGCCGTGATCAGCGCAGGGGTGTGCGAACGGCGCCCTGCGGGTTAGGCGCAGGACTCTTCGAGGGTGAGCAGCCGGGCAAAGACGCCGTCGGCGCGGCGGCGCTGGGCAGCAGCCATGTGGGCGGCACGAGAGACCGCGCGGTGCGACCACACCTGGTGAAGGTGGAGGGTGTGAAACGCGAGGATCAGCCGGACGATCACGCTCGGGCACAGGCCGGACAGCCAGTGCAGCGCGAGACAGCGAAGGCGCTCGATCAGAGCCCGGATGAACAGCCCGGGGGCCGCCGACCGGCTGGCGAAACAACTCTGGCAGGATGGCGTGGGACGGAAGGTTGAAAACCGCATGACCCTCCGCTTTCCCGCTTGTTACTCACTGGTGCGCAATTCGCACCGCAGTACTTAAACACGGCGTAAACCCCGATTGGCCGTGCCGTAACCCAAATCCGCCGCCGGAACGAGACCCGCTCGGCCGCCCCCTCCTTTTGAGGGACAAGGGTGTGATCGTCGTGACCTCCGCGTGACCGCGACGCGATGTTCCGTGACCTGATCATGGGGGGGATCTCCCCTGCCTTATCCCGTCCGCGCCCAGGTCAGCCCAACACCTGGGCCCGCAGGTCGGCCGTCCGGGATAGGTAGGCGACGGCTTTCTCCAGGACCGCCGGGTCGTCGGCCAGCAGTCCCAGCGCGGCGTTGCACGTGGAGTGCAGGAGGCCGCGGGGCAGCCCGGAGACGTGGTCGTGGTCGACGACGAGCCGGCCGCCGGAGGCCGGGCCCTCGCCGCAGACCGGGCAGCGCCAACCCTGGGAGGCTCCCATCGACCGGTAGTCCTCGCTCGTGATCCCGTACGCCCGCCGCAGCCGGCGGTCCCGCTCGCGGGCGGGGTCGCGGGTCTGCTTCCTGCGGGTGGTGGTGCAGACCTGGCAGCGGGAGGCGCGGCCGTCGTCGCTGGAGCGGTGCCGGGGGAACCGTGCGAGCGGCAGGAGATCTCCGCAGTCGCAGCAGGACTTGACGCTCACCCGTCCCACCTCCTCAGAAGTCGCCGCCCTTGAGGCTGCCCCATGATCTTTTGCCGATGTCCGCGCTCGCGGTGATCGGTACGCCGTAGAGGTCGAAGTTCATCGCCTTCTCGACGGCCCGCGCGATGTCCTCGGCGTCCTCGGCCGGCGCGGACACAAGGACCTCGTCATGCACCGGCAACCGGAGGTAGCCCAGGACGCCGGCGTCGTGCATGTCGCACAGCGCCTGGCCCAAGCAGTCCCGAGCGGCAGACTGGACCTGGTAGTTCACGACCGCGTACGTACGGTCGCGGTCGAGCGGGAGCCGGCGGCCGGTCACCGTCGTGGTAACCATGCCGTTGGCCATGGCCTCGCGCTGCCAAGCGTTCGAGGCCTGCTTGATCTCCGGGAAGACCCGGTCGTAGGTGCGCATGGCCGAGCGGACTGCGTCCTCGTCGGCCCCGGTCATGCGGGCGACGCCGGAGGCCCCGCCGCCGAAGATCTTGCCGAAGCCGATGCCCTTGCACAGCGCCCGCAGGCGCCCGTCCGGGTCGTCCACGTCGCCGTAGACCAGGGAGCGGGTGTAACTGTGCAGGTCCTCACCGGCGAGGATGGCGGCCTTCATGCGTTTGACGTCCGCGAGTGCGGCCATGACCCGCATCTCGACCGCGTCGAAGTCGCACGAGATCATCACGTGGCCCTCGTCGGCCAGGATGGCGCGGCGGATCACGACGTCCCGGCCGGGGAGCGTCTGCAAGGCCGGCCGGGTGATCGACATCCGGCCCGTCCGTGCGGCCAGGGAGTGGATGAAGGGGTGCACCCGCCCCTCGACGTCCAGCGTTTGCAGGAACGTATCCGCGTACGCCGACTTCCACTTGCCCGCCCTCTTGGAGCGAAGAACCGCATCGGCCAGCGGGTTCGGGGTCCGGACACCGCGGCGTTCCCACGAGCTGTTGAGGTCGGCCAGGGCCAGCAGGACGGCCTTGTCGACGCGCAGCGTGCCGCCGGCGGTCCGTTCGGTCAGCGTCTCGCCCATGCCGAGGAGAGCGTCGGCCACCTGTTTGGGCGAGTTGATCGACTCGACGCCGTAGCGGCGGGCCTTGTGATCGAACTCCTCGGCCTGGGCGTGCAGCCGCTCGGACAGGTCCTTGGTGTACTCGGCGTCGCACAAGAGGCCCGTGCGCTGCATGTGGGCGCAGATGAAGGCGATGCGGTGTTCGTACTCCAGCAGTGCCGGCCGGATGCCCAACTCGGCGTGCACGCCGTTCAGGGCGTCCAGGAGGCGGGCGGTGAGCAGGACGTCGAGTCCTGCGTACGTCTCGTAGGTGGGGTGGTGAAGCGGGATGCTGGCAAAGCCCGCGGCCTTGGTGAGACCGAGGGTCCGGAAGACCCGGGTCAGGTCTTCTTGGGTGTCGGGGGCGGCCGGGTCGATGTAGTGGGCGGAGAGCGGCTTGAGGCCGGTGCCCACCCCGCCTTCCTGGGATTGGCGGGGGTCGACCAGGGTGGCCATGATCTTGGTATCGATGGTGCGCGGATACAGCTGTTCCAGCGGCACGCCGAGGTAGCGGTCCGCCACGAGCCAGTCGAAGGCAGCGTGATGGATGACGACGCGCGGCAGGTCGACAAGGACTCGGCGCGCGGCGTCGGCGAACAGCCAGCCGCGTTCGACAGGCAGCACCCACGCGGTGCGCTGGTCACCGAACTGTGCGAGGCGCAGCCGGTAGTCGGCGCTGAAGATATCCAGGCCGCTGGTCTCGGTGTCGAAGGCGACTGGGCGACCGGCCGCGATGTGGCCAGCCGCCCAGTCCTGGAACGCCCGCACGTCCTGGGCGTCCTCCACCACGTGGATGTCGACCGGCTCACCGGCGATGAGGTACCCGTGCGTGCGCAAGCGTTCTTTCCTTTAGTTATCGCCCCCGAAAATGCCGGGGCCCCGCTGTGCGGGTTTCGAGAGGTCCAGCAGGTTGCGGAATCCACGCGAGCCGTCGGAGCGCTGTCCTTCGACCACGCCGGGAAAGGTCCGCACCGCGTCGTAGAAGCGGTTGCGGCTCATGGGGTGCTTGATCCCGCATTCCTCGACCCAGGTGCGGTACCGCTCCCAGATATCCGGCCGACGCGTAAAGGCGCCCGGCTCGATGGCGAATTCCTCGCCGATGAAGCCGGAGAGCGGGTGTGAGGCGTCCCGATAGTGCGCGGTGCGCTTCTCGACCGACGGCGGGAAATCAAGTCCCTGGCCGTTTGCGTACTTGGCAAACCAGCGCACCGCGCCGGCCACCGCCCACGCGGCGATGCCTTCGCGTTCACGACGCAACGTGGTCGACAAGTGCCGGTCCTCCCGGCCCCGGAAGTCCTGTTCCCACGGGATGACGCGGACGCGCTGCCACAGTGCGGCGTCGGTGGCGTCCACGTCCGGGCAGTAATTCGTGTCTACCTGCACCAGGCAGGCCGGCCGGAACGTGATGTCGTGGCGAGCGTAGACGCCGCGCGCGCTGATGGTCTGGTCACCGGTGATGGCCTTCATCAGGGCTTGGTCGAGCTGCATCGAGGCCGGCCACTCGGAGCTGATCACCAGCCGCTTTCCGCGCAGGCCCACGATGTCCGCGCGGGGCCCGCCCGACTCCCGTCGGCGCTGGAACAGCGAGGCGTCCACGCGGTGTGCGGCCGCGCCGAAAACGTCCTCAAGGGTGCCGGTGAACGTCGTCTTGCCGTTGGTCGTCGGGCCGACGTGCATCACGAAGCACCGCTCGACCGACAGCCCGGAAAGTCCATATCCGACAAGTTCTTGAAGGAAAGTCGGCATGACCTCACTGTCCGGATGACATTCGCGAAGGAACCGTTCCCAGCGGGGGGCGGCTGCCTCCGGGTTGAAGTCCACGTCCACGAAGAACGTGTTCATGTTCTCCGGCCGGTGCTCACTCAAGACGCCCGTTGACAGGTCGACCATGCCGTTGCGGAAGGCGAGTTGGCGGGGATCGGCATCGAACTGGTCGACGCTCGCGTAGACGCCGGGTATGGAGGACAGCATGTCCACCATGCCGCGCACCCGCTGTGCGCTCTGGGAAAGGCTGACCCACTTCACCAAGGCGTCCGGGTTGATGTGCCCCGACTCCTTGGCCATCTCCGCCACAACGGCCCGCACGTCGGCGTACAGGGCTTCCTCCGGCACCTGGGCCCATTTCCGGCCCTGCCATTTGAAAACACCTGCCCCGGGGATCATGCGGACGTTCCCGCCGAGCTTTCGGTAAAGCCGCTCGGCGTTCCCAAGGTCGGTCAGGGGAAGCGGCCCCGGCTCCTCCGCCCCGGCCGTTGCATCGGCGGCGGGCTCGGGCTCGGCGGCCTTGACCGGCTGCGCCGCCCGCACGGCCCGGTGAAGACGGCCGGCGAACCCTTCGCGGTCCTGCTCCCGCCACTCGGTCAGATCCAGGCCGGCCGGGATGCCGTCAAGGCGGCGCACCATGACGCCGGCCCGCAGCAGGGCGCGCGCCAGGTCGTCGGTGAAGGCGTCGCCGGCCCGGTCGCGGTCGCCGGCCAGCACCACATCCCGGTCGCGCAGGCCCGCCGCCAGCTCGGCCACCAGCAGCTCGTTGCGCGCCAGGCCGGCCCCGCGTACGGCGACCGAGTCGTAGCCGGCCGCTGCGGCGGTCAGGGCGTCCGAGGGACCCTCGGTGATGAGGACGGTCTCGAAGCCGGCCCCGCCCCGAAAGACGCCGTACTTGGCCCACGTGCCACCGGCGTTGGCGAGGGAGACCCAGCGGGCCGGGCAGCGACCGGAGATGTCCCGGCCCTGGGCGCCGCGCGCGACGCCGTCGAAGCCGATCAGGGGGACGACCAGGCGCGGGAAGCGGGCGAAGGTGTCGGAGATGAACTCCGGGTACTCCGCGGCCGGCTGCCACCCGCCCAGCTCCAGGGCCTGGGCCTGCTGTGCGGTGAGCCCGAACCGCTCGGCGACGTAGTCGTAGACCGCGTCGCCAGCGGCCATCATCCGCTCGTCCAGCCACACCCGCAGCGCGGCGACCTGCGCCGACCCGACCGGCGAGAGCCGCTGTGCCGGAACGGTCAGGCCCTCCCCTTCGGCGTCGAAGAGGTCGGAGAACGTCAAGCCGGCCGCCTTCAACACATCGGCGGTCTTGCAAGCCGCGCGGCACACCATGCGCACCTTGCGGTCCTCGCCGCGCCAGATGCGCAGCGAGGGATGGTGATCGTCGTGGCCGGCGCACCGGGCCAGATAGCCACCGTCCGCGTGCTCCGAGACGTCCTCGAAGCGTGCCAGGATCGAACGGAACTCCACTTGCTTTCTCTCTCCTCAGTCGTCGGGGGCATCGACCCCCAGAAGCCGGGCCCGGACCCGGCGGAAGGTGCGCACGTCCATCACGGCGTAGCCGTCGCCCACGCCCTTTCGCGGACGCTTGATCAGCGCCACCCCGAACGGCGCGCCGGCGTTGTGTGCCTCGCGGTTGGCCTGTTCGACGAAGCCGGCGAGGTCGTACGCCTTGACGGCCTTGGCCTCGCCGGTGAACGGGTAGGCGTCCAGATCGCCGATGTCGTTCACACCGGTTTGCGCGTTGCGGCGTACCTGGGCGTTCCGGTCGGTCAGCCCCTCGTTGAGGTACGTCCGCAGGGCCGTTTCCCAGGCCGTGCCTTTGGCTTTGTGCGGGTTGGCCACTACTGGACGTGCCGCCAGGTCGTACCGTCCACGATGTGACGGGTGGCCCGCTCGGAGATACCGAAGGCGTGACCCAGGGTGGCCATGTGCGCGCCGGCCGCGGCGGCCGACCGGATGGCGCGGACCTTGTCCTCGTTCAGCTTGGCCGAGCTGTTGCCGGTGCCGGTGGACGGGTGAAGGTCGGGCAGGAGGGTGTCCTGGCGGAACGGCCATCGCATGATCTCCTCGGCGCTGAGCATGCGGCGCCCGGGGAGGGTGGTGCTGGTCAACCTGTCGATCTCCATGGGGTGTCGGTGGTCACGGGCCCGCCGCGGTGGTTCCTCGACGCGGCGGGCCCACGGAGGCACGTCTGGGTGCTAGAACGAGGCCCCGGCCGGCTGCACGGCCTTGTGGACATCGATGACGGGCTTGCGGTACCGCACGTCGATACCGCTCTTGGTCTGGAACTCCACGAGTTCCAGACGCAGCGTGCAGACCGCCGGGCCGCCGACGGCTTCCAGCTTGTTCTCGACCTCGTGCAGGACCTTCACCAGCTCCCAGGAGCCGGACACGAAGCGGAACCGCCCGAGGGCAGGGTGATCGGCGAGGGAGAACGTCACCTCGACGGAGGGGGCCGGGCCTCGACCGGTCTTGGCCGCCGCCTTGCGGTCGGCCAGCAGTGCGGGGCAACCGCACGGGGTGCCCTTGTCCTCCTCGGGGCTCAGGAACTCCACGCCGTCGCACTCGTGGATGGGGCCCTGCCGCCCCCAAAGGACCATGCGGGAGCGGATGGCCTGCGGACCGTCGATGATGACCTTCACGGCGTCGGCTTCGGTGAGGACTTCCAGCCGGTCCTCCGCCGAGGCCTCCCACTCCTCCGGCCGGCCGCCGTACGCCTTCGCGACGGCATCGGCGACCTCGGGGTCGCCGGTGGTCACGCGCCAGGCGCTCAGCGATTCCGGGCGGTTGCCCGCCATCCGGCCCGACCGGAACCGCCCTACCGTGTCGCTGCTGAATCGCGGCTTCGGCCGGCTCTCGGGGTCGGTCTCGAAAATGCGCAGGCTCAAGTAATTCTCCGTGCTCTGACTTGCGTTGATGAGCGGAGAGGGGCGCACGGCGGCTCAGCCGGGCCGGCGCGGCCCCTCTCTCGGAGGGCTTGAGTTCGGGCGAGGTACACCCCGCTCAGCGGCGGGCCCCGGTCACCAGCCAAAGCAGCACGGCCGAGACCAGGGCGAGCCCCACGACCGGTTCGAAGGTCACCGGGCCGCCCGGCGCTGGGTGCCGGTGACGAGGGTGGAACCGCCGGACATCACCGGTTTGCCGATGACCACCTTCGACCGCTCCCGCTCCCAGTCGAACGTCTCTCGCAGCGCGAGGAAGTGGCCGAAGACCTCGTCGGAGATCTCCACCGGCTTGAGCGCCCACTGGTCGGCGGTCACGTGCAGGACCGCGCCGGCCTCGCACCGGGGCATCGAGTGCTTGACCCCGTCGGCGTCAATGATGTGGTCCGCCCGCGCGTAGGCCGTCAGCTGAAGGGAGACGTCCGCATAGGTATCCTTCGACGTCTTGTAGTCCAACATCACCGTCTCGCCGTCGATCCGGCAGATGGCATCAAAGGAGCCGGCGTAGACGTGCCGGTCGGACCAGGCGACATCTTCCATCCGCAGGAACTCCGGCTGCGCCCGGTCCAGGAACTCACAGAAGTGCGCCCGGTACGGCTCGAGGTCGGGGTGGACGCGGCGGACGACCTCCCCACGGGCCAGGCGCTCGAAGAGGTCGTGCGCGTCGGAGCCGAGGGCGGCGCGCTGCTGCGTGTACCTCCTCGCCGCGCCCTTGAGGTAGTCGACCGCCCCGTCCGCGTCGTTCAGCGCCAGGCCCACCACGGAGCCGAGGTTCTGCACCGCGCACTCGGCCGTCATCTTCGCCTGCCAGAACGCCAGGAACGGCTTGGGCAAGCACGAGATGATCGAAGTGACTCCGGGGACCTTGATGCCGCTTTCGGGCTGCACGTAGAACCGTGAGCCGCCCCGCATGATCGTGTTCGCGCCTGCCATCGCACCCTCTCCGCAGCCCCGCCGGCGGCGAGGTCGTCGTCCTCTTGCGGAGGGCTTGAGTTCAGGCGGGGTACAACGCCGGTAGCGACAGCAGAAAAACCGCTGTGGGGGCCTTCTTTCCTTATACACGGACAGGGAAAGAAGGTGCACACAGCAGCCTTTTCGCTGTCCAGACTGCGCCGGGCCGGCTGGCCACCACTCCAGGCAGACACCGAACGCGCAAAGGCCCCCGCCGCCGGCCCGAAGGACCGACCACGGGGGCCAGAGGGTGGACGTCAGCGCGCCCGGTTGATGGACGGAACGCCGTCGCGGTAGCCGGGCACCTCAGCGCGTACTCGGGCATCCGCCGCCCGCTGCTCGCGCGTCTCGCGCGGCGTTACCGCCGCCCCGGGGCTCTCGTCCACGGTGTTCAGCACGTTCTCGGCGGGCACGGCTCGCAGGAGCTTGATCAGTAGGTGTCGCATCGGCTCTTTCTGGTCTGTTCCAAGGCCGCGTCCACCTGGCGGTGCAGCGCAGCGAGTGTTCCGTTGTTGTTGATCAGCAGCTCCCCGTGGTGGAGGGGCAGCCGCTCGGATTCATGCGCCGCGCCCGGGAACCCTGGCCGGTAGACGGACCACAGGGTGAAACCGTGCGCGACCAGGGCGTGCACCTCGTTCTCGAAGCGGACGTCCGGCACGACGACGGGGCGAGCGTCCCCCTCCCGGTACGCGGTGTCGGCGTTCCAGAGCAGCACGTCCACCCAGTGGTTCACGCTGATGTGGTGACGTACGCCGTCCGTGCCGAGGCGTTGCAGGAAGCGCCGGGCTTCGGGATAGCGCTCCTTGACCGTCTCCCAGCCAAACAGGCGCACCGCCTCGGCGAGGCGCAGCGCGCCGCCGTCCCGCACTTCGCGGGTGATCAGGGGGTCTATCCCGAGGGCCATGTCCTTGAGCGGGTCGGCCAGGGCCACGCGCCGGAATCCGTACGCTTCGACGAGCCGTGCGGCCACGGTGTCCTTGCCGCTGCGTGCCCGTCCGATGATCCCGATTCCTCGCACCCTTCCCCTTCCCTCGGCTGACGCGAGGGTTGAGTTCGGGAGGGGTACAGCTCAGCCGGGCCGGCCGCGTCCCTCGGCCTTCATCGACATGGTGGGCAGGAGCGCGGTCGGCCCCTCTGCGGAGCGGTCCGCCTGGGCCAGGACGGCCTCGGCTTCCTCGCGGAGCACCGCGCGGTGGTTGGGGGTGACACGGGCTCGCGCGCCGTGGCCGAGGAACAGCGTCACGGTGGCCACGACGGCACCGACCATGGGTTCGGTGTGCTCGATGCCGGCGAGTGCGGGAACCCACGCTCCCAGCAGGGAGAGAGCGGCCACGACGATGGCGCGCACCATCACGGGGTTGTCTCGGATGTCGTCTCTGATGATCATGCCTTTCCGGTGACGCGGATGGCCTCGGCGACGACCGCGCCGAGGGCGGAGACCCCGGCCAGGGGTGCGGCGTAGCGCCACCGTTCGATGGCGCGTAGCCGGGTCTCGTGGTCGGCGAGTTCCGCGGCCGTGGTGGTCTGGGTCTGGGTCAGCCCTCGGACGTCATCGCGCAGGCCCACGATCTGGTCGTAGATCTCGCGGGCGGAGATGCTGACGCCGAGGGAGTCGCGTTCGTTCATGCCGCCGTCACCGGCTCGGGCACGGCGCGCGTCAGCTCGGCGCGCACGGCGTCCTTCTTCGAGGTGGGCTTGACCGGGTGGAAGGTGATCGAGCCGTCCGCGTTCTTCTCCATGGTCCACAGCCCCTCGCCCAGGGGATCGGCCGGCGTGGGCTTGGCCTTCTCCGGCGGATCGGCCGGCTTGGCGGGCTTCGGCTGTGCCGGCTTCGCCTTCGTGGGGGCAGGGGCCAGGAGCTTGCGCAGAGAGACGGGTCCGGGGATGCCGTCGGCGTCCGCGCCGGTGAAACCGAGGGATCGCTGGAAGTCGGCGTAGTTGCGCTGGTCGGTCTGCGACCAGCGGGGGCCGGGGCCTTCGGCGTAGTGGCGGCCGAAGCCCTTGTCCACCAGGGCCTTGCCCAGGACAGTGATGTGCGGTCCATACGCGCCGGATCCGTACTCGTGGCCGTCGATGCTGACCCGGTCGGCCGACGTCTCGTCGTGATCCCGCCGGTGTGTGTCGGGTGTCGGCGGGGAGGGCTTGTCCGGAGCGGGCTTGGCGGTGGCCGGGACGGTCAGCTCCTGGCCTTCCGTGATCCGGTCGGGGTGGTCGATGCCGGGGTTCAGGGAGAGGAGGGCGGAGACGGTGGTGCCGCACAGGGCGGCGATCGCGCTCAGGGTCTGCCCGCGCTTGACGGTCCACCGGCCGGGGTCAGCCGGGGCGGTGTCGCTGGCGAGGGTGGCGAAGGCGGGGCGGCCGAAGCCGAGGATCATCGACCGGGGGCGGGTGCGGTAGTACACGCCGTCGCCGTTGTTCTGCGAGCCGGCTGCGCCGCTGGAGGTGTTGCCCTCGACCGTCTTCACGCTCGTCCCGGGATCGGCGTCGGCCAGGACGATGCCGACGTGATAGGCGACGCCGTCGCCGTTGTGGAAGAACACCACGTCGCCGGCCTTGGCCTGCGCCTGTGCGCTGTACCACTGGCCGCGGTTCCTGAAGAACTCGACGTGCGAGGGGCAGTAGGCGAACTTCCCGACCGCCGCCGCGTTGCCGGTCCGCTCGGCGCAGTAGGAGACGAACATGTCGCACCAGGGCTGCCAGTTCATCGGATACCAGCGGCCGAAGACGGTGTCGTTGTTGCGGCCTTCCTTGTACTTCTGGTCGGCCCACTTCCTCGCTTCGGCGAGGAAGGCGTTACGGGAACCCAGTGCGGGGCTCCTCCTTTCGAAATGAGGATGACTCGGCCAGGGCCCACATAATTCGCAACGGAGCCCTGGCGGTCAAAAATTACCTGACCCTGCCTCCAAATAATGCCTTGAGTGCCAGCAATGCACGCTCTCTAATCCGGGGGTCCGGATGCGTGACCGCCGTTAGCAGCACTGCGGTGATCGCTGCCAGAAACCCCGTACCCGGTAGGGCAGTTGCCATCTCCATGGCAGGAACGTAGCGCGACCGGTCCGCTGTGCGCAAATGGCAACCTTATGCATATGGCTCCGCCTTATGCATAAGGTCAGCGCGGATTTCCGGAATACCGGAAACAGTAATCCAGAAATTGGCAGGCTAAACGAAAGTGGGCGCCCTGTCGACCTTTGCCAGCTCCTCGTCGCTCAGGTCGTCCTCGCCCAGGGCGGTGACGGCCGGCACCCAGAACGAGGCGCTTGAGGTGTCGGTGGCGGGGGTGTTGCCGCGCAGGAAGAAGCGGTCCGCGCCGTCTCCCTCGGACCAGCCGGTGCGGCCGGGCCAGCGCCAGAACCACCGGAGGGTGCGATATTTGATCGTGCCCATGCCGGGGACGTCGTAGGACTGCATGTCCCCGGGGCGGACCACGGCGCAGGGGTATCCGCCGGTGTTGTGGGTGGTCTTGCCGGTGTTCGTCTTCAGCTCGACCTGCCAGTCCTGGGCGGAGAACAGGCGCGCTTCCACTCGCAGGATGGGTTTGTTCATGCCGGAGATCGGCACTTCGGCAAGGTCCACCCAGCCGGGGCCCTGGAAGCGGTGGGCGGAGCCGGGGTAGACGGCGACCGACTGGAACCGGTCGGTGCGTCCGCCGCGCGGGGGTGTGCGTTCCAGGTCGCGCAGCCGGCGTTGGAGGTCGGCGAGCTGGTCGACCAGGCTCGGCTCACGGACGAGTGAAGCTCTCCGCATCAAACAGCTCCTCTTGGCACAGGGACAGCTCGCACCGGTCCGAGCCGTCCGCGTTGACCGCCACGCGCACTTCGGTGAGCACGTACGAGCTGTCGATGCGCATGAATTCGTTGGCTGAGACGAGACGGAGTTTCTGGCCCATGTTCGGGTCGAAATGGTGGGGGGTGTAGACGTCGGGATAGGTCACCACGCGCGGGGTGACGATGCCCGTGGTCCCGAAGTGCAGGGCGGTGTCCCCGTGGAGATCGAGGGTGCTCTGGTGCTTGATCGATCCCATGACGTTGACGACGTCGCGCTGCGGGAAGAGCCGGCGCAGTTGGGGGTTGTCGCGGCGGGACCAGACGCCGGCGGTCTTGTCGCTGCCGCTCGCGCCGATGGTGTAGGCGGTCGTCGCGATGTTCTCGCCGTTGAGGAACAGTTCCTGCACCTCGCACGTGGTGCCGTCCACCAGGTCCGGCAGCGGTACGCCGTCCGGGTCGCTGGCGGTGCGGGGCGTGCGGTCGACGGTGTTGCGGATGTCGTGGCGCAGCTCGGTTCCCTCGTGGGCCCGCCATGCCGCACTGCGGAAGAAGAACCCGCCGATGTTGTCGGCGAGGTCCTGCATGACGTCCAGCGAGGGTTTGAACTCGTTCTCCAGGAACGACAGCTCGCGCTTGCGGGGCATCGCGGTGATGGCCGCGGTGCTGGTCTGGATACCCCACTCGGCGCGCAGGGCCATGCGCTTGAGGATGTCGGACTGGAGGTCGCCGCCGGCCTTGGTGGACCATCCGCCGTAGGCGTGGTTGGTCTCGTAGTACGACAGGAAGTCGCGGGCGGCCAGCTCCAGCGTGCGCTCCTCCAGGTCGACCCGGAGGTTCCAGACGATGCCGCCCCAGACCATGAAGCCGTCGCGGACGATGCCCAGGACGGTACGGAACGGCTGGATCGCCGGATACCGCAGGCGGGCGTCGTCCAGGGCGGCCAGCGGGATGGTCACGTTGGCCTCGGACGGCTTGTCCATGGTGCGCCGCCAGCCGACGCTGACGAACCGGGGCGAGGCCCGGTAGACGGCGCGCCAGCCCCTCTGGCGGAAGCTGTCGGGGTGCCACCCGGTACTGCCGGTTCCCCGGGTGAGGTCGAGTGCGGGGTCTCCGTCGGGGACGAATTCGTACAAGCGGGCTTCGTAGCCCGATTCGGTGACCGCCAGGGCGGCCCCCTTTCGTGCGGGTGGTGCGAGTGGATCAGCGCTTGGGGTAGGCGACGGCGTGCAGGTAGGTGACCTGGTAGCCGGTGCGCAGGGTGGCGCGGGTCTTGCCGCCGGCGTGCAGGCCGGCCAGGGCGCGGACGACGACGGGCACGCCGGCGGGGGCCTCGAACTGCGTGGCGACGTCCGCCCCGCAGCCCTTCGGCGAGCGCTGCGGGCGGGAGGGGGCGCGGAAGACGGTGGCCAGCTTGGTCTCCGCCGCCGCGCCGAGCTGGACTCGGATCTCGACGTCTGCGGAGGCCGGGGGCTGGTCAGGGAAGTCGCCCCACCACGAAGCGGTGAGTTCGACCTGGCGGGCGTACGGCGTGGGCTCGAACCGGACCTCGCCGAAGAGGGTCCAGCGCAGGTGGCCGGTGACGGTCAGGCCGGGCTCGGCGTAGTCGCTGCGGAACTGTGCTCCCGGCGTGCCGACCGGCACCCAGGTGCCGGCCGCCGTCCGCGCGTAGTCGGTGCCGGTGGCAGTGTCCAGGTAGAGGGTTCCCGGGGCCGTCACTGGCCCTCCCTCGGGTGGAGGGCGACGCGCAGGTAGGTGTCGTGCGGCCGGTCGGGGCTGATCTTCAGGCGCATGCCGGTGGTGTCCTGTCCGGCTTCGGAGCGGTAGGTGAAGTCCATCGCGTAGGTGACGGAGGTGCCGGCCGGGACGGGATGCATGGTGACGGTGTCGGTGCCGCCGGCACTGGTCCAGGCCGGGGCGCGGAACATCACGGCCAGCTCGTTGGCGCTGCCCTCGCGCACGCGCAGCGAGACCGACTCGGGGGTGTCGCCGGAGAACGCGGCCCAGGCCATGGCCTTGATGACCGCCACCCGGTCGTACGCGGCCGGGGCGATGGTCACGGAGGTGAGCGGCGTCCACCGGCCCTCGTCGGCCCCGGTGAGCGTGACGGCTGCCGGGAACGCTTCGGCGCAGGTCATACCCCGGCCGACGCGCTGCCAGGTGCCCGTCCGGTCGGCCCAGTACCGGTCGCCGGTACAGGTGTCGGTGTACCGGGTTCCAGGGGTTGCTATGTCGTGCTCCCTTGGTCGGGGTAGGCGGTGGCGCGCAGGAAGGTGCCCGGTTCGGTGTCCTCGACCTTCACGGTGCACACGCCGGTGCTGCGGGGTTCGATGCCGTTGCAGTGCCCGATCAGGCGGTAGGTCGCCGACGCGCCAGTCGGTAGCCGGTCGTAGGTGGAGACGTCCGCGCCACCGCCGTCCGGCCAGCACGGCTCCCGGGTGGCCTCGCCGACCCGGCCGGCCAAGGTCCGGCCGTCGGCGAGCCGGACGTCCCGCGTGATCGTCGTGGTGGTGCTGTTGACCCGGGTGGTCTTCCCGGCTCCGTCGGAGTGCCAGGCGATGGCAGCGTCCACCGACACGATCCGCGCGTACGGCGCGGGCGGGACGAGGAGCGAACCCAGCTCGACCTCCGGAGAGGCGTTGCCGGCGTACCCCATCCGGAAGGCATAGCGGTTGTTGTCGATACGGGCCTGCGCGCTGAACGGGCGGCGCTCCGCCAGCTGCCACCGACCGTCCTGCAGAGCGGTGTAGACGGTGCCCGCTCGAGTGTCGACGTAGGTGGTGCCGGGCGCGATCGCGTCAGCCATTGCCACCGCTTCCGGTGGCAGACGGCGCGACGGCGTACCCCGGGGGCGGCCCTTCGCCAGCCATGACGAGATCGGCGGAGCCGACCTTGAACGTCTTGCCGGTGCTCCCGGACTCGGCGACCCACAGGGCCCCGTCCTTGGCGTACAGGACCGCGCCGTCCTGCGGACGGTCCGGGGCGGCCGCGCAGGGGCCGAGGGTGACGACGCCGGCCGGGGTGACCTTGAACCGCTCGGTGGTGATGTTCTGCTTCACCACCAGGTCGCCGCCGACGGTCGCGCCGGTGTTGGCCTCGACCGTGCCCGTCTCGCCCTTGGCGCCCTTGAGGCTGCCGAGGAACGCCCAGTCGCCGCCGGCCTTGTTGAACAGGCCCATGGTCGCGGTGTTGATCCACTGGTCCCCGTTCAGGCCCTCGGCCTTCGCCGGGTCCACCGTGGCGGCGTAGAACTTGTTGCCGTCGCGGTGCCAACCCTCCTCGGTGCGCACGAAGCGGTTGCCGGTGGAGAAGTTGGTGTACTGGGTGCCAAGGCGGAAGCGGGCCAGCTCGGCCGGCGCGGGGTCCTCGCCGCGCGCCGGGCCGGTGCGGGTGACCAGGTACTGCCCCCACCCGTAGACGTACCGCTGGTCGTAGTCCGGGGGCAGGTTGAGGGTGCCGTCCGGGTAGCGGCCGAACTTCGCGACGACCAACCGTCGCCCTTCGCCCGTGGCCGGAGGGGCATCGGCGGGGAGCACCTGGGGCACCAGGGCGTTGCGCCAGTCGCCGTGGGCGATGTCCTCGACGTACAGCATGACGTAGCCGGACTGTACGGACGCCGGCACCGGGACTTGCAGGGCGGTGTCGGACTCCACCCAGTACACGCCGCCGGCCTCGTCGCCGTCCTTGATCCACGCCCGGCCCGGGGCGAGTGCGATGTAGCCGGGGCCGTGGAGGGCGGACAGGGACGGCTCGAAGCTCTCGCGGCTGTCGAAGCCGGCCACGAAGTCCTGCATGGAGCCGAACATCCGGCGGAAGCTCTGCGCCGGGTAGTCGGCCTCTTCCTGAAACGCGACTGTGATCACACGAACCTCCCGGGCTGCCACTCGACAAAGCCGCTGCCGGCCCCGTCGTAACTCGTCTTGCTCTGCTCGATGGAAACCTCCACCGTCCGGCCGGCCTCCGCCCGCCCCCACTGGGTGAGGGCCGGCGCGACGGCCGTTCCCGCGCTCGCGCCGTCCGCGTAGTGCGTGAGCGCCGGAGGGCCGGTCACGGGGACGTCGAGCACCAGGCGCTCACCGGCGGTCAGCCGGAACGGTGTGCCGTCCGGCCACCGCTCGACGCCCATGCGCCCCACGATCTGGCCGGCCTCCTTGAACACCAGCACCGGCCCTTCGATGGGCCCGCGGATCTCCGCCCGCAGCGCGGCGGTGTCCATCGACCCGTTCGTCAGCATCGCAGTGCGGGGCGGCCCCCAGCCGCCGTCACGCGGGATGCGCAGCGGCATGCGCAGCGCGCCGTGCCGGGTGAAGCGGTAGCCGCCGCGCTTGAAGTCGGTGGAGGCGGCCAGTTTCTTGCGGATCGGGCGCACGGCCCGGATCCACGGCTCGGTGCATTCGAGCTGCACGTCGACGAGGGGATGGAACTGTCCGTACGTCTCGTCAATGCTGGTTTCCCGCTTGCGGACGCGGCCGGCGACCTGGGCCCAGGCGCCTTGGGCGACGCCGGGCAGGCAGAAGGAGAACGGCTGCTCGTTGCGGGAGTGGGTGAAGGCCGCGGCGACCTCGCCCATGAGGAGATCGAGGTGTTCGGAGTCGTCGGCCATCACCCGGAACGTGATGCTGACGACGCGGCCGCGCATGTAGTCGCGGCCGGGCAGCATCCCGTCGTAGTTGACGAGTTCGAGGTCATGGGACTTCACGTCCGGCATGGCGGCGAGCCCGTCCACCTTCACCGGCAGGAGCGGGGAGTCCCCGCCCAGGAGCACGCCTCCGTAGGTGAGCGTCCACGGCGTGCCCGTGAACGGGATGCGCGCCGACTTCATCGTTTACCGTCCAATCCGCAGCTGCCATGCGACCTCGCGGCCGATCTCGCGCGGGTCGGCATTCGTGCTCGCGTTGATCGTGATCGGCCTCTCGGTCCTGTCCGTCTTTGCGTCCCGGTGCTTGTCGCGGTTCTCGTCCGCGCTGCGGCCGGCCTTGCGGCCGAAGTCGCCGACCAGGGAGCGGGAGACGATCTGCTGGAGGGGCTGGAGAGCGTCCGCGATCGGATCGCTGTACCCGATGGGCGACGGCCCGAAGTCGGGCAGGACGGGCAGGGCCATGAACGGCGAGGGGGCCGCGTAGCTCATGGGCATGGCGGCCAGGGACATGAAGCTGGAGAACGGCGACATGACCGCGTCCTTGATGCCGGAGATCACGCCGCCCACGGACACCGACTTCAGGCCGGAGATGAAGCCGTTGACGACGTCCTTGCCCTTCTGCACCAGCCACGATCCGGCATCGCCGATCGCGCCGAGGACCTTGTCCTTCAGGCCCCGGCACCAGCTCACCAGGTCGCCGAGCTTCGAGACCGCGCCGTCCTTCGCCCGGCCGAACCAGTCCGCGAACTTCCCCGGCAGCTCGCCGAGCTTCGCGCAGGCGTCGCGCACCCAGCCGACCGCGCGGGAGACCGCGTCGGAGATGGCCTGCCAGATCGTTGCCGTGACGTTTCTGCACGCGTCCCAGGCGGACGAGACCTTGTCCTGCACCCACTGCGCGCCCTGCGACGTGGCGTTGGTGATCCACTGCCAGGCGGAGCTCACCTTGTCGGAGCACCACTGCCACGCCGCGCCCGTCTTGTCCTGCACCCACTGCCAGGCCGCCGGCACCTCCGTGCGCACCCAGTCCACCGCCGTGGCGATGGCCGAGCGCATGGCCTCCCAGGCTTGGGCGAAGAGGTTCAGGGCGCCCATGGTGGCCTGGAGCCCGGAGACGAACTGCATCAAGATCCACGATGCGAGGTCGACCAGGAGCTGCATGGCCTCCGGGTTGTCCGTCAGCGCCCGCATCACCCCGCGCAGGGCCTCGGCGAGGGTGTTCAGCGCCTGCGGCGCGAAGTCGGCCAGGGAGACCAGCAGATCGGCGAAGGCGCTGGTGACGACCGACAGGAAGTTGATGAAGGCGTCGAAGACCTTGGACAGGGTCGGCGCGTTCTGCGCGAGCTTGTCGAAGAAGTCCCCGACGATCCGGCCGAGTTCGGCGAACCCCGTCGAGACGTGCTCGACGAAGTCCTGCATCCCCGACTCGTTGAGCGCCTTCGTCAGGCGCGGCAGGAGCTTGTCCGCGAAGCCGGTCAGGCTGCGGACGAGGGGATCGACGTACTGGGTGCCGGCCTCGAAGAAGGACCGGAACATCCCCCGGGAGGAGCCGAGCCACCCGCGGATGTGGTCCAGGGCGGCCTTGACCGGCCGCTCCATCACCGAGGCGGCGTCCGCGAAAACGGACTTCGCCTCCTTGGCGACGGCGGAGAACGACCCCTTGAGCTTGTCGGTCCCCAGCGCCAGAGCAGCGATGCCGGCGGCCATCGGCAGCAGCGGGACCGCTGCCAGGGCGGCGACGGCGACCAGGCCGGCACCCGCGACGACCGCGAGGGTCATCAGCGAGGCGACCGTGGCCATCACGGCCACCTGCACGCCGCTGCCGATCGCGCTGCTCGCGGCCCCGGCTGCGCCGGCGATGCCGCTGAAGGTCTGACGGCCGCCGGCCAGCAGATCGGAGAAGCCGGCCCGTACGGAGGTGAACGCGGTGCCGAAGCCGGCCGCGATCATCTCTCCGGTGCCGGAGAGGAGCTGCCGGGCGCCGTCGACCGCGCGGCCGACGTTGCCGAGGAAGCCCCGGTCCACCCGTGCCTGAATGCGCACATCGCGCCGACGGGTGAGCGCCAACAGGCGTGCCTCGGCGCGCCCGGCGTCCACGTCCGGGCGGATGGTCGGGGTGATGCGACGCGCGCGGCGGGCCAGGGCGTCCAGCCGGCCCCGTGCCGTGGCGTCGTCTACGTCCACATGGACACGCACTCGCGCCTGCCGCTCGATGCGGTCGAGATACCGCTGGAGCGACTGGTAGAAGTTGCTGGTGTCCGGGAGGACCTTGATATGGACGCGGCCGCCTTCGGGCCCGCCCGGCCCCCCACCTGCCAAATGGTGCTCCTTGCTAGTTGACGATGAAGGGGGGCGCCTCCGGCTGCTCCTTCGAGCGCTCGGCGACCACGGCCGGGATGGCGACCGACGCGCGGAGGGGCGCGAGGTGCGGTGCGCGCGGCCGGTCGCCGGCCAGCGCGGAGGCGAAGGGGTTCGAGGCCCGCTCGGCGGTGCCGGCCGCTTTGCCGGGGCGCGGGTAGGGCGTCGGTTTCTCCAGGGCCCCGGGTCGCTTCGCGCGCTGCGCGAGAGCCACGTAGGTGTTCCACTGCACCGCGTCCACCAGGTCCGCGAGGATGTGCGCGTGGACGTCCCAGCCGACGGCCTGTCGGCCGCCGAGGAGAGCGGCCATGACGGCCGCGTCGTCGGGAAGGTTCTCGACAAGCGCCAGGACGGCGCGGGCCGACATCTCGCCCCGGAAGTACGCCAGCAGGTCTAGCGAGTAGAATCGGCGCAAGTCCGCGTAGATGGCGGCCCCATGCTCGTCCAGCAGCCTGACGAGACTCAGGCTTCCGGGACCTCCGCAGCCTCCATCCACGCCTCGAAGATCCGCGAACGGCCGTCCAACGGCAGCTCGTCCAGAGCCGCCGCCATGGCCTTCTTGTCGGTCGCGACCGCGACCAGGGCCGCGTCCATGGCGTGGATCTTGGTGACGTCCGAGACCTTGTCGGAGCCGAGCGCGTCGATGTGCGCCAGCACGGCCTTGAGGTCACCGCCCGGCACGGTGGCCAACGGACGAAGATGAATCGTTTCGCCGGCGGGGCCGATGAAGGTCAGGCCGGCGGACGCCTTGCTCTCGGCCTCGGCCTTGAGATCAGCGAAGTTCAGGGTGGTCAAGCAGAGGTCTTTCTCAACGGGCCGCGAGGGTGGATCCCACCGCTGCGGCTACCGGGCTGCGCCGGCGGAAGTGCGGGAGGTCAGAGCGGGTAGCGCTCGGTCACGGTGCCGGTGGAGCCGCCGTAGCCGAGGATGGTGGCCTTCACGGGCACCTCGGAAAGGGCGGCCGGGTCCAGAGTGATGGAGTCGCCGCCGATGATCGCCACCTTGGGGTAGTGCCAGGCGACGGCGTTGTCCCCGTCCGTGCCGACGATCAGCAGGGCCTTTTCCGTGGCCGTGGGGTTCAGCGGGATGTTAAAGCCGACCGGCTTGGAGGTGACGGGGTCGGTGATGACCGCCTCGTCCCCGGCCCCGTAGTAGAGCTTGTACGTCTCGACGGTGAAGTCCTCAAGATTCACCGTGAGCGCGTACGTCTTCTTCGGGTTGGTCTGCTTGATATTCGGGTTCTGCCAGGACCCCAGGGTCTCGGCATCGTCGCCGTCCACGGACATCTCGATGCCGTTCTCCAGCGAGGTGTTGCCCACGTCCCGCCAGGCGGTGGACTTCACTCCGCCGACCTGCGGCATCGTCGCGTTCGGGTCCTGCGGAAGGATGGGAAGCGCCGGCATCGGGGTGCCAACTTCCGCCACGTATACGTACCCCTGCGAGGGGTTGATGACGGGTTCGATCTTCTCGGCCAAGGGCCGCCTTTCAAGCATGCCGACGGCCCGCCCAGGAAGCCCCGGGCGGGCCGTCGTCGGTCGTTCGTATACGAGGGGGTCAGGTGGTGTCTGCCGGGTGGTGTGACCAGCAGGCGTTCATGTCACTCCGACGCTGATGCGGGCGTGGCGATCTGCCGGACCGCGGAGAGGGATCGTCGCCTGAGCATGCAGCCGACGCCGCGGGGCCCGGGCCGTGTTCCGGCGCCCTGCTCACTCGGCCGGCACGGGCCTGAAGCGCACGGACCGGACGTGGAGTGTGTCCGGCTGCCGGCCGCTCAGGGGGGCGAGGGTGGTCTCGGTGCCCGCGCACCCCAAACGCTCGTACACGTCGGCATAGGCGTCGGTGCTGTTCTGCACGCCGTACACGTAATCCTGGTCAGCCTCGCCGTCGACGACGTCTACACATTCGTTCAAGGACGGGTCGTCCAGCTTGCCCTGCGTCAGGACTCCCCCGTCGTCCTTGTAATAGGAGAAATTACCTGCGGCCTCCGCGTACGCGGAGGTGGAGACCGACAGGGCCAGGGTGAGAGCACTCGCCAGGGTGAGCAGCGCGCGGCGCAGGCGCATGGGGGTTCCCTTCGACGGGGACGCGGGTGGGGCCGATCGGTCCCCATGGTGCTGGCGATCCGGTCCGGAAATACGCCGATGGGCCGGTTCACGGGTCTACTCCACCCCAAGGCGTGAACTCCCCGCCCGTCGGGCGACGTTGGCGACCCGCTCCCCTGCGCCACCGGCCCGCCGTCCGGCAACACGGAGCATTCCGCCTTCACCTATTCGTGGCGTAACCGACTTTCCTCTTGTGTGGTTATCAGGCCGAAGCGTCCGGACTCAGATCATCCGGTTTTCCTGCTTCGGCCTTTGCCCCCACTCGAGTGAGGACACTCATGACCGCAAGCATCCGCACCCGTCTCGCCGCCGCGCTGGGCTCCCTGGCCCTGGCCGCCGCGGGGGCCGTCGTCGTCGCCCCGGCCGCGCACGCCAGCGGCCCCGAGTGTGCCAACCAGCTCGCGGGCGGCAGCCCGGCCCGCAGCACCAGCCTTGGGGAGATCTCCTGCAAGGTCGGCTCGGCCGGCCTCCCGACGGTCAGTGACGCGGGGTGCAAGGTGCTGCTCACCCAGCTCGCCCAGATCAGCGGGATGAAGGCCGACAGTGCCTGCTCCGCGGCCCGCCGCTGAGCCGAGTACAAGAAGCGCTGTGAGCACACCGCTGCTCACAGCGCACTCCAGCCAGCGATGCACCCCCAGCGCACCCAGTCATCAGGCTCCTTTAGCTAGGAGCCAGCCCACTGGTGGGCGACGCGCGTCGACCACACGTCGGAGCCCTTGACGGACACGTCGTACTCGTAGACCTGGCCGACCATCGGGTACGGCTCGGGGGCCACGTGGACCTGCCGATAGCCGTTCTCGTTCGGGGGCCGGCCAGGGGCGGTGACGGTCCGCAGAAGTGTGCCGTTCTTGAAGATGCGGATGGTGTAGTCCTCCGCGCCTTCGACCGGCAGCCACATCACGTGCACCTCGTTCGGTGCGCCGCCGTCCCGCCAGACCTGCACGTCCTTTGGGGCCTCCGGGGTGGGGGCCGGCAGGGTCACGGTGAAGGCGAAGCGCCGCCCGGCCCGGTCCTCGAAGGAGCCGGCGAAGCGGGTGGCGGTGCCGGGGTAGGTGTGGTGGCAGGTCACCGCGGACTCGATTCCGGGAATGTCCACGATCTCCGCCGTCATCAGTCACCCCAGGTGATCTGACCCTTGCCCGCGACGGCGTTGCGAATGGTGGCGGACACCTTGCGCGGGTCGTCCTCGAAGTAGTCGAGCCGGATGTCCAGGTCGCGCGGGAGCCGTACGGTCACCGTGGCGGTGGCGGTGTGGCCCTCGAAGCCGGCGTCCTTCCAGGACGGCACGGTGACCGTGATGGTCTTCTCGCCGTCGGCCGTGAAGGCGTGCCGCTCGGTGAGCTTGCCGGCCGAGACGGCGGGGATGGACAGCGGGGACCCGTCGCCCCAGTTCACCGTCACGCCGGGCTTGACGCCGGTGGCCGACAGTACGCCCTCGAAGTTCGAGTCGGCGTCCATGGCCCAGGAGATTTCCACGGGCAGGACGGGCGCGGTTGTCATGGTCTTGGTGTTGCCGTCGGCGTCGGTGACCGTGACCGTGTGCGCGCCGAGCGTCTTGTACTCGTGCTCGACCACGACCGGGTCGGCTGCGATAGCGATGTCGGCCATGTGACCGTCTCCCCATTCCAAGCGTGCGGGACCGGCGGCTGCGCCGGCCACCTGCGCGCGGTAGTACCTGCCGTCGTCCCGGTCCGCCGCGAGCGCCAGAGTCAGCGACGGGCGAGCGGTCAGGGGGCGGGCGTTGAGCTGATAGGTGGCCGTGAACCGGCAGGCCCCCGGGTGGCCGGCGGTCAGGGCGTCGCCCGTCATGAACGGGCCGGTGACCTCGGTGAAGCGGCTGAGGTAGCCGTCAGCTCCCCGGTGCTGGTCCCGGCACGCGGCCAGCAGCGCGCCCCGGGCCTGCCGGGCGAGGAGCGAAGCGGCCGGGCGGGAAGCGGCCAGGGCCTCGACGGTGAACATGCCGGAGTCGATGAAGCGCGGGTCGCGGGCCTTGCCGCCCACGCGGCGGGCGACGACCAGCGGCAGCAGCCCGGCCCAGTGCTGCGGCATCGCCACCCGCACCGCCGTGCCGACGGGCAGGTAGGCGCGCAGCGCGTCCAGAACGAGCGCTTCGGTATCGGGCAGGACGTACACGTTCACCTCCGGCTGCGGGGGCCGCGTCCCGCGCCCACTACGTGCTCGATGGCGTGGATGCCCTCGACCCATTCGCCGGTCTTGGTGAAGTGGCCGTAGTTGATCGAGGCGCTGTTGCGGTCCTCAAGGTCGACCGAGTAGCCCTTGCGGTGTCGGCGGACCTTGATGCCGTGCTCGAACGCGCCGGTCTTGCGGTGCGGGGCAGCTGCGGCCTTGATCTCGCCCGCCATGACCGTGGCGTGGGCCTTGAGAACCTGCATGACGCCGGGCATGCCGGCCACGGTCTTATGGATGTTGGGCTTCACGTACGCCACCGCTGCCTCCTTCGATGACGGCGGACAGGTAGCGGGTGCGGCGCGAGGCCCCGTGCACGCGCGGCGGGTCCACGATGTGCCAGGGCTCGCCGTCGATCTCGACCCGCGCCCATACCTGGGCGGCCTCGCACGGTCCCGTGAGCACTTTCAGACGCACGGGTGCCGCCCAGCCCGTCGCAACCCCTTCGGGGGCGTCCACGGGCTGGGCGAAGGCGCGCACGGTCACCGGTTCACCGAGGCCCGGGGCGGTGCCGCCGTAGCCGTCGCTCGTCTCGGTCGGCGGGAAGATGCGCAGCTCGACGGGGGCCCGGCGGTCGAAGATCACACAAGCCCCCGCTGGTCGGACGGGTCCGGGTACGGGTAGCCGGCGCACCGGTCGGTGAGGACGACGGCCCGGACGGTCTCCAGCGAGCGCAGGGCGCTGCGGCCGGACAGCCGCTCGATCAGCAGTTGTTCGCCCTTCGACAGCGAGCCGCCCACCGCGCCCTGCTCGGGCATGCGGTAGCTGTACTCACCGGCCGATTCGCTCACGAACCCTTCCGGGTTGCGGACCTTCCGTTCGGCGACCGCCAGGACGATGGCCTTGACCGCCGCCGGCACTGGCCGGGGGCAGCCGTCGACGACCGCGCCCCAGGACGGATTCCCGTATGCCCGCACGATCGCCGAGGCGTCGTCCAGGGCGGCCTCGGCCTGCTGCCGGTCGGCCCCTGTGAAGGTGCCGCCGTAGCGGCGTTCCAGTTCGGCGAGGTCGGCGAGCCGGCCCGCGGACTGTGTGTCCGTCACGCGGGGCCTGCCTTACTTACCGGTGCCGTTGCCCTTGAGGGTGATCGGCACGTACCGGCAGAACTCCGCGAGACCGGTGATCGGGTCGGGGCCCTCGAACAGCGGCTTGGCGCCCGCGAAGACGTCGCAGATCGACAGGTCGGAAAGGCCGGCGGTGTCCCAGTCCTGGATCCAGCGCATCGCGTAGCCCTGGTAGGACTCCGAGCCCGAGTGCTTGGCGCCCATGGACGCCTGCGGGGCCCGCACGACCAGGGCGAATGCCTCACGGGTCATCGCCAGCGCGCCGCCCTTGATGTAGTTCGACTTGAAGACCTGGAAGTTGAGGATGTCGCCGACGTTCGCGCTGCGCAGGGCCTCGGTGCTGCCGGACTGGTCGGCGCGGACGAACAGATCGTCCTTGAGCAGTTCACCGTAGAAGGCGGGCGAGACGACCAGGATGCGGCCGGTGTCCGGGACGTTGGCCTCGTCCATGGTGACGCCGGCTGCGATGATGGCCTCGCGCACCGCCTTGGCCTTGGACGGGTCGACCGTGGCCGTCTCCGGGACGGCCTTGATGGCGGTGTTCATCGGTTCCGCGATCGTGCCCTCGATGCGCTCGCCGATCTTGCGGACCTGCGGAGCAAGGACCTGCTTGGCGAAGGACTCGAGGTCCAGTGTCAGCTCACGCGAGGTGACCTTGACCGGGTGAATGAAGTGGTGGTCCAAGCGGACCGGCACCGAGGACTCGCGGACGTCGAGATAGCCCTGGGTGCCGCTGCCGATCGTCGGCGTGGCAGTGCCGGCGTCGTGCGCCTCCTGCGTCTGGCCCGGCTTCTTGATGTTGACGAGGTTGCCCACCTCGCCGGTGAACTCGCTCTCGGCGTCCCGGTGGACCAGCCGGCCCAGGACCAGCTCGGCGGCGAGAAGGGAGAGAGCCTGACGGGCGACGTGACCGCCCGCGTTCTCCTTGGTGATGAAGCTGTGAGCCAAGGGGTGGTGCAACTACTTTCAGGTAGGCGAAAGCCCCGTGCCGGGGCAATGAAGGAACGTTTCTGCGCGGATCAGAAGCTGATGGCGCGGATGCGGCGGGTGATCGCCTCGGGGTCGTGCTCGGCCGGCGCGTCGGGCTCCAGCCCGCCCTTGCCGGTGACGGGCTTCGGGGCGACCAGTGCGGCGAGCTTGCGGGCATCGGCGGCGATCTCCGCAGCCGTCTCGCCCTTCAGACGCGCCGCAAGGTCGGCCGGCAGGTTGACGCGGGCGGCTTCCTGATGCCGGAGCACGGACACTTCCATCTCCGCCAGCCGGCTCTTGAAGCTCGCGACCTCAGCGTCCGCCGCCTTGGCCGCGTCCGCCAGGGCGCGGGCCTCCGCCTGTGCCTTCTCGTACAGCGCGCGATAGTCCACCGTGACCTCCGCCGGCTCCCCTGCCGGGGTGGGCTCAGCGGCCGGCGGTTCAGCCGGCACCGCTGCGGGCTCCTTGCCGCCGAAGACTTCGGTCGGCGTCGGAGCCGGGGCGCCCGGCGACTGCTCGGGCGCGTTCACCAGGGTCTGCTCACTCACGTGGTGCTGCTCTCCTTCTCAAGTTCTCGACGCCATTCGGCCAGCGTCAGACCGTCCTTGGACTTCTCGGCCCACAGCCGCATGTAGCGCTGGTTCGCTTCGGGGAGCGTGTGGGTGCGGGAGAAGATCGGGCGCGGTTGGCAATGACAGTCGGGGTGGTAGCGCTGCCCGTCCGACAGGCCGGCCGTCGCTGCCGACTTGTAGACCGCGCCCCGGCTGGCGAGCATCGCGCACCAGGCGCACGGGTCAGCGTCGGTCTCCCGGTAGTAGCCCAGCGCCTTCGGGTCGCCGCGTACGGCCTCGGCCAGGGCTTCGCGGCCGCCGTCCTCGGCGATCTGCGATCCGGTGCGGGCGGCTTCCTGCCGGGCGGTCGTCATGACCTCGGCCAGTTCCTTCTCGAACTCCGGGTCATCGAGCCGGCCCCGCCGCTCGGCCGCGCCCCGCGCCTTGTCCAGGCGGGCGGTCACCTCGCGGTGAAACGCGCCCTCAGCGCGCCGCTGCTCGGTGCGCTCGTCGTAGCCGGCCCACGGAGAGTCATCCACCAGCAGGTGACCACCGCGGCTCGCGGTACCGGCCTGCGCTCCGGCTGCGCGGTTGAACTCGCGCCGGAGCCCTTCGAGGGTCGGGCCCTCGGCCGTGGCCGTGCCGGGCAGGTTGACGACCGTGCCGGTCTCCAGCGCGCGCAGCAGCCGGTAGAAGGCGACGGCCAGGGCGTAGGACTTCCGCCGGCCCCGGGCGACGCGGGCCCGGTACTCGCGGCCCAGCGGCCCCGCACTGGTCCGTACGTCCTGCGCGGAGACGCCGACCAGCCATGTGGTCAGGTCGGCGGCGACCTCAGCGGCTATGCGCTCCTGCGCCCGCCGGTACAGGGCTGTCGCCCGCAGCGCGTCCGCGCTCGTCGCCATCCTTCACCCCCTCGCCGGGAGCCTTCGCCTGCTGACTCGCGGCGATCGCGCGTAGCTGCTGTTCCTGGGCGGCCTTCCACTCCTTGACCGCCTCGTCGATGTCCGACTGCGTGAAGCCGGGGACCTTGCGCAGGACGATGCCGAGCGGGACGCCGATCTGCGACAGCTTCAGGCCGGCGTCGGCGGCCTGGGCGAAGGAGCGGTTGCCCCGGTCGGCCCAGACGACTTCGGACTCTTCGTCCTCGAAGCCGGCCCGGTCGCCGGCTACCAGGGCACACAGCCTCATGACCGATTCCCAGCTCTCGCCGAACGCGGCCTGCACTTCGGCGACCTTGCGCATGAACGCGGACTCGGCCGCGGCAAGCGCGTCGGCCGCCATGTTGACCATGTCCGACATCACGTAGTGCGGCGGGGTCTCGGTGACCATGCAGGCGTGTTTGACCGCCATGGCTATGGAGTCCTGAAGATCCTTCGTGGACTGGGCGGGGAGCTGTCCGAACTCGGTTTCGGCGTTCGGGGAGACCAGCAGCGTGGAGGGGTCAAGGACCGGCGGGAGGAACGTCGGCTGCCCGTTCTCGTCGCGCACGGGGTCGCCGTACTCGTCCAGCACCTCCACCGGCGCGAGGCCGGTGGCGAAGCGGATCGCGAAGGCCCCGTAGTGCTGGGCGATGAGCATGTTGAGCGTCATCTGGTTGATGCGGTCCTGCGTGGTCATGACCCGTTCGACCAGCCCCTGAGTGCGGCCCTGCAAGTCGACCGCCGGCGCGAACCGCACGACCGGGCACACGCCCATGCCGTGCTGCTCGACCTTCGTGACCTTCGGGTCGCCGACCTCGAAATCCAGGTGGTAGACGGCCTGGTCATCGATCAGCCGGCCCGTGTGCGGGTCCTGGCCGCCGTCGCCCGGTGTGCGGTCCAGGTGCAGGGCGTACAGGGGGAAGGCGTCGAAGGTGGGGTCCTCGTAGACCGCCACCGTCTTGACCGCGTCGTACGCGCGCACCTGCGGCCGGTCCCGCTTCTCACCCGGCCGCATCCCGGGCAGGACGGTCACGTAACTGTGGCCGGCGGCGAGCGCGCCTCGGTGGACCTGGTGCTGCCGCTGGTCGAGCCGGTTGGCCTGCCACCACTTCCACTCGGGGGCGTTGGTGTCGCTGCCCGAGCGGCGGTAGCCGTCCACACCCATGGCGTTGGTCGGCGCGTCCACGATCAGCGGGACGATGTTGTCGAAGGACCGTTTCACCAGGGCCCGGAACTCCGGGTTGGCCTTCTTCGGAATGAACGGCGCGCGGTGGAAGCCCCGCAGGTACCGGTCGGCCAGGTTCAGCCGCTCGTAGTCCCGCTGGATCAGGCCACGGGCGTGGCGTGCGCGCTGCGTGAGCACGCTCGCGACCTCGGTCAAGCTGTCAATACCCTTCGTACGCGGTCAGCTGTGCCACCGCGCGCTGTGGCTTGAGCTTGCCGGACTCGATCAGTCGCCGGCGGGCGATCCAGCACAGCAGCAGGGCTGCGTACGCATCGACCTTGTGCCGGCTCTCGCGCGACTCCTTGCGGAAGCTGATGCCGTACTGATTCGGCCGCTTCCGGGCGTTCTCCACGTGCCTGCGCAGTGTGAAGTGGCCTTGGTGCAGGAGCTGGTGGGCTTCGATGGCCCCCACCATGGCCATGTTCTCCGTGGTGATCTCGCGCTGATTGGCGCGCATGTCGTAGCCCACCGCGGACCGCGCGTTCGAGCGGATCAGCAGCTTCGGGCCGTACTTCTCGGACCACTGGGCGGTGTAGGTCTCCCAGTACGCGACGTCGGAGAGGAACGCCACTACGTTGTAGGTGGTGAAGGCGTTCGCGACGGCGTCGCTGACGACTTCCTTGTCCACCTGCCAGCCGGCCCCGGCGGGACCGTCGGGCTTCTCCCACACGCCCACCGGGACGCACAGCGCATCGCGCACGCGCATGGCCACCAAGGCTGTGCTGTCGTCGGCTTCGCCGCCGTCCAGGCCGAGGACGATACGGTCGCCCGGCCGCAGGTCCCGGCCTTCGACCTCGCACCGGCCCCAGTCCTCGGGGTCGACCAGCGCGTCCTCGGCGACGGTCGTTTGGTTCAGGTACTTGCGGCGGGACTCGTCCTCGGTGGTGGACGCCGACCAGATCTCGGGCATGACGCGGTCCGGGTTGACCCAGACCGCATCGCCCCGGGCGCACAGCAGGGCGGCGCGCAACTGCTCCTCGTCGCCCAGATCCACCCCGGAGGGGGCTTCGACGCTGTCGTAGTACAGGCCGGTGGACCGGTTCTTGCCGTCGCGCTGCTTCTGGAAGTCGTACAGCGTGTTCTCGGCCACCGAGTCCTCGCCGATGACCGGGGCGTTCGTGATTTCCATGTACCGGCCTGAGACCTTGGCGGCGTTGGCCCGGATCGTGGCCGCGAGCTTGGGCCCCTGCGTGGCTGTCACCCAGTGCCACGTCTCGTTCATCAGGGCGAAGCTCGGGCGCCCGCCTTCGGCGGCCCGGTAGCTCGACGCCTTGGCCTCCAGCCGGCACCGCCGGCCGTCCGGCAGCGTCGCGTAACACTTCTCCTGCCCGAGGTCGACCGCGTACTGCGCGATCGTCTCATCCGTGAGCAAGCCCAGCAGCGCCGACATGGTGTTGGTGTTCTGCATCGCGGAGGTCGCGAAGATCTGAACCCACGGCTCCTTGGCCGGCACACCCTTGGGCGAACCGTCCGGGTGCCAGCCGCCGAAGCGGCACGGGCCCATCAGCTCGACCCAGCACACGGACGCCATCATCGGGTCCTTGCCCCAGCCCTTGAGGCGCCTGAGCGTCCCCGAGGTGTACGTGAACTCGCCCTCGGCGTCGATGGCGTACCAGCGGGCCAGGATGCGTACCTGTTCCGGGGTGTACCGCCAGTCGGCCCGGAAGTGCCGGGCCGTCCACCTCAGGATGTCCCGGGCCAGGGTCAGCTCGGGGACGGTGTCCTCGACGGTCCGTACGGGGGCGAAGACCGGCGCGGGCAAGCGCCACCCCCTTCGGTTCAGTTGGTCATGTACTGGCCTCCGCATCGCGCCGGGCCTCGGCCTCCAGCCGGGCCAGCAGCGCCGGCGGGACGTCCGCCGGGCAGGAGGTGAAGGGCTGCGTCATGTCGTGCGCCCACAGGGCCCGCGCCTGCTCGTGCGTGACGCCCTGATCCAGGCAGGCCCCGTAGTAGGCGATCGTCCGGGCGATGCGCAGGGCCTCGTTCGACGGGCCGCTTGCGGCCCTGCTCTTGCGGCGGGCCATCAGCGGCGACCTGCCCACCGGGCACCGGCCGCCGAGCGGGAGTTGTGCCCGCGCTCCGGCCCATCACCCTCGCCGCGGATCTTCGCCAGCAGCGCACCGGCGGCCTGCCGGAGCTGCCGGGCCTCGGTGATGCCGGGGTGCAGGACGAACATGCCGGCGCGGTTGCCGCCGGGCACCATCTGGCCCTCACGGCGCACGAGGTCGTCCAGGGACGCGGCCCGCGCGAGCATGGGGGCGGCGATGTCGATCGCGGCCAGGTCCGCCGGCTCCAGTTCCAGCTCGACCTCGAAGCCGTCCACGAGGGCGGCCCGGAGCTTGTCCGCGTCCTTCAGCTTGGGATCGATGCGCAGGGCGTCGTCACCTCGGGTCTCAGTACGTGGGGAAAGCGGCCCTCGGCCAAGCGGCGCAAGGGTCGAAGCGGCGAGAAGAGGGGGCCTCGGGATCGCACAGAAACCGAGCTGCTGTCACGCCCCGGTCAGGGAGAATCATGATCAGGGAGCCACCCCCCTGGGGTCGCGGCGTTCGTGATCACTCAACAGCGACTGATCACGCGACACGAACGACAAGTGATCAACAACGTTGAAGCGACAGCGAAGGAGCGAGCCGCATCACCAGACGCGGCAACACCTCGGCCCTGTCCATCGGGGGCACGCCTCGACGGGCACCACGCCCAGGCATCGTCGGCAGGGCCAGCGCACCGGCACGGTTCGACAACGCGTTGAGCAACGCGGCGAACATCACCGGGCCACGCCCTCCACACCCACCGGCCACGCGCTCCGCGCGGGCCACCCTCCCGGCCCGTCCCAGGGGTGCGGACAGGGGTCTGGTCGGGAACCACCAGGGGTATTGCCGCAGGGCCGAGAGGACTTACAGAGCCCCAGGGTGGGGCCTGCGACTGCGGGGCACCTCTCGGGCCTCGCGAGCCCGCCTCCGGCCGGCCGCCGCTTCCTGCGCCGTCTTACGGGCGTGGTGCCAGTGGCACAACGACCACAACGCCTCGGGCCGGTGATCGTGCGGGTCGAAGCGGTGGTCCACCTCGGACGCCTCCTCGAAGCACGGCAGGCCCGTGTCGTACCGGACCCACTGGCACAGGTGCGCGTCCCGCAGCAGGACGGCGGCACGGATGCGCGGCCAGTTTCGGGGAAGTTGAGCACGGCGAGTGCTGGTGGACCAGTGACCGCTCACCGAGTCCCGCTGAGGTACGCCGCAAATACGGGTCATAACCCTCGGCTAGCCCATCCATGCGGCTGAACTTTTCGTGATCCAGGGCCAGTTGCCCCATTCGGGGTGCGTAGAGTGGGACGCATCCACACACCAGGGGAGGGCCCTTGACCAGGCAAGACCTTGCCCAGCGAAATGAAAGGCCACAGATTGAATTCCGCTGCGGTGGGCTTTACTTGGCCGTTCAGCGCATTCCCTCGTGGCTGATAGCGATTGCGACCACCCTCGTCAGCAGCGGGGCTGCTTGGTGGCTTCACTGAGCACCAAAGCCAACGCAGTGAACTGTCGCCCCGCCCGGGGTCGAACCGTGGGAGGAGAGTCACCACGGGACCGCGCCGGACGGGGCAACGCAGGGCCGCGCTACGGGGCGTCGCTCCGATACTGCGCACGCACGCGCGTGGCGCTCTCGGCCTTGCACCCTGATTAAGTTCGGGTGGGGTACAGCAGGTGGAGCGGTCGGCACGGTGCCCCGCTGGGCGCCCTGAGCATCACGCCCAGCAGAAAAGGCGCTGCCCGTTCCTTCTTCTTCTAGTGCGTATTAGGGAAAAGAGGTACGGGCAGCACCCTTTTCGCTGTGCCCTCGATGCGAGGTCACGCGGCGGCAGCTCGCGTTCCGATCCCATCGTCGTGCTTACCATCCGGTTGCTGCGCCACCGGTTTTCCCGCCTTCGCCCACTTGATCGTCACCCGCTGGTTGCCGTCGAACCTTGTCCCCTTCTTCGGAGACTTCTTGACGGTCACGTAATCGATCGCCAAGCGGAGCAGGTCCCGTTGCATGGGCAGGGTGGCCGTATCCCAGAGCTCTTGGACCTGCTCCGGCTCAGTCAGGAATCCCACGGCGTCCAACGATGTTGTGGGTCCGTGTTCGGCGAGCAGTGCCCGGGCGTCCTTGAGGTCTTGGAGCGCTTCCCTCTCGTGCTCTTCGAAGAGGTCTTCCATCAGGTCGTAACGGCCCTTGTTCCGGTCCATCATGAGCCGCCGCATCCGCTTTTGAGCCGTTTCTACGGCCTCCAGGGCCTCTCGGTGAGCTTGGGTCTCCTCAGGCCGGGTGAGGAGCGCCCAGCGTTCCGCGACGGCCAGCAGCAACGGGTCTTTGGCATCCGAACCGCCGATGCGGTTGATCCAGCGAACGGCCGCGTAGTCCTCAAGAGGCTTCTTGGACACGAACGCGGGAGCGGGGCAATCCAGGCCCTGCTGGTGATGCCGGTAGCACCCGTAGGACTCCCGCGACACCGTGACCATAGGACCCTTGCAGCCGTGACACCGTAGGGCATCGGCGAGTAGCGATTGCGCTTTCCCTTGCTGGGGGAGCTGATGACTGTTGGGTGCCGGGTCCTGCCGGCTGAGGTGCTGCCTGGCCTTCTTGACGATCGTCGCGGGGATGGGTTCGAACCCCTCGGCGAACACGCCGACCCGGCGCCCTCGCGCGTTCTTGTAGACGAGATTCACGGGTGAGTTTCCAGCCGGGTTCCGAATGATCTGCCAGCCCTCGTACACGGGGTGGTTGACGATTCGGCTCAGCGTGGATACGGACCACGCCTTGCCACCGGGGGACAACTCGCCCTCCCGGTTCATGTCGAGCACCAGTCCCCGGCCGGACACCTTCCCCTCGGCGAGGGTGTAAAAGATCCGTTCCACCACGGGCCACCGCTCGCCGTGCTCCAGCTTTCGGTCCCGGTTGGGCCTGAGTCCGAACGGGTGGACACCCAGCCACTCGCCTCGCTCACGCTGTACCTGCTTGGTCTGCACCACGTTGTGTGAGAGGCGTTCGGAGTACTCGCGAGCCTGCTCGGCATAGTCGATGATCCGGCGTCGGTCCCCGGGCTCCATGGAGTCCAAGCGGTCGTACCAGAAGATGACGCGCACCTTGCCGATGACCCTTAGAAGATCTTCGGCGCCCTTGCGGCTGAACCGGTCCAGCCGGTAGCACCACAGGACGCTGATCTTTCCTGCGGCGAGAGCGGCTAGCGCCTCGTCGAAGTCCTCGCGTTCCCGGTCCTTGAACGCGGAGCCCAGCTCTGCCCAGACGAACTCCGGGGGCACCTCGGCCCCGGCCTCTGCGGCCTCCCGGTGGCCGGTGTCGATCTGCGCCTCGGTGCTCAGCTCACGACGCCGGTCGCCCTTCCCATAGACCTTCGACTTACGGGCGAGGATGCCCCAGCGGGGGCGCTCGGGTGCCGTGCCCATGTCTTCCATCTTCACTCTGACCTGCGGTTTTCGCTCGTTGAGGCAAGGTGTCAGAGTGCTTCCGCCTCCTTGGAGCCGGTGAAGTACAGCAGGCCCGCTCCCCAGGCGTCCGGCGGCAGGACGCGCAGGTCGACCTGCAGGCCCTTCGTCGTGCGGATGGAGGTCTTCTTCTCGCCGTGCGCGATGACCTCGGCGGTGACCGGCAGCTCGGTGAGGGCTTCCATCAGCGGGTCGGAGCGGTCGGCGGCTACGAGGATGTCGACGTCGCCGATGGTCTCGCGCATCCGGCGCAGCGAGCCCGCGTACGCGCACCGCTCGCACCCGGCCACGCCGGAGAGCTCGCCGGTGATCTGTTCGGCGACGTCCATGGCGGCGTCGATCAGGATGCGGCCGCCGGCCTGCTGCAGCAGGGCGATGCCGTGCAGGATGTTCTCCTCGGTGCGGGCGCCGAAGCCCTTGAGATCGCGGAGCCTGTGGTCGTGGAGGGCGTCGAGGAGCTGGTCGACGGAGGAGATGTGCAGTTCCTCGTAGAGGAGCATGGCCTTCTTGGGGCCGAGCATGGGGATGGCGATCAGTTCGCGCACGCCGGCGGGGATGACCGCCCGGGCCTCCTCGACCATGGCGACGTGGCCGGTCCGCAGGTATTCGAGGACCTTCTCGGCGATCGACTTGCCGACGCCGGGGATGGCGAGGAGGCCCTTGAGGTCGAGGCGGGAGACGTCGGCGTGATGGCCGCCGATGGCGCGGGCGGCCTTCTCGTAGGCGCGCGCCTTGTAGGCGTCGCCGCCGGTGATGGTGACGAGGTCGGCGTACTCCTGCAGCAGCGCCTCGACCTCTTCGTTGGGCCGGGCCATGGGTCTGCTGTTCCCCCTGGGACCACACTCCACACATTCCTCGGTAAATCCCACCATTTTTACAATGAAGGGCAGGGGGACGGACAGCACCCGCGGGAGGTGGTTGAACCATGAAACTCGCACTCGCGGGAGACACCATGCTGGGCCGGGAGGTCGCCGGGCGGCTGGCCACCGACCCGCCGGAGAGCCTCTTCGCCGACGACGTGGTGGCCGTCGCGCACGAGGCCGACGCCTTCGTCCTCAACCTGGAGTGCGCGGTCTCCGCGCGCGGCGAGCGCTGGCGGGACCCGTTCAAACCGTTCTTCTTCCGGGCGCCGCCCGTGGCCGTGCGCGCCCTGCAGCACCTCGGGGTCACCTGCGTGAACCTGGCCAACAACCACGCCCTGGACTACGGCCCCGAGGCCCTGCTCGACACCGTCCGCCACCTCGCCGACGCCGGGATCGCCTGGACCGGGGCCGGCCGGGACGAGGAGACCGCGCGGCAGCCGGCGGTCGTCGAGCGGGGCGGCCTGCGGCTGGGCGTCATCGGGGTCACCGACCACCCGCGCGACTTCGCCGCGGGCCCGGACCGGCCGGGCGTCGCCCATGCGGATCTGGAGACCGGCGCCCCGGTCTGGCTGCTGCGGACCGTCACGGGCCTCGCCACGGACGTCACGCTCGTCACCCCGCACTGGGGGCCGAACATGACCCGCGGGCCCGCCGCGTACATCCGCCGCGCCGCGCAGGAGTTCCTCGCCGCGGGTGCCACGCTCGTCGCCGGGCACTCCGCGCACGTCTTCCACGGCGTCGCGGACCGGATTCTCTACGACCTCGGGGACTTCGTCGACGACTACGCGACGGACGACGACCTCCGCAACGACCTGGGCCTGCTCTTCCTCGTCACCTTCGACGGCACCTGCCCCGTCCGCGTGGAGGCGGTGCCGCTGGCGCTCGACTTCTGCCGCACGCGGCTCGCGGACGCGGCGGAGGCCGCGTGGATCGCCCGCAGGTTCCGCCAGGCCTGTGCCGCGTTCGGCACGGAGGTGACGGAGGCGGGCGGGCGTCTCGTGGTGGAGTGGGGCGAAGGGTGAGCCGCCCGTGTCCAGGAGGCCTGCACGGCGCTTAAGCGGGTGCTCGGCGGTGCGGTGCGCCGCTCCCGCGGTGGGCCGCCCGGACGGGACGGGCCGCCCGGGCCGCCACGGCCGCCGCCTGCTGGAGGACAAGCGCTCGGGCGCCCGGTCGTGATCGAGGCGGACCTGCCGGCCGCCGCGTACGAGCAGTTGCTCGCGCTGGACCTGGAGGCTTGCGAAGGCCGGACGCTGTCCTGCGACAGGACGGGCGCCCGCCGGCCCTGAGGCCGCCGGGCGCGTGACAACGCCGGCATCGGTGCCGGTTCCGACGCCGGCTGCCCGCGGATTCCGCCGCCCCCGCCGCCATGGTGACGAGCCGTCGCGGTAGGCCGTCGTCGCCGCCGTGACGCAGGTCCGGCCGGACCGGGCGGCAGCCATGGACGGACCGAAGACGGGCGGACGGGCCCTGGGAGCGCATCCTTCTCCGGCCCCGGGCCGACAGGCCCCGAGGGCTCCCCTTCTCACGGCCCGTCCGCTACGTTCGCCTCGCGTACCGCCCTCCGTCACACCGACGACACGGCCCCGTCCCCGGCGCTCGCTGCTCTTGGAGCACCCGGCTCCAGTCCCGACTCCCGCGAGGTCCTCACACCCATGCCTGAACTCAACCGGCGGCGGTTCCTCCAGATCGCCGGCACGACCGCGGGCTACGCGGCCCTGTCGAACAGCATCGACCGTGCCGCCGCGATCCCCGCCCGCCGCCGTGCCGGCACCATCCAGGACGTCGAGCACATCGTCGTCCTGATGCAGGAGAACCGTTCCTTCGACCACTACTTCGGCACGCTGAAGGGCGTGCGCGGCTTCGGCGACCCGCGCCCGGTGTCCCTGCCCAGCGGCAAGCCGGTGTGGCACCAGTCGGACGGAGCCAAGGAGGTGCTCCCCTACCACCCGGACGCCGAGAACCTCGGCATGCAGTTCATCGCGGGCCTCAACCACGACTGGCAGGGCGGCCACAAGGCCTGGAACCAGGGCCGGTACGACCAGTGGCTTCCCGCCAAGGGCACCGGGACGATGGCCTACCTGACGCGCGAGGACATCCCCTTCCACTACGCGCTCGCCGACGCGTTCACCGTGTGCGACGCCTACCACTGCTCGTTCATCGGGGCGACCGACCCCAACCGCTACTACCTGTGGACGGGCCACACCGGCAACGACGGCAAGGGCGGCGGCCCCGTCCTCGGCAACGAGGAGGCGGGCTACGACTGGACGACGTACCCGGAGCGGCTGGAGAAGGCCGGCGTCTCGTGGAAGATCTACCAGGACGAGGGCGACGGCCTCGACAAGGCGGGCTCCTGGGGCTGGATCGAGGACGCGTACCGCGGCAACTACGGCGACAACTCGCTCCTCTACTTCAACAGCTTCCGCAACGCCAAGCCCGGTGAGCCCCTCTACGAGAAGGCGCGCACCGGCACGAACGTGAAGAAGGGCGGCGGCTACTTCGACGTCCTCAAGGCGGACGTCAAGGCCGGCAAGCTGCCGCAGGTCTCCTGGATCGCCGCCCCGGAGGCCTTCTCCGAGCACCCGAACTGGCCGGTCAACTACGGCGCCTGGTACATCGCCCAGGTCCTGGACGCCCTCACCTCGAACCCCGAGGTGTGGAGCAGGACGGCCCTGTTCATCACGTACGACGAGAACGACGGCTACTTCGACCACGTCCTGCCGCCGTTCCCGCCCGCCGATGCCGGCCGGGGCCTCTCCACGGTGGACGCCTCCCTCGACGTCTTCGCCGGCAACGCCCGCTACGGCGCCGGCCCCTACGGGCTCGGACAGCGCGTGCCCATGCTCGTGGTCTCCCCGTGGAGCACCGGCGGCTTCGTGTGCTCGGAGGTCTTCGACCACACCTCGGTCATCCGCTTCGTGGAGCGGCGCTTCGGGGTGCGCGAGCCCAGCATCTCGCCGTGGCGCCGCGCGATCTGCGGCGACCTCACCTCGGCCTTCGACTTCGGCCTCCGGGACACCGGCCCGGCCCGTCTGCCGGACACCGCGGCCTACGAGCCGCCGGACCGCAAGCGCCACCCCGACTACGTGCCGAAGCCGCCCGCGGGCCCCTCCCTGCCCGCGCAGGAGAAGGGCTCGCGGCCCACCCGCCCGCTGCCGTACGCGCCGCTGGTGGACGGCTCCGCGACCCCGTCCACCGGGCGGTTCACGCTCACGTTCGGCGGCGGCGACGCGGCGGGCGTGTGCTTCACCGTCACCTCCGGCAACCGGACCGACGGCCCGTGGACGTACACGGCAGGCAAAGGCAAGCAGCTCTCGGACACCTGGAACACCGCCTACTCCAAGGGCACCTACGACCTGTCCGTGTTCGGCCCGAACGGCTTCCTGCGCACCTTCCGCGGGCCGGGCAAGGCGGCGGGGCCGGAGGTCATCGCCCGTCACGACGCCCGCACCGGCGGGGTCACGCTGACGATGACGAACGCGGGCAACAGCACCTGCAACCTGACCGTCACCGACGCCTACGGCGGGAAGAAGGAGACGTTCCGGGTGCCCGCGGGCGGGCGGCTGGTCCATGCTGTGGACCTGCGCCGCAGCAAGCGCTGGTACGACCTGACCGTCGTCTCCGACACGGACGGCACGTTCCTGCGCCGCTTCGCCGGGCACGTCGAGACCGGCGGGACGGGGGTGAGCGACCCCGCGATCCGCACGGTGTAGCGGCGCACGGAAGGGGCGGTGGTGATGGCGCGCGGTGTGCTCGTCACGGTGTGGTCCGTGGTGCTGCGCACCGGCGCGGACGTCCCCCGGGACACGGCCGGCAAGCGGCGGCTGCGCGCCGAGGCCCGGGCGTGGGTCCGCGGCCGGCTCGCCGAGCGGCTCCAGGCCCCTCCCGCGCGGGTGCAGTGGGAGCGGAGCCGGGCCGGGAAGCCGCGGCTCGCCCACGATCCCGGCCTGTACGTGAGCTACAGCCACTCGGGCGGCGCGGTGGTGCTGGCCGTGTGCGCGGGCGGCCCGGTGGGCGTCGACGTGGAGCGCGTCGTCCCCCGGCCGCATCTGCGGGACCTCGCCGAGGAGTGCCTGGCTCCCTCGGAGTCCGCCTCCTGGCGCGGCACGGCGCCGGGGCGGGAGGCGGACGAGTTCGCCCGGCTGTGGACCCGCAAGGAGGCCGTGCTCAAGGCCTGGGGGCGCGGTTTTCCGGGCTCGCTCGCCGAGGTCGTGACCGGTCCGGGCGCGCGGCCGGGCGAGCCGGCGGTCCTGGCGCTGCCCGCCGCGCTGGGCCCGGTGGGGCTGTGGACGGTGCGCGATCTGGGGGCGCCGGACGGCTACCGGGCGGCGGTGGCCTGCAGGGCGCCCGCCGCCCGCGTGGACGTCAGGCCGGGGGCCGCGGGAGGGGCATGAGCGTGCGGACGAGGTCGTCCGTGCACGCGTACGCGCCCCGGAAGCAGGCTTCGACGGACGCGCCCCGTACGTAGTCGCCGGTCAGGGCCAGGCCCCGCAGGCCCTTCGCGAGTCCGGCGACGGCCGTGAGCGTCGTTGTGTGGAAGGCCGAGTAGGCGCACAGGCCGTGCTCCCAGCGGGCGGAGACGGCGGCGGTGCGGCGGGGGACGGAGAGGTCGACGTGGGCGCCGAGCTCCTTCTCGGCGAGGTCGGTCAGGTCGTCCTCGCCGTGGGACAGGGCGCGGGCAGCCCGGCCGCTGAAGGTGTACCGGACGAGGTGCCGGTCCCCCACCCCGTACGCGCCCGCGTTGCTCAGGGGGCTGCCCGGCGGGAAGGTCAGGGCGCGGACGCGCTCGTCGAAGACCGGCCGGTCGTACGCGGCGACGACGACGGTGACGGGGAAGTACCGTACGCGGCCCAGGAGGCGGGCGAGCCGCGGGTGGTGCGGGTGCAGCAGCGCCGCGGACGCGGGGGCGGGCAGCGCGAGGACGACGGCGTCGGCCGCGAGTTCCGAGGTCTCGCCGCCGGTGGTGGCGCGGACGCCGGTGACGCGGCCGTCCTCGACGGCGAGTGCCGTGACGCGGGTGCGGGTGCGGGTCTCGACGGTGCCGGCGAAGCGGCCGAGGATGCCGTCGAAGCCGCCGGTGAGCTGGTCGAAGCTGTCGAGGAGCATGCCGAGGTTGGTGCCGAAGGTGCCCAGGTGGGTCTCGTCGGGCTCGGCGCCGTTCATGCGGACGACGGCGGGGCGCAGCAGCCTCTCCCGCAGGACGGGGCCGAAGTACGCCGAGAGGGCGGGGTCGCCGGTGCGGGCGGCCAGGCGGTCGAACTCGGGGCCGGCGAGGAAGGCGTTGGCGCGGTCGCTGCGGACGTAGCGGGCGAGGCGCAGGATCCTGGCCAGGTCGCGGAGGGGGACGCCGGACAGCAGCCCGGCCAGGCTCGCGGCCCGGCTGGTGCTGTCGACGGTGCGGACACGGCCGTCCTCGATGCGGGAGGAGTTGATGCCGAAGTGCTCCCAGTCGGCGTCGCGGGCGCCCATGGCGGCGGCGAACGCGCGGAAGGAGGTGTACTTGCGGCCGATGTTCTTGCCGCCGAGGGTCACGGTGCGGGAGCCGAGCGGGGCCGCTGCGGAGCGGCCGCCGAGGGCGGGCTGTTCGTCGAGCAGGAGGGGGCGGGCGCCGGCGCGGTGCAGGTTCCAGGCGGCGGCGATGCCCGACCAGCCGCCGCCCACGACGATCACGCGGGGGGAGCCGGGCTCTGCGGGCGGCTCAACGGGCATCGGGGTCGCTCCTTCCGGACGGTGCGGCGGTGGCCTTCAGCACCCACTGGGCGAGGTGTGCGCACAGTGCCGCGTTGTGGCGGACCCAGCGGAAGTGGTCGATGTGCTTTCCGCCGGCGGCGTCCGTCGTGTACTGCCAGCGGTCGAGTGCGGCGCGCGGCGCCTTGGACAGCAGGTGTTCGCGCGAGCCGGGCGGGGCGAGGGTGTCGTTGTCCACGCCGATGGCGAGCAGCGGCAGCCCGAGCCGGCCGAGTGCCTGTTCGTAGTCGGTGGTGCTGCCGGTGATGCGGTAGCGGCCGGTGCGGCCCTGCCGGGCCCAGTCGCGCATGACGCCGGTGGCCTGTGTGCCGCCGAAGCCGAGCCGCTCCCCGGGCCAGTAGCCGAGGACGGTGGCCAGGGCGGCGAACAGCTGGCCGGCGGCGAGGTTGCGCAGCCCGCGCAGGGCGCCGAAGCCGCGGTACCAGACGGAGCCGGCGGCGATCAGGACGACCGCGTCGACGGGCTCGCGCCCGGCTGCCGCGTACAGCAGGGCCAGCTGCCCGCCGAGGCTGTGGCCCACGAGGACGAGGGGGCGGCCGGGGAGCGCGGAGCGGACGGCCGCGACGAGGGCCGGCAGGTCCTCCTCGGCCAGCTCGCGGTAGCCGAACCGTACGCCCCGGGCCACCGCCGGGGTCGCCTCGCCCTGCCCGCGCAGGTCGGCCGTGACCACCGTGAGGCCCTCCTTGTGCAGGGCGCGGGCGAACGGCAGGTAGAAGCGGGCGGCGGCGCCCATGGCGGGCAGGACCACGGCCACCGGCCGGCCCGGTTCCGGGCGCCGCAGGACGCGGGCGACCAGGGTGATGCCGTCCGCGGGCTCGACGCGGGCGAGGACCGGCGGTGGCTCGGGGGGCTGCTTCATGGGCACTACTTCATCAGCCTCGGGTACTCGGCGTCGTGTTCCTTGATGTAGACGGTCTCGGGCGTCACCTCGAAGCGGTCCTCGTTGTCGAAGTCCGCGCGGGCCTCGGTGAGGTGGTTCATCAGCACCTCGCCCTTGGTGTTCAGGGTGTGGCGCAGGTAGTCGGTCTGGAGGTTGCCGTGCCAGATGACGCCGAGCTTGTTGACGGTGTACCGGTCGTCGTGCTCGTCGATGACGCCGGCCGCCAGGTGCCCGTCGATGACGTTCTGCACGCGGGCGAAGGCGGCTTCGCCGACCCGTTCGGCGTGGCTGTGGAGCAGTGCCTTGTCGAGGGACTTGTAGCGGGGGAACATCACCATGACCCGGTCGAGGACACCGTCGTGGCCGATGGACTGGAGCGTCTCGGTGGAGGCGCCCTGTTCGTCGACGTTGGCCTGCCACTGGTCGACCTTCTCGGGGTTGATCGACACCATGTCGCGGAGGTTGCCGCGGGCGGCGCAGCCGACGCCGATGATGTCCTGCCGGGCGCAGTGCGCGGTCTGGTACTGGGAGCGTTCGGGGCGCTTGGACCAGGTCTCGGCGATGGTGTTGTGGTAGCCGGCCGCGCTGAGCGTGTCGTAGAGGTGCTCGCGCATGGCGAGGAGCTGCCAGGGGCTGCCGGGCTGTTCGACCCTGCCGTCCATGATGAGCTTGTGCAGGGGGCGGTAGGGCAGGTAGATGGTGGTGAACAGGTCGATCTCGGCGGGGTCGTAGGCGTCGAGGAGCTCGGCGAGCTCGCTTTGGAACCCCTCCAGGGTCTGGCCGGGCAGGTCGTACATCATGTCGACGCAGGTGTCGGCCTCGTAGCCGAGGTCGCGCATGCGGTTGAAGACGGCGTCGACGTCGTCGCGGGTGTCCAGGCGGCCGATCTTGCGGTGGATCTTGGCGTCGAGGGTCTCGATGCCGAAGGTGATGCGGTCCCAGCCGTGGTCCTTGAGGACGTCGAGGAGCCCGGGCCGGCGCAGGGTGCGGGGCTCGCCGGTGAAGGACTTCTCGATGGTGTCGAAGTTGGGGACGACCTTGCGGAGGTGGGCGCTCAGCCGCTCGACGGCGGGGACCGGGAGGGTGGAGGGGCTGCCGCCGCCTATGTAGATCGCGGTGAACTCGCGCGCCTGCACGTACGGCTGGCGCATGTACCAGTCGATCTCCTTGATGAGGTAGTCGGTGTAGCGCTCCAGCCGCTCGGAGTCCTGCTTGGGGTAGTGGTAGCGGTTGAAGTTGCAGTAGTGGCAGAACGACTTGCAGTAGGGCACGTGGATGTACATCATGATCCGGTCGTTCAGGTTGCCGCCCGGGTCGCTCAGGCTGCGGATGTTCTCGACGACCTTCTCGCGGGGGACCTGGTGCCAGTCCATCGTGGCGAAGTTCGGCATGATGTAGTGCGAGACGGTCATGACGCCGTCGAAGGGGACGGGCCGCGAGGGGCTGTCTCCCAGGTAGTACGGCTCCGGGTGCGCGGTCACCGGTGACATGGTTCCTCCTGCTCGTGGAGTGCGTGCTCGGGGTGTGCTCGGGGTGCCGCCCGCCAGCGGATGACGCCCGCTCCCCAGACGAAGCCGGCGCCGAACGCCGCCATCACGATCCGGTCGCCGGGGCGCAGGCGGCCGCGGTTGCGGGCCTGCCGCAGGGCGAAGGGGATGGACGCCGACGAGGTGTTGCCCACGGTCTCGATGCTGATCTCGGTGCGGGACGGCGGGACGCCGAGCTCCGCGGCGACGGCCCGCAGGATCCGTGCGTTCGCCTGGTGGCCGATGAAGAGCCCGGCGTCGGCGAGGGAGAGGCCGCAGCCGGTCAGCACGGCGCGGGTCTGCTCGACCATGGTGGCGACGGCGAACTCGTAGACCTCGCGGCCGCTCATGCGCAGCAGGCGGTCGGTCAGGTCGGCGTACAGCAGGTCCTCGTGGCGGCCGTCCGAGCCGAGGCGGAAGCTGGGCCGCTCGCCGGAGCCCGGCCCGGCGGGGGTGACCACGACGGCGCCTGCGGCGTCGCCGAAGAGGACGGCGGTGGAGCGGTCGGTGGTGTCGGTGATGCGGGAGAGCGCCTCGGCCGCGCACACCAGGACGCAGCGGGCCCGGCCGGACTCGATCTGCGCGCAGGCGTGGTCAAGGGCGTAGAGGAATCCGGCGCAGGCGGCGTTGAGGTCCATCGCGGGCGGGTTGGGGGCGCCGAGCCGGGTGGCGAGCTCGGGGGCGATGCCCGGGGTGATGCGGTCGGGGGTGACGGTGGAGACCACGACGTGGTCGACCGCGCGGGCGTCGAGGCCGGCGTCGGCGAGCGCCTCCCGGCAGGCCTGTTCGGCGAGGCCCGCGAGCGATTCGCCCGGGCCCAGCCAGTGGCGGGTGTGGATGCCGGTGCGTTTGACGATCCACTCGTGCGAGGTGCCGAGGGGGGTGAAGTGGTCGTTGCCGAGGACGGTGGCGGGAAGGGCCGCGCCGACGCCGGCGATCGTGGCGGTGGTCATCGTGCGCCCCCGGGAGGCGCGGTGGGCGTGGGCACGCACGCCTCGCGGCCGATGCGGTCCGCCTGTGGCACGTCCTCGACCGTGATCTCCAGCTCGGCCACGGGTTCTCCGCGCTGTTCCACGGTGACGGCGACCGTTCCCGTGCCGGTGGTCCCGGTGGGGCGGGCCCGGCAGCGGACGGGGGCGGACTGCTCGGCGAAGGCCAGGAAGCGTGCTTGGCAGGCGGTCGCGAGGAGGGCGCCGGCCGGTACGGCGCGGGTGCGCGCGCAGGCGGCCAGGGCGGTCTGCCGGGCCGCCTCCATCAGCAGCATGCCGGGCAGGTGGTCGAGTGCGTGGTCGTAGAAGACGGGGTCCTGCGGGTCGGCCACGATGTCGGCGACGGTTTCGGTCTCTTGGGGGATGTCGTCGGCTTCGGGCCTGCAGCTGCCTTCGGACCGTGCGGTGCGCAGGCCGCCGATGACGACGTTGCGGGGGTCGGTGCGACCCACGGCGGAGGGGTCGCAGCGCGGCGGCACTTGCCCGGCGGCCGGGGCCCGCGGACCGGTGCTGCCGGCGCGCAGGTCCTCGTAGGACTCCCCCTCCAGGAACAGCAGGGTTCCGGTGAAGCGGGCCGCGTCGCGGTCGCCGATGCGGCAGGTCGCGGCGCCGCGCAGGCTGCGCACCGCGCCGTCGCGGCGGCGGCGCAGCCGTTCGATGTCCAGCTCCACCCGGAGGTCGGCGGGGGCGGGGCCGGTGCGCACCGCGTCCAGGGCGGTGAAGGCGATGCCGAGGTCGCCGATCACGAAGCGGCGGTCGAGGGGAACGTGCAGCAGTTCGTGGACGATGGCCTCGACGGTCTGGCGTGCGGCCTCCCCCACGAGGAGGAGGTCGTGGTACGGGGCGCCGGTGTCGTTGTAGTGGCGGTGCAGCCGGGGCAGCTGGGCCGTGCCGAGCAGGCGCCCGCCGCTCTCCGCGACGGCCGTGGTCAGGACCTGTTCGACGGCGCGCTTGTGGACGAGGCGGCGGTGGACGGTGCGGTCGGCGGTCAGCGCCGCACGGGCGTCCTGCGGGGAGCCGGGGGCCGGCGTGCCGGCGTAGGCGGTGCCCGCGTCGCCGCCGTTGACGGCGCCGGCGGCCGTGCCGGCCGTTTCCGTACCGGGGTTCACCGTGCCCCGCCTTCCCCGGGCACGCCACCGGCGGCCGCGCTCGCGGGGGCGGGCAGCCCCATCCCGGCGGCACGCATTCCGCCGTCGGCGTGGAGCACTTCACCGGTGATGCCGCGGGCCAGCCCGGAGAGCAGGAAGAGCACCGGGCCCGGCACCACCTCGGCCGCGGCCGTGGCGCTGTCCCAGCCCAGGGGCGCGTTGCGGGCCCAGTGGGCGTCGAGCGCGTCGAAGGTGGCGACGCCGCGCCCGGAGACGGTGTCGGCGGGCCCGGTCGCCACGAGGTTGACGCGGGTTCCCTGCGCGCCGAGGTAGAGGGCGAGGTAGCGGCACACGGACTCCAGGGCGGCCTTGGCCACGCCCATCCAGTCGTAGCCGGGCCAGGCGCGGGAGCCGTCGAAGTCGAGGCCGACGACGCTGCCGCCGCCGGCTCCGCGCCGCAGGAGCGGGGCGAGTGCGGTGACCAGGGCGTGGAGGGAGGCGGCGCTGGTGCGGAAGGCCAGTCCGGCGCTCTCGGGCGGGGTGGTGAGGAAGGCGCCGCCGAGCGCGCCGGGCGGGGCGGCGGCGATGGCGTGGACGGCCCCGTCGAGCGCGGGCCAGCGCTCCTCCACCGCTGTGGCGAGGGCGGTGAAGTCGCCGGGCCGGGTCGCGTCGAGTTCCAGGACCTCGGCCGGCCCGGGCAGGTCGGCCGCGGCGAGTTCGGTGATCCGGCGGCTGCGGCCGTGGCCCGTCAGCAGCACCTCGGCGCCCGCCAGTTGGAGCTCCCTGGCGATGTGCCAGGCGATCGAGTCGCTGGTGAGGACGCCGGTGACCACGTAGCGCCGGCCGGGGAGCCGTATCACGCGGCCCTCCTGCCGGGGGCCGCCCGCAGGACGAGGACGGCGTTGTGGCCGCCGAAGCCGAAGGAGGTGGAGATCGCGGTGAGCGGGCCGCGCCCGTTCGCGGTGAGGGGGCGGGCGGTGGTGACGTGGTCGAGCGCGCCGAGCTCCGGGTCGGGGGCGCGCAGGCCGACGGTCGGCGGTGCGGTCCGGTGGTGCAGGGCCATGACGGTGGCGACCGCCTCCACGGCTCCGGCCGCGCCCAGCAGGTGCCCGACGGACGACTTGGTGGAGGAGAGCGGGATGCCGGCGAGGGCGTCGCCGAGGCCGCGCCGGAGCGCGGCCGCCTCCGCCCGGTCGTTGAGGACGGTCCCGGTGCCGTGGGCGTTGATGTAGTGCAGGTCCGCGGGGGTGATGCCGGCGTCGGGGGGGGGGCCGCCGCGCGCCCCCGGCGGGCCCGGGCGGCGCCCCCCCCGGCCGGGTCGGGTGCCGTGAGGTGGTGGGCGTCGGTGCTGGCCGCGTAGCCGGCGAGTTCGGCGAGGACCGGCGCACCGCGCTCGCGGGCCGCCTCGGCGTCCTCCAGGACGAGGACGCCGGCGCCTTCGCCCAGCCGGAAGCCGTCGCGGTCGCGGTCGAAGGGCACGGAGGCACCGGTCGGCGAGAGGGCGCCGGCGTTGAGGAACGCGGCGCGGACGATGGGCGACGTGGCGGCCTCGGCGCCGCCCACCACGGCCGCGTCCGCCTCGCCGGACCGGATCAGGCGCAGTCCCGCGCCGATGGCCTGGGCGCCGGCGGAGCAGGCGGAGATCACGCAGTGGCTCTCGCCGCGCAGGCCGTGGCGCAGGGCGATCTGAGCGGCCGCGGCGTTGGCCATCATCATCGGGACCATGAGCGGGGAGACGGCCTCGGGGCCGTCGGCGGCCAGGACGGTCGCTTGCGCCTCGAAGGTCGCCAGGCCGCCGACTCCCGAGCCGACGAGGCAGGCCACGCGCCCGGGATCGTACGGGAGTCGGCCGTCCCAGCCGGCCCCGGTCAGCGCTTCCTCGGCGGCGACCAGGGCGAACTGGCAGAACCGGTCGGTCCGGCGCGCCTCGCGCCGGGAGAGGGCGGGCGCCGGGTCGAAGTCCGTGCAGCGGCCCTCGCCGCCGGTGAACGCGCTCTCGCCGGCCACGGCGCGCCGGTGGAGCAGGCCGGTGCCGGTGCCGAGGGAGGTGACCGCGCCCGCACCGGTGACGGCCACAGCACGGGCGGCCATCAGATCCCCGCGGTGCGGCAGATGACGTCGAGGGCTTCTCCGACGGTCTTGACGCCGTCCATGTCCTTGGGGCGCACCTGTATGCCGAAACGCCGTTTCACGGCCTGGCCGAGTTCCACGAGGTCGAGGGAGTCGATCTCCAGATCCTCGAAAGTGGCGTCCGGTGTGATGAGGTCCGGTTCCGCGCCGAAATCGGCCAGTGACTCGGTGACGAATGCCGTCAGGGAAGCGCGGTCGGGCACAGTGGTCATGCGGAACTCTCCGATTCGCTGTCGCACGGGCCGTTAAGGCCGGTCGGTCAAAGGAAAAGGGCGGGGAAATGCGGTGGCGGGAAGGGGAATGGAACGGAACGGAACGGCGGAATCAGCCGTGGGGCGGTTGCGGGACGAACGCCGCCGCGGAGAGCCCGCCGTCGGCCGTCAGGGTGGTGCCGGTGACGTATCCGGCCTCGGGTGAGGCCAGGAAGCGGACGCAGGCCGCGATTTCGGCGGGGCGGGCGGCCCTCCGCAGGGGGATCGCGGTGCGCGCGGAGCGTCTGAGGTACTCGACGTCGCGGACGAGCCCGGTGTCGACGAGGCCGGGTGCGACGGCGTTGACGGTGATGCCGCGCCGTGCGGTCTCGATCGCTACGGACCGGGTGAGCCCTTCGAGCCCGGCCTTGGCGGCGGCGTAGTTGGCCACGCCGGGCAGGGACTGCCGGCCGAGCACGGAGCCGATGTTGACGATGCGCCCGAAGCGCGCCCTCGTCATGCCGGGCAGGGCCCGGCGCGTGGTGCGGTAGACGGCGCCGAGGTTGGTGTCCAGCACCGGCTGCCAGTCTGCCTCCTCCATGGCCGCGAAGACCTGGTCGGCGCGGATGCCCGCGTTGTTGACGAGGACGAGGACCGGGCCGTGGCGGGCCTCGGCCGCCGTGAAGAGCGCTTCCACGGCGCCGGGGTCGGTGACGTCGGCGCGGACGGCGAGGGCGGTGCCGCCCGCCCGCTCGATCGCCGCCGCGACCTCCCCGGCCGCCGCCTCGTCCTGCCGGTAGCAGAGGGTGACCGGCCAGCCGTCGGCGGCCAGGGCGCGGGCGATCGCGGCGCCGATGCCGCGGGAGGCCCCCGTCACCAGGGCCGAACCGGCGGGGCGGGAAGCGGGGTGGTGCTCGGTCGGTGTTTCCGGACAGGACTGAGCGTTGCGCGACATGCATTTCCCCCGTAGCGGGCAGCGCTGTTCAGCAAGGACCTCGCGGTCGCTGCTGTCTGGACCTTAGAACGGTGATCTTGGAAAGTCACTAGTCGTTCTTGACTGGTTGTCGGTTACAGGTGTCGTGTCTAACCTCGCCTCCATGAAGGAGAATTCGGCCGCCGGGCCGGCGGATTCGACATGTACCGGACGAGTGGAATCGCCCTGCGTGCAAGTGCAAACGCAGGACGGCATCGCCCTGCTGACCCTGAACCGCCCCGCGACGGGTAATTCCATGAATGCCGAGCTGCTCACGGACCTGCGTTCCGCATTGCGCGAGTTGGCGGCGCAAACCGCGTTGCGCGGGGTGCTGATCACCGGAGCCGGCAAGGCGTTCTCGCTCGGCGGGGACGTCCGCGCGTACCACCGGGCCCTGTCGAGCGCCTCCTTCGACGCCGCCGCCTACGGCGATCGTCTGACGTCGCTGCTCTCGGAGGTCGTGCTCACCGTACGGTCCATCGGCTGCCCCGTGCTGGCCGCCGTGAACGGCCAGGCGGCGGGGGCCGGTTTCTCGCTCGCCCTTGCCTGCGACCTCCGGCTGGCCTCGCGGCGCGCGTCGTTCCACTTCGCGTACGGGGCGATCGGCGCGTCCACCGATGCGGGCATGGCGTGGTTCCTGCCCCGGGTGGTCGGCTATCCGCGCGCCCTGGAGCTCCTGCTGGAGCAGCCGGTGCTACGGGCCGCCCAGGCGCAGCGCGAGGGCCTGGTGAGTGCGGTGGTGGAGCCGGAGGAGCTGGTCGGGGCGGGCCTGGCGCGCCTGCGGGGACTGGCGGACGCCGCGCCGCACGCGGTCCGCAGCGCCAAACGGCTGCTCGACCGGAGCCTGTCGACGGATCTGGCCGGGCATCTGGAGCTGGAGCGCCGGGACTTCGCGGAAGGCGTCGCCTCGCAGGACATGCGGCACGGGATCACGGCTCTGCTCGACGGAGAGTGGCCGCGCTTCCAGGGGCGCTGACCTCCTCCTCCGCGGCGGCGGGAGCGGGGCCGGCCCGGCCGGTGCCGGCCGCGAGGAAGAGGGTGAGGAGGATCGCCGGCACCGTGCTCGCGGCGGCGAGGAGCCAGCCCCGCTGCAGGGCGTGGCGCAGGGCGTCCGGTGCGGGCGTGCCGACCGCCGCGACCAGCAGCGCGACCCCGAGCACGGCGCCGGTCTGGCGGGCCGCGGAGTTGGCGGCGGTGCCCACGGCGAACCGGGCCGGAGGGACGTCGGCGAGCGCCGCCGCGCCGAGGCCGGGCAGGCTCGCCCCGGCCCCGATCCCGGTGAGCGCGCTGACGGGCAGCCACGCGCCGGCGAAGTCGGGGTGCGGCCCGATCCACGTCCCGTACAGGCAGGTGCCGGCCGCGAACACCAGCATCCCGGCGACGCACACCGTCCGGGCCCCGAAGCGGCGGGCCAGCCGTTCGGCGGGCAGGGCCACCAGGGACGCGGCGATCGGGGCGGGCGTGACGGCGAGGCCCGCCCGCAGCGTGGAGTAGTCCCACACCGCCGTCAGGTAGAGGACGTTGCACAGCAGCGTCGCGAAGAACGCGATCGCGAAGAGCAGGGACGCCGCGTTGGCCACGGAGAAGGACCGCAGCCGCAGCAGGGCCGGGTCGACGACCGGGGCGGCGTGGCGCGTGGAGCGCAGGGCCACCGCGAGCAGCGCCGCGGCGGCGAGGGCCAGGAAGCCGAGCACGGCCCATGATCCCCAGCCCCAGTCCTGGCCCTTGACCGCGGCGAGGGCCAGGGACCCGACGGCGACGCCGAGGAGGCCGGCCCCGGGCAGGTCGGGCAGGGGCAGGCCGCGGGGCTCGCGGCTCTCGGTCAGCACCCGCCACCCGGCCGCGGCCGTCACGACGCCCAGCGGCAGGTTGACCAGGAACACCAGTTCCCAGCCGCGGAGGGCGACCAGCACCCCGCCCACGGACGGGCCGATGCCCGCGGCGACCGCCGAGGCCGCCCCGTACGCGGCGACGGCGGCGGCCCGGCGGGCGGCGGGGAAGACCTCCAGGAGCAGCGCCAGCGACGTCGGGACGAGCAGGGCGCCGCCCGTCGCCTGCAGGACCCGCGCCGCCACGAGCAGCGGCACGTTCCCGGCGAGGGCGCACAGCCCCGAGGCCGCGGTGAAGACGCCGAGGCCGAGGAGGAAGGAGCGCTTGCGGCCCCAGCGGTCGGCGAGCCGGCCGAAGGGGACGAGGAAGGCGGCGAAGGCGATGTTGTAGCCGTTGAGGACCCAGGAGAGGTCGCCCAGGGAGTTGCGCGGGAAGGAGGTCGCCATGTCGGGGACCGCGATGTTGACGATCGTCGCGTCGAGGAACGCCATGAACGCCCCGACCAGGGTGACGGCGGTGACGGACCTGCGGCGTGACGGCGGCCGGCTGCTCACGGGGACCTCACCAACAAGACGTCGGGCACAGGCCGGGGAGTCGGACCCTTGGCGGAGCCCGGACACTGTATGCCGCGGCGGCCGGGCCGGACAAGGACACGCGCGCCGCCCGCGGATCGCCGGGCCACGGGGCCGCTACCGAGGGTGACGGCGGGCGCTTCCCGTTCGCGCCGCGGAAGAGGGCGGGGTAGACATGGGATATGGCCCGAATCCGGGACCGCTCCTCGGGGCCCTCGGGCCGCTGGTTCACCGGTCGGCGCCGAGACAGCAGGCGTGAGCCGGGACAGTCGCAGCACGGCTCACGGGTGCCGTCGGCCGGACGTCTCCGGTCGATGGCGCGCAGCCGCAGTGTCGCCGGTCAGATGTTCCTGCTGCAGCTGCTGATCATTCTGCTGCTCGTCGTCGCCGCGGTGGTCACGCTGGTGCTCCAGGCGCGGAGTGACAGGTTCCAGGCGGCGCGCGACCGATCGCTCGCCGCCGCACAGACGTTCGCCCACAGCCCCGGCCTGGTCGAGACGCTGCGCGGCCCGGACCCCAGCAAGGTGCTCCAGCCGCTGACCGAGGCCGCCCGCAAGGAGGCAGGCGTCGACTTCATCGTCGTGACCGACCGGAACGGGGTGCGGTACACCCACCCCCGGCCCGAGCTCATCGGCAAGCAGTTCATCGGCACCATCGCGCCCTCGCAGGCCGGGCACGTCACCATCGAGAGCGTCCACGGCCCCCTCGGCGAGGAGGTGCAGGCCGTGGTCCCCGTGGAGGACGACCACGCCAACGTCGTCGGCCTCGTCTCGTCCGGGCTGAAGGTCAGCTCGGTGAGCAGCGCCGTCGACCGGCAGCTGCCGCTCGTCCTCGCCGCCGGCGGCGCCGCGCTCGCCCTGGCCACGGGCGGCGCGGCCCTCGTCAGCAGACGGCTGCGGCGCCAGACGCACGGCCTCGGCCCGTCCGAGATGACCCGGATGTACGAACACCACGACGCGGTCCTGCACGCGGTGCGCGAGGGCGTCGTCATCGTCGGCGGCGACGGCCGGGTCCTGCTCGCCAACGACGAGGCGCGCCGGCTGCTGGACCTGCCGCCGGACGTGGAGGGGCGGCCGGTCACCGGGCTCGGCCTCGACCCCCGGATGGCGGAGCTGCTGGCGTCCCGGCGCGTCGCCAACGACGAGGTGCTGCCCGTCGGGGACCGGCTGCTCGCGGTGAACAACCGGCCCACGGACCGCCGGGGCGGCCCGCCCGGCAGCGTGGCCACCCTGCGCGACTCCACCGAGCTGCGCGCGCTCGCGGGACGGGCCGAGGCGGCCCGGGAACGGCTCAAGCTGCTGTACGACGCGAGCGTGGCCATCGGCACGACGCTCGACGTCCAGCGCACCGCCGAGGAGCTCACCCAGGTGGCCTCCCCCCGGTTCACCGACTACGCCACCGTCGACCTCGCCGAGCCCGTCCTGCGCGGCGACGAGCCCCGCGTGCTGGGGGCGGGCGCCGAGGCGCCCGAGCTGCGCCGGGTGGCGCTCAGCGGAGCCCGCGACGACCACCCGCTGTACCGGGCGGGCGAGGTGCACCGGTTCGCCGCGCCCACGCCCCAGGCCACGGGCTTCGTCAGCGGGAAGGCCATCCTCGTGCCGGACCTCGCGGCGTCCGCGGGCTGGCGCACCCAGGACGTCGAGCGGACGCAGGAAATACTGGACTACGGCTTCCACTCCCTGATCACCGTGCCGCTCAAGGCGCGCGGCGTGCTCATGGGCATCGCCAACTTCTGGCGGACGGAGGGCAACGACACCTTCGAGGAGGACGACCTGTCCCTGGCGGAGGAGCTGGCGGCGCGGGCCGCGGTGTGCATCGACAACGCCCGGCGCTTCACGCGCGAGCACGCCATGGCGGTCACGCTGCAGCACAGCCTGCTGCCGCGCGGCCTGCCCGAGCAGAACGCCCTCGACATCGCCTACCGCTACCTGCCGGCCCAGGCGGGGGTGGGCGGCGACTGGTTCGACGTCATCCCGCTGCCCGGGGCGCGCGTCGCCATGGTCGTCGGCGACGTCGTCGGCCACGGCCTGCACGCCGCCGCCACGATGGGCCGGCTCCGTACGGCCGTGCAGAACTTCTCCGCCCTGGACCTGCCGCCGGACGAGCTCCTCGGGCACCTCGACGAGCTCGTCGGCCGCATCGACCTGGAGTCCGCGGGCATGGACGAGGAGGCCCCGATCGCCGGCGCCACCTGCCTGTACGCGATCTACGACCCGGCCACGGGCGTGTGCGCCATGGCCCGGGCCGGGCACCCCCTGCCGGCGCTCGTGCGCCCCGACGGCTCGGTCGTCTTCCCCGAGCTGCCCGCCGGGCCGCCGCTCGGCCTCGGCGGGCTGCCCTTCGAGGCCGGGGAGCTGGAGCTGGCCGAGGGCAGCAGCCTCGTGCTCTACACCGACGGCCTCGTCGAGGACCGCAAGCGGGACATCGACGCCGGCCTCGCGATCCTCCGCGACACGCTGACCCACCCCGGCCGGACTCCCGAGGAGACCTGCGACGCGGTGATCAGCGCCCTGCTGCCGGCCCGGCAGCGGGACGACATCGCCCTCCTCGTCGCCCGCACCCGCCTCCTCCCGGCCGACCGGTCGGCCGAGTGGGAGCTGCCCTCCGACCCCGCGGTCGTCTCGCGCGCCCGCTCCGACGTCACGCAGCAGCTGTCCGACTGGGGCATGGACGAGGCCGCGTTCACCACCGAGCTGATCCTCAGCGAGCTCATCACCAACGCCATCCGCCACGCCTCGGGGCCGGTCCGCGTCCGCCTGCTGCGCGACCGCGCCCTGATCTGCGAGGTCGCCGACGGCAGCAGCACCTCGCCCCACCTGCGCTACGCCGCGGCGGAGGACGAGGGCGGCCGGGGCCTGTTCCTCGTCGCCCAGCTGGCGGAGCGGTGGGGCACCCGGTACACCCCGGAGGGCAAGGTCATCTGGGCGGAACAGCCGTTGCCGTGACGCGGCGGGAACAGGCCGGTCCGGGCGGCGCCCGGGGCGCGGCGAAGCCGGCGCCGGGCCCCTGCACGGGCCCGGCGCCGGCTCGACGCGAGGGGGCTAGCGCCCGCCCATGGACTTCTTGACCTTCTCCGCGGACTCCTGCACCTTGCCCGTCAGCTTCTCGGCCCGGCCCTCCGCCTCCAGCCGCTTGTCGTCGGTCGCCTTGCCGGCGGTCTCCTTGAGCTTGCCCTTGACCTGTTTCGCCTTCGCCTTGCCCTTGCCCATGTCGGGGTCTCCCTTGCGTGCGTTGAAGGGGGTTCTGCCGGAATCCACCCTCCGGCCGGCCCCCGGGCCCCGCAACCGCAGCGCCGGACGCGCGCTCCGGCGGCACGCCTAGCGCTCCCCGGCCCCCTGCAGCTGACGCAGGGTCCAGCCGCGGCCGCGCGGGTCGAGGGGGCGGGTGGCGGCGGTGAACGTCTCCGCCGCGCGACGGTAGGAGAGGCGGCCGCGGGCGCTGGCGAACAGCGGTCCTTCGATGCGGCCGAGGACGAGGAGGGGGAGCAGCCGCGCCGCGCCGTCGCCCCAGCGCAGGGGCGGGTGCCGGCGGGTCCGGGTGCGGCGGCCGGGGAGGTCGAGGTCGTCGACGTCGAGCGCGAGGAGGCGCTCGATGGGGGCGCGGGTCTCGTGCAGCAGGTGCCAGAAGGCCTGTTCCCGCAAGGGGGCGGGCAGCCTGAGCACGGCGCCGGCCTCGTGCGGGGAGAGCGGGCGCGCCGCGCCCCGTGCCTGCGGGACGGGCAGCGGGCGCAGTGCGGCGGTGGGGTCGCCGGTCACCCAGCCCCGGGCGCGCCACCAGGCGACGGCGCTGCAGAGCACGGACAGTTCGCGGTTGGCGGTGCGGGCGCCGACGGATGCCGCGCGGGCGGTGAAGGCGTGGTGCAGCCGGCCGGCGGTCCGCGGGGCGTCGAGCAGGGCGAGCGGGACGGACGGGGGCGGGGCGTTGCGGCGGCCCTCCCCCGCGGGCGGCGTGCGGTCGACGAGCGCCCAGGCCCACGTCGCCAGGGCGATGCCGTAGACGCGGCGTGATCCGGCGCTCAGGGCGGAGGCGGCGAGGTACCGCTCGGCGGCGACGGCGTACTCCACGGGACGGTTCACGGCGCGCTTCCTTCCATGGGCCCGGTCAGCGGTCGGCCGCCGACGGAATCCACCGCAGTAAACGGCAGCTGCATCGGGCCTGTCATCAGGATAAGTTGACTCTCCTCAACTCAAGTTCATTTCGCCGGGTCCTAGCGTGTCCGCCCGCGCCCCGTGCACGCTGCCCGCATGTCGATCGATCTTCGTCCGGCGGTGCTGCGCGAGCGGCACTTCCGGCTCTTCTTCACCGGTTACGCCACGTCGCTGCTCGGGTCGTCGATGGCCTCGATAGCCCTGGCCTTCGCGGTCCTGCGGGCCGGCGGCGGCGGGACCGAGCTCGGCCAGGTCCTGGCGGCGCGGATCCTGCCGCTCGTCGTCGTCCTCCTGGCGGGCGGCGTCGTCACCGACCGGCTGGGCAGCCGCCGGGTGATGCTGGCCGCCGACGCCCTGCGCTGCCTGACCCAGGCGGGGCTGGCCCTGGCCCTGCTCGGCGGGCCGCCGCACTTCGGACTGCTCATCGTCCTCGTCGCGCTCTGGGGCGCCGGGGAGGCCCTGTTCACTCCGGCACTGGACGCGCTCGTGCCGCGGATCGCCCGCGAGGAGTCGCTGCAGGACGCCAATGCCCTGCTCGGCGTGGCGCGTTCGGCGGCGTCCGTCGCGGGGCCGGCCCTCGCGGGCGTCCTGACGGCGGTCGCGGGCCCGTCGTGCGTGCTCGCGCTCGACGCCGCGAGCTACGGGGTGAGCATTGTGGCGCTGGCCCTGCTGCCCGGAGCGGGCCCGCGGGCGGCCGGGGGCGCCTCGTTCGCCGCGGAGCTGCGGGAGGGCTGGGAGGAGTTCCGCTCGCGCACCTGGCTGTGGGTCACCTCGGCGCACGTGTGCCTGTTCAACCTGTTCGTGTGGGCGCCGCTGCTCGTGCTCGGCCCGGTGGTGGCCGAGCGGCGGCTGGGTGGCGCGGCGGCGTGGGGGCTGGTCATGGCGGTGTACGGGGCGGGCGCGGTGGCCGGCGGCGCCGCCGTGCTCGGCCGGCGGCCGCGGCGGCCGCTGCTCGTGGCGACGGCTGCCACGGCGGCCTGGTCGCTGCCTTCCGCCGCGCTCGCCACCGGGCGCGCGCTGCCGTGGATATGTGCTGCAGCGCTGGCCGCCGGCGCCGGCTCGGCGGTCTGCGGGACGCTGTACGCGACGGCGACGCAGCAGCAGGTGCCGCCCGGCGCGCTCGCGAGGGTCAGCGCCTACGGGTCGTTCGGGGCGTTCGTCCTGGGCCCGGCCGGGCTGGCCGCGGCGGGCCCGGTGTCCGTGCTGGTGGGCACGTCGGGGGTGCTGGGGTTCGGGGCGGTGTGGCAGCTCGCGGCGGTGGCCGCGGTGCTGGCGCTGCCGGCGGTGCGGGCGGTGGCGCCGTCCGGCCCCCGCCCGTGACGGAGCCCCTCACTTCAGCCAGAACCCCGAGCGCTCCAGCCACAGGTCGAGCAGGGGCTCGTCGCCGAGGATCTCGACGCCGCCGGTGCCGCTGGGCGTGGGGCGCCGGTAGACGAACAGCACGAGGTCGGTGAGCGAGCCGCGCACGGCCACGGAGGCCTTGGCGTGGGCGTGGCTCCAGCGGGCGGTGTCGCCGGTGAGGTCGACCAGCCACTCCCCCGCCGTCGTGCCCGGTGCGGGGCCGGTGGCGTGGAAGTGGAGCGTGCGGCCGGGTCCGAGCAGGGCGGGGCCGCCCGGCGGGGTCTCGGCGGCCTCGGCGTACGAGGCGAACGTCATCCATTCGTCGAGGGCGTCGAGGGCGACTTCCTCATCCAGTTGGTAGTCGGCGCGGGTGGTCAGCGCGGCGTCGGCCCGGTGGACGGCCGTCTCGTGCGTCATGCGGCGGGCCCAGAAGGCCGCCGAGCGCTCCTCGGAGGGCGACCACACCTCCGCGCCGGGGCCGGCCTCGCGCAGCGTCGCGGCGAGCCGGGCGGCGCCCTCGGCGAGCCACGCGTCGAGGAAGGCGCCGTCCTCGTCGGTGTAGCGGGCGAGGGCGGCGTCGCCGACGGGGTCGTCGGGGACGGGCCCGGTGGCCCGGGTGCGGACGGTCTCCTCGGCCCAGCGGTGGGTGCCGCCGATGTGGCGCAGCAGCTGGCCGAGGTTCCAGCCGGGGCAGGAGGGCACGCGGGCCCGCATGTCGGCGCCCTTGACGTGCGACCTCAACAGATCGGTCTGCGCGGTGATTTCGGCGCAGCAGCGGTCGAAGCTCAGGGTACTCATGGGGCCACGGTACGGCCCGGGGCCGGGGCGCCGCCTGGGCCGGAGCCGGGGTGTACCCGTTCCAGCGCCTCCCAGCCGATGTCGTGCGCGCGGACGGCGGCCTCGGCCCGGCCGCCCCCGCGCAGCCCGAAGAGGCGCTTGGCGACGAGCAGGTACACCACGACGGCGGTGTTGATGACGAGGGTGAGGACCTTCGAGGCGCTGACGTGGCCGGTGAGTTCGTAGACCTCGGGGACGAGGAGCACGGACGTGGCGACGAAGGTGAGGTACTCGGCCCACCGGCGCGCCCGCCACAGGCCGACGGCCTCCACGCCTTCGAGGACGGCGTACGCGGCGACGACGGCGCCGATGGCCCACAGGGTGCGGCCGTGGGCGGCGAAGGCCCGTTCGGCTTCGCCGAGCAGGCCGCGGCCGTGGGCGCCGGTGGGGCCGCCGACGCCGTTCTGCAGGGCGTCGGCGAAGCGGTAGAAGGGGCCCCTGAGCCGCTCCCTTTCACGGGCGAAGACGAAGACGGCGACGGCGAGGACGGTCAGGACCGCGCAGTGCAGCATGCGGTCGAGGGCGATCAGGCGCAGGACGTAGCGGTCGCGCAACGGGCGGCCACGCAGGGGCAGCTCGACGGCCTCGCGGTCCGGGGGCACCTCCCGCCCGGGCCGTGCGGGCGGCGGCAGGGCCAGCCAGGCGTCGCAGCGCAGGCAACGGTGCCAGCGCAGGCCGGCGGCGTCCTCGCGGACGAGCAGGGCGTCGGCGGGGCGTACGGCCGCGGCGTCCGTGCCGGCCAGGCAGTGTCCGTGCAGGGCGCATTCGACGAGTTCGTACCGGATGCGGCGGCGTTCGGGGCGCGCGCCCGGAGCGGCCGTCAGTTCCGGCCCGTCGCTCACGCGTTCACCGTCCCTCCGCGCCCGGCTCGGCCACCGCGGGCCCTGCGGGCCGCTCCAGGGCACGAGTATGGCCGGTCGGGCCGCACGGGGCCGGGATTCAGGGGGTGTATTCAGTATCCCCGCACCCGGGCGGGCCTGTCACCCTCCCTCGGAATGATCTTCGTCTCGGTTCGCGCCCCTACGGTGGTGGGGACCCCGGCACCATCACCTTGGGAGTGGACGTGACACACGACGGCAGGCCCGCGCGGGAAGCGCTGGACACACTGGCCGCGGAGCTCACCGGCATGGCGGAGGCGGACCACCGCGCCGCGCCCGGCGCGCACAGCGAGGACCCGGCCGAGCAGCTGGCCTGGCGGCGCCTGACGGCCCGGCACGGCGACCGGCTGGCCCGGATCATGGACGAGTTCGGCTGGCCCACCGCAGAGCTCGTCGGCGAGGACGCGGCCCGCGCCGCCTGGCTCGTCGCACAGCACGCCGACCGGCAGCTCGACGTGCAGCGGAGGGCGCTGGGCCTGCTGGAGGAGGCGGTGGCGCGGGGCGCGGCCGGCGCGCGCGAGCTGGCGTTCCTGCGCGACCGCGTGCTGGTCAACGACGGGTACGAGCAGGTCTGCGGCACGCAGATCGCCGGGGTGAAGGACGGCGCGCCCGTGCCGTGGCCCTGCCGGGAGCCCGGGCGCGTGGACGAGCTGCGCGCGGAGGCGGGCATCGAGCCGTACGCGGAGTACGTCGCCCGGTTCTCGTGACCGCCGCGGCGCGCGGCACCTACGGGCGTTCCCGGCGCTCCTGCGGGCCGGGTTCCGCCGCCGGCTCCTCGGGCGTCAGGGGTTCCGCGTCGCGCCACTCCTCGGTCCGGGTGGGCCGGCCCGAGCGGGTCAGCTCTTCCACTTCCTTCTTCAGCTCGTCGTCCCGCTTGGCTCCGTGCTTGCTGCTTCCCCGGTCCATCGTTCGTGCCTCCTGATGGTCAGAGTGGCTGGAACCCGTCGGGTTCCCGGACTTCTCCGGGCTAAACCAGCCGCACCCTCCCCCGGAAGCAGGATTTAGTTAGGTTAGGCTTACCTCACTTTCTGCAGGTGAACGTGAGAACCGGGAGCCCTCTATGAGGCTGGGTCCGCTGGCGGTCCGTACGGGAGAGGACCGCCCGGTCCTCCCGGCACCGGGCGGCGTACGAAGAGCACGGGCCGCCGACGCACCCGCGCTCCACGCCCTGTCGGAACCCTTCATGCGGACCGGTGCGCTGCGCCGCCGCACACCGCACGTCTACGCGGCCCGGTTCACCGAGTTCTTCGTGGCGGAGGACGCCCACGGAACCCTCGAAGGGTGCGTGGCCCTGCGGGCCTTCCCCGGTGACCGCCTGTCGGCCACCGGGACGGCGGGCGTGCTGCACAACTTCTGCGTGCGGCCCGACCGCCAGCGCCGCGGCGTCGGCTCGCGGCTGCTGACGGCGCTGCTCCTCCACGCCTCCGACCGGTCGGTGACCGAGGTGTTCGCGGCGACGACCGGCGACGGCGAGGCCTTCCTCCGCAGCGGCTTCCGCGAGACGGACGCCTCGCGGGCACCGCGCACGTGGGTGGCGGCCCTGGATCCCGACCGCGGCTCCCGCGTCTTCGCCCGCCCCCTGCCCGGGGCGGCGCTCCCCGGGGAGGGCGCCGCCGTTCAGCCCTGGCCGGCGCGCCACTGCCGCGCGAGCACGTACACCAGGTAGCAGCCGCCGACGACACCGGTCAGGACCCCCACGGGAAGCTGCGTGGGGGCCAGCATCCGCTGCGCGGTGATGTCGCTGACGGCGAGCACCAGGGCGCCCAGCGCGGCGGACGGCAGGAGGCCCGGACCCGGGGAGCGGGTGAGGCGGCGCGCGACCTGCGGGGCCACCAGGGCCACGAACGGGACGGGGCCCGCGACCGCGGTGGCGAGCGCCGTCAGCCCCACGCCCGTGACGAGCGCCCAGGCCTTGGCCCGCTCGACCCGTACGCCCAGCGCCGACGCCGTGTCCTCGCCCATCTCCAGCATGCGCAGCGGCCGGGCGAGGAGCAGGGCGGCGGGGGCGAGGACGGCGAGTGCGGCCGCCATCGTCGACACGTGCTGCCAGCCCCGGCCGTTGAGGCTGCCGGTGAGCCAGACCTGGGCGCTCTGCGCGTCGGTGAAGGACGCCTTGGCGATCAGGTAGGCGTTGGCCGAGGAGAGCAGGGCGCTCACCCCGATGCCGACGAGGACGAGCCGGAAGGCGGCCGCGCCGCGCCGCCACGCGAGCAGGTAGACGGCGGCGCTGGTGACCGCGCAGCCGGCGACGGACCCCACGGCGACCGAGGCGGCGCCCGCGCTCAGCACGAGGATGGCGACGAGGGCGCCGGTGGCGGAGCCGACGGTGAAGCCGATGACGTCGGGACTGCCGAGGGGGTTGCGGGCGACGCTCTGGAAGAGCGCCCCGGACAGGCCGAGCGCGGCGCCCGTCAGCAGGGCGGTCAGCAACCGGGGCAGCCGCAGTTCCTCGACGATGTACGTATGGGCCGGGGTGCCGTCGCCGGCGAGGACGCGCAGCACGCCGGGGACGGGGATGCGGAAGTCGCCGGTGGTCAGCGTCCACACGCCGGTCGCGGCCGCGGCCAGGAGCAGGGCGGCACAGACGGCGGCGGCGCGCGGGTCCCAGCGCAGGGACAAGGCAGGCCGGCCGGGGCGGCCGGGCAGGGCGAGGCGCAGGGTGCGCAGGCGCGTGGCCCGCGGGGACCCGCCCGGCCGCTCCGCCCGGCCGGGGTGCGCAAGGGAGGTACGGCTGGTCACAGTTCGCTGATCCTCTTGCGGCGGACGAGTGCGATGAACAGGGGCGCTCCGAGGAACGCGGTGACGACGCCCGCCTCCAGCTCCTGCGGGCGCAGCACGACGCGGCCGAGGATGTCGGAGGCGAGCAGCAGGGCCGCGGCGAGGACGGCGCTGTAGGGCAGGACCCAGCGCTGGTCGGGGCCGGCGATCAGGCGGGCCACATGGGGAACGGCCAGGCCGACGAAGGCGATCGGGCCGACGGCGGCGGTGGCGGCCCCGCACAGCAGGGTGATCGCCGCCATGGTCGCGAACCGGGTGCGGCCCGGGTGGGCGCCGAGCGCGCGGGCGGTGTCGTCGCCCAGGGCCAGGGCGTTGAGCGGCCGGGCCAGCAGGGCGGCCAGCAGGGTGCCGGCGGCCAGGAACGGCAGCACCTGCCGGGCGAGGGCGCCGTCGGCGGCGCCGAGGGTGCCGATCTGCCAGAACCGGAAGCGGTTGAGGGCGAGCGGGTCGAGCAGGATCAGGCCGTTGACGACCGCGGTGAGGACGGCGGTGACGGCCGTGCCCGCGAGCGCGAGCCGTACGGGCGTGGCCCGGGACCGGCCGCGGGTGCCGAGCAGGTGGACGGCCGCCGCGGCCACGGCCGCGCCCAGCAGCGCGCACCACACGTAGGCGTCGAAGCCGCCGAGGCCGAGGAGGGCCGTGGCGCCCGCGACGGCGGCCGCGGCGCCGGCGTTGACGCCGAGCAGGCCGGGGTCGGCGAGCGGGTTGCACGTGAGGGCCTGCATGAGCGCTCCCGACAGGCCGAGGGCGATGCCGACGCCGATGGCCAGGAGGCTGCGCGGCAGCCGGGAGGTGCGGACGACGACCCAGTCGTCGTTGCCGGGGTCGTGGTGCAGGAGGGCGTGCAGGACGTCGCCGGGCGGGATCGTCCTGGCGCCGATGCCGATACTCAGCACGGCGAGGACGGCGACGAGGGCGGTGCAGGCGAGCAGCCCGGCGGCCCGCCGCGCGTGCTGAGCGCGGCGGGCCGGGGGCGGTCCCTCGCCTCCGGCGTGGTGCGCGGGGCGGGGGCCGTCGGTGGTGGGGGGAGCGGCAGTGGTGCTCACGCGTGCTCGTGCTCTTCGTCCGCGTGGTGGTCGTGGTTCTCCACGCCGCGCTTCCAGTAGCCGTCGATGTCGACCTGTTCCTTGGCCATGCCGAGCTCGCGGCGCAGGTAGCGGCGGATGGGCTTGAGGGTGCCGGCCTCGCCGGCGATCCAGGCGTATCCGAGCCCGCCGGCGGGCAGTTCGGCGGCGCGGACGGCCCGCTCCAGCAGGTCGCTCGTGCCGGGCGGGGTGTCCCCGCGGTGCAGCCAGGTCAGGGTGCAGTCGGCGGCGGTGGTGAACTCCTGCTCGTCCTGCGGGCCGGGCACCTCGGCGAACGCGAGGACGCGGACGCCGGCGGGCAGCATCTCCAGCCAGCGGCCGAGCGCGGGCAGGGCGGTCTCCTCGGCGGCCAGCAGGTACCAGTCGTGGACCATCGGGAGGATCTCGGAGCCGCGCGGGCCGAGGACGCCCAGCCGCATGCCCGGCTCGGCGCGCGCGGCCCACGCGGAGCCCACGCCCTCGCCGTGCAGGACCATGTCGACGTCCAGCTCCTGCGCGTCGGGGCGGTAGTGGCGGACGGTGTAGTCGCGCGTGATGGGCTCCACGGGGGCGTCCATCCAGGTGTCGTCGCGGATGACCGGCTCGACGGGCAGCTCGGCGCCGGACTCGGCGAAGCAGAGCTTCACGTGGTCGGTGGGCGCCTGTTCGCAGAACCCCTCCAGCGCCGGACCGGCGAAGGTCACCCGGACCGTGGAGGGGGTGATGCGGTCGACCCTGCGCACCTCCAGCAGGCGGTACTTGAGGGGGTGGCGGACGATGCGCACGCGCGGCGGGAGCGTCTCAATGGTCATTGATCATCCCAATCTGGGCGGGGTGTGCCGCGGGACCGGCACCGCGTTGCGGTGGCCCCCGCGCGGGCGCGCGGGGGCCACCGGGCTTCACGTGGACGGCCGGAGAACACCCCTCCGGGCCGAACTTAGGCAACCCTAACCTAACTCATCGTGTATTGGCCATCGTTCCGGCCACCCGGCCCCCGTCCAGCGCGATCACCCGCGGCAGCCGGGCGATGGTCGCCGGCCGGTGCGCGACGACGACGATCGTGCGGTCGCCGCGCAGCCCGTCCAGCGCGTGCTCCAGCCGGCCCGCCGTCACCGGGTCGATGTCCGCGGTCGCCTCGTCCAGGACGAGCACCGCGGGATCGGCCAGCGCGGCCCGCAGCAGCCCGACGATCTGCCGCTCCCCCGCCGACAGCCGGGAGCCGCGCACGCCCACCTCCGCGTCCAGGCCGCCGAGGTCGCGCAGCCAGTCCTCCAGGCCCAGTTCGGCGACGGCCCGTTCCATCGCGGCACGGCCCGGAGCGCTGTGCACCAGCTCCAGGTTGGCCGCCACCGTGCCGGTCACCATGCGGACCTCCTGCGGCACCAGCACCACGCGCCGGCGCAGCTCCGCCTCCGGGACGTCCCGCAGGTCGACGCCCGCGAACCGCACCACGCCCCGGTCGGGCGCGTACAGGCCGCACAAGAGCTTCGACAGCGTCGTCTTGCCCGAGCCGGTCTCGCCGACCACGCCGCTGCGGTCGCCTACCGGGAAGCTCAGCGAGACGCCGCGCAGCACCTCCGTACCGTCGCGGTAGGAGTAGCCCAGCCCCTCGCAGACGAGCTCCCCGCGCAGGGGCAACTCCCCGGCGGGCCGGTCCTCTTCGGGAGCCCGCACCACGGTACGGCCGGTGGCCGCCAGCAGGTCCAGCAGCCGGGCCAGGCCCGTGCGGGCCGTCTGCACCTCGCCGACGAGCTGCGAGATGTCCGAGAACGAGTCGAAGAGGTTACGGCTCGCCAGGACGAACACCACGACCGTGCCGACGCCCATCGCGCCGCGCGACACCGACCAGCCGCCCACCAGCAGCAGCACGACCAGCGCGAACCCCTCGATCAGGCCCACCAGATCGATGCGGTTCTCCACCCGGATCGCACGCCGCGCCGCACCGACGGCCGCGGTGTTCTCCCGGTCGAAGCGGCGCAGCCACCCGGGCAGGCCGCGGGCGCTCTGCAGCGCCTCCCGCGCGTTCAGGGTCTCGGTGAACGTCGCCGCGACCGTCGCCTCCGCCGTCGCCTTCCCGCCGAACGCGCGCGGCGCGGACCGCTGGAACCAGCGCATCACCAGCAACGTCAGCGGCACGAACACGGCGAGCTGCACCAGCGCGAGCTGCCACGAGTAGCCGAAGAGCACGACGAGCGTGAAGAGGAGCGTCGCCGTCGCCGACACCAGGTTGCGCAGGTGCATGCGCACGAACGAGGCCAGCGCGGCCACCTCGCCCGTCGTACGGCGCAGCAGGTCGCCCGTGCGGTGCGACTCCAGGAACCGCAGCGGCGCCGAGGCCAGGTTCTCCACGCACTTCTCGCGCAGGCCGCGCACCACGTTCTCGCCGGCCTTCGCCAGCAGCAGTTCGCCCGCGCGGGCAAGGCCCAGCTGGAGGACCGCGAGGAGGACGAGGACCGCGGCGGCGGCCAGCAGCCCGCCGCGGTCGTCGGCGAGCAGCGCGTCCGTCGCCCGCCCGATCAGCGGCGCCACGGCCACGAGCGCGGCGGAGTCGGCCAGCCCGACCACGACGGCGACGACGAGGGCCCGCCGGTGCGGGCGCAGGTAGGGAGCGGCCCGGCGCAGCACGCGCCGCTCGTCGGGCTGCTCGCGGAGCAGGACCGGCTCAGCCACGGGGGCCCTCCGGGGTGGTGACGGGGGTGGGTACGGGTACCGCCTGGGAGGCGGCGGGACCGCCACCGGAGCGGGCTTCGGTGCCGGTGCCCTTGCCGGGCCGGGATTCGACACGGGGGCCCGCCGGTTCGGCGGCGGTGACGGTATCGGTGCCGGTAACGGGGTCAGTGCCGAGGTCGGTGCCGGTGCCGAGGTCGGTGCCGGTGCCGAGGTCAGGGTCGGTGCCGGTGCCGAGGTCGGTGCCGGTGCCGAGGTCAGGGTCGGTGCCGGGGTCGGGGTCGGTGCCGGGCCCAGTGGCTCCGGAGGCGGTCTCGGTGCCCGGTCCAGTGCCGGGGTCGGGGTCGGTGCCGGGGTCGGTTCCCATGTCGAGCCCGGTGCCGGGCCGAGCACTGGCTCCGGTGCCGGTGCCGGTGCCGAGGCCAGTGCCAGGACCAGTGGCGACTCCGGTGCCGGTGCCGAGGCCAGTGCCGGGACCAGTGGCGACTCCGGTGTCGGGGTCGGGGTCGGCGTCGGCACCAGCCGGGCGGGTGGCTGTTCCCTTGGTCCTGCCGGGTCCGGGATCGGCGCCCGATCCGGCCCGTCCTGGCCCGGCCTCGGCGTCGGTGCGGGCCTCGGCGTCGGCTGTGCGGACCGCGGTCGTGGGGGCGGCGGAGCCGGCGGCGGCCCGGGGGCCGGCGGCATCACTCGCACGGCCCGCTGCCGTCAGCGTCACCACGCGGTCCGCCGCTTCCAGCACCGCCGTGCGGTGCGTGGCGAAGACGATCGTGCGGCCGGCGGCCCACGTGCGCAGGCGGTCCAGGACCGCCCGCTCCGTCGTGGTGTCCAGGGCGGACGTCGAGTCGTCCAGGATCAGCACCTCCGGGTCGCCGAGCAACGCCCTGGCGATGGCGAGCCGCTGGACCTGACCGCCCGACAGGGCGGTACCGCTCTCGCCGAGCTCCGTGTCGTAGCCGTCGGGCATGGCGGCGATCTGCTCGTGGATGCCGGCCGTCCGGCAGGCATCGCGCAGGGCCTCGTCGGACAGGTCGCGGCCGAGCCGCAGGTTCTCGGCGACGGTTCCGGACAGCAGCAGCGGGCGCTGGGCGACGTACGCGATCCGGCCGCGGATGTCGTCGAGGGCCGCGTCGCGCAGGTCGGTGCCGCCGTAGCGGACGGTGCCCGTGTCCGGGTCGTCGAGGCGGACGGGCAGCCGCAGCAGCGTGCTCTTGCCGGAGCCGGTGGCGCCGTCGACCGCGACGAACTCCCCTGCCCGCACGGTCAGGTCGAGCGGCGCGAGGACCGTGACGCCGTCGCGCACCGCGCTCACGCCCGACAGCTCCAGGTCGCCGCCCGCGGTGAGGGCGACCGGCTCGGCCGGGTCGGTGACGCCGGCCTCGACGGACAGCGCCTCGTCGATGCGGGCGGCGGCCACGTCGGCCTGCCCGCGGGCGAGGAGCCGGTCGACGAGGACGCGGGTGGCGAGGGTGATGCTCGCCATCCAGGACGTGAAGGCGACCAGGCCGCCGATGGTCAGCCGGCCGTCGAGGACCGCGAGCCCGCCGGCGCCCACGCCGATCGCCACGGCCATGCGCGGGACGAACGGCGCGACGGACGCCCAGGACGCCTCGATCCGGGCCGCCTTGACCGTCCGGTCGGTGACGGTGGCGCTGGCCGCGTCGTGCCGGTCCACCAGCGGCCGGTGGCCGCCCGTGCCGCGCAGGCCGGTGCCGAGCCGGAGCAGGTCGGCGACGGCCTCGGCACGGACGCCGTGCGCCTCGGCCAGCGCGCCGCTGGCCGCGCCGAAGCGGCGCGGGAAGTACAGGTTGACCCAGACCAGGAACGGCAGCATCCCCAGCGTCACCAGCAGCAGCGACAGGTCGAGCACGCCCATGCCGGTCAGGACGCCGGCGAAGGTGGTGCCGAGCACGACCCAGATGGCCAGGCCGTGCACCCATTCGCGTACGAGGTCGGTGTCCCGGCCGGCGCGCATGGCCAGGTCGCCGTGGCCGCGCGAGGCGAGCGCGGCCCGGTCCAGGCCGGCCAGGTGCCGCAGCAGCCGGGAGCGCAGGTCGGCGCCCACCTTGGCGTCGGCGGAACCGGCCCAGTACTGCCAGCCGTACAGCCCGGCGAACTGGACGGCGGCGGCGACGAGCGCGGCGGCCGCCCACCCCAGCAGCGCGTGGCCGTCCTTGGCCGTGACGCCGTCGTCCAGGGCTTTCTGGACGCACCACGGCACGGCGAGGAAGGCGACCTGCCGGACGCCGGCGGCGGCCATGGCCGCGCCGACCGTCGCCCAGTGCGGCCGCAGGGCGCCGCGCAGCAGGGCGCGGGCCCGCGCGCGCCGCTCGGGCGAGAGGTCCTGCGGGCTCTGCTCTTCTTCCTCCCCCGGGGCGGCCTCCGCGGGCGGGGCCTCCTCGGCGGGCGGCGGGCCCGGGGGCCCGCCGGCGGGGCCGGGGTGGTGCTCCGGCTTGGCGTGTTGGGTGCTCACGACGTCAGGTATCCGCTCTCAGCAGGTCGGCTCGGCCGCGCGGGCGGACCGGGCGGGAGCCCGGTCCGGGCCCGCGGCGGCGGGTCTTCGGGAGGGGTCCGGTCAGGACCGGGCGACGAGGCTCGCCGGCCGCATGTCGGTCCAGTGGGCGTCGACGTAGTCGGTGCAGCCCTGCAGGGAGTCCTCGCCGTGGACGGTGGTCCAGCCGCCGGGGATCTCGGCGAAGGCGGGCCACAGGGAGTGCTGGTTCTCGGCGTTGACGAGGACGAGGTAGCGGGCGTCGTTGTCCTCGAAGGGGTTGGTGGTGTTGCTCATGGTGAGGTGCTCCTTTGTGCAGGTGAATTGATGGGTGGTCAGAAGATGTGCGGGGCGGGTTCGCCGAGGCGGGCCGCGAGTTCCGCGACGGTCGGCGCCGCCAGCAGGTCGGCGATGCCCAAGCCGGCCTCGCCGGTGCCGAAGGCCTCGCGAATGCGGAGCACGAGGGTCATCGCCAGCAGCGAGTGGCCGCCGAGGTCGAAGAAGCCGTCGTCGACCGTGACCTCGGGCAGTCCGAGCACGTCGGCGAAGACGTCGCACAGCGTCTTCTCCGCCACGTCGCGCGGGGCGCGGCCCGTGCCGCCGGCGGCCATGTCGGCCGCGGTCGGCGCGGGGAGGGCCTTGCGGTCGAGCTTGCCGTTGACGGTCAGCGGCAGCGCGTCCAGCACCACGAAGGCCGACGGGGCCATGTACTCCGGCAGGGACCCGGCCAGGGAGCGCCGTACGGCGGCGGCATCGACGCCGTCCGCGGACGCGGGCACGAGGTAGGCGGCCAGCCGCTTGACGCCGGGGGTGTCCTCGCGGACCACCACGGCGGCCTGGGCGACCGGGGGCAGGGCGGTCAGGGCGTCCTCGATCTCCCCGGGTTCGACCCGGTAGCCCCGGATCTTCACCTGGTCGTCGGCCCGGCCCAGGAAGTCCAGCAGACCGTCCCGGCGCCACCGCACGACGTCACCCGTGCGGTACATGCGGGCGCCGGGCTCGCCGAACGCCGCGCCGAAGGGGTCGGCGAGGAAGCGGCCGGCGGTCAGCCCGGGGCGGCCGAGGTAGCCGCGCGCCAGGCCGACACCGGACACGTACAGCTCGCCGGGGACCCCGACGGGCACCGGGCACAGCCGCGCGTCGAGCACGTAGGCCCGGGTGTTCCAGATCGGGCGGCCGACGGTGGCCGTGTCGCTGTCGAGGGTGCCGCCGCCGAGGGTGTTGATGGTGTACTCGGTCGGGCCGTAGAGGTTGTAGCCCATGAGGCCGGGCGTCTCACGGAGCCGCTTCCAGAGCGACTCGGGGACGGCCTCGCCGCCGAGGAGGACGAGTACGGGACGGTGCCGTCCCTCGTCCAGCAGGCCGCACTCCGCGAGCGCCTGGGCGTACGACGGCGTGACGTTGATGACGTCCACGGCCTGCTCGGCGCAGTACGCAGCCAGGCCCTCGGCATCACGGCGCAGCGACTCGTCCAGGACATGCACTTCATGCCCCTCCACCAGCCACAGCAGTTCCTCCCACGACATGTCGAAGGAGAACGAGACCGTGTGCGCGATCCGCAGCCGACGGCCACCCGCGGATTCCACGACGGGGTTGAAGATCGCCTCGCGGTGGTTGAGGAGCATGTTGGTCAGGCCGCGGTAGGGGGTGACCACGCCCTTGGGGCGGCCGGTCGAACCGGACGTGAAGATGACGTACGCGGCGGCATCGAGGTCCACGCGTGCGCCCGCCGGGCCGTCGGAGAGGCCGGCCAGCTCGGCCACCACGGCGGGGTCGTCGAGCTCCACGCGCGGGACGCCGTCGACGTCCGGCATGCGGTCGCGCGCCGTGGAGTCGGTGAGCAGGACGACCGGCCGGGTCTCCCCGACCATGTAGGCCAGGCGATCCACCGGGTAGTCCAGCTCCAGCGGCAGATAAGCGGCCCCGGCCCGCAGGACCGCGAACAGCGCCGCCACCATCTCCAGCGAGCGCGGCAGGCCCAGCGCCACGACCCGGTCCGGGCCTGCGCCGCGGGCCAGCAGCAGCCGGGCGAAACGATTCACCCGCGCGTCCAGTTCGGCGAACGACCACACCCGGTCCCCCGCCACCAGTGCCACCGCCTCCGGCGTACGGGCGGCCTGCTCGGCCAGCAGGTCCGCGACCGAGGCGTCCGGCAGCTCGCGCGCCGTCTCCGCCCACTCCCCCAGCACCGCGCCCCGCTCCTCCCGCGTGAGCACGTCGAGGGAGCCGATGCGGCGGGCCGGGTCCTCGGCCACCTGGGCGAGGAGGGAGAGGAGGCGCTCGACGAGTGCCTCGGCGGTGGAGCGGTCGTACAGGTCGGCCGCGTACTCGAAGGCGATGTCGAGCTCGTCGGCGGAGGGCGTCTCCTCGAAGTTGAAGTCGAGTTCGAACTTCACTGCGCCCAGCTCGACGGGGAGGATGCGGCTCTCCAGCCCGAGGAGCCGGCGGGCCTCGCCGTCGCTGTTGCGGTACCCGAGCATCACCTGGAACAGCGGGTGGCGGCCGGGGACGCGCGGCGGGTTGACGGCCTCGACCAGGCTGTCGAAGGGCAGGTCCTGGTGGGCGAAGGCCGCCAGGTCGCGCTCCCGGACCCGGCCGAGGAGCTCGGTGAACGCGGGGTCGCCGGACAGGTCGTTGCGCAGCACGAGGGTGTTGACGAAGAACCCGACGAGCCCGTCGAGGGCGGCGTCCGCGCGGCCCGCGACCGGCGCGCCGAGGGGGATGTCGTCGCCCGCGCCGAGCCGGTGCAGCAGGGTGGCGACGGCCGCCTGCAGGACCATGAACGTCGTGGTGCCCGTGGCCGCGGCGGCGTCGCGCAGCCCGCGGTAGACGGCCGGCGGCACCTGGGCCCGTACGGTGCCGCCCCGCATCCCGGTCCCGGTCGCCGGTGTCCGCGTGCGGTCGGTGGGCAGGGCGAGCTCCTCCGGGAGGCCCGCCAGCGCCTGCTTCCAGTACGCCGCCTGCCGGCTGTGCAGGCTGTGCTCGTCCGCGGGGTCGCCCAGCAGGTCGCGCTGCCACAGCGTGTAGTCCGCGTACTGCACCGGCAGGGGCTGCCAGTCGGGTGCGCGGCCTTCCGCCCGGCTGGTGTACGCCGTGGTGATGTCGTCGACGAACGGCAGCATCGACCACTCGTCGCCGGCGATGTGGTGGAAGAGCAGCACCAGGACGTGGTCCGCGGGACCGGTCTCCAGCACGGTGACGCGCAGGGGCAGTTCGCGCGAGAGGTCGAAGCCGTGGCGGACGGCGGCCTCCACGTCGGCCTGCAGCGTCTCCTCCGTGGTGGCGGCGACGTGCAGCGCGGCGGCGGGGTCCGGCGCGTCGAGGACGCGCTGGACGACGTGGCCCTCGTGCTCGGCCACGACGGTGCGCAGGCTCTCGTGGCGGCCGGTCACGTCGGCCACGGCGTGCCGCAGCGCGTCCAGGTCGAGCGGGCCGCTCACGCGGACGACGAGCGGGACGTTGTAGGTGGCGCCCGAGCCGTCGAGGTTCTGCAGGAACCACATGCGGCGCTGGGCGTGCGAAAGGGGCAGCTCGGCGGGGCGCTCGCGGCGTTCGAGCGCGGGCCGCTCGTGGACCTCGCCGGCGGTGCGCTCGGCGAGTGCGGCCGGGGCCGGGGCCTCGAAGAGGTCACGGACGGCGAGGCCGGTGCCGAGGGCCGTGCGGATGCGGCTGACGAGGCGGGTGGCGAGCAGCGAGTGGCCGCCGAGGTCGAGGAAGTGGTCGTCGGGGCCGACGGGGCCGGTTCCGAGCACCTCGCCGAACAGCGCGCACAGCTGCTCCTCGCGGGGGTTCGCGGGCGCGCGGCCGGCTCCCGTCCCGGCGGGGTCCGGGGCGGGGAGGGCCTTGCGGTCGAGCTTGCCGTTGACGGTCAGCGGCAGCGCGTCCAGCACCACGAAGGCCGACGGGACCATGTATTCGGGCAGGGACCCGGCCAGGGAGCGCCGTACGGCGGCGGCATCGACGCCGTCCGCGGACGCGGGCACGAGGTAGGCGGCCAGCCGCTTGACGCCGGGGGTGTCCTCGCGGACCACCACGGCGGCCTGCGCGACCGACGGATGTCCCGTCAGCGCGTCCTCGATCTCGCCCGGTTCGACCCGGTAGCCCCGGATCTTCACCTGGTCGTCGGCCCGGCCCAGGAAGTCCAGCAGACCGTCCCGGCGCCACCGCACGACGTCACCCGTGCGGTACATCCGCCCGCCCGGCTCGCCGAACGGGTCCGCGACGAAGCGGCCCGCCGACAGGCCCGGCCGGTTCAGGTAGCCGCGCGCCAGGCCGACGCCGGACACGTACAGCTCGCCCGGAACGCCGACCGGGACCGGGCGCAGCCACGCGTCCAGGACGTGCGCGCGGGTGTTCCGGATGGGGCGGCCCACGGTCGCGGTGTCGCTGTCGAGGGTGCCGCCGCCGAGGGTGTTGATGGTGTACTCGGTCGGGCCGTAGAGGTTGTAGCCGATGAGCCCCGGCGTCTCCTTCAGGCGCGTCCACAGCGCCTCGGGGACGGCCTCGCCGCCGAGCAGCACGAGCACCGGGCGGTGCCGTCCCTCGTCCAGCAGCCCGCACTCCACGAGCGCCTGGGCGTACGACGGCGTCACGTTGATGACGTCCACGGCCTGCTCGGCGCAGTACGCAGCCAGGCCCTCGGCATCACGGCGCAGCGACTCGTCCAGGACATGCACTTCATGCCCCTCCACCAGCCACAGCAGCTCCTCCCACGACATGTCGAAGGAGAACGAGACCGTGTGCGCGATCCGCAGCCGACGGCCACCCGCGGATTCCACGACGGGGTTGAAGATCGCCTCGCGGTGGTTGAGCTGCATGTTGGTCAGGCCGCGGTACGGCGTGACGACACCCTTGGGACGGCCCGTCGAACCGGACGTGAAGATGACGTACGCGGCGGCGTCGAGATCCACCCGCGCGTTAACCGGCCCGCCGGGCAGGCCGGCCAGCTCGGCGGCGATCGCGGGGTCGTCCAGCTCCACCCGCGGGACGCCGTCGACGTCCGGCATGCGGTCGCGTACGGACGAGTCCGTGATGAGGACGACCGGTGCCGTCTCCCCCACCATGTAGGCCAGGCGATCCACCGGGTAGTCCAGCTCCAGCGGCAGATAAGCGGCCCCGGCCCGCAGGACCGCGAACAGCGCCGCCACCATCTCCAGCGAGCGCGGCAGGCCCAGCGCCACGACCCGGTCCGGGCCTGCGCCGCGGGCCAGGAACAGCCGGGCCAGGCGGTTGACCTGGGCGTCCAGTTCGGCGAACGTCCACCTGCGCTCGCCCGCCACCAGCGCCGGCGCGTCCGGCACGGACGCCGCCCGCTCCGCGAGCAGGTCCGCGACGGAGGCGTCCGGCAGCTCGCGCGCCGTCTCCGCCCACTCCCCCAGCACCGCGCCCCGCTCCGGCTCCGTCAGCACGTCGAGGCGGCGCACGAGGACGCCGGGGTCGGCGGTGATCTGTTCCAGGAGGGAGACGAGACGGCCCGCGTGCTCCTCGACCGTCGCGCGGTCGAAGGCGTCGGGGCGGAACTTCCATTCGAAGCCGAGCCGTTCGCCGGGGTTGGCCGCGAAGATCAGCGGGAAGTGGGTGGCGTCGACGTCGGTGACGTCGTCCACGCCGAGGGCCCGCCCGATGCGGTCGCGCTCGTCCTGGTCGACGGGCGTGTTGCGCAGGACCTGGAGCGTGTCGAAGAGCCGTCCCGCCCCGGCCGCGCGCTGGATGGCGCCCAGGCTGAGCTGGTGGTGCGGCAGGAGCGCCGCCTGCTCGCCCTGGAGGCGGGTCAGGTACGCGACGACCGTCTCGTTGCGGTCGAGCCGGGCCCGGACGGGGACGGTGTTGAGGAACATGCCGATGGTCCGGTCGATGCCCGCGAGCTCCGCCGGGCGGCCGGAGACGGTGGTGCCGAAGACGACGTCCTGCCGGCCCGTCAGGCCGGCGAGGAGCAGGCTCCAGACGCCCGAGAGGACGGTGTTGAGCGTCAGGCCGTGGGTCCGCGCGTAGCCGGTGAGGCGGGAGGTCAGACCGGCGGTCAGCTCCGTGACGTGCTGCTCGGGCAGCAGGGCGGCCCGCTCGCGGGCCTGCGGGGCGACGAGCGTGGGCTCGTCGACGCCCGCCAGGGTCGAGCGCCAGGCGTCCTCGCCGGCGGCGGTGTCCTGGGTGTGGAGCCAGGCGAGGAAGTCGCGGTAGGCCAGGGGCCGCTCCTCGTCCGGGCCCGGCTGCGGCAGGGCTCCGGTGGTCACCAGGGCGTGGCAGCAGGCCAGGAGCTCCTGGAGGAACAGGCCGGTGGACCAGCCGTCCCACAGCAGCATGTGGTGGGTGACGAGGACGTGCTGGCGGCCGTCGGGGGTGAGGACGGACGCCAGGCGCACCAGGGGCGGGGCGGCGAGGTCGAAGCGGGTGCGGACCTCGGCGTCCTGGAGGCGGCGCAGTTCGGCGCCGGCGGCCTCGGGCGTGAGGGCGCGCAGGTCGGTCTGGGTGACGGGGACCGCCGTCGTGGCCGGGATGAACTGGACGGGCCGGTCGAGTCCTTCGTGGAGGAAGCCGGCGCGCAGGTTGGGGTGCCGGTCGAGGACGGCGGTCACCGCGGTGCGCAGGACGTCCGCGGGTACGGGGCGGCGCAGGGTGACGACGTCGCGGGAGGTGTAGACGTCGAGGGCGTCCTCGTCGTAGAGGGCTTCGAAGAGCAGGCCCTGCTGGAGCGGGGAGAGCGGCCAGACGTCGGTGGCATCGGGGGCGGCTGCGCGGACGGCCGACAGGTCCTGCTCGGTGGGCGCGGGCAGTTCGGCGGCGGTCTCCGGGCCGGGGGTGTCGCCGGCGGGGGCGCGGCCGGCCCGCTCGGCCAGGGCGGCGGGGGTGCGTGCTTCGAAGACGTCGCGCGGGCTGAGGGCGAGGCCTGCGGTGCGGGCGGCGCCGACGAGGCGGAGGGAGACGATGCTGTCGCCACCGAGCCGGAAGAAGTCGTCGTGGACGCCGACGCCGGGCAGTTCGAGGACCTCGGCGAAGAGGGCGCACAGCGTGGCCTCGGCCGGAGTGGCCGGTGCGCGGTCGGCGGCGGGCGCGGCGGCTTCGGGGAGGTCGTCGGGCAGGGAGGCGCGGTCGAGCTTGCCGTTGACGCCGAGCGGGAGGGCGTCGAGGGTCATGAAGGCGGACGGGACCATGTACTCGGGCAGCCGGGCCGCGCACGCGGCGCGCAGCGCCTCGGGGTCCGGGGCGGCGCCGGGGGCGGGGACGACGTAGGCGATGACGTGCTGGGCGCCGGCGGGCGTGGTACGGACCAGGACGGCGGTGTGCCCGACGGCCGGATGGGCGGCGAGGACGGCCTCGATCTCGCCGAGTTCGATGCGGAACCCGCGGACCTTGACCTGGTCGTCGGTGCGGCCCAGGTACTCCACGGCGCCGTCCGCGCGGCGGCGGACGAGGTCGCCGGTGCGGTACATGCGCGCGCCACTGCCGGAGAAGGGGTCGGCCACGAAGCGTGAGGCGGTCAGGCCGGGGCGGTTGAGGTAGCCGCGGGCCAACTGGACACCGGCCAGGTACAGCTCACCGGGCACACCCACCGGTACGGGGCGCAGGGCCGCGTCCAGCACGTGCAGACGGGTGTTCCACACGGGCCGGCCGATGGGGACGACGGCGGAACCGGGTTCAGTTCGGTGGTACGTGACGTCGACAGCAGCTTCCGTCGGCCCGTACAGGTTGTGCAGCTCGATGTGCGGCCACAGTGCGGCGAACCGGTCCACGGCCGCGGGCGGCAGGGCCTCGCCGGAGCAGAAGACGCGACGGACGCCGGTGAATCCTGTACGGATCGTCTCGTCCTGCTCGGCAGCCGCCGTGAACGCGGTCAGCATGGACGGCACGAAATGAGCGGTCGTGATCCCGGAGCGAGCGGCCAGGTCCGCGAGGTAGTCCGGATCACGGTGCCCACCCGGCCGGGCGAGGACGACCGACGCGCCGCTGACCAGCGGCAGGAAGAACTCCCACACCGAGACGTCGAAGCTCGCCGGGGTCTTCTGCAGGATCCGGTCCCCAGGCTCGATCCCGTACGCCTCCCGCATCCAGTCCAGACGGTTGACGATCGCCTCGTGCGTGACGACAACACCCTTGGGGCGGCCGGTGGAACCGGAGGTGTAGATGACGTACGCGGCGTGCTGCGGGCCCGCGGCTTCGGGTACGGGCGCGGTGGCGGCGCGGGGGGCGTCGGCGAGGAGGACGGGAACGTCCAGGAGCCAGGACAGCCGGTCCCGCTCGGCCTCCACGGTCAGCACGCACACGGGTGCGGCGTCGTCGGCCATCCCGGAGAGGCGTTCAGCGGGGTGGTCGAGGTCCAGCGGCAGGTAGGCGGCACCGGACTTCAGGACGGCCAGCAGGGACACCATCAGCTCGGCCGAGCGCGGCACGGCCACGGCGACGATCCGGTCCGGGCCCGCGCCGGCCGCGGCCAGCTCGCCGGCCAGCGCACCCGCCTGCTCGTCGAGCTGACGGTAGGTCAGGGTGCGGTTCTCGTAGACCACCGCCGTCGCGTCCGGCGTGGCAGCGAGCCGCTCCGCGAACCGCGTGACGAGCGTGCCCCCGGCCACGGGGTGGTCCGTGGCGTTCCACTCGCCCGCCAGCGCCCGGCTCTCGTCCGGGAGCAGCAGGCCGAGGCGGGCCAGCGGGGTCTCGGGGTTCTCGGCGAACCGGGCGAGGAGGTGCAGGAAGCGGTCGGTGATGCGCTGGGCGGCCGCGCGGTCGAAGACGTCCGTGCGGTAGCCGAGCTCCAGGCGCAGGGTGCCGGCGCCGGGCAGGACGCGCATGGTCAGGGGGTAGTGGGTGGCGTCGCGGGCCCCGAGGCCGGTGACTTGCAGGCCGCCGGTGGCCGCGGCCGCGCCGAGGGTGGCGGAGACGTCGTCGCTGCCGGCGTAGTTCTCGACGACCAGCAGGGTGTCGAAGAGGGGGCCTTCGACGGGGGTCAGGCGCTGGACGGCGCCCAGGCCGAGGTGCTGGTGGTCCATCAGGGCGGCTTGCTCGGCCTGGACGGCCGCGGCGGTGGCGGCGAGCGTGGCGCCGTGCGCCAGGCGGACGCGGACCGGGAGGGTGTTGATGAACAGGCCGACCATGGTGTCGGCGCCGGGCAGGTCCGCGGGGCGGCCCGAGACGGTGGTGCCGCTGACGACGTCGGTGGCACCGGTGAGGGAGCCCACGAGGACGCCCCACAGCGTGTGGAGGACGTTGCCGAGCGTCAGGCCCCGGGCGCGGGCCGCGGCGGTGAGGGCGGCGGTGAGTTCCGGGCCGGCCTCGGCCTCCGTGTCCGCCGGTTCGGCCGCGGTGCCGAGGGCGGCTCCCGGGGCGACGGGGTGGGCCTCGGTGATGCCGTCGAGGGCGGCGGCCCAGGCGCGCCGGGCGGCGCCGGCGTCCCGGCCCGCGAGCAGTTCGAGGTGGTCGCGGTAGGGGCGGACGGGCGGCAGCGCGGCGAGGTCGCCGCGGGACCCGACGAGGGTGAGCAGCTCCCGCACGAGGATCGGCATGGACCAGCCGTCGAGGAGCAGGTGGTGGCAGGTGACGACGAGCCGGGCGGTGTCCGGGCCGAGGCGCAGCAGGGTCAGCCGCAGCAGCGGCGGTTCGGCGAGGTCGAAGCGGTGGTGCCAGTCCTCGTCCATCGCGGCGCGGACGGCCTCGTCGCGGGCCGCCGGGTCGGCGGCGAGCGCCGTGAGGTCGAGTTCGCGCAGGGGGGTGTCGACGTGGCGCTGGACGAACTGGACGGGGTCCTCGCCGTCGTCGTACCAGAACCCGGCGCGCAGGTTGGCGTGGCGGCGCAGCAGGGCACCGGTCGCGGCGGCGAGGTCGGCCGTGGCGAGGGGGCCGGTGAGGTCGAGGTGGGACTGGACGACGTAGACGTCGCGGGAGCCGTCGTCGTAGACGGCGTGGAAGAGCAGGCCCTCCTGGAGGGAGGACAGGGGGTAGACGTCCTCGAGCGCGGATCCGGCGCCGGGGTCGTCTGCCGGGGTCAGGTCGGTGGTGTCGGTCATGGTGGCGCTCTCGGTCGAGGAGTGGGCGGCGGGGCCGGGGGCGGGGAGGCCGTGGACGGGGCGGTCGCGGGCCGGGCTCTCGTGGGCGGCGCGGCCGGTGCCGGGGCGGTCGCCGACCGGCCCGTCGTGGGCGGTGCGGCCGGGGGCCGGGCCCCCGTGAGCCGTGCTGTCGTCGGACGTGCCGGCGGCGTCGGCCGGGTGACGGGACGTCATCGGCGCCTGCGCAGGCGGGATTCCAGGCGGTCGATGCGGGCCTGGCCGAGGGAGACGAGGCGTACGTCGGAGGGTGTGATGCCGCCGGCGTCGGGTGCGGCCGCGTGCCGGGCGAGCGCGTCGAGGGCGTCGAACCAGCGCGTGGCCAGGGCGGCAACCTGCTCCTCGGTGAACAGGGCCTGCGGCCAGCTCCATTCGACGGCCAGTTCGGGCCGCCCGGTGGCGCCGGAGCGGATGACGGCGTCGATCTCCAGCGGGTACGGGGCGGGCATGGCGGCGTCGGGGGCGGCGCCTTCGGCGACGGCGGCCCGTTCCGCGTCCGGGGCGAAGGACCAGTGGCGGCCGCCTGCCGTGGCGGCGCCGTGGTCGGTGCGGCCGCGGTAGTTGAACAGCAGCTGCGAGCCGGGGAGGGCGGCCAGGGCGGGTGCGGTCTGCGCGTTGAGGTGGCGCAGGAGGCCGTGTCCGAGACCGCGGTCGGGGGCGGCCCGGAGCTGTTCCTTGACCTGCTTGAGGGCCGCCCCGGCCTGCCCGCCGCCGGCCAGGGCGTCGGCGAGGTCCATGCCGCTGACGTCCAGGCGGACGGGGTGGACGGTGGTGAACCAGCCGACGGTGCGCGACAGGTCCGGCGCGAGGCCGCCCGTGTCGCTGCCGCCGCGCCCGTGGCCCTCCAGGTCGATCTGCAGGGCACCGGTGTGCGCGGCGGGCAGGGCGGGGTCGGCGGTGCGGCGGACGTCGGCGGCGGCCAGGGCCAGCCCGGCCAGCAGGACGTCGTCGACGCCGGCGGAGAAGGCCTGCGGCACGGCGGTCAGCAGGGGTTCGGTGCGGTCGGCGGACAGGGTCATCCGCAGGGTGCGCAGGGTCGCCGTGGTGTCGCGGTGCGGGTCGGCGGCGGTGCGGGAGAGCGGGGCCTGCGGCCCGGCGAGTGCGGTGCGCCAGTAGGCGGCTTCGGCGGTACGGGCACGGGTGTGGGCGTGCTGCAGCAACTGCACGACCCAGGAGCGCAGTCCGGTCGCCTCGGGTTCGAGGGCGGGTGCGCGGCCCGCGGCGCGGGCGGCGTAGGCGTCGGCGAGCTCCGGGACGAGGACGCGCCAGGATACGCCGTCGACGGCCAGGTGGTGGACGGTGAGCAGCAGCCGTCCGTCGGCGCCGGGGCCCGCGTCGCACCACAGGGCACGCAGGACGGTGCCGTGGTCCGGGTCGAGGGCGGCGGCGGAGGCGTCGGCCTCCTTGGTGAGCAGGTCGTTGAGGGCGGTCGCGGCCAGGCCGGTGATGTCGGCGCGGCGCAGGGTCGCCGGGTCGGTGACGGCGGGGGCCTCGGCGGCGGGCAGGATCTCCTGGGTCCACAGGCCGCCGGTCCGGTCCAGGCGGAGCCGCAGGGCGGGGTGGTTGCGGGCGAGGTCGGCGAGGGCCTCGCGGAGCGGCTCGGGCCGCAGTCCGGCGGGGACGGTGAGGAGGACCGACTGGTTGAACCGGTCGACGGGGCCGCCGCGTTCGCGCAGCCAGTGCACGACGGGCAGCAGCGGCAGCTCGCCGTCCTCACCGGCCGCGGGTACGGGTGATGCCTCGGCGGGTTCCTGGTCTTCGACGCGGCCCGCGGCGGCCAGGGCGGCCGGTGTGGGGTGCTGGAAGACGTCCTTGGCGGCGATGGTGAACCCGGCCTTGCGGGCGGTGCTGACGAGCTGGATGGAGACGATGCTGTCGCCGCCCAGGACGAAGAAGTTGTCGTCCTCGCCGACATCCGGGAGCCCGAGGATCTCGGCGAAGACGGCAGCCATCGCGGCGGCCGGGCTGTCCCTCCGGTCCGGGGCGGGTGCGGCGGGGCGGGCGGCGGCGCGGGCCGGCTCGGGGAGCGCCTTGCGGTCGAGCTTGCCGTTGACGCTCAACGGCAGCGCGTCCAGCAGGGTGACGGCGGCGGGCACCATGTGCTCGGGCAGCCGCCCGGCCAGGGCCTCGCGCAGCTCCTGCGCGCCGGGGGCGGCGCCCGCGGCGGGGACGGCGTAGGCGACGAGCTGCGGGGCACCGCCGGGCGCGAGCGGGCGGGCGGTGACGGCGGCCTGGGCCACGCCGGGCAGGGCGGTCAGCGCGGCCTCGATCTCGCCGAGTTCGATGCGGAACCCGCGGACCTTGACCTGGTCGTCGGTGCGGCCCAGGTACTCGACCGCGCCGTCCGCGCGGCGGCGGACGAGGTCGCCGGTGCGGTACATGCGCGCGCCACTGCCGGAGAAGGGGTCGGCCACGAACCGCGAGGCGGTCAGTCCGGGGCGGTTGAGGTAGCCGCGGGCCAACTGGACACCGGCCAGGTACAGCTCACCGGGCACACCCACCGGCGCGGGACGCAGGGCCGCGTCCAGCACGTACAGGCGCGTGTTCCACACGGGCCGGCCGATCGGCACGACACCGGCACCGGGCTCGGTGCGGTGGTACGTGACATCGACGGCGGCCTCCGTCGGTCCGTACAGGTTGTGCAGCTCGATGTGCGGCCACAGCGCGGCGAACCGGTCCACGGCCGCGGCAGGGAGTGCCTCACCGGAGCAGAAGACACGGCGGACGCCGGCGAAACCCGTACGGATCGCCTCGTCCTGCTCGGCAGCCGCCGTGAACGCGGTGAGCATGGACGGCACGAAATGCGCGGTCGTGATCCCGGAGCGAGCGGCCAGGTCCGCGAGGTAGTCCGGATCACGGTGCCCACCCGGCCGCGCGAGGACGACCGCCGCACCGCTGACCAGCGGCAGGAAGAACTCCCACACCGAGACGTCGAAACTGGCCGGGGTCTTCTGCAGGACCCGGTCCGCAGGCTCGATCCCGTACGCCTCCCGCATCCAGTCCAGACGATTGACGATCGCCTCATGCGTGACCACCACGCCCTTCGGGCGACCCGTGGAACCCGAGGTGTAGATGACGTACGCGGCGTGGCCGGGCCCGGCCGCAGGCAGCGGAGCAGGGGCCTGCGAGGCGGGTCCCGTCACCTCGTCCACAAGGACCACCGGGACTCCCCCCGTCGCCGGGAGGCGTCCCGCCTCGGCCGCGACCGTGACCACGCACACCGGCGCCGCGTCCTCGATCATGTACGCGAGCCGCTCGGCCGGGTAGTCGAGGTCCAGCGGCAGGTAGGCCGCGCCGGACTTCAGGACGCCGAGGAGGGCGGTCATGAGCTCGGCCGAGCGCGGCACGGCCACGGCCACGACGCGGTCCGGTCCCGCGCCGGCGGCGGCCAGCGCGCGGGCCAGGCGGCCGGCGAGGTCGTCGAGTTCGCGGTAGGTGAGGGCACGGCCCTCGAAGACGACGGCGGTGGCGTCCGGCGTGGCGGCCAGGTGCTCGGCGAACCGGGTGACGAGCGTGCCGGCCGGCACCGCGCGCCCGGTGGCGTTCCACTCCCCCGCCAGGGCCCGGCTCTCACCGGGGCTCATCACCTCGATGCGGTCCAAGGCCCGGCCGGGTGCGGCGAGGGCCTGGTCGAGCACGTGCAGCAGCCGGTCGGCGAGCAGTTCGGCGGTGCCGCGGTCGTACAGGTCCGCGGCGTGGATGACCGTGAGGTCGGTGTGCGTGCCGTCGGCGGACTCCACGAAGGTGAGGGCGAGGTCGAAGCGGGCGGCGTGCAGCGGGTCGGGCAGGAGTGCGGTGCGGGCGCCGAGCAGGGCGTCCAGGCCCGCGGCCTCCTTGCGGTGCTGGACCATCACCTGGAACAGCGGGTGGCGGCCGAGCGAGCGCTCGGGGCTCACGATCTCGACGAGGCGGTCGAAGGGCAGGTCCTGGTGGGCGAGCGCGCCGAGGACGGTCTCCCGGGCCCGCCCCACCAGCCGGTCGAAAGTGAGCGCGGCGCCGTCCTCGGGAGCGCTCAGGTCATGGCGCAGGACCAGGGTGTTGACGAAGAAGCCGACGACGTTCTCGACGGCCTCGTCGGAGCGGCCGGCGACCGGCGTGCCGAGGGCCACGTCGTCCGTGCCGGCGAGGGCGCCGAGCAGGAGGGCGCTCGCCGCCTGGGTGACCATGAAGGGGGTGGCGCCGGTGCGGTGCGCGTAGTCGCGCAGGGCGTCGTGCAGGGAGCCGGGCAGGCGCAGGCGGACGGCGCCGCCGCGGCCGCTCGGCTCGGCCGGGCGGGGCCGGTCGGCGGGCAGGTGCAGCTCGTCGGGCAGGCCGGCGAGGCGCTCGGTCCAGTACGCGGTGAGCCGGTCGCCGACGGCGGGGTCGCCGAGCATGTCGCGCTGCCAGAGGGTGTGGTCGGCGAACTGCAGGGGCAGCGGGGCCCATGCGGGCGCCTCGCCGCGGCGGCGGGCCGCGTAGGCGGTGTCGAGGTCGCGCAGAAGTACTCCTTCGGACCACTCGTCGCCGGCGATGTGGTGCAGGGCGACGCACAGGACGTGGGTGCCGGGGCCGCTGCTCAGGAGCGTGGCGCGGACGGGTGGTTCGGCGGCGAGGTCGAAGGCGTACGCACCGGCCCCGGCGACGGCATCGTCGAGCTGTTCCGGCGTCACTTCCCTTACGGAGAGGGGCGCATGGGCGTCTTCGGGGGCGAGGACCTTCTGGTACGGGCGGCCGTCGGTGTCGGGGAAGACCGTGCGCAGGGCCTCGTGGCGGGCGACGACGTCGGCGAAGGCGGTGCGCAGGGCCCCGGTGTCGACGGTGCCGTCGATGCGCAGCGAGCAGGGGATGGTGTAGGCGATGGAGGGGCCTTCGAGGTGGTGGAGGAACCACAGGCGGGCCTGTGCGGGTGACAGCGGCAGCTCCTGCGGAGTCTGCGGGCGCGGGCGGGCGGTGGGGCCGGAGCGGCCGGGGCCGGTGTGCCGGAGCCGTCGGGCGAGGGCGGCCGGGGTGCGGGCCTCGAACAGGTCGCGCACCGTGAGGTCGGCCTGGAGGGCGGTGCGGATGCGGCCGGTGAGGCGGGTGGCGAGCAGGGAGTGGCCGCCGAGGGCGAAGAAGTCGTCGTCGGCGCCGACGGCGGGCAGGCCGAGGACGGCGGCGAAGGCGCCGCACACCAGGGCTTCGCGCTCGTCGCGCGGGGTGCGTCCGCCGGGGGCGGCGAAGTCGGCGGCGCCAGGCTCGGGGAGGGCCTGCCGGTCGAGCTTGCCGTTGACGTTGAGGGGCAGGGCGCCGAGGACGACGACGGCGGACGGGACCATGTACTCGGGCAGGTGCGCGGCGAGCGCGGCCCGCAGCGCGGCGGGGTCGGCGGCCGCGCCCGGGGCGGGGACGGCGTAGGCGACGAGGCGCTTGACGCCCGTGCCGGTCGCGCGGGCCAGGACGGCGGCCGCGGAGACGGTCTCCAGGGCGGTGAGGGCCGCCTCGACCTCGCCGGTCTCGACGCGGAAACCGCGGATCTTGACCTGGTCGTCGTCGCGGCCGAGGTAGTCCAGGGTGCCGTCGGCGCGCCACCGGACGACGTCGCCGGTGCGGTACATGCGCTCGCCGCTGCCGGAGAACGGGTCGGCGACGAAGCGGGAGGCGGTCAGGGCGGGCCGGTTGCCGTAGCCGCGGGCCAGGCCGGGGCCGGCGATGTACAGCTCGCCGGGCACGCCGGCGGGTACGGGCCGCAGGCGGGCGTCGAGGACGTGGACGCGGGTGTTGGCGATGGGCCGGCCCACGGACGGGGCAGGGCTGTCGTCGAGGGCCGCGCCGAGGGTGTCGACGGTGTATTCGGTGGGGCCGTAGAAGTTGTGGCCGATGACGCCGCCGGTCTCGCGGATCCGCGTCCAGAGGGCGTCGTCGACGGCTTCGCCGCCGAGGAGGAAGAGGACGGGGCGGTGGCCGTCGCCGCTCTCGTCCAGCAGGCCGCATTCGACGAGCTGGCGGCCGAAGGACGGGGTGACGTCGAGGGTGTCGATGCGGTCGGCGCGCAGCCGGGCCGCCAGGGCCTGCGGGTCGCGGCGCAGCTCCTCGTCGTAGACGTGGAGTTCGTGGCCGCAGATGAGCCACAGGAGCTGTTCCCAGGAGGAGTCGAAGGAGAACGAGGCGGTGTGCGCGGCGCGCAGGCGGCGGCCGCCGGCGGCTTCGACGGCGCGGGCGAAGACGGTGGAGCGGTGGTGGTCGAGCATGTTGACCAGGCCGCGGTGGGGCACCTGGACGCCCTTGGGGCGGCCGGTGGAGCCGGAGGTGAAGATGACGTAGGCGAGGTCGCCGGGGGCGGGCCGCGCCGGCGTGATGCCCGCCGTGTCGTCCGCGGGGTCCTCCGCGTACAGCGTCGTGAAGCCGCCGCCGGTCAGGGCGGGCAGGCGTGCGGCGGTCGGGCGGGTCGTCAGGACCGCGAGGGGGGCGGCGTCCTCCAGCATCAGGGTGACGCGCTCGGCCGGGTGGTCGAGGTCCACGGGCAGGTAGGCGGCGCCGGCCTTCAGGGTGCCGAGGACGGCGGCGACGAGGTCGGCCGAGCGGGGCAGGGCCAGGGCCACGACCGTGTCCGGGCCCGCGCCGAGGGCGGCGAGGCGGCGGGCGAACACGCCGGCGCGGGCGTCGAGTCCGGCGTAGCTCCAGCGCGTGTCGCCGCAGACGACGGCGGTCTCGTCGGGGGTCGCGGCGGCCTGGGCCTCGAAGGCGTCGACGACGGTGCCTCCGGGCACGTCGCGCGCGGTGGCGTTCCAGGTGTGCAGGAGGGTGTGCCGCTCGGCCGGGGCGAGGACGTCGAGGGACCCGATGGTGTCCTCGGGGCGGGCGGCCATGGCGGCGAGCAGGCGCAGCAGGCGGTGGCCGAGGTCGGCGGCCCGGTCGGCGGTGAAGGTGTCGGGGCGGTATTCGACGGTGATGCGCGGCGCGTCGCCGGGGAGGGTGAGGACGGTCAGGGGGTAGTGGGTGGCGCCGCGGTTGCCGATGCCGGTGACGCGCAGGCGGCCGGGGCGGCCCGCGGGGTCGGGGGCGGTGAGCTCGTCGGGGTCGACGGGGTAGTTCTCGAAGACGAGGAGGGTGTCGAAGAGGGTGCCGAGCCCGGCCCGGGCCTGGATGCCGGCGAGGCCCGCGTACTGGTGGTCGAGGAGCTGCGCCTGCTGTTCCTGGAGGCGGGCCAGTGCGGCGGCGACGGTCTCGTCCTCGTCCAGGGCGAAGCGGACGGGGACGGTGTTGCTGAACAGGCCGACGATCGACTCGACGCCGGGCACGTCGGCGGGGCGGCCGGAGACGGTCGCGCCGAAGACGACGTCCGTGCGGCCGGTGAGGCGGCTCAGCAGGACGGCCCAGGCGCCCTGCACGAGGGTGTTGAGGGTCAGGCCGTGGCTGCGGGCGAGCCCGGTCAGGGCGGTGACGGTGTCCGCGGGCAGCGGCAGGTCCACCTCGCCGGCGCGGGCGCCCGTTACGGCCGTGGCCTCGTGGGCGAGGGTCCCGGCGAGCAGGGTGGGTGCCGTCAGGCCGTCCAGGGCGGCGGCCCAGGCGGCGGCGTGCGCCGTCTCGTCCTGGCGGGCCAGCCAGGCGAGGTGGTCGGCGTACGAGGCGGCGGGCGGCAGGGCGGAGGCGTCGCCGCCGGCCGCGTACGCGCTGATGATCTCGCGCAGCACGACGGGCGTGGACCAGCCGTCCATCACGATGTGATGGCGGGTCAGGACGAGGCGGTGCCGCTCGTCGCCCAGGCGCAGCAGGGCGCAGCGCAGGAGGGGCGGCCGGGTGAGGTCGAAGGGCGCGGTGGCCTCGGCGGTCTCGGCGGCGTCGACGGCCGCGTCGAGGGCGTCGGCCGGGGTGCCGGTGAGGTCGTGCACGGTCCAGGGGACGCCGGCCCGGCCGGCGATCGTCTGCAGGGGGCGGTCGGTGCTCGTGTGGTCGAAGCCGGCGCGCAGGGCGGGGTGGCGGGCCACGACGGCGTCGACGGCGCGGCGCAGGGCGGCCTCGTCGAGCGGGCCGGTGAGGTCCAGGCCGGTGACGGACGTGTACGGGTCGTCGGCGGCGGTCTCGTAGAGGGAGTGGAAGAGGAGCCCGTCCTGGAGCGGGGAGAGCGGCAGGACGTCCTCGGTGCCGGGGCGGGCGGCCTGGAGGCGGTCGAGGGCGGCCTGGCCGAGGCCGGCGAGCGGCACGTCGGAGGGGGTGAGCCCGCCGGCTCCGGGGCGCGCGGCGTGGGCGGTCAGGGTGTCGAGGGCGCGGAACCAGCGGTCCGCGACGTCGCGCACGGCGTCTTCGGTGAGGACGCCCTCCGGCCAGGTCAGGACGGCGGTGAGCTCGGGGCCCGCGGGCCGGTCGTGGACGAACGCGCCGATCTCCAGGGCGTGGAGGGCGGGCATGGCGGGGTCCGCGGTCGCCGCGATCGCGTCACCGGCGGCGCTCCAGAGGCTGTCGTCGGACGTGAACCGGCCGAGGTAGTTGAAGAGCAGCTGCGGGGCGGGGGCTGCCGCGAGCTCGGCGCGCGCCTCGGGGTCGAGGTGGCGCAGCAGGCCGTAGCCGGTGCCGTCGTCGGGCAGCGACCGCAGCTGCTCCTTGACGAGCGCGAGGGCCCGCACCGGGTCGTCGCCGATGGCTTCGAGGTCAAGCCGTACGGGGAACTCGCTGGTGAGCCAGCCGACGGTGCGGGACGTGTCGGCGCCGGGCACGAGGTGGTCCTGGCGGCCGTGGCCCTCCATGCGGATCAGCAGGTCGCGCCGGCGGCCCGCGAAGGCGAGGGCGAGCCCGGTGAGCAGCACGTGGTCGACGCCCGCGCGCCGGGTGGCCGGCACGCGGTCGAGGAGCGGCGCGGTGCGCTCGGCGGACAGGGTGAGGCGGAGGGTGCGGCTCGTGCCGGCGGTGTCCCGGGCCGGGTCGACGGCCCGCTCCCCGAGCAGGGCCCCCGCCCCCGGGGCGAGGACCTCCCGCCAGAGCGGCAGCTGGGCGCGCACCGCGTCGCCGGTGGCGGCGGCGTGGAGGCCGCGGGCCCAGCGGCGCAGCGGGGTGCTCGCGGGGGCGAGCTCGCGGCCTTCGTAGGCGGCGCGCAGGTCGGGCAGCAGGATGCGCCACGAGACGCCGTCGACGGCGAGGTGGTGCACGGCGAGCACGAGGCGTCCGGGCCGGTCCGGACCGAGGTCGCACCAGGTGGCGGCGAGGACGCCCCCGGCAGCGGGATCGAGCCGTCCGGCGGCGGCGTCGCGCTCGCGTGCGACGGCGGCGTCGATGCCGTCGGCGGGCGTACGGGTGAGGTCGGCGCGGCGGAGGACGACGGCGGGGACGGAGGCGGCGGGGAGAATCTCGGTGCCCCAGTCCCCGGCGCCCGGGGCACTGTCGAAGCCGCCGTAGCCACCGGAGTCGGTGCCCTCCGCGGTGAGCGGGGCGGGCTGCGGGGCGGCGACGGTCCGGCATCGGCGGCCCCCGGCGCCCGGGGCGCCGCTGAAGCCGCCGTAGCCTCCGGAGCCCCGGTTCCCGGCGGCGGGTGCTCCTTCGCCGCCGGCGAAGGGCGACGAGCCGTCGGGGCGGTCGCCCCGGTTCTCGCCCTCGGCGCCCCAGGCGCCTGCCGCGCCGCCCCGTATCAGCCGCAGCCGCAGCGCGTCATGATGCCGTGTCAGGGCAGCGAGGGCCGCCGTGAGACGCTCCGGGGCGAGGTCGGCCGGGACCGTGACGGCCGTCGTCTGGGCGAAGGTGCGGATCGGGCCGCCGCGTTCGCGGAGCCATTCCGTGATGGGCGTGGGCGGCAGCAGGCCCTCCGCGTCCTCGCGGAGGTCGGCGGCGGCAGCGCCGCCGAGGCGTTCGGCGACGGCCGCCACCGCGGCGATCGTCTTGCGCTCGAAGACCACGCGGGGCGTGATCCCCCAGCCGGCCTGGCGGGCGCGGCTGCCGAGCTGGATGGCGGAGATGCTGTCGCCGCCGAGGGAGAAGAAGTTGTCGTCGGGGCCGGCGGCGTCCAGGCCGAGGATGTCGGCGACGAGCGCGGCGAGCACCCGCTCGGCCTCCGTGCGGGGCTCCCGCGAGGCCGTGGCCGCCGCGGGGGCGGGCTCGGGCAGGGCCTTGCGGTCGAGCTTGCCGTTGAGGCCCAGCGGCAGGGTGTCCAGGAGCACGACCGCGGGCGGGACCATGTGCTCGGGCAGCGTCGCGGCCAGCCCGGTGCGCAGCGCCTCGGCGTCGAGCGCGGCGCCCGCGGCGGGGACGGCGTAGCCGACGAGGCGGCGCGGCCCGCCGGGTGCGGTCTCGCGGGCGGTGACGGCGGCCTGCGCGACGCCGGGCAGGGCTTCCAGCGCGGCTTCGATCTCGCCGAGTTCGATGCGGAAGCCGCGCACCTTGACCTGGTCGTCGGTGCGGCCGAGGTATTCGACGACGCCGCCGGGCGCCCACCGGACGAGGTCACCGGTGCGGTACATGCGCGCACCGTCGCCGTCGTGGGGCGCGGCGACGAAGCGGGAGGCGGTCAGGCCGGGGCGGCCGAGGTAGCCGCGGGCCAGCTGGTCGCCGGCCAGGTACAGCTCGCCCGGCACGCCCACCGGCACCGGCCGCAGCGCGGCGTCCAGCACGTACAGGCGCGTGTTCCACACCGGCCGTCCGATCGGCACGAGGCCGGAGCCGGGCTCGGTCCGGTGGTACGTGACGTCGACGGCGGCCTCGGTCGGCCCGTACAGGTTGTGCAGGGGCACGGCCGGCAGCGCCGCGTACCAGCGGTCGACGACGTCGCCGGGCAGGGCCTCGCCGGAGCAGAAGACCCGCCGCAGCCCGGCGCAGGCCTCGGCGGCCGTGGGTTCCTCCAGGAAGGCGCGGAGCATGGACGGCACGAAGTGGAGGGTGGTGACGCGCTGTTCGGCGACGAGCCGGGCCAGGTAGGCGGCGTCCTTGTGGCCTTCGGGGCGGGCGAGGACGACGGTGGCGCCCTCGCACAGCGCCCAGAAGAACTCCCAGACGGAGACGTCGAAGCTGGCGGGCGTCTTCTGCAGGACGCGGTCGTCCGGGCGCAGCCGGTAGGCGTGCTGCATCCAGGCGAGGCGGTTGACGATGGCCCGGTGGGTGACGACGACGCCCTTGGGGCGGCCGGTGGAGCCGGAGGTGAAGATGACGTAGGCGGGGTCGTCGGGGGCGGGGGCGGCGGCCTCGGTGCCGGCGGGGTCGCCGGTCGCGCCGTCCAGCAGCAAGGCGGCGTCGCGGGCGGCTCGCGGCAGGCGGTCGAGGACGGCGGGCACGGTGACGACCCGTACCGGGGCCGCGTCCTCGACCATGCCGGCGCGCCGCTCGGCCCGGTATCCGGTGTCCAGCGGCAGGTAGGCGGCGCCGGACTTGAGGACGCCGAGGAGGGCGACCATGAGCTCGGCGGAGCGCGGCACGGCGACGGCCACGACGGTGTCCCGGCCCGCGCCGGCGGCGGTGAGCGTACGGGCCAGCGCGCCGGCCCGCGCGTCGAGTTCGCGGTAGGTGAGGCGCTCGTCCTCGAAGACGACGGCGGTGGCGTCCGGGGTGGCCGCGGCCCGTTCGGCGATGAGGGCGGGGAGGGTGGCGGGGGCGACGTCGCGGCCCGTGGCGTTCCAGGTGCGCAGGACGTCCTCGTGCTCGCCGTCGGCGAGGAGCTGCGCCTGGTCGAGGGTGAGCTCCGGGTCGGCGGCGAGCCGCCCCATGAGGTCGGTGCACCGCTCGGCGTGCGCGGCGAGCGCGGCGGCGTCGTAGAGGGCGGGGTTGGCGTCGAATTCGAGGTGGAGGACGTCGTCGGGGCTCTTGCTGACCGACACGGACAGGTCCTCGACGGGCCCGGAGGCGAGGTTGACGGTGTGTCCGGGGACACCGGCGAAGTCGAGGTCGAGGTCGAAGGGCTTGAGGTTGAGCATCGGCCCGTGGAGCCGGTCGTCGCTGCCGACGAGGCCGAGGTCGCGCCGGATGTCCTCGCCGCGGTAGTGCTGGTGGCGGCGGGCGTCCTTGAGTTCGCCGGCGGCGCGCCGGACGAGGTCCGGGAAGGTGTCGGTGCCCTGGACGGGGAGGCGGACGGGCAACACGTTGACGGCCATGCCGGGGACGCGCATGGTGCCGGGCGCGCTGCGGGCCATGAAGTGCATGCCGAGGACGGCGTCGGTGGTGCCGGTCATGCGGTGCAGGTAGCCGGCGACGGCGGCGGTGGCGGCTTCGGCCCAGGTGCAGCGGACGGCGGCCGCGCGGGCCAGGACGGCGGCGGAGCGCTCGGCGCCGAGGCTCGTGCGGTGCCGCAGGGAGGTCCGGGAGGCCTGCGCGGTCTGCTCGGTCAGGCCGGTGACACGGGGGCGGCCGATGTGCCGTGCGGTCCAGTAGGCGCGGTCGGCGCCGGGCTTGCCGGAAGCGAGGTACGCGGCGTCGGCGTCGGCCAGCAGGGCCGCGGGTTCGAACGGCGAGGCGGGCACGTCCTCGCCGCGGACGAGGGCGGTGTAGACGGCGGCGACGCGGCGGGTGAAGAGGGCGACGCTGTAGCCGTCGACGACGAGGTGGTGGAAGTACTGGAACCACAGGTGGTGGCCGGGGGCGACGGTGACCAGCAGGGATCCGGTCAGGGCCGGGGCCGCGCCGGAGCCGTCGGTGGGCTCCAGGCGCGGCGGGCAGGCGAGCTGGTCGCGGACGAGGGCGACGGCGGCGTCGACCGGCGACGCCGCGCCGGTGGTGTCGAGCCGGGGCAGGTGCCACGCCGCGGCGTCGAAGGGCACCGGCCGGAGCACGGTGCGGCCGTCGTGCTCGGCGAGGCGGACGTGCAGGCCGTCGGCCTCGGCGAGGGTGCGGCGCAGGGCCTCCTCCAGGGCGGCGACGTCGACCGCGCCCCGGAGCTCCACGTACTGGCCGACGTTGTAGCTGGGGTTGCCGGGATCGATCCGCTGCGCCGCCAGCACTCCCTCCTGGGCTCGCGTGAGCTCCAGGATCCGTCCTGCGTCGCTGGTCACCTCTGACATGCCGGCCTTCCGGGTCGTTCGTGGTACGGGGAGGGAGTGCGGTGGGAGTGCGGTGGGCGTGGCTACGGGCCGGCCGGGCTACAGGCCCTTGAGGATCTTCTCGATCTGGCCGAGGACGTCGATGGACGTGCCGTAGCGGTCGGTGGTCGCGTAGGTGACCGGCAGGACGTGGTTGTCCTTGGAGGCCTTCAGCAGCTTCCAGGAGGGCTTGTCCTGGAGCTCCTTGACCTCCTTGGGCACCTCGCCGGTGGCGAACGTGCGCGGCACGAGGATCACGTCGGCGTCCGACAGGACGTCGATCTTCTCCTGGGAGTACGTCACCTCGTGCTCCTTGCCGTCCTCGGACGCCTCGGCGAACGTCGCGCCCGCGTCGGCGAGGACGCGGCCCACCCACGACGTGCGGGTGTCGACGATGAACTCGCCGTTGCCGTAGGAGGAGGCGACGGCCCATTTCACGTTCTTGAGCTTGTCGCCGTACGTGTTCTTGATCTGGTCGGCCTTCTGCCGGTAGTCGGTCTTCAGCTTGGTGAAGACGTCCTCCTTGCCGACGGCCTGGGCGATCTTCTCCTGCGCGTTGAGGAGGTCGACGGGGGTCTTGATGCCGAAGTAGAGCGTGGGCGCGATGCCTTCGAGCTTCTTGACGTTCCAGTCGAAGGCGGCGGCGCCCTCGACGACGATCAGGTCGGGCTTGAGGGAGGCGACCTTCTCGATGTTGGTCTCGATGCCCGAGCCGATCGAAGTGATCTTCTTGGCCCGCCCGGTCTGTGAGGGCAGCAGCTCCACGGGATTGTTCTCGTCGATGGCGCTGGTGCCGACGGGCTCGACGCCGAGGTCGAGGAGCGCGCCCGTGGCGTAGGAGATGCTGACGATGCGCTTGGCGTCGGCGGGCACGGTGACCTTGCCGTTGCTCGCCTCGACCACCCGCCCCTTCGCGCCCTTCCCGTCCTTGCCGCCCGCGGCCTCGGAACCGCCCGAGCCGTTGCCGCCGCACGCGGTCAGGGTCAGCAGGGCGGCGGCGCCGGCGAGTGCGGCGGCGGTACGGCCGCGGGCGGCACGGGGGTTCATGGCTCTCCTCGGGGTGGTGCGGTGGGTGAAGGGGACGGGTGGGACGGGTGGGTGCGGGTTCAGGAGGCGGTCAGGTGCGCGTGCCAGCCGCGGATGGTGGGGGTGGCCTCGATGAGCTCGGCGAACTCGACGGCGGTGCCGGCGGCGCGCCAGCGTTCGACGAGGGTCATGACGCGGATGGAGTCGAGCCCGAGGTCCTGAAGGTTCTCGTCCACGGACACGTCGCCGGGCTCCTCACCGAGCACGGCGGCGACGTCGAGACGAACGGAGTCGAGGGAGAGGGACGGGGAGGGCATGGGGGATCCCTTCGGGAGAGACAGGAGGGCTGGAGGACAGGAGGAGGGATGGCGGGCGTACGGGCGGCGGCTTCGCGGAGGGGTACGGCTGGGGCGGGGACGGGGCGGTCGTAGCGGCGCGAGCCGGATCAGTGCGGGTGGGCGGAGCGGACGGGTTCGGCAGGGGTGGAGCAGGGCGGTCGTGCCGGCGGCCAGGGTCGGCGCCGGGACTCTCGGCCGCCGCCGGGTGCAGGCGGGCGGGCCGGTCATTCGGCGCCGCACCGAGATTCCCTGGGTGGTCGTGCCGACGGCCGCGGTCGGCCCCGGGGGCTCCGAGCCGACCCCGGGTGCAGGCGAGCGAGCAGGTCATTCGGGGCTGCCCCGGCACTCCCTGGGCGGCCGTACCAGCAGCCACCGACGGCACCCGGGACCCCCGGCCCGACCCCGAGCCCAGCCGAGCGGACCCGTGACTCGGAGCCGCACCGACATTCCCTAGGCGGCCGTACCAGCAGCCACCGACGGCACCCGGGACCCCCGGCCCGACCCCGAGCCCAGCCGAGCGGACCGGTCATTCGGAGCCGCACCGGCATTGCCCTCCGCCGCAGCGGCGCGCGACCACGACGGCGGATCCCGGCGGCGCCCGACCGACACCGGCCCGACCCGCGCCGGCCCGACCGACACCAGCCGACCTGGCACCAGCCGACCCGGCACCCACCCGACCCGGCACCAACCCGACCGACACCGGCCCGTCCGGCCCCGCCGGTCCGCGCCGCGCAAGCTGATCACCGTTGCGGCGGAGGCGGATGCCCGCGGCCGGGCCTCCCGGCCGGCGGGGCCGGATGGGGGACGGCCCCGACATGCCGGGCCGCACCGCCCTCACGAGCCGCACCGACCCCGCGCCTCAGCGGACTTGGACCGCCAATTCGCCGGCGGACGCCCCGGCCGCCCGGGAACCCCCGTCCGCCGGGACACCGGCACCGGCGCCCGCGAGGGCACCCGCACCGCCGTCCGCGAGGACCCCCCGTCCCAGGGCGAGCGAGTCGCGGATCTCCCCCGCGCGCACCGCGAGCGTGGACAGCAGCGTCGAGGTGATGCCGTGCGTGTGCTCGGTGCCGCCGCCCTGGAGGTAGATGCCGGCGCGGACACGCCCGGTGGTCAGCACGCGGTGGTCGCGGTCGATGCGGAGCCGTCCTTGACCGTCCGTCAGGCATTCTCCGGCGAGGTCGCCGAGGAGTTCGCCCGGGTCGGCGGGCCGGTAGCCGGTGGCGAGGACGACGGCGTCGCAGTCGAGCGTGAGGTCCTCGCCCGTGGCGAGGGAGCGGATCACGGCCCGGGCCCCGCCGGGGACGTCCTCGACGGCGGTGAGCCGGCTGGTGTTGAGGATGCGCAGCCGCTCGCGGCCCTGGACCTTCTCCTGGTACGCGGTGCGGTAGAGCTGTTCGATCAGCTCTCCGTCGACCACGGAGTAGTTGGTGTTGGCGTGGTAGCCGAGGAGGGCCCGCTTGACGTCCTCGGGCGCGTCGTAGAAGTGGTCGACGGCGGCGGGGTCGAAGATGCGGTTGGCGTAGGGGCTGTCGTCGGCGGGGCTGTAGCCGTAGCGCGAGAAGACGGCGCAGACCTCGGCGTCGGGGAAGGTGCGGTGGAGGTATTCGGCGCTCTCGGCGGCGGACTGGCCGGCGCCGACGACGACGAAGCGGCGGTGCGGTGTGCCGGTGAGCCCGGCCGCGCGGAAGAGCAGGTCGCGGTTGTGCCACACGTGCGGGCCGGTGGTGACGCCGTCGGGGAGGCGCGGGGTGAGGCCCGTGCCGAGGACGACGTTGCGCGTGCGGCGGACGCTTTCGTCGGCCGGGTCGTGCACGCCGCGGGAGACGACGTCCAGGTACTCCGTGACGCCGTCGCCGTCCCGTACGGGGTGCAGGGCGACGGCGGCCCGGCCGTAGTCCACGGCGGAGGCGAATTCGGCGGCGCACCAGTCGAAGTAGTCGTGGAATTCGACCCGCGTGGGGAAGAACGTCTTCTGGTTGATGAAGTCGGCGAGCCGGCCGTGCTCCTGCAGGTAGTGCAGGAAGGAGAAGCGGCTGCCGGGGTCCCGCATGGTGACGAGGTCCTTGAGGAAGGACACCTGCATGGTGGCGCCCTCGATGAGCATGCCGCGGTGCCAGCCGAAGCTCTCCTGGCGCTCCAGGAATCCTGCGTGGATCTCGCTGCCGGGGTTACGGCGGTTGTGGTCGTCGATCGCGATGGCGAGGGCCAGGTTGGCGGGACCGAAGCCTATGCCGACCAGGTCCTCGATGGGGCCGCACCCCGTGTGTGCGGAGTCCCCGCGCCGTACCGACATGCTCATCCTTTCGTGGCTGCGGACAGCCCAAGAACGTGAATGCTTAGGTTAGCCTAACCTAACTTTTCCGTCAGGTGGACTGTCAAGTTCCGTCAGTTCCTGCGGTGTCCAGGATCCGTGGCAACTCCCTTGCGAACGCGTCGGCTTGCTCCTCACTCAGGACGAGCGGAGGAGCGAGCCGCAGCACGTCCGGGGCCGCCGCGTTCACCAGGAAGCCCGCCTCCAGCGCCGCTTGCTGCGCACGCGCGGCCACCGGCGCGGTGAGGACCACGCCCAGCAGCAGCCCCGCTCCCCGCACTTCGCGCAGCAGCGGATGGCCCGTGGCCGCGATGCCGGCCCGCAGCCGCTCCCCCACGCGCCGGACGTGCCCCAGCAGGCCGTCGGCCTCGATCGTCGCCAGGACGGCCAGGGCCGCCGCGCACGCCACCGGATTGCCGCCGAACGTGGAACCGTGCTGACCGGGCGTCAGCAGCCGGGCGGCGCACCCGAAGGCGACCGTGGCCCCGATGGGCAGTCCGCCGCCGAGCCCCTTCGCGAGGGTCACGACGTCCGGTTCCACCCCCGCGGCCTCGTGGGCGAACCAGTGCCCTGTCCGCCCGATGCCCGTCTGGACCTCGTCCAGGACGAGCAGCGCTCCGGCGGCCCCGGTGATCTCCCGGGCCGCCCGCAGATAGCCCGGCGGCGCGGGCACCACGCCGTTCTCGCCCTGTACGGGTTCCAGGACGACCGCGGCCGTCCGCACGTCCACCGCGGCCCGCAGTGCCGCCACGTCCCCGTACGGCACGTGCGTCACCTCGCCGGGCAGGGGCAGGAAGGGGTCCTGCTTGGCGGGCTGGCCGGTGAGGGCCAGCGCGCCCATCGTGCGGCCGTGGAACCCGCCGGCCGCGGCCACCATGCGGGTGCGCCCGGTCCGCCGCGCGATCTTGAAGGCCGCTTCGACGGCCTCCGCGCCCGAGTTGGAGAAGAACACCCGCCCGTCGCGGCCGGACAGTTCCAGCAGCCGCTCGGCCAGCCGTACGGGCGGCTCGGCCGCGTAGAGGTTGGACACGTGGCCGAGGACGGCGATCTGCTCCGAGACCGCCCGGACGACCGCGGGGTGCCCGTGGCCGAGGGCGTTGACGGCGATCCCGCCGACGAGGTCGAGGTACGTTCGTCCGTCCGCGTCCTCGACCGTCGCCCCTTCGCCGCGCACCAGCGCCAGCGGAGGCGTGCCGTACGTGTCCATCAGCGCGCCCCGCCAGCGTTCCCTCAGGGCGGCGGCGCCGCGTCCGGCCGGTCCCGGCGCCTGCCGTGCGCTCATGCGGGCACCCGCTCCGGGACCACGCCCGGATCCGGGACGACGGCCGTGCCGACGCCCTCGCCCGTGAAGACCTCCAGCAGCAGGGAGTGCGGGACCCGCCCGTCCAGGACGTGCGCCGCGCCCACGCCCGCACGGACCGCCCGCAGGCAGCCCTCCATCTTCGGCACCATGCCGCTCGCCAGGCCGGGCAGCAGCGCCTGCAGCTGACTTGTGGTCAGGCTGCGGATGACGTCCGTGCTGCGCGGCCAGTCCGCGTACAAGCCCTCGACGTCGGTGAGGACGATCAGCTTCTCGGCGCGCAGGGCCTCGGCGAGGGCGGCCGCGGCCAGGTCGGCGTTGATGTTGTAGATCTCGCCGTCGGCGCCGCGCGCGACGGGCGAGACGACGGGGATGCGGCCGCAGCCGAGCAGCGCCTCCAGAGTCTCCGGATCCACCGCCACGATGTCGCCGACCAGCCCGATGTCCACAGGCTCGCCGTCCACCTCGGCCATCCGCCGCACGGCGGTCATGGTGTGGGCGTCCTCGCCCGTCATCCCGACGGCGAACGGCCCGTGACGGTTAATCAGGCCCACGAGTTCGCGCTGCACCTGTCCGGCGAGGACCATGCGGACGACGTCCATGGCCTCGGGCGTGGTGACGCGCAGGCCGGCCTTGAACTCCGACGCGATGCCCAGCCGGTCGAGCTGGGCGCTGATCTGCGGGCCGCCGCCGTGCACGACGACGGGGCGCAGCCCCGCGTACCGCAGGGAGACGACGTCCTGGGCGAAGGCGGCCTTGAGCTCGTCGTCGACCATGGCGTTGCCGCCGAACTTGATGACGACGGCCTTGCCGTGGAAGCGCCGGAGCCAGGGCAGCGCCTCGATGACGGTACGGGCTTTGCTGTTGTTCATGAGGAGTACGCGCTGTTCTCGTGTACGTAGTCGGCGGTGAGGTCGTTGGTGTGGACGGTCGCCGTCCGGGTGCCGGCCGCGAGGTCGGCGACGATGTGCACTTCACGGGGGCTCATGTCGACGAGGTCGCGGTCGTCGCCGACGGAGCCGTTGCGGCAGACCCACACGCCGTTGATGGCCACGTTGAGCTTGTCCGGGTCGAAAGCCGCCGAGGTGGTGCCGATGGCCGACAGCACACGCCCCCAGTTCGGATCCTCACCGTGCAGAGCACACTTGAGGAGGTTGTTGCGGGCGATGGAACGCCCGACCTCGACCGCGTCGTCCTCACTCGCGGCGTTGATCACCTCGATACGGATGTCCTTGCTCGCCCCCTCGGCATCACCGATCAGCTGACGCGCCAGGTCATCACACACCTCCCGCACCGCCTCCGCGAACACCTCCTGGACGGGAGTGACACCGGAGGCGCCGGAGGCCAGCAGCAGCACCGTGTCATTGGTCGACATGCAGCCGTCGGAATCCACCCGGTCGAACGTCGTCCGCGTAGCGGAACGCAGTGCGGTGTCGAGGCCCGCGGTGTCGATGTCGGCGTCGGTGGTGAGGACGACGAGCATGGTGGCCAGGCCCGGGGCGAGCATCCCCGCACCCTTGGCCATCCCGCCCACCGTCCAGCCCTCACCCTGGACGACGGCGGTCTTGTGGACCGTGTCGGTCGTCTTGATCGCAATGGCCGCCTTCTCCCCACCGTGCGCGGACAGCCCCGCCGCGGCCTTCTCGATACCGGGAAGAAGCCTGTCCATCGGCAACCGGACACCGATCAGACCCGTGGAAGCGATCGCGATCTCCCCGGCGCTGTGCCCCAGCACCTCCGCCGCCTTCTCGGCGGTGGCATGAGTGTCCTGGAAGCCCTCAGGACCGGTACAGGCATTGGCACCACCGGAGTTCAGGACCACGGCGGAGACCTGCCCGCCCCTGACGACCTGCTGGGACCACAGCACCGGCGCCGCCTTGACACGGTTCGCGGTGAACACCCCCGCAGCGGCCAGACGCGGCCCCTGGT